>CAJUKE010000007.1 GCA_910587075.1 uncultured Muribaculaceae bacterium
AGGGCTATGATCATGCCTATCAGGCCCAACAGCGTGCCCCACACCGAGAGCGACAGCAGTATTATCGCCGGGTTGAGCCCCATGGTCTTCCCCATAATCTTCGGGGTGAGGATGTAGTCGCACACGCATTGGCTCACCAGGTAGACCAGCAGGCATTTGCCAAGCTCGGGCCAGAAACTCGCCTCCCCCGCCATCGACACTATGAAGCAGACTATGGCGACGGGTATCAGCGTGACGTACTGGAAGTAGGGTATCAGGTACAGAACCCCGACGAGTATGCCGAGCACCACGGCCATTGGTATGCCCACTATCGAGAACCCCACGCTGTAGAACACCGCCGCGCAGAGCGCTATCAGGGCCTGGCCGCGGAAGTAGCGGTTCATGCTGTCCTTTATGTCGTCGCCGATCTGGTAGGCCATCGGGCGGTATTTCGGGGGCACCAGCAGGCGGAACCCCTTCATAAGGTGCTCGTAGTCGAGGAGAATGAACACCACATATATAAAAGTCAGCAACCATTCCAGGGTGTGCAGTAGAAAGCTCACTACGGCTGAGAGAAACGAGCCCCCGGTCGATAGTATCGCGCCCCAGTGGCTCCCTTCGAGCATTTGCGACAGGTTGAGCGAGGCGACGTAGTCGGTCACGGTGTGTATCACGTCGTCGGGGAGGAACGCCAGCCCGCTTTCGCCTCCGTGGTCGGCTTTGACCATCGCTTCGAGCTGCTTGAGCTCGCTTATGGCCGAGGGAACCACGAGGTAGCCGATGCCGACGAGCGCCCCGGTGACGAGCGCCAGCGTGACCACTATCGGTATGAACCTCCCCTTGATATGTAGCACTTTGCCGACGATGCGCACCAGCGGCTCAAGGAGATAGGCTATGAGGCACGCCAGGCAGAACGGCAGCAGCACGTTGGCCAGCACGTTGATAAGCCATACGGCCCCGGCTGCCATGGCGCATCCGGCGAGAATCCTCACCACCCGGTCGAAAGTGTATGGTCGCTTGCCGCTCATAAGTCCCTCTGATTTGAAACGTCGTTTACTGATATAACAAATCCGATGTCAAAAGGTCGCGCCCGAGCATTATAAACGAGCGCTAAAGCGGCCGCTCCCCGAAAGTCCGGCAAAAGGAGTTTCGGGGAGCGGGTATTAAGAGGGTGTTTCAAAATAATTGTTAATTCCCGGTCGAAAAGCTTGAGGAGGATTTTGTCCTGAAGCGAAGGAGCATAGCGAGCTATGTGACTGAGCTGAAGGGCGAAAGGCTCCCAAGATTTTCGCACTAAGGTATTATTTTTTTGTGCTGTCGGAGGGTGTTTAATAAAATTACCATTGCCTCGGCGTCTCTTTGGCTAAATATCGGTTTTTCATCAGTCACGATGCCCGCATCGCTCCTTCTTCAAAACCAGATATTTATCTCAAAGACACGCCGCCGGGAATTTAACAATTCTTTTGAAACACCCTCTAAGTTGGGCGGGAGGTGTCGGTCAGCCGATCGAGGCCCAGTCGGCGGCGGGGAGTCCGGCGTTCACTCGGCGCAGGCGGAGCAGCGCTTCGAGGTAGTAGTAGTCGGCGTAGCTCAGGGGGGTGTCGATTTCCGAGCCGTGGGGGAGCGAGCCGGTGGAGTGCATCAGCACGAAGCCGCCGTTATCGCCGAGCTTGGCGGTGTAGGCCGGGGTGGCGAGCGATTTCAGAATCTTCTCGGCATAGCCCAGGTATTTCTTACCCTCCTTGGCGGGCACCAGGGTGCTCAGCTCGATCAGGGCCGAGGCGTAGAGCGCGCCGGCCGACGCGTCGCGGGGAGAGTCGGCTGCGTCGCGGGCGTCAAAGTCCCAGTAGGGCACGAGGTCCTTGGTTACGTTGCGCTTCATGATCATGGCGGCGATGGCGCGGGCCTGGTCGAGATACTCCTTTTTAGAGCTTTCGCGGTAGCATTCGGTGTAGCCGTAGAGGGCCCAGGCCTGGCCGCGCGACCAAGCGGAGTCGTCGCTCTTGCCCTGGAAGGTGCCGCGGCTCTCGATGCCGCCGTCGGGGGTGTAGCTCACGACGTGGTAGCAGGTGAAGTCGGGGCGGAAGTGGCATTTGAGGGTTTTGTCGGCGTGGGTCAGCGCGATGTCGCGGTACTTGCTGTCGCCCGTCAGGCGCGAGGCGTTGAACAGGAGCTGGAGGTTCATCATATTGTCGATGATCACCGGGTAGTTCCAGGGGCCGAAGTCCCAGGAGCGTATGCAGCCCACTTTGGGGTCAAAGCGCGAGATGAGGTTGTCGGCGGTGCGCACGATCACCTCCTTGATCGAGTCATTGGGGGCCAGGCGCAGGGCGTTGCCGTAGGAGCAGTTGACCATGAATCCCAGGTCGTGGGTGGTGGTCATATGCGACACGGGGAGGAGCTGGTTGGTGAACTTGGCGGCGCGTTCCTTGATGTCCTCGCGGCCGGTGAGCTCGTAGGCGAGCCAGAGCGAGCCGGGGAAGAAGCCCGAGGTCCAGTCGGAGTAGTCGCCGTAGCGCACGGTCATGAAGTTCGAGAGGTCGGGGTGGTTGCGGAGTTCGATCTGGGGATAGAAATCCTTGGGTTCGCGTTCGAGGTGGTACGACACCAGGGGTATTGAGTAGTCGGTGAAGAGGGCGCGGGGAAATTTGCCCGGTTCCTTGATTTCGTCGGCCTGGAAGGCGAGCTGGTCGGCAGCCGCGGCCGCGGGGGCGGCGGTCCAGTCGGCGGCGAAGGAGGGGAGCGAAACCGCGAAGAGAGCGGCGGCGATCGGGAGGAGTTTTTTCATGTTATCTTGGTATTGCTTATTCAGGAATGTTACACCGCGAAGTTACAGCCATAGCGCCCCGCGGGCGTGCTGAATTGTCGCGGCGATTGACGGGCGGGGCGAGAGCCATTGCAATTTTGGCCAAAAAGAGGCCAAAATTGTGCAATGGTGTGTCGCGGCGTGTCGTTTAGCGGTTAAGCGTCAGTCGTTTTTGAGGAAAGCCGACGGGAGCTCGCCGTAGAACTTCTTGAAGGAGGTGGCGAAATAGGAGGGGGTTCCGTAGCCCACCATCGCGCTCACCTGCGATATGTTGTAGCGCCCGGTTTTCAGCAGCTCCATGGCCTTGCGGAGGCGGAAGCGGCGTATGAACTCGTTGGTCGACTCCCCGGTGAGCGCCTTCATCTTCAGGTGTAGGTTGGAGCGGCTCATGCACATTTCCGAGGCGAAGGCGTCGGTCGAGAATTCCGAATCGTCGAGGTGCTTCTCCATCGTGGCCATAGCCTTCTTGAGGAATTCCTCGTCGAGGGGGTTGAGGGCCGAGGTTTCCGGCTTGATGTCGGCCGAGTCGGAGAAGTGTCGTATGGCCTGGCGGCGGGTGCGGAGCTGGTTACGTATTTTCGAGGCGAGCACCTCCATTGAGAACGGTTTCGCGATATAGTCGTCGGCGCCCACGCGGAAGCCCCCGAGCTGGTCGGCCACGTCGTTTTTGGCCGATAGCATGATCACCGGGATGTGCGACGTGCGCAGGTTGCGCTTCACCGTGCGGCAGAGCTGCACCCCGTCGATGTCGGGCATCATTATGTCGGTGATTATCAGGTCGACTTTCTGCCCTGAGAGTATCTGTATGGCTTTTGCGCCGTCGGCGGCGGGCACCACGTTGTAGGTTTCGGCCAGGCTCTCGCATATATATTTGAGGATGTCGGGGTTGTCGTCGACCACGAGCACCGTCTCGCGCTCCTTGTCGGAGTCGGAGCCGGGAGCGTCGGCCGGGGCCTCTGCGCTGTCGGTTTCGTCGGGGAGCTCGGTCATATCGGGTATGTCGAGCGGCGCGGGGAGCGCGGTGGTTGGCGCGGCGGAGCTTTCCGAGGCGCGTTCGTCGGCGGAGTATTCCGAGGGACCCACGGGGAGCTCCACGGTGAAAGTCGTCCCGACGCCTAACTCGCTCTCCACGTTGATAGTGCCGTGGTGCAGCTCCACCAGGCGCTTCACCAGCGAGAGCCCTATGCCGCTGCCTCCGGCGCGGTCGTAAACCTTGTAGAATCGGGTGAAGATTTCCGGGAGCTTCTCGGCGGGGATGCCGCACCCGGTGTCCTTCACCGTCAGTCGCATCGTCGGTTTGTCGGGTGTGCCACCCTTTGCGAGTGCGACGTTGATCGACTGCCCTTTGGGGGTGTATTTGAATGCGTTTGAAATCAGGTTGTTGCAGATGAGGTCGATATACTGCGGGTCGCAGAGCACCGGGGTGTCGGGCATCGTGGAGTCAAACGTGTAGTCGATTCCCCGGCGGGTGGCCTGATACTCGTAGTTGGCGAAAATCTTGCGCAGCAGGTCGTTGGCCAGCACCGGCTCGGCCTTCAGCTTGAACATACCCATCTCGGCCCGGCGGTAGTCGAGCAGTTGGTTCACGATGCGGAGTATCCGCTCGGCGTTGTTCTTCACTATGGAGAGCTTCTGGGCGGTTTTGCGGTCGGTGGCGCGCTGGAGCAGCTCCTGGATCGGAAGCAGAATGAGTGTCAGGGGGGTGCGCAGCTCGTGCGACATATTGATGAAGAAGCGCACCTTCATCTCGTTGAGCTCGCGCTGGCGCTCGCTGTCGAGCGCGGCCAGGCGCTCGCGTTCGCGGCGGGCCTTACGGCGGTAGAAGTAGGCCATGATCAACGCTATCCCCCCTATTATCATAAGTGCCAGGAGCGTGCGGGCCCACCAGCGGTCGTACCACTTGGGGAGTATCGTGATGTCGAGCCC
This sequence comes from uncultured Muribaculaceae bacterium, assembly GCA_910587075.1. Lineage (GTDB taxonomy): Bacteria > Bacteroidota > Bacteroidia > Bacteroidales > Muribaculaceae > UBA7173. The sequence continues at coordinate 4,712 of CAJUKE010000007.1, forward strand.
GGTGGTCTCCTCGCACCATACGCCGTCGTTGTTGGCGGCTTTGAGGAGGAATCGGTAATTGCCCGCCGGGAGGTTGGAGTAGGTCACGGAGCCGGGACCGTCGATGGTGGTCCACTGGTCTTCGAGCCCTTCGAGTTTGTAGGAGAAGGTGTTATGGTTCCCGGCGACGTAGTTGCACACCGTGAAGTCGATGGTGAACACTGTCTGGTCGGCCCCGAAAGTAACCTTTTCGGTTTCGGCCACCGAGCGTTCGAGCAGGCCCGACTCGTCGCCCGGCACCACGGGATTGTTGAACAGGCGCAGCCCGGTGATTACCGGGGCGGGGGCGTAGGGGTTCGATTCGAGCACCGTCGGGTTGAAGTAGGTGAGCCCGTTGATGCCGCCGAAGTAGAGGTAGCCCGCCGAGCTCCGCAGGAAGCTCTTGCGGTTGAACTGGTTGCTCTGCAGGCCGTCGCGCTCGGAGTAGGCGCGTATGGCGCCGGTCGCGGGGTTCAGGAACGCCAGGCCGCGGTTGGTGCTGCACCATAGGTTGCCGTTGGCATCCTCCAGCACGCCGTACACAATGTTGTTGGGCATACCTTGCGCGGTGGTGAAGCGGCTCACTGAGTCGTTGGCCGAGTCATAGCGGATAAGGCCGTCGTTGGTCGAAATGTAGTAGTTGCGCCCGTCGCGGCTGAGGTACACGTTGTTGACACCTCGGCGGTAGTTGTTGATTTCGGCTGGCACGGAGGTGGCGGGTTCCAGGCGCGCGTCGGCGTCCTCGGAGAAGGCCGTCACGCCGTCCTCGCCCGACACCCACAGGAGCCCGCGGCTGTCGCGGTAGAGGTCGGTCATCCGTTTGAGGCCGTTGGTGGGGACGCTCGCCGTGGTGCCGCGCTCCATATTGTAGAGCACGAGCCGGTCGATGGTCGCGAACCACAGGTGGCCGTCGCGGAGCGCCGGGGCTATGGCGTAGATGTTCGACGGGAGGTTGGGAGGGGTGGAGATCCGCCCCGAGCGCTTGTCGAGGATGTTGAGCCCGCCGAGGTGCGAGCCAATGTAGATTTTTCCGGCTTTGTCGTCGATGTAGATGGCCTTCACGTCGTTGGAGCCGAGGCCGTCGGCCTTGGTGAAGTGCCGGTAGCTGTCGTTGGTGGGGTTGTAGAGGTTCAGGCCGCCGTTGTTGGTGGCGATCCACAGGTTGCGGTCGGCATCCTCGGTCATCGCGCCTATCACATTGTCGTTGAGCGAGGGGCGCAAAGGCGAGTGCCGCAGCGTATGAAACTGGTTTTTAAGCGGATGGTAATAGTTCAGCCCCCCGAAGTAGGTGCCGAGCCACATACCCCCCTGGTGGTCGGCGTAGATGCGTCGCACCGAGGCGTGCGAGAGGTTGTCGGCCTCCCGGGATCCGGCTCCGTAGTGGGTGAAGTGTTTCCGTTCGGCGTCGAGGATGTCGAGCCCGTTGAAGGTGCCTATCCACACTCGCCCCTGGTTGTCGTGGGCGAGCGAGCGCACATAGTCCGAGCCGAGCCCCTCGTGACCTCCGGCGCGGTAGGAGGTGGTACGGCCCGTGGCGGGGTCGAGGCGGAATAGCCCGTGCCCCTCGGTGGCAACTAAGAGCGATTTCCCGTCGGGGAGGGTCTGGGCCACGCTCGGCCCCCCTTCGAGGGGTATTTCGGCGAGGGTGCCGTCGGCGAGGTTGAGGCGGCTGAGTCCCTCCTTACCTGCGGCTATGTATACAAAGTCGCCCTGACGGCTCAGGGAGGCGATCTGCTTGCTTACTTTTTTGCCCGAAGCGCCCTCTGCGAATTTGCCCGACGCGGGGTTGAAGGTGTAAAGTCCGGCGGTAGAGCCCACCAGTACGCGTTCCGAATCTATTGGCAGTATGTCGGTTATCGAACCTTGGCCGTCGAAAGGGTAGTTGGCGAAATTGTCGGCCGAGGCATCGTAGCGCGACAGGGTGCGGTTGCCGCATACCCACATCGCGCCCTCGGCGTCGAAAGCCAGGCGCTTCACCGAATTGTCGGCCAGCGACGATTCATTGCCCGGTTCCGGGCGGTAAACTCTGAAGGAGTACCCGTCGTAGCGGTTGAGGCCGTCGGGGGTGGCGATCCACATATATCCGTCGGCATCCTGGCCGATGGCGGCCACCGTGGCGTGCGACAGGCCTTGCGACAGTCCGATCTGCTTGAATTTAAGTTCGGTGTGCACGGCGGCGGTCACCGTGAGCGTCGCAAGCAGCAAGGCAATGAGAATTGCTTTCTTCATGGGGTAGATCCGGTTGTTGAATAACTGTTTGTCGGGCGATAGCGCGAAGATACTCAAATTTTTGTTACAAACATTGTTTATAATGCCAATCAAGGGCCGCGGTCGCCGCCTTGGCGGCTCCGCGGCCCTTGACCGCATCTATCTATCTTTCTTACCTATGACTATATCCTATTGTGTGTTGTAAAAAGTTGAAAGTGTGTTTCAGCGGATGGCGATTTTCGATGCCTTTCCACCCTGGCGCTTGACGTAGATGCCGGGGGTGAGGTTCTCGGCGTTGACGCGCATGCCGTTGAGATCGAAGTATTCGGCCGCGCCCTCGGCTTCGGCGGCTACTTCCTCGATGCCGGTAACGACTTTGTCCTCAAGCGCTTTGATGCCGCCGTTGTCGGCCATCAGCGACCACCCTTTGTTGGTCAGCGTGAAGAGGCTTTCATCCTCGCAGTTGGTGATCACCGGGGAATCGTGGTAGACCGTGCCCCCGAGAGTCAGCGCGATGGGGTCGCTCTCGGCGCTCAGCCCTTCGGCGTCAACAGTGGAACCGTCTTGGATTCTGAGCGACATACCTTTGATGATGCCGGAGATGGAGCATCCATCATTGTTGGTGTTTACGAGCGGGTTGCCGGTTGCAACGGAGCAGTTGCTGAAAGTAACGTTGTCGAGGCTCCATACACCGCCGGCGTTCGCGCGGATAAGGTAGTTCTCATTGCGGGTGATGTTCTGGAAGGTCACATTCTCGATGTCGACTGATGCGCCTGCCACTGTGGCCTGAACAGGATAGCTGGTATAGCTGTCAAGCACGCCGTTTACAATCAGGTTTTTAAGGGTGATATGGGTGTCGGCTGCCCCAGCGTTGGCTATGGCATACTGGGCGGCGATATTTACAGTTACCGCGGGGTTGGCACCGGCGATGGTGACGGTTTTCCCGGCGAGGCTTGTAATGCCATTTGAGAGGTCAATGTTCTCGTTGATTATTATCTGACCCGATGTGCCGGTGAGTTTGCTGGCTGCTCCGCTGCTGCCTCCAAGCGCGTCTACTCCGACACTCTCCTTGCCGGTCTCCGTGTCGTTGACCACGAGGATTTTGGCGTAGTTCAGGGTGCTGATGTCCTCACCCTGGGGTGCGAGCATCTTGGAGGTATTGGCCAGAGTGAATTTGGATAAGTCCGTAGTACCCTTCACTGCGGGCAAACCGTTGGTATGGTTTGTGAAGCTGATGGTTACTTTGCTGCCATCTGAGATGCCTCCGTCAATTATGAAGGAAGCCTGATTGTTGAGGCAAACGGTATAATCGCAAGCCCCCTTGAGGGTCATAGTAGATTCTTTAACCGCGGTCAGCACGTTGTAAGGGGCGCTTTCCGGGAATTCGCAGTTGACGAAACTAAGATTGTCGAGAGTTGTGGCCACAGGCGAGTTGTAGACACGCACACCGCCATTGGCCGCGGTTGTCTTGAACCCATCAATCGTCACATTAGTGAGGTTGAGTGTTCCGTTGGTCTGTTGGCTGAAATTAGTAGTGGAAGACTCGTCGGGGAATGCGAAAGTGATATTCTCTATCGATGCCGAACCGGTGCTGTTGACATTTATTACAACAGGGATGGTTCCTTTCGAATTTGGCGCGATGGAAATTTTTACGCCGTCGGCACCCTTGATGGTCAGGTTCCTTGTGTCGGGGTTGAGTGTTGAATTGAAAGTGATGTCGCTGTTGATTTGGAGCACGTCGCCATCCTGGGCTTCTGTCCAAGCTTTATTGAGGGCGGAGTATCCCGTGCCGGTGGTGAGGTTTGTGATGGCGTCTGCGGCCAGCCCCGAGAGGGCGGAGGTGGCGATGAATGCCGTTGCAAGTAGCAGTTTTTTCATGAGCGATGGTAAGTTGATGTAGTTGTAAGGTATGTTTTCTGAACGCTAAATTAGCGGGTGCCGATTTAACGGCAAAATGGTCGGCGGCAAGTTTCAACATTTGCGCTACGGTTTTCAACATCCGCGTTAGCTCTCAGAGGCTTCGGCGCGTGTTTCAACAATTGACGCATTGTTTTGCACAGGATTCGCATCCGCCGCCCCATTACTCTACAGGCCGAAAAGGGAGGGGCGAAAATTTGCCGTAACTTCGCGTCGAAGACAAACCAACACACTTTGTTGCCGTGAAAAAACAAGCTGTCGCCGTGGGCGCTCTCCTCGCCCTCCCCATCTCGATGGCGGCGAAACAACCCAACGTGATTTACATAATGACCGACCAGCAGAGCGCCAACGCGATGAGCTGTGCCGGTAATACCGACCTGAAGACTCCGGCGATGGACCGCCTGGCGGCCCGCGGCGTGCGCTTCGCCAACGCCTACTGCGCGCTCCCTCTGAGCGGCCCCTCGCGCGCCGCGATGTTCACCGGCATCATGCCCTCGCAGTGCGGCATGATCGAGAACGAGACCCCGCTCCCCGACTCGCTGCGCAACCGCACCTTGGGCAACCTCATGGAGGAGGCGGGCTACCGCGGAGCGTATGCCGGGAAATGGCACGTCAACACCAACGCCCTCCCCGCCGAGAAGGCTTTCGGCTTCGAACGGCTCCACGGCCACGACGACCGCGGCCTGGCAGAGTCGGTAGTCGAGTTTCTCCGCGGCGACCGCGGCGACAAGCCGTTCTTCCTCGTCGCGTCGTTCGACAACCCCCACAACGTGTGCCAGTACGCCCGCGGGCAGCGCCTCCCCGAGGCCGAGATTCCCGAGCCCGCCTCTGTGGCCGACTGCCCGAACCTCCCCGCCAACCACCTGGTGCAGCCCTACGACCCCGACATCCTCTCGTGGGAGCGGGGCCTCAGCTACCGCCTGTACCCCACCAAGGGTTACACCCCCGACGACTGGCGCCGCTACCGCAATAATTATTTCCGCCTCGTGGAGCACGTCGATGCCGAAATCGGCAAGATTGTCGACGAAATAGACCGCCAGAACCTTTGGGAGAACACCGTGGTGATCTTCACCTCCGACCATGGCGACGGCCAGGGCGCCCACCAGTGGAACCAAAAGACCGCCCTCTGGGAGGAGACCGCCAACATCCCCCTGATCGTGTGCGCCCCGGGCAACAAGAAGAATGCCGGAAAGGTGTCGGAGGCGCTGGTCAACAACGGTATCGACCTCATGCCCTCGGTGCTCGACTGGGCGGGGCAAGGGAAACCCTCTTGGAACAAGGGCGCGAGCTTCCGCTACGCCGTTGAGAACCCCGCGGCCCCCTCGGAGCAGGAGTTCGTGGTCACCGAGACCGATTTCGCGCAGACCGGCGGCACCAAGGGGTGGATGCTCCGCACGCCCCGATATAAATATGTGCTCTACGAGGCCGGCGCCAACCGCGAGGCCCTCTACGATATGGACTCCGACCGCCTGGAGATGCGCAACCTCGCCATCGAGTCGGCCTACAAGCCCGTGGTCGAGGAGCACCGCCGCCTGCTGAGCCGCTGGTTCGAGGAGAATCCCGGCGGACTCCGCTACTCGCGCCTCCGCTTCATCCCCGTAAACTAACCGACACTCAATATACACGCAACTATGAAATATATAGCGCTCTTAATGCTTCCGCTGGCAGCGGCATCGTGTTCGTCACGCCACACCCTCGAAGTCAGCAACGACTCGCCTATTTCGCGCGACGGCGAACTGGCCCAGGTGCCCCTGTCGCAGATCCGAGAAGCGGTAGGGGAGGGGAGCTTCGTGATCACCGACGCTTCCGAGGCCGAGGTGCCCTATCAGATTACTTTCGACTCCCTGGTGGTGTTCCCCGCCACTGTGGCTCCCAACTCCAAGACGGTCTACACCATAGCCGCCGGCACCCCCGCGCCGGTCGACACCGTGGTGTGCGGCGATTTCTACCCCCGCCGCAAGGACGACCTCACCTGGGAGAACGAGAAAGCCGCCTACCGCGCCTACGGCCCCGCGCTCCAGGCCACCGGCGAGCGCGCATTCGGCTATGACGTGTGGACCAAGTCGGTGACCCACCCCGTGGTGGCCAAGCGCTACCGCGACGCGTTCGCCAAAATCGCCAATTTCCACGAGGACCACGGCGAGGGTATGGACGTATACACCGTCGGCCCGACCCTCGGTGCCGGCACCGCCGCCCTCCTTGACTCCGCCGGGGTGATCACATATCCCTGGTGCTTCGAGAGTTACGAGATACTCGACAACGGCCCGCTCCGCTTCACCGTGAGACTCACCTATCCCGCCGGAGCTTTCGGCAACGACTCGACCGTGCGCGAGACGCGCCTGATTTCGCTCGACAGCGGCGAATTTCTCAACCGCGCCGAGGTGCGCTACGAGGGGCTCTCGCGTGAGGCCACCGTGGCTCCCGGCATAGTGCTCCACCGCCACAACCCCGACGGCTACATCCTCGACAACGAGAACTCCTTCATGGCGTGCGCCGACCTTACCGACAACCCCGACGGGCAGAACGGCGTGATCTACGTCGGGGTGGTCGCCCCCCAGGCCGACACCATCGTGCTCAGCCCGATGCCCCAGGCCGAGGGTGACGCCGTGGCCCATCTGCTTGCCAAGGGTGCCTACCAGCCCGGCACCCCGTACGTTTACTACTGGGGTTCGGGGTGGTCGAAAGGCTTCATGCCCGACTGGGAGAGCTGGACCGACTACCTCGCCAACTTCCGCCAGCGCCTCGAACACCCCCTCGAAGTAGTCGTAAAGTAAACCCCTCTGTACAGGCGGGAAGGGCGCCCCGACGACACGGAAAGCGCTGTAAACGCGCCGCGAATGGCTCCGAAAGGTGTTTTTTCAACAAATGCGGGATACCATAAGTCAGAAATAACATAATTCAACACGCTGTTAACATACAATATATATTACTTCTGACTAATTTTGCGTTATCAAAACTGCCCGGCGCGGGTCGCCGGCGGTGACCCTCCTGACTACCCCGAATATTCAAGCAGATTACTACAGAATACCATCGAAAACGACCAATCAATATCCTGATGAAAAAGATACTGTTTAGCCTTGGCCTTCTGCTCGCCGCCGCGAACCCTTACACCGCCGCGCAGGACGCCAATATCCGACTGACCGACGTAAGTCTGATGCATGAAAGCCGCGACACTCCTTATCCCGCCGACGGCTGGGTGGAGAGCGAGCGCGCCATCTCGTTCCAGTGGCCGATGCCGGCCTGGGCCCGCGGCAAGGGCGCCCCGCTCGACGGCATGGAACACACCGTCAAGAAAGTCGACAAGTCAAAACTCAAGTACAAGCTCCGCTACTCGACCGACAAGAGCTTCCCCGAGGGGAACACCGTGACGGTCGACCGTATCTGGCCCTTCTACAACCCCGAAAAGCCGCTGGCCGCCGGCACCTGGTACTGGCAGCACGCCTTCGTCAACGAGGACGGCAAGGAGGATTGGAGCCCGGTGTACACCTTCACCGTGGTCGACAACCCCAAGGCTTTCACTCCCCCCTCCTATAAGGAGTTCATCGCCAAGCTCCCCGCGACCCACCCCCGCATCCTGGTCGACGCGGCCAACTGGGACGACTTCATCGAGGGCGCCAAGGATAAGCCCGAATACCGCTGGTATCTCGACGTGGCCGACAAGGCCCTCGTTGAGCCTATGAAGCGCGTCGAGGATATCCGTACCGACAAGGTGAAATCGCTCACTAACCAGCAGCAGGTCAAGGCTTACCTCACCCGCGAGTCGCGCCGCATCATCGACGCCGAGGAGAGCACCTGCGAGGCCCTGATCCGCGCCTACGTCCTCACCAAGGACCGCAAGTACGCCGACGAGGCCATCAAGCGCATCACCACCATGTTCAAGTGGAGCGACAACCCCAACGTTCAGGGCGACTTCAACGACGGCGCCATCGTGTCGCTCGCGTCTATGGCCTACGACTCCTTCTTCAACTTCATGACCGACGACCAGAAGAAAGAATTCCTCGCCCAGCTCCGCCCCCGCATCGCCAAGATGTACAACCATTATAACAACTACCTGGAGAACCACATCGCCGAGAACCACCTCTGGCAGATGAACTTCCGCATCACCTCCATGGCCGTGTACGCGACCTACGGCGACCTCCCCGAGAGCGACCTCTGGGCCGACTACTGCTACAACGTGTGGCTCTGCCGCTTCCCCGGCCTCAACCGCGACGGCGCGTGGCACAACGGCGACTCCTACTTCACCGTGAACACCCGCACCCTGGTCGAGATGCCCTGGTTCTACTCCCGCGTGACCGGCTACGACTTCTTCTCCGACCCCTGGTACGACAACAACACTCTCTACACCATCTACCACTGCCCCCCGTTCCAGAAATCGGCCGGTAACGGCAGCTCCCACCAGAATGTGAACCGCCCGAACTCCATCCGAATCGGCTACCTCGACGCCATGGCCCGCGTGCGCAACAACAGCATCGCCGCCGACTTCGTGCGCCGCACGCTCGAAAAGGAGCCCGATTACCTCAAGAAGGCCCACCTCGCCAAGCCCGGCGACCTCTCCTGGTTCCGCCTGCAGTGCGACAAGCCCCTCCCCACCGGCCCGGGCCTGACTGCCCTTATGTCGGGCTACACCTTCCCCGAAAGCGGCCTCTCGTCGGCCTGCAACAACTGGGACCGCAACGGCGCTAACTCCATGTGGAGCTTCCGCTCGTCGCCCTACGGCTCGACCTCCCACGCCATCTCCAACCAGAACGCTTTCAACACCTTCTACGGCGGCCGTCCCCTCTTCTACAGCTCCGGCCACCACACCTCCTTCACCGACCTCCACTCGATTCTGTGCCACCGCGCTTCCCGCGCCCATAACACCATCCTCCCCGACGGCAACAACCAGCGCATCGGCGTTGAGGGTTACGGCTGGATCCCCCGCTACTACAACAGCGACAAGCTCAACTACGTTGTCGGCGACGCCTCGAACGCCTACGGCAAGGTGATTTCGCCCCTCTGGCTCGAACGCGGCCAGCAGAGCGACGTCGAGTTCAGCAAGGAGAACGGCTGGGACGACAACCACGTCAAGAAGTTCCGCCGCCACATCGTGGACCTCGGCAGCAACGGCTGGATCCTGGTTTACGACGAGCTTGAGGCCGACCAGCCCGTATCGTGGCACTACCTGCTCCACTCCGTGGCCGGCCCGATCGAGTTCGACCAGCAGGAGAACCCCGCCTACGTCCACCTGAACACCATCAACCGCGGCGCGCAGGCCGACGCCTTCCTCTTCTCCTCCGGCGCCCTGGAGTGCGACACCACCGACCAGTTCTTCGTGCCCGCCACCAACTGGCTCAAGGGTGACGCCAAGGGTAACTTCAAGAAGTACCCCAACCACCACCACTTCACCGGCAAGTCGGAAAAGGCTCCCGTCTACCGCTTCGCCGCGCTGGTCAACAGCCACGCCCTGAAGCACCCCTCGGTGAAGCCCAGCATCCGCCGCGACGGCACCATCCGCGTTCCCGGCTGGCTGATCAACGTGAACCTCACCACCGAGGGTAAGCCCTCGTTCCTGGTGCGCAAGGAGGGTGAGGAGAATGTGTCCATCTCCTACGAGGGAGAGGAGACAATCGTCAACGAGAACGGCTACGTCACCACCCTCACCGACGTGGTTCCCGACCTGGAAATCTAACATCATCACAAACACAGACCTGATAAAGACCAATGAAAAAACTTGCGATTATTCTGTTGGCCATAATGCTGCCGGGGCTCGCCACGGTGAGCGCCCAGGCTCCGAGGATCCGCACCTCGGCCCCGGTTGAGAAGACGGCCCAGAAAGGAGCGAAGGCTTCCAAGCCTTCAGCTCCCGCTGCGAAAGAAGCTGCCGCCGCCGCTCCCAAGGGGGGTAATAAAGGCGGGAAAAAGGGTGGAAAGAAAGCCGCCAAGGCTGCTGAAACCTTCACCGCGCCTTCTAATGGCCTCTATATGGCCCTGAAAACCAACCTGGCCTACGACGCGTTCGGCGTGCTCAACCTCGCCTACGAATGCCAGTTTGCCGACCACTGGACCGCCGAGCTCCCCGTGATCTGGAGCCTCTGGGACTGGAAAGAGACCCGCGGCCTGCGCACCGTGGCACTTCAGCCCGGCGTTAAATACTGGTTCTCGAAGCCCGGCAACGGCCACGCCGTCGGAGCCGACTTCGACCTGGCCTGGTACAATGCCCGCTGGGACGATGACCGCTACCAGTCGGACTGCCGCCCCGCCATGGGTGCCAGCATCCTCTACGCCTACACCCTCAACATGGGCCGCGGCTGGAAGGCCGAGTTCTCGCTCGGCGTGGGCTACGTCAACACCCGCTACAACACCTACTACAACATCACCGACGGCGCGCTGATCGACACCCGCACCAAGCACTACTTCGGTCCGACCCGCCTCGGCATCACTCTCGCCTACTCATTCTAACCCCCAACCATTTACCCTATAGCAATGAAAAAGTTTCTATTTTCTGCCGCGATAGCCGCCAGCGCCATGCTCTGGACCGGCTGCACGCTGACTCAGGAACCCAAGGGCCAGGGGGTTGACCCCACCCAGGTTAACGTCGAGGTCGCCGTTGACCTCAATCTCGAACTCCCCGACACCGAGGGGGCCTACGAGGCCCTGGTGCCCGAGGTTACCGACGAGTTCACCCGCCGCTTCGTGGTGGAGGCCGTCCTCCCCGACGGCACCGTGGCCCAGCGCCAGGTGTCCTACGAGAAAATCGTCGAAGGTAAAAAGGAATACACCCTCCAGACCAAGTTCCGCCTCAACGCCCGCCAGTACAAGGTATTGGTGTGGAGCGACTATGTGAAGACCGAGGAGATGGAGACCAACCTCTACTACGACGTGACATCGCTTACCCCGGTGCTCCCCCAGGGCAACAACTACGTTGGCAACAACGACCGCAAGGACTGCTTCCGCGGCCGCGCCGACCTCGACCTGCGCCAGTACCGCGACGAGTGGGCCGCCAGCGTTTCGCTCGATGTGGAGCTTGAGCGCCCCGTGGGCCGTTATGAAATCATCACCACCGACCTCGGTGCCTTCCGCCAGCGCCTGGCCGACGGTCAGATTTCCGGCTCGGAGTTCACCGTGCGCGTGCGCTACGCCGACTACCGCGCCACCGGCTACAACGTGCTCCAGAACGTGCCCAAGAACTTCCTCTCGTACCTCTTCTACAAGACCACCCTCAAGAGCGAGAACTGGTCGGGCGACCAGGCCTCCATACGCCTGGGCTTCGACTACTGCCTCGTTGAGCCGGGCGACGCCGGATCGAAGATCCCCGTGGAGGTCGAAATCCTCAACGAGAAGAACCAGCAGGTTTCGCGCACCGTGTTCACCATCCCCGTGGTGCAGGGCTACAATACTGTTATTTCGGGCCGCTTCATGACCGGCACCGACGACGGCTCCGTGTCGGTTGACACCGCCTACGACGGCGTTGTCGACATCGACCTCGGCAAATTATAATTCAAGGAACAATCAACTTTAAAGTTTAATATCGATATGAAAAATTTTTCTAAAATCCTCTTCGGATTCGGCGCCGCTTTCGCCATGACCGCGTGCGCTTCCGAGGAAGTGGCCAATCCCGCCGCCACTACCGACATCGCTGTCAGCGTGGCAACTGAGTCCGGCATCGCGAGCCGCGCTCTCGCCACCGTCGACGGTTACGAACTGAAATGCGTCATGCAGCTTCTCGACGACAACGGCGCCACCGTAGGCACCCAGGCTACCGCCTCCGCCGCTGCCGGCAAGGCTTCCTTCGTCATCAAGGCCGCCGACCTCGACGCCGGCGCCTCCAAGGCTCTCTTCTGGGCTGAATACGTTCCCACCGCTACCGGCTCCAAGGTTTACAACAGCGCCGACCTCACTAACATCAGCTACAACGTCACCGAATTTAATATGGCCGACGCCAATCTGATGGCCGCCGCCGACGCTTTCGCCGGTACGATCACCACCCTCACCAACGGCGCTTCGGCCACGCTGACCCGCCCGATGATCCAGTTCAACTTCGCTCCGACCAACCCCGAGGCCGCTGCCGGCGCTACCACCCTCAAGGTGGCCTACACCGCTCCCTCGGCCTACAACGTGCTGACCGGCAACTGCGAGGCCGCTTCCGCCCAGGCTCTCACCTACGACAACGCCTCGTTCGACCCCGCCGCCAAGGGCGCTTGGTTCTCCAGCTTCATCTTCGCTCCCGCCAATATGTCGAAGTTCGACCAGCCGATCACTATGACCATCGGCGGCGGTGTCAGCAAGACCCTCACCATCGAGGCCGGAACCCTCCCCCTCGATGCCAACTACATCGTTAACGCCAAGGCTGAACTCACCAACGGCGGTGGCGACGAGACTCTCGACCTCGACGTGAACGTCGGCATCGACGGCGACTTCGAGAACGAGCCCAAGCCCGCCGTGTTCGAGGTAGGCAGCTACGTTGACGCGGCCGGCAACGCCACCAACGACAAGACCGCTGCCGTGGGTATCGTTTACCACATGGGCGCGTTCGAAGGTGATGTCATTGAGAATTATCCCGCCAAGTATGCCGGCAAGACCATCAAAGGTTACGCTGTAGCTATTGAGAATGTGGCAAACAAGCGTCTCAGCTGTGGCGCTGAGGCTTATGGCAATGTGTTCGAGTCTAACGAAAAGACTACTACCAACGGAACTCAGACCACTCCCTATATGCTTCAGAAGCTCGCAGGTTCCGCTATCATCGACGCTTACAACACCTGGACCGCTGCCCATGCCCTTTCTACTGAAAATGTGACTGATTGGTACATTCCTACCAAAGAGCACCTTCTGAACTTCATTGGCATGGTATTCCCCACAGGCTCTGCCGCTGAACCCATCGCTCCGACCGGAAGCGAGGCTTTCCGCGCGCTGTTCCCTGAGGATTCTATGATTGATGAGATGAAAACAGTTATGTACGTTTCGTCAACTGTTAACACCTCTGCCGAGCCTGACTACTCCCAGGTTCGTATAAATATCGCTGATGGCAAAGTGACATTTGCCGGAGCTGCCGCTCTCGGGCTTGTGAAGAGTGCGAATCGTCCCGCGCTTTGCCGCGCTATGTTCACCGTGTTTGAATAATCCCCCCAACGTATAATTACGATTAAGTAGGAAGCTGAAGCGCTTTCAGCGAAATACCCGGGAGCCGGAGGGGCTCCCCCCGGCTCCCGGAGTATTTTTCAAACCAATCAGGCCGCGGCTCGTCGGCAACAAGGATTTTATTTCGAGCGTAAACTTTAAAGATGATACTATCAATGAACAAGATACATAACCTCTTACTCGGTGCCGCCGCGCTGCTCGCAATGGGCTCCTGCTCCAACACCGAAGATATTACCCCCGCCGGCACGCCCAAAGGCGATATCGTGGTGCGCGTGGCTACCCAGGGTGCCGAGGCCGGCAGCCGCTCCGGCGTGGAGGCCATCCCCGGCTACACTTTGAAGTGCGTGATGCAGCTCTTCGCCGACGATGGCGTGGCTGTCGGCTCCCGCGAGGTGATGAACGCCTCGTCCGGCACTGCCGAATTCGTACTCCATGCGAAAGATATCGCCAACGGGGCCACAAAGGCCGCTTTCTGGGCCGAATACACTCCCGACGACCCCCTGAACAATCCCAAGATCTACAATAGCGACGACCTGTCGAACATCACATACAGCGAGACCGCTTTCAATCTCGCCGATGCCGACTGCATAGCGGCTATGGACGCTTTCGCCGGCGTGCTCACAAAGCTTGAGAACGGTGCGACCGTCACTCTCAAACGCCCGATGATCAAGCTCAACTTCACCCCGAAGAATCCCGAGATGGCCGACGGTGCCAAGCTCATCAAGGTGAGCTACAACGCACCCGCCGGGTACAACGTGATCGACGGCACCTGCGACAAGGAGGCTTTCACCGCCGTAAGCTATACCAACGACTCGTTTGACCCCTCGCAGGCCCCCTGGTTCACCAATATGATTTTCGCCCCCTCCAATATGGCTAAACTCGACAAGCCCATCACCCTGCAGGTGAGCGGCCGCGGCGACCAGAAGATGACCATCGTGAAGAACTCCATACCCCTCGACGCCAACTACACGGTCAACGCTGTGGCTGAAATCACCCGCGCCGAGACCCAGGACCTCAACGTTGAGGTTTCGATTGACAACGAGTTCGTAAACGACCCCGACCGCAACGTCGAGATGGTGCTCGGCTCCTACATCAACGCCAAGGGTCGCGCCACTCTGGATCCCTTCTCGGCTGTGGGCATCGTGTTCTATATGGGTGCCATGTCGGGCGACAACATCGGCCTCTATCCAGAAAAGTATGCCGGCAAGACCATCAAGGCTTACGCCGTGGCTATCGAGAATGTGGCCAAAGCCCGCGCCCAGTTCAACGCCGCCACCATCACCGCCGGGTTCACCCCTGCCGAAACCCTCGTGAACGGCACCCAGAACAGCGCCACCATCCTTGAAGGACTCGGCGAGTCGGCCTTCGTTGAAGCCTGGAACGCCTGGACCTCGGAACACGCTATGGAGGCCGGCGCCAACACCACCGATTGGTACCTCCCCGCCCGCGCGCAGATGGAGGAATGGATGAGCATGCTCATGGTCACCACCAACCTGCGCAACGAGGTGATAGCCGGTTCGCCCACGGGCACCCGCGAGTTCCGCGCCCTCTTCCCGCTGAACACCATCTTCGACCGCGACCCGTTTGCCAACTGTATGTACGGCACCTGCTCCGTCAACTCCAACGGTAACATCCAGGGCACCAGCCTCACCGCCACCGAGAACGGCACCAACGGAACCGTTAAGTTCTCGCAGATCGACGTCAAGACCAAGACCCAGTCGGTTCTCGGCCGCCCGATGATCACCATCTTTGAATAATCCACTCTCTTCCCCGATACCTCTTGCAATGATGATGAACAAGTTCATAACGATAGCATCCGCGGCGCTCCTTCTCGCCGGGTGCGCGGCCGACGACGCCCCGCTGGTTGTGCCCGACCCCGACGGCGAGGTCATCGAGTCGCCCGTGCTCGACTCCCCCTCGGAGTATCACGAGAAGATGCGCACCGTGCCCTATCCCCGTTCGACCAACGAGCTCTACATCAACCCGGCGCCCCTGATCGTGCCGCAGAAGATGAAGACCCACACCTACCTCCAGTTCGCCCTCTCGACCTCCGCGGATTTCGCGGAGGGGGCAACCGAGGTATCCGAGCCGGTGGCGTGGAATATGTGGAACCCCCACCGCCAACTCGAACAGGGCACCTGGTACTGGCGTTTCCGCAACGTCAGCTCCTCGGGGGAGGCACAGCCCTGGAGCGACACCTACTCGTTCGAGGTCAAGGGTAGCGAGCCCGTGTTCGTGACACCCACCTGGGAGACCTTCCTGCAGATGGCTCCCCAGTTCTCGCCCCGCCTCTACTGCTTCCTCGACGCCAAGCTGGCAACCGCCCGGCAGAAGGCTCCCGAGCACCCCGAGTATAAGTCGCTGATCCAGCGCGCCGGCACCGCTCTCAAAACCGACTACGCCACCGAGCTCAAGGGGCTTTACGCCTCCCACGACAAGCTCTACCAGAATGTAGAGTACCTCTATCAGGCCTATCTGCTCACCCGCGACGAGCAGTACGCCCAGAAGCTCGTGTCGCTCCTGGAGGCCATGATCGCCAACCCCTGCTCGACCTCGGTGCTCTATAGCGACAACTTCATCACCTCCACCGTGACCTATGCGCACGCCGCGGTTTACGACCTCCTGGCCGACCGGCTCGACCCGGCGCTCCGCCAGGCCGCTGAAAAGTTCGTTTCCGACCAGTGCCGCCGCTTCTACCGCTCCAGCCGCGGTTACGAGGAGAACCATATCTTCGACAACCACTTCTGGCAGATCAACTACCGCCTGATGTTCTTCTCGGCCCTGACGCTCTACGACCGCGCCGAGTACCCCGACGCGCTGACCCTGCTCGAATACCTCTATGAACTGTGGACGGCCCGCGCCCCGGCCTCCGGCTTCAACCGCGACGGCGTGTGGCACAACGGCACCGGCTACTTCACCACCAACTCCAAGACCCTGGCCTATATGGCGATGATGCTCAGCTACATCACCCGTACCGACTTCACCCGCCACCCCTGGTACCAGAACGCCGGGCAGGCCCTGGCCTTTAATATGCCCCCCGTAGGCGCCAACACCGGTTTCGGCGACGGCCACGAGAAGAACCCCGAACCCAACCGTCAGATGGCGGCGTTCGCCGACTTCCTGGCCCGCGAGGTGGGCGACGGCTACGCTTCGTGGTACGCCACAAGCCGCCCCGACCTGGTGCGCGACGACTGGGAAATGCGCATCTACCGTATGTGTAACGAGGATACCTACCGCGCCTCGCTCCCCGACGACGTGCCCCTGCTCACCTGGTACAAGGATGCCGGCGAGGTGACGATCCACTCGTCGCTCACCGAGACTTCCGACGACCTCGCCCTCGGGTTCCGCTCCAGCCAGTACGGCTCCGGCTCGCACACCACTTCGAGCCAGAACGCCTTCAACATGGTGTACGGCGGCAAGACGATTTTCTGCTCCTCGGGCTACTACCAGAGCTTCAGCGACGCCCATAACCTTATGTGGTACCGCCACAGCCGCGGCCACAACACCATCCTGGTTAACGGCATAGGCCAGCCCTACACAACCAAGGCATACGGGCGCATACTCCGCGCTGGTTCGGCCAACTCGATAGCCTACGCCCTCGGCGACGCTTCGAACGCCTACTGCGGCTTCACCGACGACGAGATGTGGCTCACCAACTTCAAGAACGCCGGAGTGGAGCAGACCCCCGAGAATGGCTTCGGCCCGACTCCGCTGACACGCTACTACCGCCACCTGGTGATGCTCAAGCCCGGTATCGCCGTGATTTACGATGAACTGGAGGCTTCCGAGGCCGCCCGCTGGGAATGGCTCCTCCACAGCCCGGTTGAGTTCGACATCGACGCGGAGAACGGCATTCTCACCACCGAGAACAAAACCGACCGCAACCACTGCCGCGTGACGCTACTGACCTCCTCGAAGGCCGAGATGTCGCAGACCTCGAAGTTCCTCGTGCCCCCCGCCACCCAGGGCGATGCCTATCCCGACCAGTGGCACTTCACCGCCAAAGTCGAGAACGCTCCCGCCGTGAGGGTGCTGGCCATCATCCAGCCCTCGAACATCGCCGACGAGTTCTCGCAGGTGAAGCGCGACGGCGACAGCTATGTGATCGACGACTGGCGCGTCACCGCCACCCTCGACCCCGCCCTCCCCGCGGCGCTCAAGATTGAGAACACCCGCACCGGCGCCCTGCTCGATGCCGGAACCTCGGCCGAGGTTACCACTCTCGACGGAGCCTCCTACCGCCGCGGCTACACCAACTCGACCCTCATCGTCGACGGCAAGACCCTCGAACTGGTCGACGAGGCCCAGATGGGTTCCCGCTCCATACGATAACATATCCACCCAATCATTGACCAATCAGCAAAATGGAAAAAATAATATCTGAAGCATCGCGCAAAGCTATGGTCCTCCTTATGGCGGTCCTGGCCCTGGTGATGTGCGCCCCCTCGGCCCTGGCAGCGCCGCTGACGGTGACCGGCACCGTCCTCGACAACGAAGGGCTTGAGGTTATCGGTGGCGTGGTCGAGGTGAAAGGCACCAAGACCAAGGTTGTCACCGACGTCAACGGCGTGTACACCATCCAGGTCGACAAGCCCCGCAAGGCGGTGCTCCTGTTCACCTATCTCGGCTGCGAGCCGAAGGAGGAGGCCGTGAACGGCCGCAATAAAATCGACGTGGTTCTGAAGCCCGCCATGCAGGCCCTCGACGAGGTTGTCGTGATCGGCTACGCCACCGTCAAGCGCAAGGACCTCACCGGCTCCGTTTCCTCGGTGAAGGGTTCCGAAATGATGAAGACCCCCGGGGGCGATGCCACCCAGGCCCTCGCCGGCCGTATGTCGGGTGTGCAGATCGTGCAGACCGACGGCCAGCCCGGCGCCACCCCCTCGGTGCGCGTGCGCGGCGGTATCTCGATCACCCAGGACAACTCCCCGCTCTACATCATCGACGGCGTGCCCAACGAGGATGGCATGAGCAATATCAACCCCAACGACATCGAGAGCATCGACGTGCTCAAGGATGCCTCCGCGACCGCCATCTACGGTGCCCGCGGCGCCAACGGTGTAGTGCTCATCACAACCAAGAGCGGCGCAGACTCCGACGGTAAGGCCACCGTGACTTTCGATGCCTATGTGGGCTGGCGCAAGCTCGCCAACAAGCTCAAGATGCTCTCTACCGAGGAGTTCGTGCTCGCCGACTACGAGCGCACCATCGGGCGCCTCAGCTCGACCTCGCCCGAGGACGGCGGCATGAACAGTTGGCAGGCCCGCTACGGCGGCTTCGCCGACATCCACGCCAACTACGGCAACCGCCCCGGTATCGACTGGCTCGACCGCACAATGGGCCGCACCACCCTGGCACAGAGCTACCGCCTCACCGTGAGCGGCGGCAACAAGAAGCTCAACTACTATATGTCGTACGGCTACTATAACGACGAGGGTGCCATGATCCACTCCGGCTCCGACAAGCACTCGATTTCGGCCAACATCCGCTCCGATGTGAGCAAGCGTCTGAGCATCAATGGCCGTATCAGCTACGATGTGCAGACCATCACCGGCGCCGGCGTGGCCGGTAACGGCACCAACTCCGGCGGCTCCAACGTCGACGCCCGCTTCAACAAGCTCGCCCAGATTCTCGCCTACCGCCCGACTATCGGTATCCGCGGCAAGGACTCCGAACTCCTCTACTACGACGACCCCATCCTTCAGGATGACTCCGGCAACACGCTGGTGAACCCCGTGCTCGCCGCCGCTTCCGAAAAGGACGACCGCAAGATCCGCACCATCCAGGCCGTGGCTACCCTCACCTTCAAGCTCGGCCGCGGCTGGACCTTCCGCTCGACCAACGGTACCCGTTACCAGAACACCCGCCGCTCGCTCTTCTACGGCCCCAACTCGATTCTCGGCCGCCGCAGCGGTATTTTCGGCAGCGTGCGCACAACCGAGGCCGGTTCATTCTCGACATCCAACGTGCTCTCCTACGACAAGCGTATCAAGAAGACCCACCACATCGCCTTCCAGCTCGGCCAGGAGTATGTGAAGCGCTGGACCCAGTACGTCGAGACCGGTGTGAAGGACCTCCCCACCGACGACTTCATCCTCGACGACATGGGGCTCGGCACCCCCTCGGCGGCCAACTCCTCGTTTAACGACGACGACCACCTGCTCTCGTTCTTCGCCCGCCTCAACTACGACTACAAGTCGAAGTACATATTCACCGCGACCTTCCGCGCCGACGGTTCCTCGAAGTTCGGCAAGAACAATAAGTGGGGCTACTTCCCCGCAGTTTCCGCCGCGTGGCGCCTTGCCGAGGAGGATTTCATCAAGAATCTCGACATCTTCTCCGACCTGAAGATCCGCACTGGTTATGGTCTGGCGGGTAACAACCGTATCGGTTCCTACAACTCGCTGGCGCTGATGGAGCGCATCCTCACCGCCGTGGGCGACGCCACCCGTCCGGGCTACGCCGTGACCCGGATCGCCAACCCCGACCTCAAATGGGAGTCCAACAAGACTTTCAACGTCGGCATCGACCTCGGTTTCTTCAACCAGCGCCTCACCATCTCGCCCGAGTTCTACATCAACAACAGTAACAACCTGCTGCTCAACGCGACCCTCCCCATGTCGTCGGGCTACCAGACGATGCTCATCAACGCCGGCGCCACCCGCAATATGGGTGTCGACATCGCCATCAACTCGGTGAACATCGCGACCCGCGACTTCCAGTGGAACTCCACCCTGACCCTCACCCACAACGAGAACAAAATCACCTCGCTCGTGGGCGGCGACAGCCAGCTCTACGAGGCCCGCTTCGGCTTTAACCAGAACACCCACCTGCTCCAGGAGGGTAAGCCCGTGGGACAGTTCTACGGCTTCGTTACCGAGGGGCTCTACCAAGTGAGCGACTTCGACTACAACCCCCGCACGAAGGAGTACACCCTCAAGGAGAACGTCCCCTACCAGACCAACCCCAACCTCGTGAAGCCGGGTATGTGGAAGTTCAAGGACCTCGACCACAACGGCATAATCGACGAGCGCGACAAGACCGTGATCGGCCACGCCGCTCCCAAGCTCTACGGTGGTTTCAACAACTCGCTGACCTGGAAAGGGTTCGACCTGAGCGTGTTCTTTACCTTCAGCTGGGGCAACGACGTGCTCAACGCGACCAAGCTCGTGGCCGCCAAGGTAGGTACCCAGAACAACAACTCGCTCGACATCGTGAACAGCTCAAACCGCTGGATGACCATCGACAAGAGCGGCAACATCGTGACCGACCCCGCGCAGCTCGCCGCTATGAACGAGGGTAAGACCGTGGCCGCCTACTACGACCTTGAAAACGGCGACAGCTACGTTCACTCCTGGGGTGTCGAGGACGCTTCCTACATCAAGCTCTCGAATATCACTTTCGGTTACACCCTTGAGCGCAAGGCGTTCATGCGCAAGCTCGGCCTAACCAAGGCGCGCCTCTACTTCACCGGAAACAACCTCTATACCTGGACCAAGTACACCGGCTTCGACCCCGAGGTGTCGACCATGCGCTCGCCCCTCACCCCCGGTGTCGACTTCGGCGCCTATCCTCTGAGCCGCACCTTCCTTTTCGGCCTCAACCTCACATTCTAATCTCTCCTAAGTATTCAAGAATATGAAGACAGCATATAAATTCCTTTCGTTCCTCCTTGCCGGGGCCATGTTAAGCTCCTGCGACGACCTCCTGACGGAGACCCCCTCCTCGGGCTACGACAAGGACACCTATTTCGCCGACGCGGAGAAGGCCGATATGGCTATCCTCGGGATCATGAGCTCCATCTCCGACTATAACCATTACGGCCAGGACGAGATGGCGATGCCCGCTTCCGACGATATGTATTTCGCGTCGCGCACGCAGTCCGACAACAAGATCAACGACATATCCCACTACCGCTACAACTCGGGCAACGACTGGATTGAGTATCTATGGCGTATGAAGTACCAGGGTATCGACCGCGCCAACGTGGCCGTGAAGGGTATCGCCGCGATGCCCGATTTCGAGACCGACGCCGACCTGCGCCGCCTCGAAGGGGAGGCCCGTTTCCTCCGCGCGTTCCTCACCTTCGACCTGATCAAGTACTGGGGCGAGGTACCATTCACTACCGAACCCGCCACGGGCTATGAATCCTCGTTCCGCCCCCGTATGAGCCACGACGACCTGTACGCGCGGGTGATCG
Source organism: uncultured Muribaculaceae bacterium (assembly GCA_910587075.1). GTDB lineage: Bacteria > Bacteroidota > Bacteroidia > Bacteroidales > Muribaculaceae > UBA7173. The sequence goes on from CAJUKE010000007.1 coordinate 26,169, forward strand.
AGGACCTCTCCCGGGCCATCGAGCAGCTCCCCTGGGCTGCCGAGGGTGTTTCGCCCGAACGCGCCACCCAGGGCGCTGCCCGCGCCCTGCTTATGCGCGTCCAGCTTCAGCGCGCCGGCTACTGGCTCGCCCCCGACGGCTCGTTCAACCGCCCCTCGGCCTCCGTGCGCCGCGAGTGCTACAACTCGGTGATCGAGCAGTGGGAGGCTTTCAAGGCCAACGGCTACCACGACTTCTATCCGGGCGGCTTCGGCCAGCTCTTCAAGGATGTTTCCGGCTCGGTGCTCAACAGCAAGGAGAACCTCTGGGAGGTGGCTATGTACCATGACCAGGGTCGCCGCAACGGTTCGGCATGGGGCATCTACAACGGACCCGTGGTGGCAGCGCCCACCGGCCTGGCCACCACTGAGTCGGCCAACTATATGGGCCGCGGCCAGGGATTCTTCCTCGTGGTGCCCGAGTGGTATGACTTCTACGAGGAGGTCGACCAGCGCCGCGACATCGTGGTGTGCACCTACCGCTACACCTGGGATTCCGCCAAGAAGGAGCACGTCAAGCAGGAGCGCCAGCGCACCTCGTGGTACCTCGGCAAGTGGCGCCGCGAATGGATGCCCGCCGGACAGGCCAACAAGAATATGAACTACGGCGACGTGAACTTCTGCCCCCTGCGCTACGCCGACGTGGTGCTGATGGCCGCCGAGGCTTACAACGAGCTGGGCGAGACCCCCGAGGCCTGGACGCTGCTCAACTCGGTGCGCGAACGCGCCGGAGCTACCCCCATCACTACCTCAAACTACCAGCGCTTCATTGGCCGCAACCTGGCCAAGATGCCGGTCAACGAGTATCTCGACGACTCGTCGGAACAGGGGAAGGTGCGTATGGCGCTCTACTTCGAGCGCGGGCTGGAGCTCGCCTTCGAGGGGCAGCGCAAGTATGACCTCATCCGCTGGGGCGTGCTCGACAAGGCCATCAAGCTCTTCGGCGAGCGTTCGAGCCTCAACTCCGGCTCCACGAAGCCCTACCAGGCTTACCAGAACTTCATCCACGGCCAGCACGAGCTCTTCCCGATCCCCCTCAAGGAGATGCAGAGCAACCACGCGCTGGGCGGCGTGAACAACAATGGTTTCTAACCCGCGACCTAACATCATCACAATAATTTATGGATTTGATAAAGAAAGTATTATGTGTGGCGGCCCTGCTGCCCGCGCTGGCGCTCCGAGGTGCCGACGCGGGGCAGGTGCTCGACCTCCTCGACCTCTCGCGTCCCGGACTTGAAAAGGTTGCCGAGCTCCACAAGCAGGGCAACGACTCGCTGGCATCCGCGGAGCTGCTTGACTATTTCAAGAACCGCACCGGGGTGAAGAGCATCGGCGTAGACCCCAAAAAGCCGCGCCTCACCAAGGAGGAGCGCCGATGGGCCGACGAAGGGCTCGAACACAAGTTCTTCGTGCACAAGGGCTACCAGCCCTCGTATTTCTACGGCGACGACATCAACTGGCAGTACTGGCCCGTGAAGGACAACGAGCTCCGCTGGCAGCTCCACCGCACCAAGTGGTGGGTGCCCATGGGTAAGGCTTACCGCGTTACCGGCGACGAGAAGTACGCCCGCGAATGGGTGCTCCAGTACCGCGACTGGATCAAGAAGAACCCCCTTACCGAGTTTTCCGGCATAAAGGACAAGGACATGGAGGAGGTCGACAATGTTTACTTCGCCTGGCGCCCCCTGGAGGTTTGCGACCGCCTGGAGCACCAGATTGAGCAGTTCGAGCTTTTCCTCCCCTCCGCGGAGTTCACCCCGGAATTCCTCATTGACTTCCTCGACAACTACCACCGCCACGCTACTTTCGCCAACAGCCACTACTCCAAGGAGGGCAACCACCTCCTCTTCGAGGCGCAGCGCGTGATTTTCGCCGGCTCGTTCTTCCCCGAGTTCAAGGATGCCAAGGCATGGCGCGAGGCCGGTGTCGACATCCTCAACCGCGAAATCGTAAAGCAGGTGTACCCCGACGGCGTGCAGTACGAGCTCGACCCCGGCTACCATATGGCCTGCGTCGGTATCTTCGGCAAGGCGCTCCGCATGATGGACGCCAACGGCTACCGCGGCGAGTTCCCCCAGTCGTATCTCGACACGATGGAGAAGATGGCGCAGTTCACCTACAATATCGCCTACCCCGACTACTCCCTGCCGGTGTTCAGCGACAACAAATACCACAACAAGGCTGGGATGCTCACCAACTACCGCTCCTGGACGAAGCTTTTCCCCAAGGACAAGACTCTGCGCTACCTCGCCACCGAGGGTAAGAAGGGGCATATGCCCGAATATACCTCGCGCGCCTTCTCCGACGGCGGTTTCTACGTTATGCGTAACGGCTGGGACTCCACCGCGACCGTGATGGTGCTCAAGGCCGGCCCCAAGGGTGAGTGGCACAACCAGTACGACAACGGCACCTTCGGGCTTTGGTCCAACGGCCGCGACTTCTTCCCCGACTCTGGCAGCTACATCTACGGCGGCGATGAGGAGGTGCTCAAGCAGCGCGACTGGTTCCGCCAGACCGCCGTGCACAACACACTGACCCTCGACGATAAGAATCTTCAGACCCGCGAATCGAAGCTCCTCAAGTGGGAAACATCGCCTGAGGGTGACCTCACCGTGGTCGAGACCCCCGGTTACGACGGCCTCACTCACCGCCGCGCCGTGTTCTTCGTCGATAAGAAGTTCTTCGTGATTGCCGACGAGGCTTATGGCGATGCCGAGGGCGATGTGGCTCTCCACTACCAGCTCCTCCCTTGCGACCCGCTGGAAAACGCCGTGAAGAAGTCAGTGAGCACCTCTTTCGCCGACGGCAACAACATCACACTCCGCGTATTCGGTGCCGACAAGATGGAGGCCGAGGAGGGGTGGATGTCGCCCGCCTACCGCGTGAAGAAAGCCCGCCCCGCCTACGCCTTCCGTACGGCCAAGAAAGCGGGCAAGCCCGTTCGCTACATCACGGTGATCTACCCGACCGATGCCGAGAACCCCGCCACGCACAACATCAGCGCCGCCTACAAGGGTAAGCCCTCGGCCGACTCCGCCACCCTCGAAGTTACCATCGACGGCAAGAAGTACCCCCTCTCCTACAAGCTCTGATCCCTCTCCCATTCACATTACCTAATAAACTCCATTCACCGGGGCGCGCCGACACAGTTCGACGCGCCCCGGCTTCGTGTCGCGCTCCCTGTTGTCTCAAACCTGTAGGGACGCACGGTGCGTGCGTCCCTACGTTTTGACGTGGTGCTGGTGTAGTTAGCGATGTCGGGAGGTTGGTTTCTGAAATAAAATGTGTATATTTGTGAAAGTTTACCTACCTACACAATAATGGCGACAAGCACCCAACAGAAACAGGAACTTTTCAAGGCTATATGGGCCACGGCCGAAGACCTCCGCAACTCGGTCGACGGATGGGATTTCAAGTCCTACGTCCTCGGCATATTGTTCTTCCGCTTTATTTCGGAGAACATTACAACCTATATCAATAAAATGCAACGCGAAGCCGGTGATGCCGACTTCGACTATACCGCATTTTCCGATGAAGAGGCCATTGCTGCCAAAGATGACCTTGTGCGCGAAAAGGGTTTCTTCATTCTGCCCTCGCAACTGTTCTGCAACGTGCGCAAGCGAGCCAAAAGCGACCCTAACCTCAATGTTACACTCTCTGAAATATTCAAGAGTATTGAGGCATCGGCTGTCGGCACAGAGAGCGAGGATGACCTGAAAGGCCTCTTTGCCGATATTGATGTAAACTCCAACAAGCTCGGAGGCACTGTTGAGAAGCGAAACGAGCAACTCACCAAAATCCTGAACAACATCGGAGGCATCGACCTGAAAGGTGAATATGAGGACAATCAGATTGACCTTTTCGGCGACGCGTACGAATACCTTATGGCAATGTATGCGTCCAATGCCGGAAAGAGCGGTGGCGAATACTACACTCCCCAGGAGGTGAGCGAACTGCTCGCACGCATAGTAAGCCACAACCGCCAGTGGGTAAACAAGGTTTACGACCCAGCTTGCGGCTCCGGCTCTTTGCTGCTTAAATTCGCCAAAATTCTCGGGGCGGATAATGTGAAACAGGGGTTCTTCGGCCAGGAGTTGAACATCACCACCTACAACCTCTGCCGCATCAACATGTTTCTCCACAACATAAACTACAACAAGTTCGACATCCACAATGGCGACACGCTACTTGAGCCATACCATTGGGACGACGAACCGTTTGACGCGATAGTCAGCAACCCGCCTTATTCCACCAAATGGGTGGGCGATGACAACCCCCTGCTCATCAACGACCCTCGTTTCGCACCCGCCGGAGTGCTCGCTCCCAAGAGCAAGAGCGACCTCGCGTTCACTATGCATATGCTCGCCTGGCTCTCCACCGAGGGTACCGCCGCCATCGTCGAGTTCCCAGGTGTACTGTACCGCGGAGGCAAGGAGCAGAAGATACGCCAGTATCTGATTGACAACAACTACGTTGACACCGTAATCCAGCTGCCGCCAAACCTGTTCTTCGGTGTGACCATCGCCACCTGCGTAATCGTGCTGAAGAAATCGAAAAAGGAGAACAAGACGCTGTTCATTGATGCCTCGGGGCTCTTTGTTCACGAGGGGAACAAGAACAAACTATCGCCCGCAAACATCGAGGAAATTGTTGCCGAATATGCCGACCGCAAGGAAGTCAAACACTTCTCCGCACTCGTCGACAACGCCGCGATAGCCGCCAACGGCTACAATCTCTCCGTGAGCTCGTACGTCGAAGCCGAGGACACCCGCCCGCGGACCGACATCAAGGATCTTAACGCCCGCATAGCCCGCATCGTAGAGCATGAGAACCGTCTCCGCGCCGAAATCGACGCCATAATCACGGAACTCGAATCCGAATCATTATGAATAAACTTATAACTTTACCTGAAAGCATAAGTCCGCGACTGATCATGCTACGCAATCAGCCAGTGCTATTGGATTACGATGTGGCCGCTATTTTCGGCGTGGAAACCAAAAGAGTCAATGAGGCTGTAAGGAGAAACAGTGAAAAGTTCCCGAAAGATTATATGTTTGCTCTTGACCGCCAAGAAATTGCGGCCTTGAGGTCGCAATTTGCGACCTCAAACACGGGTCGAGGAGGGTCAAGATATGAGCCTAAGGCATTTACAGAAAAGGGACTTTATATGCTGGCCACAGTCTTGAAAAGCAAGCAGGCTGTCGAGGCTACTTTTGGGATAATCGAGACATACGCCCAGGTTCGGGAGTTGCAATCTACGCTTACATCTCTACACACCGACAAGAAACCAAGCCAAAGCCTTATCTCCAGATTTTCCGATCTGCTATCCGACATTATTTTGCCGGAATTACGACCTGACGAATCAGAGACATCCATTGAACTGAACTTCTTTATCGGTAAGCTGAAGCATACGGTGAAACGCAAACGCCGCGACAACGGCCCCGATATAGTCGAAGAGCCCGAAGAACCTTATGGCGACAACGAATCCGATCAGACAGACTCAAATCAATCTGAAACAGTATGAGTAAGTTACAAGAACTAATCAACCGTCTCTGCCCAAATGGCGTGCCATTCATAAAACTTGGCAATTTTATCGACATTCATACCGGCGAGCAATTCAATAAAAGGGATATGAACGAAACAGGGTCATACCCTGTGATGAACGGAGGAGTGACACCATCTGGATTTATTGAAGTCTCCAACGAACAGGCGAATACCATCACCATATCCCAGGGTGGCGCTTCCGCCGGATTTGTAGCCTGGCAATCGACACCGTTTTGGTGTGGCGCTCATTGTTACGTTGTCAGGCCTATAACGGATCAATTAGTAAATCGCTATCTGTTTTTCTTTTTGAAAAATTCAGAGAAAACTCTTCAGCAGATGCAACATGGCGCGGGTATTCCGGCGCTAAACCGAGATAAAATTAAAAATTTAGTTATTCCCGTTCCTCCTATTGAGGTCCAGGAGGAAATCGTAAAAATTCTCGACCGCTTCGCGGAATATGCAGCGGAGCTGCAAGCGGAGCTGCAAGCGCGCAAAGAGCAATACGAGTATTATCGTAATCTTTTGCTCACCTTCAATCCCTCCGCCTACGGCTGCGGGACCGATGGTGAGCAAAAGATGAATGATGTAACTATCTGGGGGGGGTATAGTTACGAGATTTCTTGGAAAACTATGGGCGAGATTATGGAAATATCACGCGGCGCGTCGCCGAGGCCGATACAATCCTTTTTAACAGAGGATGAAAACGGTGTGCCCTGGATTAAAATTGGGGACATTTCACCTGATTCTAAATATGTAACCAAGACAGCCCAAAAAATCACTTCGGAGGGTGCTTCAAAATCGCGCTATTTAAAAAGGGGCGATTTTATTCTCTCTAACTCAATGAGCTTTGGTCGTCCGTATATACTTGACTTGGATGGTTGCATTCATGACGGCTGGGTTTCATTGCGGAATTTTCAAGAATCCTATATCCCTGATTTTCTTTATCATCTTCTCAAATCTGATTCGGTTCAAACATTTTGGACCCAGAATGCGGGTCAAGGAGGGGCCGTATCTAATCTTAACGCTGATATTATCCGTAAAACTCCTGTCCCCGTCCCGCCCATCGAACTCCAAGAGAAAATCGTCGCTATCCTCGACCGCTTCGAGACGTTGGTCAACGACTTGACCAATGGCCTCCCGGCTGAAATCGCCGCCGTCAAGGAGCAATATGAGTATTACCGCGACAAATTATTGACCTTCAAAGAAAAATCAGCATGAATGAGTTGATACCGCGTGTCGGCAATTACAAAAAACTCCTGAGTTATCAGAAAGCGGATGTGATTTTTCAGATTACATTTGAATTCTGCTCGCGTTTTCTTCGGAATGGCGATCGCACTATAGACCAAATGATCCAAGCGGCCCGCAGCGGTAAGCAGAATATCATAGAAGGATGCGCGGCATCAGCGACTTCGGCAAAAACAGAAATTAGACTGGTGAATGTAGCCAAGGCGAGTCTGAGAGAGTTGCTTGAAGATTATGAGGATTACCTCAAGACCCGGCACTGCAGACAATGGGAAAAGGACAGCAAAGAATATGAGGCTATGCGGAGGTTGGGAAAAGAGCATAATGATGCCGATTTCTTTATGGCGCTTACCGCCACGCGACCGGCGGAAACGATCGCCAATATGGCAATTATTCTGATAAATCAGGCTGATTATCTGCTATTCAGGCAACTGGAAAGATTGGAGAAAGATTTTCTTGAAAAAGGAGGCTTCTCAGAAAGGATGATGAGGCTACGAAAAAAGAATCGAGGTTACTAAACAAGGACCTTAAAGTCGTTAAGGTCGTTAAGGTCTTTAAAGACTTTAACGACTTTAAGCAAAATAACAAGATTATGATGAATTACGACCTTATAAGCGAGAATCCGGAATCGACGGTAGCTGCCGAGTTCGAGCCGGGTTATTACAGCGCCGCGCAATATCAAAGCGAAGCGGAGATGGAGAGCGACTTCATCAAGCGTCTCACCCGCCAGGCTTATGAATATTTGACAATCACCTCCGAAAAGGAGCTGGTAGCCAACCTCCGCAACCAGATTGAACGGCTCAACAATATTATTTTTGAGGACAAAGAATGGACGGACTTCTTCAACGAATTTATCGGCAATCCCAATATGGGAATAGTTGAGAAGACCAAGACCATACAGGAGGATAATGTCAAGGCTTGGACACGTCCTGACGGCTCACTTGTCAATATCTCGCTTATCGACAAAATAAACATCCACAATAATTCGCTGCAAGTTATCAACCAGTATGTGCCGGAGGGTGGAGCGTTTGACAACCGTTATGATGTGACCATACTCGTCAACGGTCTGCCACTCGTGCATGTTGAGCTAAAGCGACGCGGTGTGAGCATAAAGGATGCTTTCAACCAAATTGACCGCTATCAGCGCGATTCGTTTTGGGCGGGAAGCGGGCTATATGAGTTTGTGCAGATATTCGTAATTTCCAACGGCACCCTGACTAAGTATTACAGCAATACCACGCGCGATGCCGTCAGCAAAGCAAATCAGAAAAACGGTAAAGGAAAAGGGAAGAAGCAAACCTCAAACTCGTTTGAATTCACGTCCTATTGGGCTACCAAGAGCAATGAGCCGGTTTATGACCTGACGGACTTCACCCAGACGTTCTTCTCAAAGCATACCCTGCTAAACATTCTCACCAAATATTGCGTATTCACGTCGGAGAATCTTTTGCTGGTAATGCGTCCATACCAAATCGCTGCCACGGAAGAGATTCTGCTACGTATCAAAACGTCCGCCAACGCCAAGACGTACGGCAAGCGTGAGGGTGGCGGCTACATCTGGCATACAACCGGCTCGGGCAAGACCCTGACATCATTCAAGACCGCGCGGCTTGCATCAAGGCTCGATGAGATTGACAAGGTGCTGTTTGTAGTTGACCGCAAAGATCTCGACTATCAGACGATGAAAGAGTATGACCGCTTCGAGAAAGGCGCGGCCAACTCCAACGGATCTACCGCGGTGCTTAAAAAGCAGCTCGATGACCCGAATGCCAGAATCATCATCACCACGATTCAGAAACTGTCCAATTTCATAGCCCGCAATCCGCAGCATAAGGTTTACGGTCAGCACACCGTATTGATTTTCGATGAATGCCATCGCTCGCAGTTTGGCGATATGCACAAGGCCATAACCAAGAAGTTCAAGAAATATCATATGTTCGGTTTTACTGGCACACCGATATATCCCGACAATGCCGGAGCAATACGCAATGTCGAGTTTACAACCACGGAAGGCGCGTTTGGCGACCAACTCCACAGCTATACGATAGTTGATGCCATCCGCGACCAGAACGTGCTGCCGTTCAAGGTTGACTATATCCGCACTATGCGCGAGGAAGATGAAATACTCGATGAGCAGGTAAGCAACATCGACCGAGAGCGGGCATTGATGGCTCCCGAGCGCGTCACACTGGTGTCGAAATACATCATGGAGCACTTTGCCCAGAAAACACGCCGTGACGCCCGCAGCTACACTTTCTCCAAACTGACCAATGTCGGAGAAGTGGCGACAGCCAAAGACCGCAACAAGGTCAAAGAGGTTAAAGCCAAAACACGACTCACAGGCTTCAATTCTATATTCGCGGTAGCCTCCATTCCGTTTGTCAAGCTCTATTACACGGAGTTGCAAAAGCAAAACGAACTTCTGCCTCCCGACAAGCGGCTTAAAATCGCGACAATATTCAGCTACTCGCCTAATGTTGACACAGAAGACGAATCGCCTGAAGATACCGAAGGACTCGACCAGTCGAGCCGCGACTTCCTTGAAAAGTGCATTGAGGACTATAACGCCATGTTCGGCACAAGCTACGACACTTCGGCCGATAAATTCCAGAACTACTACAAAGACCTGTCGCTTCGCATGAAAAACCGCGAAGTCGATTTGCTCATTGTGGTGAATATGTTCCTTACCGGCTTCGATGCCACAACGCTCAATACTCTGTGGGTCGACAAGAACCTTCGTTATCACGGATTGCTGCAAGCCTACTCGCGTACCAACCGTATTCTCAACTCCATCAAAGACCACGGAAATATAGTCTGCTTCCGCAATCTTGAAAAGGCCACAAACGATTGCCTCAAGCTGTTCGGCAACAAAGATGCCGCGGGACTTATATTGCTTAAGACTTTTGATGACTATTTCTTCGGCTATGATGATGAAATGGGGAGGCACCGCCCAGGTTGGAAAGAGCTCATAGAGGAACTTCTCGCTAAATACCCTCTTGGCACTCCGATACTCGGAGAAACCGCTGAGAAAGAGTTTATCAAGCTATTCGGCACCATACTTCGGGCGTACAACATTCTTGTGACCTTCGATGAATTTGCCGGCAATCACATCATTTCAGACGATGATTTTGTCGATTACCGAGGCTTCTACAACGAGCTTCACGACAAATATCGTCCGAAAAAAGGTGTGCTGACAAACATCAATGATGACCTCGTTTTCGAGATGGAACTGATGAAGTCGATTGAAATCAATATCGACTACATCCTGTTCCTTGTGGATCAGCTTGACGGAGATGAGAACCACGACCGAGAAATAATAATAAAGGCGATGAAATCGGTAGAGGCTTCTCCTGATCTCCGCGACAAGAAAGAGCTGATTGAAGACTTCATCGAGAGGCATACGCCCGAAAATGACGTTCATGACCAATGGCATGAGTTTGTGCGTCTAAGCCAACAACAGCAGATTGAGGAGATTATCGCCGCGGAAAATCTCAAACGCGATAAGACTCTTGATTTTGTCAGTCAATCATTCCGCGAGGGTGGAGTGAAAGAGAGTGGCACTGCCATTGCCGAGATACTTCCGCCAATGGGCTTATTCGGAGGTGCCGGCGCCAAGAGAGCCGAAAAGAAGAAATCAGTCATCGCGAAGCTCAAAGACTTCTTTGACCGCTTCTTCGACATCTCCGGCGGCGAGTTCCACCGCCCGGATTGAGGCTGTTGTCAGGCGGGGAGGTGGGAGCGGATGAGGCGGAGGGCGGTGTCGGGGTCTTTGCAGCCGATGACGTATTGGTCGCCGTTGTCGAGGCGGAGCATTAGGCAGTCGGATGCTTTGCCGTAGTAGGCAGTGTAGCGGCCAACGTCACCTTCGCGGAATATGCCGAAGTAGCCCATGAAGCCGCCGGAGCCGATGATGCGTATGCTGCCCATGGTGGGCTGGAAACGCTCGGCGCTGACGATGCTCCGCATGGGTATGGTGTGGATTTTGAAGGGGGAGTTCACGCAGACCTCTTTATCAGTGATGGTTACCGACATCGGGGCGTAGAACATCGAGGGGATGAGCACGGCGAGGATTATTACCGCGAGGAGTATGAATTTGTCTGTTTCGTGGCGCGTGGCGATGAGCGCCACTATCAGCAGCCCGAGTGTCAGAATCGTGAGAATGGAGGAGAAACGGCTGAGTTCTACTTTGAATTTCATAGTGGTAATTGGTTGGTGGGTTATTGTGAGATTGTGATTGAATCAGGACTTGCGGCGGCGGAGCTGCCCGAGAACCTCGCGCTGTATGGCGGAGCCGAGGAGGCTGTTGGCGGCGAGGTAGAGGGTGAGGGCCGTCGCTCCCTGGGCAAAGAGGAGCGCCCATGGGTCGGAAATCCAGGCGCGCTCTACCCAGGCTACCGCCATTATGGCGATTGTGAGCGCGAGGTAGGGGAGGGAATCGGCCACGAAGGGTAGGAAGCGTCGCCCGGTGATGGGCGCGGTTTTCACCGCCATCACCGCCCAGCTAAGTGCCGAGGCGGCGAGCTGGCCGTAGAGCATCAGGCGGATGCCCCACACGGGGTCGCCCGGACGGGTGTCGGCTATGAAGGGTAGGGCGGCTGCGAGGAGCGCGAAGGCGGTGCCATCGCGGAGCGCCTCCATGGCCATGACGAGGCGGGTGCGCGCCACGGCCACGGCGTAGTTGTTGTAGAGCGAGCTCAGCACGGTGAACACGCCCCGGGCGAGCAGTAGCTGGAAAAGGATTATCGAGGCATCCCATTTCTCGCCGAAGAGGCAGTGGAATATCGGCTCGGCCAGGAGAATGAGGAACCCTATGGCGGGGAAGAGGATGTAGGCTGTGAAGCGGTTCATCTTGGTGCTTACCCGGCTGAAGCGCCCCGGGTCGTCCTGTACCTCGGCGAGGGCGGGGAGAAACGATGAGGTGAGCACCTGCGAAATCGAGGTTACCCCCATTTTGCTCCATTTGTCGGCCTGGGAGTAGTAGCCGAGGGGCGCGAGGCCGGCGCGGTTGCCTATGAAGAAGGAGTAGATGTTTTGGAAGAGGGTGTTGAGAAACGAGGTGCCCATCATACCCCAGCCCACGGCGAAGAAGGAGCGGAGCGAGGCAGGCGAGAATTTCAGCAGGGGGCGCCAGCCGGAGGTGAGCCAGAGGGTGAGCGATTTGACTCCGTTGAGGGTGATGGTCTGCCAAACGATGGCCCACGCGCCGTAACCTGTGACGGCGAGCGAGATTCCCACGATGGCCCCGGCGAAGAGTCCGACGGAGTTGGAGACGGCCACCATCTTGACATCCATTCGCTTCATCAAGCGGTTGGTCTGCACGATGGCCGACGCGCTGAGGATGAACGACAGGAACATTACGCGGCTCATGGGTATCAGGCGCCGGTCGCCCTGGAAGCAGTCGGCGATGAGGGGCGCGGCGAAGAAGAGGACCGCGTAGGCCGCGCAGGCCACCCACATATTGAACCAGAGCACGGTGCTGTAGTCGAGCCGCGTGGGGTTCTTGCGCTGGATCAGGGCGTAGGAGAAGCCGCTGTCGACAAACAGCGAGGCGAAGGCCTGGAACACGAGCATGGCCCCGACGAGGCCGAAGTCGTCCTGGCTCAGAAGCCGGGCGAGCACCACTCCGGTGACGGAGTAGAGGAGCTGCGACGACACGCGGTCGATGATGTTCCACTTCACCGAGCGGGCCGTCAGCGCTTTGAGCCGCGCGCTTTTGTCGGGTTCGGCGGGCTCGGGGGCGTTATTCCTCGGCGTCGGGTTCACTTTCCTCTTCGAGCGGTTTGCGGCTTATGGCGTCGAGGGAGTAGAGTTTCACCCCCATGGCGTAGTTCTTGAGTTTCTCGGGCTCACCCTTGTAGTAGAGCTTGCCGGGGAACATTCCCTTTATTATCAGCGACTTCACGGCCCATACGCCGGTGGTGCCCGAGCCGAAGAAGCGGCAGGTGGCCTCGTTGGACCGCAGGCGGTCGGCCTGGATGGCACCCACGCCGGTGTTGACGAGCGACGCTTCGTCGCACTGCCCGGAGGCCACGAGCGTGCCGTTGCCGGTTTTGATCGAGCCTTCGAATTTCACGCAGTCGATGTCGTTGACAATAAGTCGGCCGTTCCCGATTACCGCGGCCTTGAAGTTGATGGTGGGCTTCACGGTGATGACCTTCACCGTGGAGTCGCCGCTGTTGGTTACCGAGGTGAGGAAGCGGGAGTAGACGGTTATGTCGGGGAGTCCCCACACGAGGTCGTTCTCGGAGTGGAACTGCTTCTCGATCGAGAGTTTCCCCTTTTTGTTGTTTTCGAAGAGAATCTGGTCGGCGATGGCGGCGGTGGTCTCGAACACGATAGTACCCGCCGAGTCGGGGTCGCACTTGTAGTTGACGTTCAGTCCGTCGACCACCGACAGCTCGGTGAAGTCGCCTACCGACAGCTCGTAGCGCGAGAGCACCAGCTCGTCGGCCACGGCGGCCAGCGAGGCTGCCAGGGCGCAGAGGGAAAGTATTATTTTGCTGAGTCTCATATGGTTCTTAGTTTTGTTGTTCGAGATATGCCGGGAGTATGCGGTGCTCCACGTCGTCGAGAATCTCCCATAGCCGCTCCAGATTGTCGGCCTGGAGCATCGCGATACGGGTGTCGCGGAAGTTGGGAATCCCCTTGAAGAGTGAGCATACGGCCAGGTGGCGGCGTATGTGGAGTATCCCGCGGTACTCGTCGATGCGGTCGACGCTCTCGGCGATTTGCCGCCGGAGAATGGCGAACTTGTCGGCCAGCGACAGCGGGCGCTCCACCTTTCCGTGGAGGAGAGTCTGCTTCATATCGCTGAAAATCCATGGGTTGCCTATGGCGGCGCGCCCCACCATAACGCCGTCGACACCGTAGCGGTCAAACGCCTCCACGAGCCGCTCGGGGGTGGTGATGTCGCCGTTGCCGATCACGGGAATCGTCAGGCGCGGATTCTCCTTTACCCGGGCTATGGTTTCCCAGTCGGCCTCGCCGGTGTAGAGTTGCGAGCGGGTGCGGCCGTGTACGGTAATGGCCTGTATGCCGCAGTCCTGGAGCTGCTCGGCCAGTTCGACGATGATTTTGGAGTTATGGTCCCACCCCAGGCGGGTTTTCACCGTGACCGGGATGTTAACGGCCTTCACCACCGCTTTGGTGATTTCCAGCATCTTGGGTATGTCGCGCAGAAGCCCGGCCCCGGCACCTTTCCCGGCCACCTTCTTCACCGGGCAGCCGAAGTTGAGGTCGAGTATGTCGGGGCGCGCCTGTTCGACCATCTTGGCGGCTTCGACCATCGGCTCCACCTCGCGGCCATAAATCTGGATTGCCGCGGGGCGCTCCGCGGGGGCTATGGCGAGCTTGCGGGTAGTGGCGGCTATATTACGGATAAGGGCGTCGGCCGAAACGAATTCGGTGTACACCATATCGGCGCCCAATTCTTTGCAAATCAGGCGGAACGACTGGTCGGTGACGTCCTCCATCGGCGCCAGCATCACCGGCCTCTCGCCCAGGTTGATGTCAGCAATCTTCATTGTTTCCTGTCAGTAAAAGTTCTCGCTAAGTTACAACATTTTTCGCAACCGCGGAAACGCCGCGCCCCTTTTGCCCTAAAACACCAGCAAAACCGAGTTTTGGAGCCATATCTCCGGCTTCCTGAGCAAGGCCTTCGGCAATGTATTTTGGTGTAGAGATATGGCAAGGTCGGGGACCTCGCGCGACATATGCTGGTGCGAGGTCTCCGACCTTGGATGATATGATGCTCGGTGGGTTGGGGGAGGTTATTCCTCGCCGTCCCAGTCGTAGTCGAGGTCGGGGTCGAAGCCGTCGTCCTCCAGGTCCTCGGGGAGTAGCTCGTCGTCCTCCTCGGGGAGGGGCGACTGCTCGAAGATGAATTCGTCCTCCTCTCGCACGCGGTGGTGCCCGTCGAGGGGGCGGTGGGTTATGGGAATCTCCTCGATGCGGTTGGCGTCGTCGTTGATGGCCTTCCAGAGGGCGTCCTTAAGCTCGGTGAGCCCCTGGCCGGTGACTGCCGAGATGAACACATGGGGTACGTCGGCGGGGAGTGTCGGCTCGATTTCGGCGATCAGCTCGTCGTCGAGCATATCGCTCTTCGATATGGCGAGCACGCGCTCCTTATCCATAAGCTGGGGGTTGAAGCGGCGAAGTTCTTCGAGGAGCACCTTGTACTCCTTCGAAATGTCGTCGGCGTCGGCGGGCACCATGAACAGGAGCACGGCGTTGCGCTCGATGTGGCGCAGGAATCGGAGCCCCAGACCTTTGCCCTCGCTGGCACCCTCGATGATGCCGGGGATGTCGGCCATCACGAAGGAGCGGTTACCGCGGTATTCGACGATGCCGAGCTGCGGCTCCATTGTGGTGAAGGGGTAGTCGGCAATCTTGGGGCGCGCGGCGGAGAGCGACGACAGCAGGGTCGACTTTCCGGCGTTGGGGAACCCGACGAGGCCCACGTCGGCCAGCAGTTTGAGTTCGAGCACCACGCTCTTCTCGATCGCGGGCTGCCCGGGCTGTGCGTAGCGCGGCGCACGGTTCGTTGGCGACTTGAAGTGCCAGTTGCCCAGGCCCCCCTTGCCGCCGCGGAGGAGCTTCACCTCCTGGCCGTCCTCGGTGATTTCGCAGAGGTATTCGCCGGTTTCGGCGTCGAACACCACGGTGCCGCAGGGCACCTCGATGAGCTGGTCTTCGCCGTCCTTGCCGAAGCTGCGTCCTCCCGACCCGGCCTGGCCGTTGCCGGCGAAGACGTGGCGGCGGTATTTGAGCGGCAGTAGTGTCCACATATTTTTGTTGCCTCGGAGAATGACGTGGCCGCCGCGGCCCCCGTCGCCCCCGTCGGGGCCACCCTTGGGTATATATTTGGCTCGGTAGAAGTGGCTCGAACCAGCGCCCCCCTTGCCTGAGCGGCAGAGGATTTTGACGTAGTCTATAAAGTTTGAATCAGCCATAAATAAGCTCTAAGTGTCGAATTGTCGTTTTTTCTAATTTGCCGGGCGTCTATCCGAGCCATTCGCGGTGGTGGCGCATAAGCTCCTCGGCGTGGCGGAAGTCGGCGGGCGACCCTATGTCGATCCAGGTGCCGTTGAGGGGGAAGTGTACAACCTTCAGCCCCTCCGCGATGGCGCGTTCGATCAGGTCGGTGGCGTCGGTGCGGGAGTCGGTCGGCAGGGAGTCGAGCAGCCGGTTGGAGAAAATGTATATCCCGGCGTTGGCGAAGTGAGAGTAGGTGGGCTTCTCGCTGAGTGCTGTCACCGCAGCCCCGTCGGTCGATAGGATCGCGTAGGGCACCGATACGGTGTAGGGTATCGCGGCGATGGTAACATCGGCCTTCTCACGCGCGTGGCGGAGATACATTTCTTCAAGAGAAACGTTTGTAAGCAGGTCGGAGTTCATAACCAGGGTATCGGAAAACGCGCTTTCGCGCTTGACGAGCCCGGCTGAGCCGATGGTGCCCAGCGGCAGCTCCTCGCGCACGCACTTTACCTTGATGCCGCACACAGGCTCGGCGAAATGCTCCTCGATCTGCTCGGCGAGGTAGCGGGTAGTCACCGATACGTCGGTTATCCCGGCCCGGGCGAGGTTGCGGATGTTGTAGTCAATGATCGGGCACCCGTCGATTTCGAGCAGCGGCTTCGGGGTTTTCAGCGTCAGCGGGCGCAGGCGCTCCCCTTTGCCTCCGGCCATCAGAATGGCCGACAGTGGGAGCACGGTGTCCTGCTTCGTGAGGTCGAGCAGACGCTCGACGCGCCCGTCGGGCCCGGTCACCGGGAGGAGGCGCAGCCCCTTTGAGCGCGCCCGACGTATGGCCTCCACGTCGTCGGGGCGGTTGAGCGAGGTGAACGCCCGGTTCATAGCCTCGCTCACCGGGGAGTCGGGGCGGGCGCCGCGGATGAACGCCCGGCGGATGTCGCCGTCGGTTACGGTGCCGAGCGGCCGTCCGTCGCTGTCGGTCGCGATGAGTGTCATAACCTCGCCCGAGAGGTCGTTGAGGCGGCGTAGCGCGTCGAGCACCGGGGCGGATTCAAGTATGAAGTGTCGTTGCATCGTCAATCGTTTTGTAGGCCCATCACGGTTTCGGCTATCGCCCAGTCGAGGGGTGAGTCGATGTCGAGCGAGCGCTCCCGTGGCATTTCGTAGGGCACCCGGCGGGGGAAAGCCCCCAAGGGCATGCGGCGCGCCGATTCGGGATTGATCACATATACGGCGCCGTTGTATTCCCACGCCTTTGGAGCGTCCTGGCGGCGGGTGAGCAGTCCGTCACCTTTCGATATGCGGAGATAGCCGTCGGGTGCCGTCTCGAAGCAGTTGTAGTAGGGGTTTGCGGCGGTCTCCACGACGCTCACCGCCATATCGGTCTCGCCGGGAGTGAAGGCCTCCATGCACCCCGCGATGTCGTCGGCGGTGCGGAAGGGGGAGGTCGGTTGGAGCAACACCGCGGTGTCGAAGGCTATGCCGCGGGCCTCGGCCCAGTCCATGGCGTCGATTATTACCTCGCGGGAGCCGGAAGTGTCGGCGGCCAGCGCCGCGGGGCGCCGGTAGGGTACGGGCAGCCCGAGCCCCTCGGCCACGGCGGCGATCTCCTCGTCGTCGGTAGAGAGGAGTATGTTCCTGTCGGAGAGGCCGAGGCGGCGGCACGCCTCCCTGGCGGCGTCGATTGTGTAGGCTATCAGCGGTCGCCCGGCCAGGAGCTTGATGTTTTTCCGCGGAATCCCTTTGCTCCCGCCGCGGGCGGGTATTATGAACAGCGGGGTCATTATTCTACGGGCAGGTTGAGTATCGGGTATGGGTCGGTGAAGTGTTTTACACCGATGTCAGTCAGACGCGTCGCTGAGAGCACGTCGATGATGCGTCGCAGCGTGTCGGGGCGATGGTATGGATTCTCTGACTCGGCGGCGATGCGTTTCCCGGCGGGGGAGAGGGCGAAGAGTATCGCCTCGCGGATGCTGTCGGCATCGGCCTCGCAGTGTATCACAGAGTTGGCGGCGATGCGGCCGCGCTGGCGTATGCCGATGTCGACCGTCGGTATGTGGAGCGACGGCACCTCCACTATGCCGCTCGACGAGTTGCCTACCACGGCGGCCACATAGCGCAGCATCGACAGGTAGCGGGTTCGTCCGAGCGACGGCACCACCGCGACGCGCTCGGGGTTGCGGCGTGCGTAATCGTTGATCATGTCGATAATCACCGCGCCCTCGGGGTCGTTGTTGGGGTAGGTGAACACGATTTTGTTGTGGTGGAACGTGTCAAGTGCGTCGAGCAATGCCCGGCAGCGCTCGCCTACGGGCACCGTGTCGCAGGTTGCCGGGTGGAGCGTCACCAGCAGCGTCCCCGCCCCGATGGTCATGCCAATGAATTCTTCGAGCTCCTCCTTCGACACCACGGGGTCATGCTCTATGTTGTAGACCCCCGGGGAGCCCACGTTGAACACATTCCGGCTGTCCTCGCCCATTGCGATCACGCGGTTGCGGTACGCGTCGGTCGAAGTGAAGTGGAGCGTCGACAGCTTGGTGAGCGCGTGGCGTATACTGTCGTCAATCGCCCCTTCCGAGATTTCGCCCCCTGCGATATGCGCGATCGGGATTCTGAGTATGGTCGCGGCTGTGGCCACGGCGAGCATCTCGTAGCGGTCGCCGAGTATTAGGAGTATGTCGGGTTTGAGGCGTTCCAGGGCTCTGGCCGTACCCGCGAGACACTCTGCGGTAGCGAGCGCCGTGTCGAGGGGTGAGTCTGAAGCAGTCGGCATCGGCACACGCTCGTCGACCTCGAAACCATCGTCCTCAATCTCCCTGACGGTCATACCGTACTTCTCCTGGAGATGCATATTGGTCGCGATTATCGACAACTCGACGTTCGGGCAGTCGCGCAGCCCTTTGGCGACGCCGCTGAGCAACCCCCAGTCGGCGCGCGTGCTTGTTACGATGCAAATTTTCCTTCTATCCACGGCGCGGTTCTCCTTTCCACCCACAAAGTTAGCGCTTTCCCCCGATTTACGCAAACCTGGCCTTTGCCGCCGGATTTCTCGTGTAAATGAAAATTTAACGATTATATTGGAGTGATACAGGTGAATTATCAGAGCAAACGTCGCAATCTTAAAAAAATATTGTATTTTTGCGCATAAAACAAAACCCGATAGCTTGATATACAGGGGCTACCGGGGATCAACACTACAAAGGTAGCGCTTTTTTAGGTTTTTTAAAAATCAATGGGAATTTTGTAGAATTAGAAATAAATCGCGTATATTCGCGGTATCGTCAATTCTCGCCCAGAGGGGTGGCTTGATGATATTTTATAAAATAAGGCGTAACTTTACGCTTTGGGTTTACAGGTTAAGAACTTCGCAACTTCAACAATCTATCGTAAACACAAAGCAATTGTGACGTCCCTTGATGATGCGTATGTATTGCGCCCTGGCATAATCCGCACGATTATGTTTTGAGGCATTATATACCTGATTCATGTGGGGCTGCTCGCATTGCTTGTTTCCTGATAGATGGGCATTGCGAAGGCCTTTAACCTGTGGAACGAGCGGCGAGGTTCGGCTCCACGTTTTATTTTAAGGACCAATCGTAAATCATGCCATTTCGAGCCGATGGCGCTAATCCTCTATGCAAATGAGAATTAAATGTCTTATTTTGGCTCTTTTTGCCGTGCTGGTTTCGGCGTTTGGGGTTAACGCTCAGGACATCATTGTGAAAAATGATGGAACGGCAATCGCGGCAAAGGTACTTAAAATCACACCTACTGAAATAGAGTATAAAAAGTACTCTAACCAGGAAGGTCCCACTTACGTTCTCCCGGTTGCCGTGCTGATGTCCGTGTCATATGAAAATGGCGCGAGGGAGCTATTCAATCAAGAGAAACAAAAAGGCGCGGCCTCAGAGGTCGCTGATGCCGCGGTTTCAGTGGGTATTGCCCGCGATTCGCAAATGTCCGATATGGAGCTTCTTGAAAAATTCCGTAATTCTGACTATACCAAGCATATGCGTCGTGCCAAGGTGTTCAAAATAGCGGCCTGGACAAGTTTCGGTGTTTGTGCGGCCGCTACTATCGTAATTGCCTCGACGACAGATATGAGTTGGGATGCTAACTGGATTCCGGCTGTTGGAATAGGAGGTCTCGGCGTTGTGTGTGGCGCGACACTTATGACGATGTCGTATCTTGAAAAGAGAAGGGCAGAGAAATGCTTCGACATTGTTTCCGCCCCGATAATCGAATGCGAATTATTCAATCGCGGGAATGAACGCCTTACTGCCGGATTGGAATTTATGAAGGAAAACTTGTCGTATTCCGGCTCATTAGGTATCAGTGCTCGTCTAACCTTTTAAATTTCTCATATGAAAAACATTGTGGTTTATTTAGCCGCGATCATCATCATTAGCTTGTTTTCTTCTTGTGGAACAGCTAAAAGTGGATCTCACGCACGGAATGCTGATGCTACTGTGAAGCCGACAATAGTCAGCTACAACGAGTTGACTATGGACCTGGATCCTGATGCGATAACATACACTATTGATGTATCGACTCCCGAAGGGCAGTTGAAACTCAATAAGCTTTCATTGCGGCAGGCAGAACAACTTGCGTTGGTCGAGGCAATTATGGCAAACGATTGCGCTACGCTGTTCAACCCGCAATACACTCACCTTAGAAAAGATAAGAAGATTCTCAGGGTGACTGTCTACGGGTTTCCGGCAAGATACAAGAAGAAAGAATAACAGGCGCTTTGGCTTTTGCCGATAGGTTCTTGCGCCCCTTTATATATGGAAGTCGAAGGATTTGTGCGAGTTGTAGTCGCACGGAGTCTTCGACTTCAATTTGTAATAAGAAAAATATTAGGGATGCGCGAGATTGTTAATAATAGTTAACTGGTGGGTGGTTTTCAACTTATGTCGAGGGTGATTCGGGGTGGTTGGATTATATTCGCGGTAGAGATATTTTACGAGAATAGGAATCATTAACCAAACCAATATTCGATAGCTATGAAGATCAGGATGTTGCTTATGGCTTTGGCCATATGGGTGGTAGGCGCGTTGTGCGCGGCCGCCAAGTCGAACGTTGCCGCCGACATTACGATGAAGGATGGCGCGAAGTACGAGAATGTGGATTTGAAGCTCCCCAAGGGGTGGGACGACAAGGTGAAGTTCGCGGCTGGCGACAGGCAGGTGGTGCTGGATGGGAACGATGTCGAGCATGTCGTGTTCTGGCATAAGGATGCTCCCGAGCGCAAGGCTCTGATAAAGTATATGTACACGGCCAAGTTCAAGCCTAAAACCAACGAAATCGACACCGTGCCCCGTAAGGATGAACAATGGTGGCACACGCTCGAAGCAGCTGGCAAACACTTGTCATACTGGATACGCTTCAAGCAGATCAAACCCTCGAAGAAAAGTATTTCTTTTGAGATTGTAGAGTATCCCTACTTCTTTGTGAAGCCCGAAATGCCCGACAGGGCGTTCAGCATCGCCTACAACAGTCTGAAAAGGTCAACCACCCGCGACTGGCTTTGCGGTTTCCTGGCCGACGACCCCGCAATCACCAAGGCGATAAGCGAAAAGGGCTACTTCGACAAGAAGCGCAAACATAATGGAAACGACTACAACCCCTTCTTCTTCGAGAACATCGCGGAGGACTACGCCCCTGTCGGTAAATAATTTTGGCCGATAGAGCCCGAAGTCAGTTGGCTCCCGTACAGTTGTGGGATGGGATTTCTGACTTTGGGGAAAGGGATGGATGAACCCCGGCAATGGCCGCGTTCGCGGTGGTTGCCGGGGTTGTTAGGTTTAGGTTGGCGGCGATGGTAATGTCGTTACCCGCCGTGGTGTGTGGACTGGTCAGGGCACGAGGTCCATACCGCTGCGGATGGCGGCCTCGTTGGCGGGGATGAGGTGGTGGTGGCGCTCCGGGAGGGCCTTCTTGAGGCCGCGGACCACGGCTTCCACGGGGAGGTCGGGGCGGGCTTTGAGCAGGGCGCCGAGCAGAATCATATTGTACACCTTGGCCTGTCCGGCGGCGATGGTAGCCTCCATAGCGGGCACCGCGAGCACGCGGATGTCGGTGCGCGAGGGCGCGCGGTGTATGTCGTAGGGGTCGTAGATGAGTACTCCGCCGGGTTTGACCTTACTTTCGAACTTGTCGAGGCTCTGCTGGTTGAGTATCACGGCGGTGTCGTAGGTGTCGAGCACGGGCGATGAGATGGGCTCGTCGGAGAGGATAACGGTGACGTTGGCCGTGCCGCCGCGCTGCTCGGGGCCGTATGAGGGCATCCAGGTGACTTCGAGGTCGTTCTCCAAGGCCGCGTAAGCCAGAATCTTACCCATAGAGAGCACTCCCTGGCCGCCGAATCCGGCAATGATGATTTCGTCTTTCATATGTCTGGTGTGGGGTTATGGAGCGGGGCCGTAGCCCCGTTCTACGGGTTGTTATGATTCTTTCGTTGTGTCCTTGATGTCGCCGAGGGGGTAGAAGGGGATCATGTTCTCCTCCATCCATTTGTTGGACTTCTCGGGAGTGAGTTTCCAGCCCGACGAGCAGGTGCCTACGATTTCCACGAAGCTGGTGCCTTTTTTCTGCATGGCGTTGGTGAAGGCCTTCTTGATGGCGTTCTTCGCCTTGCGGGCCGCGGCGGCGGTGTGTACGGCCTGGCGGGTGACGTAGCAGGTGCCGTCGAGGAGCGAAACGATGTTGGACACCTTCAGTGGGAAGCCGTTGAGGTCGTGGCGGCGTCCGTAGGGAGTGGTGGCTGTTTTTGCGCCTTCGAGGGTGCAGGGCGACATCTGTCCGCCGGTCATACCGTAGATGCCGTTGTTGATGAGGATTATGACGATGTTCTCGCCGCGGGTGCAGGCGTGGATGGTCTCGGCGGTGCCGATGGCTGCCAGGTCGCCGTCGCCCTGGTATGTGAACACCAGTTTCGAGGGGTTGAGGCGGCTGGCGGCGGTGGCGAGCGCCGGAGCGCGGCCGTGGGCGGCCTCGATCCAGTCGATGTCGAGGTAGTTATAGGCGAACACCGCGCACCCTACCGGGGCGATGCCGATGGCGTCGTGTTCGAGGCCCATCTCGTCGATTACCTCGGCCACGATTTTGTGGACTACGCCGTGGCTGCAGCCGGGGCAGTAGTGCATATTTTTGTCGAGCAGAAGCTTGGGCCGTGCGTGAACTTTGTTCTCGGGACGTATGATTTCTTCGCGAGTCATTGTTTCTTCCTTTAATAGTTAACAATACGGGCCTAAGCCTTTTCGATAAAGTCGCGGCGCAGGGCGTCGAGCACCTCCTGCGGGTTGGGCACGATGCCGCCCATGCGGCCGTAGTGGCACACGGGTATGTTCTGGTCGACGGCGAGGCGCACATCCTCGATCATCTGGCCGGCGTTGAGCTCCACGCAGAGCACGCCCTTGACATTCTTCGATGCTTCGCGGATAGCCTCGTAGGGGAATGGCCAGAGGGTGATGGGGCGGATGATACCCACCTTCACGCCCTCCTTGCGGGCCTCGTCAATGGCCTTGCGGCATATGCGGGCTATTGAGCCGAAGGCCACGATGAGGTATTCGGCGTCCTCGATGCCGTAAGCCTCGTAGCGCACTTCGTTCTTTTCGATCTCGCGGTAGGTGGCCTGGAAGCGCTCGTTGTTTTTCTCCATCAGGGCGGAGTCGAGTTCGAGCGATGTCACCACGTTGTGGCCGCGACCGGGAGTTTTGCCGGTGATGGCCCAGGGGCACTGGCGGCGTATCTCCTCGTCGGTGCGGCGGGGGCGCTGCTCGGGAAGGACCACCTTCTCCATCATCTGGCCCACGATGCCGTCGGCGAGAATCATCGCCGGGGTGCGGTATTTGAACGAGAGGTCGAAACCGAGCCCCACGAAGTCGGCCATCTCCTGCACGGAGGAGGGCGCGAGCACGATCAGGTGGTAGTCGCCGTGGCCGCCACCTTTGGTGGCCTGGAAGTAGTCGGCCTGCGAGGGCTGGATGGTGCCGAGGCCGGGGCCGCCGCGCATCACGTTGACGATAAGGGCGGGGAGTTCCGAGGCGGCGAGGTATGAGATACCCTCCTGCATAAGGCTGACGCCGGGGGAGGAGGAGGAGGTCATCACGGCCTTGCCTGTCGCGGCGCCGCCGTAAACCATATTGATCGACGCTACCTCGCTTTCGGCCTGGAGCACTACCATGCCCGTGGTTTCCCAGGGCATTTCGGCCTCAAGGGTTTCGAGCACTTCAGACTGCGGGGTGATCGGGTAGCCGAAATAGCCGTCGGCACCGTAGCGTATAGCCGCGTGGGCAATCGCCTCGTTACCCTTCATAAGTTTTACTTCTTCTTTCATAAGTCTTGCTGATTAAAGGGTTATTTGACAACCACGCGGTAAACCTCGATGCAGGCATCGGGGCATACTACGGCGCAGGCCGCGCATCCGATGCACGCCTGTTCGTTTGCGGGAAACGCGAAATGATAGCCGCGGTCGTTCACCTCCTTGGGTTGGAGGGAGAGCACGTCGCAGGGGCAGGCGACCACACAGAGGTCGCATCCTTTGCAGCGCTCGGAGTCGATGGTCACGGCACCGTGGATTTTACTCATCTTGCTACTGATTTAGTTATGGCTGATAGATTTAAGGTCGGTGAGCGGCGGACGGGCCGGCGTGTGACGCGCCCCTCTCCGCGGTGGCACGCGCGGCTCAGTTGAGCTGCGAGGCCACGAGGGTGTCGAATTCGGCTTCCTGGAGGAATCCGAGCGATGTGGCGGTCTGGCCGTCGGGGCGGATGAAGAGCACCATGGGGATCGACTGCACGCCGTAGCGGGCGGCGAGTTCGGGGTGCTGGTCTACGTCGACGCTGTAGAACAGGGCCTTGCCGGCGTATTTCTCGGCGACGGATTCGAAGTTGGGGGCGAACTGCTTGCAGGGGCCGCACCAGGTAGCGTTGAAGTCGACCACTACGAGTTTGCCGGGGTCGGCGGGGAGGGTGGCACCCTTTTCAAGGTCGATCACCGCGGGTTCGGCGTCGGCGACGGTGGTCATTTCGGCAGCCTGCTCTTCGGCTGCGGCTGCCTCGGCCTTGGCGTCGGCTTTCGAGCCGCAGGAGGCGAGGAGCGCTGTGGCGGCGAAAGCTAAGAAGGTTGATTTTACTATGTTCATAGTTAAGTAACTGTTCAAAATTATTTTAGATTAACGGGTCTGATTATTCCAATATTTCTCCGGCAAAATTTTTGAATCTTTTCCTCTCTTCATCAGTCGTGTAGCTCGCTACACTCCTTCTTCATCGAGAAAAATCTTCTAAAAATTTTCCTCGGAGAAATATTAAAATAATTTCGACCAGTTACTTATATTGTAGAGAGATATTGAAAAACGGGAGACGGCATCGGGGCGGGTGCCCCGTTGCGCGCCTCCCGTTGTCAGTTCAGGTGTTTAGAGGGCTGCTTTGAGGGCCTCGTTGGTGGCGTGAACGGCCTTGGCGCTTGCTGCGAAGAGTTCCTTCTCTTCAGCGTTGAGGTCAAATTCAACGATCTTCTCGATACCGTTGCGGCCGATGATGCAGGGAACGCCGATGCAGAGGTCCTTCTCGCCGTATTCGCCGTCGAGGAGTGCGGAGCAGGAGATAAGCTTCTTCTGGTCGTGGAGCACGGCTGCTACCATCTGGGCCGAAGCGGCGCCGGGAGCGTACCAGGCGGATGTGCCGAGGAGGCCGGTGAGGGTGGCGCCGCCTACCATGGTGTCGGCAGCTACCTTCTTGAGCTGGTCTTCGGGGATGAGGGTGGAGGCGGGGATGCCGCGGTAAGCGGCGTAGCGTGTCAGGGGAATCATGGTTTTGTCGCCGTGGCCGCCGATCACGATGCCTTCAACCTCGGTGGAGTTGGCCTTGAGAGCCAGCGAGAGGTAGTATTTGAAGCGTGCGCTGTCGAGCGCGCCGCCCATACCGATGATGCGGTTCTTGGGGAGACCGGAAATCTTGTGGATGAGGTAGGTCATGGTGTCCATCGGGTTGGCAACGCAGATGATGATGGCGTTGGGGGAGTGCTTGAGCACGCTCTCTGTAACGCTGCGCACGATTTTTGCGTTAACGCCGATGAGTTCCTCGCGGGTCATGCCGGGCTTGCGGGGAACGCCGGAGGTGATGACAACCACGTCGGAGTTCTCGGTCATAGCGTAGTCGTTTGTAACGCCGATGAGACGGTTCTGCAGGCCGAGGATGTTGGCGGTCTGCATGATGTCCATTGCCTTGCCTTCGGAAACGCCTTCCTTGATGTCGATGAGGACTACTTCGTCGGCAACCTGGGTGGTAAGCAGAACGTTAGCTGTGGTGGCGCCCACGTTACCGGCGCCTACGACTGTTACTTTTGACATAGTGTTGAGTATTTATATGGTTTTGTTTCTGTTCTTACTCTGATTACAACATTGCAAATATAACGAAATATTTTGATATGAAATCATTTTGAGAAAATTTAGTAAATATTTCGTGATTTTTTGCCCGTTAAACGGCCTCAGGGCCGGTTTCGAGGGGGTCGCCGGGGGTGAAGAGGGGGTTGCCAGAGTACCATGCCACGCGGTTGGGGCCGATTCGAAGGTCGGCCACGGGCACCGCGCGGGGCGGCACGCCGGGGGCAGGTTTGCGGCCGGCCTCGCCGAGTATGTCGGGTGAGGTTTCGACGCGTATGGCGTCCCAAATGCCGGTTTCGAGAATGTGGCCGAGGAATGTCGGCCCCGCCTCGACGAGAACAGAGGTAACGCCGTCGGCGAAGAGCGCGGCCAGGTGCTCGCCCCAGGGTTGGCGGTCACCGTGTGGTATGACGACGCGGAGGGGCTGGTCGAGGCCGCCCTCCCACTGGCGCACGCTGAGCCTGGCGTTGTCGGCCTCGACGGTGACGGCGGTTGATATTACCGCCTGGTTTTCGGCGCGGAGCCGCATAGTCGAGAGGGTGGTGAGCGGGGTGGAGAAGCGGTAGGCCGGTTCGCCGGGAGCGCGGGCTATGTCCATAAACCCGTCGGCCGAGCGCGCCCATTTGAGCGTGACGAAGGGGCGGCGTTCGCGCTGGGCGGTGAAAAACACGCGGTTGAGGCGTTCCGACTCGATGGCGAGCAGCCCGGCGTCGACCTCGATGCCGGCCTCGCGGAGTATCGCGATGCCGCGGCCGTTGACTTTCGGGTTGGGGTCGCCGGCGGCCACAACAACCCGCCTGAACCGGCAGTCGCGCAGCAGGTTGGCGCAGGGCGGGGTCTTGCCATAGTGCGAGCAGGGTTCGAGGGTCACATATATTGTGCTCTCGCTGAGCAGTTGGCGGTCGGCGGGGGCCACGGAGGCCACGGCGTTGACCTCGGCGTGGGCTTCGCCGTAGCGGCGGTGCCACCCCTCGCCGATGATTCTGCCGTTGGGGGCGGCGATCACGGCCCCCACCATCGGGTTTGAACGGGTGAGCCCACGCCCGTTGGCGGCGAGCCGCAGGGCGCGGCGCATATAGTCGGTATCGGTCATTGATGCGGTTGTTAAGTAGGTCGTGGAAATTATTTTATACTTCCGGCGAGAGTGTTTTTAGCCGGATTTTTCTTGAAGATGAAGGAGTGTAGCGAGCTACACGACTGAAGATGAGAGATAAAGACGGCAAAAAGACTCCGTCTGAAGTATAAAAACAAAATAATTCATAGTTTGTAATAATTTTCACGACCTACTTATTTGATAATTTCAGGGTGCCATTCGTTGCCGTAACGGTCGTAGGGAGCGACGGCGTACCAGTAGCCCGACGAGCGGGAGGGGGGTATGGAGTACTCATGCCCGTAGGTCACACCCATCACGAATTCCGGGCGGAAGTTCACCCCGCTCGAAGCGAGGGCGTCGAGCGGCGAGAGGTTGTCGGGCACGGCGTACACCACATAGCGCATATCGGGGTGGGGGTACCAGTTGAGCATCCCGCCGTCGCGGCGCAGGCCGCGGAGCGCGCCGGGGTTGGGTGCCTTCTTCCAGGTCATGGGGGGCATCAGCGCTGGGCTGGCGAACTGGTTGGCGGCGAGATAGTCGGTGAGGCCGGAGGTCTTTTTCCCGGTCATATATGACACGGAGTAGAGCACATGGCCCGAGCTCGGGGCTATGTCGGCTCCGTGTGTGGCGGCGTTGTGGCGGCGGTTGGTCTCTACCTCCAGCCCCTGCTCCTTCCAGGCAGGGGTGCCGGCGGGGAGAGCGCCTATGTTCTGGCTTGAGAAGAAGTGGCGCCCGAAGCGGAACGCTATCTCGCTCCACCATTTGGCGAGCGGCTCGTAGGGGTTTGTCGAGTGGTTCGATGCCCAGTAGAGCTGCGGCGAGACGTAGTCGACCGTACCCTCGGCGAGCCAGGGGAGCGGGTCGCAGAAAATGCGGTCATACATCCAGTCGTTGCCTACCGGGGGTGGCGTGAGTCCGTACTTGGCCGTGGCCTTGCCGTTGCCACCGGCCACGCCGGCGGGTGAGATGCCGAAGCGCACATAGGGTTTCTCCTCCTGGATCATAGCGTAGATTTCGCGCACGGTCTGGTGCACGTTCTCGCGCCGTTGGTCGGCCTCTTTCTTGGGGTCGGCTCCCGGGGTGAACGGGAAGCGGTCGGGGTAGAAGTAGTCGTCGAAAATCAGGCCGTCGACATCGTATTTGCCTATTATTTCGCGGCAAACCTCTACGACGTGATTCCTCGCTTCGGGATTACCCGGGTCGAGAATCGCCATTACGGAGGGCTGTGCCGAGGGAGCGGGGCGGCGCTTGCCGTTCTTCCCCTTGGCTTTCGACCTGGCCCGGGGCGCGGGCTTGTCGCGCATGGTAAGCACCCACCCCTTTTCCATAGGGTTGAAAGTGCCCTTGCCGGAGGCGATGCGCCGGGGGCGCGGCTCTTCGTTTTTCGACACGCGGAAGGGGTTTACCCAGGCGTGGAGCTCCATGCCGCGGGCGTGGCACTCCTCGATGGCGAACGCGAGGGGGTCCCACGTCGGCTCCCCCTGGGGGTCTTTGCCGGTGAGGAACTCGCTCCAGGGTTCGAGGGTCGAGCGGTAGAAGGCGTCGGCCATCGGGCGCGTCTGGAAGAATACGGCGTTGAATCCGGCGCCTTGCAGCAGGTCGAGGATGTCGGTCAGTTCCTTTTTCTGCGCCGCGGCCACGGCCTCGCCGACGCCGGTGCGCGAGGGCCAGTCGATGCCGTAGACGGTCGCCAGCCAGGCGCCGCGCATCTCGTGTTTGGGTGTCTCCGAGTCAGAGGGAAGCCCCGCTCCGGCGGCGAGGGCCGGGAGCAGGGCGAGTAGAAGTGCGGATAATACGGTGCGTATCATTTCGTTTTATGTCGGTATGTCAGGTTCAGTCGAGGGGCGCGATAGTTATTTTCGCGCCTGCCGAGTGGGCCGCTATGCGCGGGTTGTACTGGCTCTGCGCCTGTGCGGCGCCGGAGGTGAAGTCGCCTGCCTGGGCGGCGAAGAGTTCGTAGCTGAGGCGGTAGGTGCCCTTGGGCAGATGGTCGATGAAGATGTTGGTCTGCGAGTTGCGGTTTTCGCGGTAGAAGCAGAGCCCTTCGGCCCATATGGGCTCGGGGAGCTGCGACGTGGGTTCGAGTCCGGCGGCGTGCTTGTCGTTGATCACCACATAGTCCATATCCTCGCCCACGGTGAGGGTCAGCTCGACGCGCACGCGGTCACCTACCTTGAAGCGGTCGCCGGGCATCCAGGCCGAACCGTTGTAGACCGAGAGCGACTTGCCGATCGCGAGCTGGTCGCATGCCGCGGGGCGCAACTCGCTCATAGTGGCCTCGCGGAGGGTCACAACGGCACCGAACGAGGGGTAGTCGGCCTGGCGGTCGATGGTCAGTTCGGCGGCTTTCCCCAGGAGCGGGGTGATAGGCGCGGTGAACGAGCCGGAGGCCATCTCCTTGACCGGGGCCTCGACAATCTCGCCCCCTACGCGGATCACGGTGCCGGAGGGGTTGACAGTCCATTTGCTGCCTGAGGAGAGTATGGAGGCCACCACCTGCGAGGTGACTACGGAGGTCCCCCAGTCGCAGTTCTGCTTCTGCAGTATGAGCCACTGGCGTATCTTGTCGATGTCGGCCGATGCGGGTTCGACTGCGGCGAAAGCGTCAAGAATGATCGAGGTGATGCCGATTTTGTCGAACGACCAGAACCACATATCGTTGAGCTGCGCCCACCACATACCCTTCTGTGGGGTAGAGGTGGCGTACTCGCGGAGCGAGGCGAGAATCTGCCGGGCGGTGGCGTTGTAGCCGTTGGAGTTGAGGATCAGGGCGTCGACGGCCTTTTGGGCCACGTTATGCTCCTTCCACGACGCGATGCATTTCTGCACCTGCGAGTCGGTGACGCGGCGGGCCGCGGCCGAGCGGCGCTCATCCTTGAAGAAATCGCGGATCAACACATAGCGCGAGTAGTCGGCCTTGGGGTATTTGGCGAAGTCACGGGCCACCTCGCGGTCCATATAGTCGCAGGCGTCGGCGATCATTTTGGCGAGGTCCTTGTTGTCGGGGAGCCAGCCCAGGCGTTTGAGGTCGCCGAGCATACCCATTATATTATAGGTGGACCACTCGGATACCCGGGGATACTGCGCCGTCCAGTACCATCCGCCGTCGGGGGCTGCTGTCTTGCGCAGGTCGGCGATCGCTTTCTCGATCACCTTCGCGGTGTTCTTGCTGTTGAGGAGCAGGGTGAGGCGCTGCATCCGCTCGGTATCGGAGAGGGAAGCCTGTACCCAGGGTGTGGAGCTCAGGAGCATCTGCTTGAGCTGCGAGTCCTTGTCGAGCTTCGATATGAGCGCCGAGTCGCCGGGGTTCTCGGCCCAGCGGCGCAACGCGCGGGCAATCTCGGGGTTGTCGCGCATAAGTCCGTCGGCCACGGCGGCTGATAGAAGCGCCGCGGCGGCTTCGTTGGAGGAGCTGATCGAGCCTTCGCGGAGTCCAGGGAGCGCCGAAACGACCTCCCAAGTCGGGTTCTCGGTGAAGGAGAGCATCACCCGCGAGTTTTTCCCCGCGCCGGGGAGGGGTAGGGTGAAGTTTGCCTGGTCGGGCGCGATGTAGAACATCTCCGACTCCACGACATCCTGCTCGGCGGGGAGCACGGCAATGAGGCTCTGCTCGCCGTCGGAGAAGTTGGCGGCGGTGCCCATCACGCGGAATATCACGCCCGGAGCGTCGGAAGGCGCGGTCACGGGGAGAGTGAGAGCCTTGGAGGCGCGAGGTTCGAGAGTCACGGGGGCCTCGGTCTTGGTAATCAGTTGGCCGGTGCCGGAGGCCGAGAGGGAGAGCGCGACGTTGACGGTCAGCGCCGAGTCGGTATTGTTCATAACCGTAGCGGCGATTTCCGCCCGGTCGCCTATGCGGAGGAAACGGGGCGCGTTGCCGTTGACCATCAGGGGCTTGGAAGCAACGATGTCGGCCTGCGCGGTGGCGAAGAGCATATCGCGGTTGTAGGCCAGTGCGCGGAGCAGCCAGGTGGTGTTGGCGTCGGGCACGGTGTATTCAGCCGTCAGTGAGCCGTCGGGAGCCGTGGTGAGCGTCGGGCGGAAGAATGCCAGGGGGATTTCCGACGGGCGGTAGGTTTCGGCCCGCTTGGAGGGCTCGTCGCCGGCGCCTGACTCCGATTCGGCTACCTCCTCGGTGGCCGCGTCATAGCTTACCGTTACGGATTCAGCCAGGCCGTTGTCGGCCCCCGCGGCCATCGCGGGAGCGGCCATCTTGGCCTCTCTCACCACGGAGCAATCCTCGATTTCCTCTACTGCCGCTTCATCTTTAATGGCTCCGGTCTTCATCAACACCCGCGAAGTGGCGTAGCCTCGGATCATAATCTGGGGCCAACCGAGACGGCGCCCGTAGGTGTTGAAGTCGGGAGCGTCGAGGGTAATGGTTTTCAGATATTTGAATTGCGATGTGTAGCTGAAATATGAGGAGTCGAACGTGAACCCGTTCCAGGAGGCCGACTGCGGGTAGGTGTAGAACGAGCAGAACGACAGCGGGTTGCTTTGCAGCACGTCGATAGCCTTGTTGCTCATATTGAGAATCATGGCGCTCTCGGCCTTGGCCCCGTTCTCGGGAATCACGCGGAGGGTGAGCTTCTCGGTGTCGCCGGGAGTCACCTTGTCGCGGAAGGTCTCTATTTTGATCTTTATGGCCTGGGTTGAGGCGGCGGATGATACTGTGACGCGGCCGCTGTAGCTGCGGCAGTCGCGCACACAGTTGAGCTGGATGGAGCACGATGGTACACCATGCAGAAGAATCACGCTCACGGGGTGAACACCCTGCTTCGGGCGAAGCCATTTCTGCTCGTATAGATGCCCGCGGTGGTCGGTGAGGGTTAGGAGCACATTGGCGTCGGCCACATTGCTCCCTAAAAGGAAGTAGGCCATACCCGACTCGTCGGCCACTACATTGGATTCGGGAATCCACAGCGGGTCGTTGACGGGGCATATGGGTGAGTCAGAGCGGTATACGATAATCTCGTGGCCGTCGACGGGGTCGGCTGTGGCCGGGTCGGCGGTCGAGAACGCTAACTTGTAGGTGCCTACGGGGAGGTCGCTGATTATCGAGGCCACCGAGCCGGTGGGGATGGTACCCGTGCGGGGAGTGAACGCGGCGGCAGTGTCGGCCGCGGCGATGGTGTAGCGCAGGGTGTCGGGGCGCGACTCTTCGAGAGCGTCAAGCAGCTCTACCTTCGCGGCGATGGGCTTGTCGAGGTTGATCAGGCGGGGTATGGAGGTGCTGATGGCGTATGCCTTTCCGCGGGAGAAGGACGCGTCGGCGGTCTGGGTCTCGCCGTCGGCCGAGGTCACGGCGATGTCGCACAGGAAGAGGCCCTCGGGGGCGGGGGAGCTTTGGATGGCCTCGGCGGGAACTTCGAGGGTGAAGGAGCCGTCGCGGTCGGTGACAGCCTCAACGCGGCGGAACACCGGGGAGGTGCGGCTCCAGAACCATACACCGGTACGCACGGTGAGGTCGGCCTTAACCTTGGCGTCGGCCACGGGGAACCCGGCGAATGTCGCGGCCTTACCCTTGATTATGGCGGGCTTGGAGAGGTCGGCGGGGGGAGTGACGGAGGTGACCTCCACGGCAAACGTCGGGAGCTTGTAGTCGCTAACTGTGAATGAGTTATTTCCGATATGCTCGTCGCCTGAGGTGGCGAGGAGCGAGAAGTTGCCGGTCAGCCCCTCCTCGGGGAGGTCGAATGAGCCTTCGGCGCGGCCCCAGTCGTCGGTTGTGAGGTTCAGCGTGGCGCGTTCCTGGTATCCGGCGTCGCGGAGCTTTACCGTCAAGGGGAGATTGACAGCCGGGCGGCGGTTACCCTCCTTGTCGCGCTCGAACACAACGATGCTGAACGCCGCGGTGTCGCCCGGGCGGTAGAGCGCCAGGGAGGTATTGATGGCCGAGGTGTAGCGGTTCCCTTCGCCGGGCTTATGGAAGGTGGCCAGGTTGAAATCGGCGGCGTAGGTGTCCTTCCCTTTTCGTATAATCACGGAGCCGTATTCGTCGGTCTTGATGTCGAGGATGCCGAGCGAGTCGGTGCGACCCGGCTGGAGCGTGTAGCCCGAGCGGCGGCTCCAGGGGCGGAACAGGGCTTCCACACCGCTTTGCGGCGCGCCGCTTACAACGTCGACGGCTACCACGGAGCGCCGGCCGTCGGTGGCGACTGACGCGCCCGAGAGGTTGGTACAGCGCATGGCGCGCACGTTGTCGGTGTTACGCACGCCCTTATATGTGGCTACCACGGCGTAGCGCCCCTCTATCTTGAGCGAGTGCTTCACTTTCACCTTCTGGCTGAAGGGGGTCTCACCGTTGAAACGCACAATAATGGAGTCCATTGGAGTGCCTAACGCTTTGTAGCTGACATAATTGTCGTCCTCTTTCCCGGCCATGGCGCGGGTCACGTCGTAGAACTTCACAGTCGCCACGCCGAGGTTGGTGCCGTCGGCCTCGATTTCAAATTCGCGGCCGGGAGCGCAGATTTCGGGGAAGCGGAGCGATATGCGGCGTCGGCTGATTTCGTTGAGGCGGTTCTTGGCGGCGTTGATGTCGTAGAAACCGGGGTGCTCCTCGATGAAGGATTTCAGGGAGGTGTAGTACTCCCGGCTTTCCGGGGTGCCGTAGTCCGGGGTTGTGGCCGCGAGGAGGTACGCCCCGGCGTATTCCGCCCCGGCGTTCTCGCGGTAAAGCGCTAAGAATTTGTTGTCAAGTGGTTTGGCTGTGTCGTCGCCGAAGAGGTGGCTGCCGATGTAGCGCAGCATATCGACTTGGATCATTGCCAGCGCCGCGCCATCGTCGGCCCGGGAGTCTGCCCAGGAGCGGTAGGCGTTGAGAATGCTGTTCATCGGCGAGCCGGGGAGGTTGGGATATAGCGCTTTATCCAGCGGTCGGTCGAGTATGGCGGGGTTGAGCACGCTCTCGCCGTTGTCGAACGCCGACAGGTTTTCGATACCCTTGCTTACGGCGAAGTCATACACCGAGGGGTAGAAGCGCGTCGCGGTCTGGCCGTATTCGAGCGCCGCCGAGTAGTCGCGCAGGGGCACGGCTCGGAGCGCGTCGCTATGGGAGAGCGCGTCGCGGGTGAGTTCTTCTACTTTGGCCAGGAACTGGTCGCGGCTCCAGAGGGTGTAGTCGCCGACGGGTTCGCCGCCAAGGGTGGGGCGGCGGTTATATTTATAGGAGTTGGAGGCGTAGGCGTTTCGGTAGAGAGTGGCTTCGAGGGTTTTTATCAGCCCCTTCGCCGCCGGGTCGGAGATTTCGGCAGCCGCACTCTCCACTATGCCGATAGCCGGGGCGAGCGAGTCGGCGTCGATGGCGGTCTTGGCGAGCGCGAGGCGCACCAGGGCGTTGAGCGCCAGGGGACCGTTGTCGGCCTTCAGGGCTTTCCGAAGGTCGGCTTCGGCGTTCTTCTCGACTTTTTGCGGGAATGCGAAGTCGGGCTTAGCGGTCTGGGAGAAAAGTGACATACCGATCAGGAGCAACAGGTTCAGTGTCAGTAACAGTTTTTTCGCCATAATGGAGTGGGGGTGGCATTCATCAAAACTTCGCGGGGACCCCGGGGTAGGTACCCGGAGTCCCCGCTGGTTTTGAAAGGTTTTTTGAAAAATATACTGTTTTATTATTGAGCTTTAGCGTTTACGGGCCTTTCGCAGGCCGGAATGCCGGAGTCGGGCCGACAAACTGATAACGGCCATAGGGCGGCGAAAGTTTACCGCCCGACCGCGGTTTCCGGGATTATTCCCGGCCTTTTTCAGCCGCGCGGGCGTTGCCGCGGAGGCGGTGGTGCTGGCGCATCATATCGCGGGCGAACTTGCGGTCGGCCTCCTTGAGGTTGAAATACTGCTTTGCCGACAGCACATCCTTGAATTTGGCCGCGTACTCCTTTTCGATTTCGGCCTGGCGCACCTTGGTTTCGTACATCGTGTCGGCGGCTTTCTCATATTCGAGGTCGGTGGCGTCCTTGGCGTCGGCTATGCGGCGCTCCATCAGGCGTGTGTCCTCGTCGAGGCGGCCGCACTCATCCTCCATAGCCTCATAGAGGGGGAAGAATTTGTTCTGCTGTTCCTTGGTGAGGGCGAGCTCCTTGGTGAGGTAGGCGCGCTTGTACTGGCGCATCTCCGACATCCATTGCTGGCGCTCGTTTTTCCCTTGCGCCAGGGCTGACGGCGCTACCGCGGCCATCACCATAATAGCTATGAGTATCAGCTTCTTCATATGCTGCGTTTGGTGGATACTTGTTCGTTAATCTTCGATTCCGGACGCCGGCTCGGCGAGGAGCGCGTCGTCGGAAATCACCTCCTCGACGTCGATGGAGTCCTCGTACATCTCCTCCCACACCTCGCGGCTTGAGATGTCGTCGTTGATGTAGTCGTATATGAAGTGCTCGTCGCTGAGGGCGCTGGAGAGCACCTTGTTGTTTTCGATCGAGAGATCGACCCCGGCCGATGGGGTCATCATCGTGAACATCTTGAGCATGCACCATATGCCCGCGAACATCGCCGCCATATAGACGTAGGGGCGCAGGCGCTGCCACGTCGTTTTCGGGCGGAGCACCGCCGGGCGTTCAGCGGCGGGATTTTCGGGGAGCCGCGATGCCATCTGCTCGGCGAAGGATTCAAAGAACCCCTCCGGCACGGTCATTCCGTCGCGCCGTCCGGCCTTCTCCAGTATGTCGCTTTCTTTTCTCATCTCGTTGTTTTTGAAGCACAAAAGCCTTGTTTCGCATAACTCGGCGTTGTAAGTAGGTCAAATAAATACCACGACCTGCTTATCGCGGCGTCCGCGGCGGGAGCACCCCCGATCCGCGCCGTCGCACCTTTTTGACTGCGCACCCGCGCAAAGGTTTAGCGCCCCTGCGAAAAAAAACAGGAAAATTTTAAAGAGAATCTTAGAGTCTGTGGGGAAGTCGCTCGCTCAGGCTCGCTTCGCTTGGCGACGCTGTTACTGGCGGGCGGCGAAGTAGGCTTCGATTTTGCGGGTGGCCAGGTGGTAGGAGGCTTTGAGGGCGCCGACGGTGGTGCCGAGGATTTCGGAAATCTGCTCGTACTTCATATCGTCGAAGTACTTCATATTGAACACCAGGCGCTGCTTCTCTGGGAGGGTGGCGACGGCTTTGCGGAGCTCTTTGGCGAGGGCTTCGCCGTCGGTCCACTCGTCGGCCTCGATGAGGTCGGCCATACGCCCCTCTTCGTCGTCGAGGCTCACGCTGAGGCGTTTGCGCTCGCGGGCGAGATGGGTGAGGCTTTCGTTGATGGCTATTTTATGGAGCCAGGTCGACAGGCGCGCGTCGCCGCGGAACTGGTCGATTGACTGCCAGGCTTTGAGAAATGTGTTCTGGAGGATGTCGGAGGCGTCGTCGTGGCTCTGCACCATGCGTCGTATCTGCCAGTAAAGAGGCTCGGAATAGAGCTTCATCACCTCGTTGAACGCGGCGCGGCAGGTCGCGGGTTCGCGCAACCTGCCGATAAGCTCGCTGTTCTCCTGAGGTGTTTCTTTCGACATCCCTAATTCTGATAGACGGTATACAGTGTAGTAATCTGCTTCAAATTTAACACTTTCCCCGCTAACAGCCAAGGTGCGTCGGCTTTTTTATGTATTTTTAAATGGTTTTCAACGGTTTTCAAGGGTGTTCGCACGTTGCGACCAGCCGCCCGCGGCCTTATGGGTGCAGGCGGGTGAGGGTGAGCTGGTCGATCAGGGCGTGGTTGGTCGCGCCGTTCATATTGGCGTCGAGCGGTGTGTAGCGAACGCTTATTTCGTGGCGGCCGGCGGGGAGGGGTGTCTCAAGCACGTTGGTGGTGCCCCAGTCGTTCCAGTTGCCTACACCGCGCTGCGGCATGACGATGGTGCCGAGGCGTTTCCCGTCGATGTAGACCGAGCGTATGGCGCATTTGTTCTCGGTGTTGACCGGGCCGTTGCCGTTGGCGTAGCGGAAGGTAAGGGCGTAGGTGCCCCCCTGCTTGACGTCGACCGGGATTTTGAGCTCGGGGGTCGACTGGTCGACCTCGGCGAAGCCGTTGCCGCGGAAGCCGAGCACGGGAGCATCGGGGAGGTTGCACGCCTCGGCCGACTTGATGGTGGTGCCCTCCGACGGCATCTGCTCAACGATGGCGGGACGGTTGGAGCGGGGTTCGGAGGCGAAGCTCTCCACGCCGTCGCCGCTGACGCCTACAACCATATATTCGCCCGGAATCAGGGCGTCGAACGAGGTTTCGCGGGTGCTGGCTATCTTTTTGCCGTCGCGGTAGATGTCGTAATGGCCTATATATTCGATCGGGTTCCATCGGAGCAGGTTGTTGACGGGCACGCCATCGCCGTCGAGCGCCGGGTCGTTGGCAAGCCATGCGATCGGGGTCAGGGGGGCTTTGACGTTGGGGGTCTCGTTGATGCGCGACGGGGCTATTTCGTTGTCGGCCATAACGATGCGGATGTCGTTTTTCCCGCGTATGTCGGCGGGGATGAACGGGGCGTGCTCCTTGCCGTTGAGCAGGAAGCGGCGTATGCGGTCGCCGTAACCCTCGACGGTGATGTCAAGCACGGCGTCGCGGTAGCGCAGGCCGGAGAGGGAGCGGGTGTCGGCCATCGCCTTGGGAATGAACGGGGCGAAGCGGAGGCCGTCGGCCTCGTAGTTGACACCGAACAGCATTTTGAGCGTGATGGCGATATTGCCCGAGAGGCACCACAGCATATTGGAGGAGTTGAGCTCGGTCGCGATGTCGCCGTTGTCGAGCACGAAATTCTCCTTGTTGGTCGCGAAGAGGGCCGCGGGGCGGAATATCGAGCCGATACCCTGCATTACCCCCTCGGCGTTGCCCGCCTTGGCGTTGGCAAGTGTCCAGTAGGCGGCCACCCAGGGCCATAGTGAGTTGTTGTGGTAGGGGGGCATATCGGCGATCTGCGGGAAGAAGATGCCGGGGCCGAATGGGGTGGTCGGGTTGCTGGCGGCGATAACGCGGGCGCGCCCGGGGTCGGCTACGCCGTAGAGTATGGCGAGCGCCTCGCCGAGGGTCTCGGCACGCGGATTCACGATGGGGAAGTCGCGCCCGTAGAGGTACATGGCGTAGTACCCCTTGTCGTCCATCCACAGTTCGCGGTTTATGGCTTCGGCGAGGCGGTCGGCGCGGGAGTCGTAGGTCGCGGCTTCGGCATCTCGGCCGAGGATGCGGGCCATTTCGGCCAGTGTGCGCCAGGCCTGCGCGTGCACCACGCTGGTACCCAGGGCCTCGCTCTGGTATATGTCGGCGGTCTGCATCCATTTCGGATAGCTCTGCTCGCGCCAGTCGATGAAGGAGGTTTCGCCGCGCACGAGCCCGGTCGACGGGTCGTAGATAGTCTGATAGTCGTCTTCGAGCGAGTTCTTTATGACGGGGTAAATTTTCTCCAGCCATTTCTTGTCGCCGGTGCTTTTGTACACCTCGAAGGCGGCGATGCCCC
Organism: uncultured Muribaculaceae bacterium; assembly: GCA_910587075.1. Lineage (GTDB taxonomy): Bacteria > Bacteroidota > Bacteroidia > Bacteroidales > Muribaculaceae > UBA7173. The sequence continues at coordinate 64,868 of CAJUKE010000007.1, forward strand.
AAATCTGGCGGTCGGAGCTGACGGGCCACGCTCCACCCGAGCCGGTGTCCTGAATGATGCGCCCGGCGGGCGAAATCTTGTGTTCGAGCGATATGCGCGACACCTCGGGCTGCAGCGCGGCCATGGCGAGGATTATGGAGTAGGATACATCGCGGGTCCACACCCCGGGCCACTCCTTGCCGGTGCGCAGGGTTGAGTCGGGCTCGACGGCGTTAACCATCTCGTCGAGTCCCATGGTGTATATGGCGTTGTGGAGCGTGTTCGACGAGCTAAGGCGCGGATAGGCCGAAAGGTCGTTGCGGCGCTTCCAAGTCTTGTCGACAGGCATGAAATAGCCGGGCTGGGCCGAATAGTCCGAAATAATTTCCTCGTCGTTGGGGGCGTAGGCCTTGAACTGGCCTTGGAAAATGGTGTCGGCCTCCCAGCGGTAGGCCGGAGTCTCCACGATAACCCCCTCGGTCATAGATGCCGAGGCGGCGGGGAGTGTCAGTGCGATGGCCGCGGCGGCCAGAAAGTCTTTACGGAAGTCTATGGGTTTGATGACGCGGTACAGGCGTTTCCAGGTATAACTCTCCATACGTTGAAAGCGGATGTTTAAGGTCGTAAGTATGTCTATTATCTCTATTATAGTCGTAAGTATCTCTAAGATATAATCTCGTGCCGCGAATATACGAAACTTTTCCGTGATAGTAAACACCCTCCGCCAAAACGCTCTGATTCCAGGCTGTCAGCCAGGTAATCTCATAGGAGTGAGACTTATCGGGCCGACTCTTTTTCAAGGTCGGCGCGGCTCTTGCTCTTTGTGACGAGGAAGACGCCGGTGAACACCAGGGCGATGGCCGCGGCGTTGGCAAAGGTGAAGCGCCCCATGCCCGAGATAATGGCCGCGATGGTGGCCACAATAGGCTGAACATAGTTGTACATCGCCGTGACGGTGGGGCGCAGGTTGGTCTGCCCCAAGGGGAGGAGCAGGTAGCTTATGAAGGTTGGGCCTACGATGAAGAACGCTATGCCCCAGAGCACTTCGGGAGCGATTGTCGGCCAGTCGGTGGCGATCCATTCGCCATAGGTAAAGGGGATTACGCAGATGCTGGCGTAGGTGAACATCCACTTCATCAGAGTGACTGGGCGGTATTTCGAGATAAGCCCCTTGTAGAACACGAGGTAGCAACTGAAACTCGTCTGCGCCATAATCACGAGGAGGTCGCCCGCCCAGGAGCCGCTTCCCCCTTCGGAGTGGCTCCCGAGTATGAGCGTCAGGGCGCCCACGGCCCCGAGAAACACGCCGCCGATTTTAAGCTTCGTCACCGGCTCGCCGAGCACCAGCGCCGCGAGCACCATGGTGATTATGGGCATGCTCGTGGTTATTATGGAGGCGTTGATAGGGGAGGTGAGGCTCAGGCCCCAAATGAAGCAGCATTGGTTGAACACAATGCCGAGCAGCGATGCGAAGAACATCGAAAGGAGGTCCTTGTGGTCGACCTTCTCCGACTTGGTGAAGAACGAAAGTATCCAGAAAAGTATGGCCGCGCCGATCATGCGACAGTCAGTCAGGAGCAGCGGGGAGATGCCTCCGAGCATTATCATTTTGCCCAGCGGGGCGCTCACGCCCCACATAACCTCGGCGCCGAACATGGCCGAGTGACCTTTTAGTTTGGATATGTTGCTGTCGAATGCTTTCATTTTGGTGCTCGTATGATGAATTTGGCGCGAAGTTACAACATTTCCGGCTGACGGCAACGCGTCGGCGTCGAACAAACGAACAAATGGCACCACCTGTGTGTATTAATGTTACACCATCAATTATGGATATATGAGAGATTTCAAAAGGGATAACAGGATTATCGGCGGCATCGCCAGGAGTGTCGCCGCTATCGGCGTGGTGTTCGCAGCGACCGCGGCCTCGCCCGAGGCCCGTGCGCAAAGCTTCTCGTTCGGGGCCACAACTCCCGAGGGGTTATCGTTCAGCATCGGTACCGGGGGAGGGGGCTGGCAGACAGCGCCGCTGTGGATGGTTCCCGCGGCCGCTCCGGCGGTGATAGCCGCACCGGTTTACTACGGCGAGTCGCCAAAGCATTACCGCAAGCGTGTCAAGAAGATGCGCAAAGCCATGCGCCACTCGGCCGGGGCTTGGGGCGCGGTGGAGCTGCCGGGGGGCATAGTGCTCAACGTTGGCGCTCCGATTGATGTCGACGACGACTGGTACGACGACGATGATTGGGACGACCACCACCGCCATCACAGCAAAAAATTCTACAAGAAGCTGCGCAAGAAGCAGAAAGAGTATTACAAGAAGCGCTTCAAAAAGCACCACAAGAAGCATCACCACCACGACTGGGACGATGATGACGACGACGATTGACCTCTGAACCGCCGTCAGAAGGCCACGCCGAGGCGGAGGGTGGCGAAGTGCAGGTTGTCGAGCTGCTCGCGGGCCTCGCCGCGGAGGGCGATGCCGGTGTAGGCCAGCACGATGTGCGACGAGAACCGCTTGCTGTGGGCCAGGGTTATACCCAGGCCCACTGACGCGTATGGGTTAGCCTCGGTGGGGAGGTCGCGGAGGTTGCAGAGGGCGGCTCCGGCGCGGAGTTCGAGGAAGCAGAAGCGGGGGCGCGGTGAGAAGGAGGAGCGGAACAGGGCGTAGACGGGATAGAACCGCGAGGAGTTTTCCACCATTGTGGATATTCCGGCGCCGATGCCGAGGAAGCGGACGTATGAACCTTTATAGCCTACGTTGATGTCGAGGTCGATGGTGCTCATACCTGTCGCCGACATATCGATCGAGCTTCCGGCGTCGGCTCCCCAGGTTATGTGGCGGGCGTAGCCGCCCCCTTGGCTGAACGAGGGGGATTTGCCGCGGTTCTCGTCGCTGGCCGCCCGGGCTTTGCCGAGCGATGATGAGAATTCCGCCGAAGGGATGAGGATGGTCTCTTCGACAACGGTCACCGGGACGGCGTTTTCGGTTGAAGCGGGGGCGGGGTCGGCCTGGAGCTGTGCCCGCGCAGGCAGGATGGCCAGGACGCAAGCGGCGGCGGTAAGGAGGCGTTGGAGTGCGGTCATGGCGTTCAGGCTTTCTTGGTTAGCCGCAGGCAGGTCCAGTTGTCCCCTTTCACTGTGTGCCCGGCCTCGGCGAGGCCCAGGGGGAGCGCCTCGTCGAGCACCACTGGGATGTCGTGCTCGTAGAACCCGCTGAGGAGCATCGTGCCCCCGGGTTTGAGGTTGGCCGCGTAGGAGGGGAGGTCGGCGGTGATTATGTTGCGGTTGATGTTGGCGATGAAGAGGTCGGCCATCGGCAGGCCGGGAAGTAGCGACGCGTCGCCCAGGCGCACGTCGATTTCGGGATGTCCGTTCGACCGGACGTTCTCCTCGGCGTTTATTTCCGCGGCGGGGTCGATTTCCACTGCCGATACGGGCGAGGCGCCCCTCATGGCGGCGAGTATGGCGAGTATGCCGGTGCCGGTACCCATATCGGTCACGGCCTTGCCGCGGAGGTCAAGCGCAAGCAGTTGCTCGATAATCAGCGAAGTCGTAGCGTGGTGCCCGGTGCCGAACGCCATCTTGGGGTCGATGGTGATGTCGTGCTCGCACTTTGGTATGTTTGTGTGGAACGAGCTGTGGATTACGCATTTGTCGGCCACCACGATAGGCTGGAAGTAATTCTTTTCCCATTCGCTGTTCCAGTCGCGCCCCTCGATGAACTCTTCGGAGTGGGCCAGGGTGAAGCCGGGAAGCGGGAAATCGGCGAGGGCCGCTTCGAGCGCGGCCTTGTCGTAGGTTTCAGCCCGGACGTATGCCGTGAGTCCCGAGCCGGGAACCTCGTCGGGCACGAAAGATTCAAAGCCCTCCGGGGCGAGCAGGGCGGCGATAACGTCGGCCGCGGGTTCGGAGGCGGGCGTTATGGTGATATGTATCGCTTGGTAGTCGTTCATTTTGGCGGTGGGAAAGTTTGTTCCTCCCGCAAAATTAACGAAATCCCCCCGACTACGCAAGTTTCAAGGAGGTTATGCGCCCTTGTTTGTGGCGAGGTCAGGATTTGGAGGTGCCTTTGGCGGAGCGGAACGACTGGTAGAGGCTCATGGCTCGGCGGGCCATCTTGTAGGAGTAGAGGGCGATCTGGGCGTAGCGGAACACGTTTTCAAGCGTGTTGGTAATGGCCGGGTAGGGCGATTCGGTGGCTTCGCGGCGCGTGGTGACGGCGTTGGCGAGTTTCTGCCGCTGGAGGTCGATTTTGACTTGGTTTACGGCTTTGCGGGCGCGCATCTGGTTGAGCGTGTAGCCTTTGAAATCGGGGGCGGGTTCGCCGATGGCGTCGGTGAGGTGGCTCGGTCTGGAGGTCGGCATAAGGCGTTGGTTTTTACAGATGGTTACTTATTCCGCATGCTTTTTGTCGTCGGTGTGGCGGCGCTCGGGTTCAAGGAGCAGCTTGCTGAGGAAGCGTGCTATGGGGTTCATTATCAAAGGCTCGCGCAGAAGAATCAAAGCGATGATAATCACGGCGTAAATGCCGGCGAAAATCAGGTAGGAGGCCCACACGGGTATGGCCAGCGCCAGAAGCTCGATAAGGGCTACCGTTATGAATGCCAGGGCGAAAAGTCCCAATACGAGGCAGATTACGCCCACTGTGGCCGCCGTGCAGAACAGGGTGAGCTTTTCGGCGGTGGTGATTTTGGCGTTCTCCAGGTAAAGTTCGATAAGGCGTCGGAGCGACTGCCGGGCTGAGCGCACGCGGTCGTCGATCGAGGGCTTGTTGTTGTCGAGCAGCATAATGACGGTAGTTGACGGGGTTGTGTGGTGGTTTTTACGTCGCGGGGACGCGTCGGCAGTCGGCGCGTCCCCGCTTCGTTGCTTTATCGGGACGGGTCAGGAGGCTCAGGCTTCCTTGATTTCCTCGGCGATTTCGTCGACGAGTTCCTCAAGCTCCTCTTCCTTGGAGCAGTGGCAGCAGCCGTATTTTTTGAGGAGTGTCTTGATTTGTCCGCGGAGGTCCTCACCCTTTTCGGGCGCGAAAAGGATAGCGGCTCCGGCGCCCACGATGGCGCCCCCTAAGAAGGCGTATAGTATGTTCAGTGCTCTCATATTTGTCAGGGTTTTGTCGGTTGGTGTTTATCAGGCGGTAACTTCGTCCTCAAGTTTGTCGACGAGTTTTTCGAGTTTCGAGCGCTTGAGCGCTTTCTTCTTTTCCTTGAGGTATTCGAGCACGTCCTCGTAGACGTCTTCGCCCTTCTTCATGATGTCGCCGCGGACTTCCTCGCCTTTTTTGGGAGCGAAAAGCAGACCGAGAGCGGCACCGGCCACGGCGCCTCCAACAACAGCGAGTACGATGTCTAAGTTCTTCATAATTTTTCTGGTTTTTAGTTTCGTTTTAAGGTATAACAACGCGGCGTGCGTTTGGTTCCCCAAATGTAGCGATTATTTCGCATACCTTCCTCAATTTTTCGGCAAGTTTTACGTTTATAAGTAGGTCGTGGAAATTATTTTATACTTCCGACGAGAGTGTTTTTAGCCGGATTTTTCTCGAAGATGAAGGAGTGTAGCGAGCTACACGACTGAAGATGAGAGATAAAGACGGCAAAAAGACTCCGTCTGAAGTATAAAAAACAAAATAATTCATAGTTTGTAATAATTTTCACGACCTACTTATGGAACATTATTCCGAATACAGATGAAAAAGGGCAGCAAACAGCATATATCGGAGCCGGCGCAGACCGCCGACAGCATCATGATTCAGGGCGCGAGGGTCAACAATCTCAAGAACGTGAGCCTTGAGATTCCCCGCGGCAAGCTGATCGTTGTGACGGGGCTTTCCGGCTCGGGCAAGTCGTCGCTCGCTTTCGACACCATTTATGCCGAGGGGCAGCGCCGCTATGTCGAGAGCCTTTCGGCCTACGCCAGGCAGTTTCTCGGGAAGATGCGCAAGCCTGAGTGCGACTTCATCCGCGGGCTACCCCCGGCGATTGCCATCGAGCAGAAGGTAAACACGCGCAACCCGCGAAGCACCGTCGGCACCTCGACGGAGATTTACGACTATATGCGTCTGCTGTTCGGGCGCGTGGGCCATACGTTCTCCCCCGTGTCGGGTGCCGAGGTGCGCAAGCATTCGGTGACCGACGTGGTCGACACCGCCCGCACCTACCCGGAGGGTACGCGCCTGGCGGTCACGGCTCCGCTGCGGGTGCCCGACGGGCGCGACTTCGCGGCGCATCTCGACATATTGCGCAAGGGGGGCTACTCGCGCCTGTTCCGCGACGGGAGCTTCGTGCCCTTCGAGGATATTACCGACAGTCCGAACCCGCCGAAGGTCAACCCGGGCTATGAGCTGCTCATCGACCGCCTGGCCGTGAGCTCCGAGGCCGACGAGGTGTCGCGCCTTGCCGACTCGGCGGAGACAGCTTTCTTCGAGGGGGGCGACGAGGCTTCGCTCATCGTGTGGACGGCCGACGGCTCCACGCGCCGCCACGATTTCTCGAAGCGGTTTGAGGCCGACGGCATCAAGTTTCTTGAGCCGAGCGACCTGCTGTTCAACTTCAACAACCCCTACGGGGCGTGCCCCCGGTGCGAGGGGTTCGGCAGGTGCGTTGGCATCGACGAGCGGCTCGTGGTGCCCAATCCGGCCCTGTCGGTCTACGACGACGCCGTGGCCTGCTGGAAGGGGGATAAGATGGGCGAATGGAAGCGGGCGTTCATCCGCATGGCCGCCCAGACCGGATTCCCGATCCACCGCCCGTATGCCGACCTCACACCCTCGGAGAAGGACCTGCTGTGGCACGGCGGCGCGGGGTTCGAGGGTATCGACGGCTTTTTCCGCATGGTCGAGAGCAACCAGTATAAGATCCAGTACCGCGTGATGCTGGCCCGCTACCGAGGCAAGACGCTCTGCCCCGACTGCCGGGGCACGCGCCTGCGCCCCGAGGCTTCGTATGTGAAGGTCGGGGGGCGCACGATTTCCGAACTCGTGGCGATGCCTGTGGCCGAGCTCCGGGAGTGGTTCGACAAGCTCGAACTCTCCGACCACGACTCGGCGGTGGCCGCGCGGTTGCTCACCGAGATACGCCACCGCCTGACGTTCCTCTCCGACGTCGGCCTGGACTACCTCACACTCGACCGTCTGAGCTCCTCGCTGTCGGGCGGCGAGAGCCAGCGCATAAACCTCGCGACCTCGCTCGGCTCGGCCCTGATAGGCTCGCTCTACATACTCGACGAGCCGAGCATCGGCCTCCATTCGCGCGACACGGAGCGCCTGATCGGCGTGTTGAAGTCGCTGAAGGAGCTGGGCAACACGGTTGTGGTCGTAGAGCACGACCCGGAGATTATGGAGGCTGCCGACTGGATTATCGACGTGGGGCCCGACGCGGGGCGCCTCGGGGGCGAAATCGTGTTCCAGGGCCCCCTCTCGGCACTACCCGAGGCCGACCGCAGCTATACGGCCAAGTACCTTACCGGGCGTATGGAGATTCCCGTGCCCGCCACGCGCCGCAAGTGGCGCGACTATGTCGAGGTGGTCGGCGCGCGCGAACATAACCTGAAGGAAATCGATGTGAAATTCCCCCTCGGGGTGCTCACGGTGGTCACCGGGGTCAGCGGCTCGGGAAAGTCGACCCTCGTGCGCGACATCCTCTACCGCGGGCTGCTGCGGCATCTGGGCGAGAGCTCCGACGCTCCCGGAGCTTCCAAGGGGCTCCGAGGCGACCTCGCGAGGGTAAAGGCCGTGGAGTTTGTCGACCAGAACCCCATCGGGCGCTCCACCCGCTCGAATCCCGCGACCTATCTCAAAGCCTACGACGAGATTCGCCAGCTCTTCGCCGCTCAGCAGGGTGCGAAGCAGATGGGGTTCACCCCCGCCTATTTCTCGTTCAACGCCGAAGGTGGCCGGTGCGAGGAGTGCAAGGGCGAGGGCACGATCACCATCGAGATGCAGTTTATGGCCGACATTACCATACCCTGTGAGGCTTGCGGCGGCAAACGGTTCAAGCGCGAGGTGCTCGAAATACGCTATCGCGACAAGTCGATATCCGACGTGCTCGATATGACAGTCAACCAGGCCATCGAGTTTTTCTCGGAGAGCGACGGCGCCACGGAGGCGCGCATCGTGAAGCGCCTTATGCCGCTGCGCGACGTCGGCCTGGGCTACATCAAGCTGGGCCAGTCGTCGTCGACCCTCTCCGGCGGCGAGAACCAGCGCGTGAAGCTCGCCTACTTCCTGAGCCTCGACAAGCCGGAGCCTACGATGTTCATATTCGACGAGCCTACCACCGGGCTCCACCTCCACGACATAAACCTGCTGATGGACTCCTTCTCGCGGCTGATAGCCCGCGGCCACACCGTGGTTATCATCGAGCACAACCTCGACGTTGTGAAGATGGCCGACCATGTGCTTGACCTCGGTCCAGACGGCGGAGCCAAGGGTGGTAACCTCGTGGCCGCCGGCACCCCCGAGGAGGTCGCCGCTACCCCCGCGTCGCATACCGGCCGCTACCTCCGCCCGAAGCTCCCCGCCCTCCGCCCCTGAATCCCGACGAAACCCGATTCAACCCGATGCTGATTTTTTTTTGGACGTAGAGGGGAATTGTGGTATATTTGCGAAAGTTATAACGTTGAAATTGTTGTAAAGGAGGGGTCGCTGGTTTCGCAAAATCATCGACCTCGTCGTAAAACTTTAAAATTTAAGTTTATATGGATTTCAAACAAGCAGTTACGACCGTACTTAGCAAGTACGTTTGTTTCAAGGGGCGCGCCGGCCGCGCTGAGTTCTGGTATTTCGCCCTGTTCCAGTTCGTGATCATGGCGGTGCTCAGCGGCATCGGCGTTATTTTCGGCAGCAATGGACAGGCCCCGGCGTTCATCACCTTCATCGAGGGGATTGTGAGCCTCGCGCTGCTGCTCCCCGGTCTCGGCGTGTCGGTACGCCGTATGCATGACCTCGGCAAGGGTGGCGGTTGGATTTTCATCAACCTCGTGCCCGTGATCGGCTGGATATGGTTCATCGTGCTGGCCGCTACCGCAGGCGAACCCAACGCCAACCGTTTCGGCGAACCCGTCTGACCTTTGGCCCGCTGATTCCGCGGCGCCACCAAGAATTAAACCCCGGCCAACACCCGCTGCTGCGGTGTCAGCCGGGGTATTTTATCTCCCGTTTGGCCTCAGATTCCTTATTTCTTATAAGATTTGCGGAATCTATTCCTCATTTCTTGTGAAATTTGCGGAATCCATTCCTTATTTCTTAAAGTCAAGGTTGGCTATTATCCAAAAAATACATTAAATTCGCGATGTGATAGTTGACATAACGAGCTGATAACGATAGCGACATAACGTTGTCGGCCTCTTATGGCAGTTGAAAGGTTATAAAGTATAAATTAATTGATTATGATTGAACGACAGTTACGTCCGGCAATAGAGGCCCTCCTTGGGTCGGGAAAGGCTATTATTATAATGGGTGCCCGCCAGGTTGGCAAATCAACGCTATTGCGAGAAATGTTTGGCGTCAGAAATGATGTGTTATGGCTTAATGGCGATGATATGGATGTCCGAGAGTTGTTTAAAAATATGACTTCCGACCGCTTACGTCTGTTCCTCTCGGGAAAGAGTATGCTTATTGTCGACGAGGCTCAGCGCATCGAGGATATCGGCTTGAAATTAAAAGTTATTACTGACCAGATCGAAGGTGTTCAGGTAATAGCTACTGGAAGTTCATCGTTCCAACTCGCTTCGAAAGTTAATGAATCACTCACAGGGCGCAAACGCGAGTTTCAGATGTTCCCCTTGTCGTTCAAAGAGATGGTTAGCGACACCGATTTGCTCAAGGAAACGCGGCTCATTCCTCACCGTATGGTCTACGGATATTACCCCGAGGTGGTAACGAGTCCAGGCGAAGAACGGGAAGTACTGCGCGAATTGTCGTCAAGCTATCTTTACAAGGATATTCTCCAGCTCGACGGCCTGACGAAGCCTGACAAGCTTGTGGCGCTGCTGCAGGCGCTCGCCCGTCAAATAGGCGACCAGATTTCCTATCGCGAAATCGGTATGCTGATTGGCCTCGACCCCAAGACCGTTGAGAGGTATATCGATCTTTTGGAGAAGAGCTATGTTGTATTCCGGCTTGGAAGCTACTCGCGCAACCTTCGCAATGAGTTGAAGGCGAGCAAGAAAATCTATTTCTATGACCTCGGCATAAGGAATGCCGTTATAGCGGATTTCCGCGAGGTGGAAAAGCGTTCCGATTGCGGCGCTTTGTGGGAGAATTTCGTGGTGAGCGAGCGCGTTAAGCAGCTCAATTACGCGAGGTCATTCACTAACGTATGGTTTTGGCGCACGCAACAGCAAAAAGAAATCGACATTATTGAAGAGTCCGACGGGCAGCTAATGGCGGTCGAGTGCAAATGGAATCCCGCAAAGGCAAATGCCTCAGTGCCGAAGCAGTTCAAGGAGGCCTATCCCGAATCGACCTTCAGGGTTATAACACCTGAGAATGTGGCGGAGTATCTGTTGTAATTCGTTTAAGTCGCTCTCATAAAACATCCTAATTCCCGATTAATACCTCCCGGATAATGTGTTAGTCGGGGAGGGTGGTGGTGTCGGGGCTGTAGGGGGTGAAGCGGAAGTATTCGTTTTTGGGGGTTAGGCGGTCGACGCGGTAGGTTTCGCCGCAGCCGTTGAGGAGGATTTGGTCGGGGGTAAAGGAGATTAGCGACCAGTATATGCCACCGTCGGGGCAGAAGGTGCAGCGGTCGGGTTGGAACATTGAGTTGTCGATTGGCAAGTCCTGGCGGGCTATGGAAAAGTTGCCGTCCATCATTTGGGAGGTGGCTTCGCCGGTATTGTTGTTTGCCATCATCCGTATGTTCTGGAAGAACAGCGTACCGCGGTCGTTGTTTCGGGTGGCTGCCGCTCTGATGTAGGTCATCGACGGGTTGAGCAGGTATACGAACATATGCCGGTTGGTGTTGATCTCGCAGTAGGTTACCTCCCCTTCGCGCCCGAAGCTCGCGCCCAAGCGCCATTCCTGGAGGCGACGGCCGATGTCGCGGGGCGATGTCGCCGTCGGTGCCTCATACGGGTCGCGGGTTTCAAGACTCTCGACTTTGCGGAGCGTGTTGCCCCCTATGGTGAGCTTTCCATTGTCGAGACTCATTTCAAGGGGCGCGGTCTCGCCGGACACGAATACGGAATCAGTGAATACCGTGCGGCTATGGATGCCGCGCGAGGGCACGTCGAGATAGGCGCGCAGCCCTGACGGAGTGTTTTCAAAGAATATGGCGGCTGAATCGGTTACTACGGCTTCGGCGCTATCCGAGGCCCACACGCCGCGGAACGCGCTGAAGTCAGCCGCCGCGGCTGTCAGCGAGCATGCGATCGCGATAAGGGTCAGTATCTTTTTCATTGCTATTTATGATTCCTTTTTGAGTGGTTATGGAATGGAGTTACCGCGAAGATACTCTTTTTTCATTGCAAATTACGGTTCGCGCAAAATAATATGCATAAAAAAAGGAGCCGGGCTTGACGGCCCGGCTCCGGTGTGTTGATAGGGGTTGTTGAGTGAACCTCGTCAGCGGTCTTCAGTTTTTAGAACATGAAGGTGAAGAGGTTGGTTGTGTCGGAAGTGGTGAGGATGGTGTTGTAAACGCAGCTTACGATGCCGAGGGCGATGATGCCCGCAACGCAGATCCAGAGGCCGAGGCGCTCGGTCCAGTGCGAGCGGAAGGTGGCGATCTGCGGCTCCTCGGGGGAGATGTACATTGCCTTTACAACCAGCAGGTAGTAGTAGAGCGAGATGATGGTGTTGATCAGGGCGATGAGCACCAGGATGTAGAGCGCTACCGAACCGCTACCCAGGGCGGAGGTGAAGATGAAGAACTTCGAGAAGAAGCCAGCGAAGGGGGGGATACCTGCCAGGGAGAACATGGCGAGCATCATTGAGCATGCCAGCCAGGGGTTGGTTTTCGACAGGCCGTTGTAGTCGGTCATCAGGAGTTTGCCGGTCTTGTTCTCGATGGCCCCGATCACGCCGAAGGCGGCGAGGTTGGAGAAAATGTAGACCAGGACGTAGAACATAAGAGCGGCGAGGCCCATCTCGGTGCCACCTACGATGCCGAGCATGATGTAGCCGGCCTGCGAGATGGAGGAGAAGGCGAGGAAGCGCTTCATATTTTTCTGACGCATCGCGAAGAGGTTACCAATGGTGATGGTCGCGATAATCAGCGCGTAGAGCATCCACTCCCAGATCGCGGAGTAGAACTGGCCGAAGCACTGGGCAAGAACCACCAGGAAGGCGAACGCTGCCGCACCCTTGGAGATTACCGAAAGATAGGAGGTAACCGGGGTGGGAGCGCCCTGGTATACGTCGGCGGTCCAGAGGTGGAAGGGCACGAGCGAGAGCTTGAAGCCGATGCCGGCTACCACGAAGGCGAGGGCCACGGCGAGCAGGGGAGAAACGCCACCCACGAGCCCTACGGCGATTTCGCTGAAGTATAGGCTGCCGGAGAGGCCGTACACGAAGGAGAGACCCATCATGAACACGGCTGAGGAGAACACGGCGGTAAGCATATACTTGATTGCCGCTTCGTGGCTCTCGTATTTGTTCTTCTCGAAGGCCACCATGGCGGCGAGGGGCAGGGAGGCCGACTCCAGGCCGATGATGAACAGGAGGAAGTGGCGGGCGGAAATCATAAGGTACATACCGAAGAGCGTCACAAACAGCAGTTCGTAGAACTCGCCGCGGCGCACGGCCTGGGTGTCGCTGTTGGCCCAGGTGGCGCTCTGGATGAGCACCACGAGGACGCCGACGTTAAGTATGTTCTTGATCATCGCGCAAACCGGCGACGTGACGTACATTCCGGAGAACGCCGACACTTCGCGGCACTCGCCGCAGAAGAAGCCAAGGACGGTGAATATCGCGAACAGCACCGTGGCAAATCCGGTGATGCCGCCCAGGGCCTTGCGGGGCATAAAGGTATCGTAGAGGAACACCAGCAGGAACACGATCAGCAGACCTATTTCCTGCCCCATTGCCAAAAACTGTGAATAATCCATATCGGTTATTGAGTGCTTGGAAGATTACATTCCGATTGCGCGGAAGATTTCGGGATTAAATGTGAAGCGGATCAGCCCTTCGAAGAAGTTGGGGAAGCAGCCGATGGCGGCCACGCTCACCACGAGGGTGATCACGGAGAGACGCTCCCACCACACGGCGTCGGTGAGCTGCAGATGGTGCTCGTCCTGCACGGGGCCGAAGAGGAGCTTGCCCACGACGCGGAGGATGTAGACGGCGGTGATCACAATCGAGCAGCAGGCCACGATGGTGAACACGCGGTGGAACATATCGGCGTGCTCGAACGAACCCACGAAGATGGTCATTTCGGCAACGAAGCCCGAGAGTCCCGGCAGACCGAGCGAAGCCATACCGGCGATCACATAGGCCACGCCGAGGAAGGGCATTATCTTCATCAGGCCACCCATCAGGCGGATGTCGCGGGTGTGGGTGCGGCCGTAGATCATACCGATCAGGGCGAAGAAGAGGGCGGTCATAAGGCCGTGGGAGAGCATCTGCATAATGGCGCCGGTGAGGGCGGTGGTGTTAATCATCAGGATGGCGAAGAGCACCATACCGCAGTGGCTTACCGAGGAGTAGGCGTTGATGTACTTGAGGTCGGTCTGAACGCAAGCCGAGAAGGCTCCGTAGACAACCGAGATGCCGGTGAGGATGAGGAAGATCCAGGCCAGGTCGTTGGCGGCCTCGGGCATAAGGTACATAGCCACGCGGAAGCAGCCGTAACCGCCGAGCTTCATAAGCACGCCGGCGTGGAGCATCGACACGGCGGTGGGGGCGCAGGCGTGACCGTCGGGGCTCCAGGTGTGGAAGGGGAACATGGCGCCGAGAACGCCGAAGCCCACGAAGCACATCGGGAAGAGGAAGTACTGCCAGCCGCGGGTGATAGCGCCGTTCTGGGAGATTTCAAGGATGTTCCAGGTGAGCTGGCCACCTTCGGGAGCCGAATGGTAGTAGATGCCGATGAGCGAGAGCATCAGGAACGCGGAACCGCCCATAAGCATCAGGGTGAGCTTCATCGCGGAGTATTCCTTGCGGCCTGTGCCCCAGACGCCGATCAGGAGGTACATCGGGATGAGGGCCACCTCGTAGAACATAAACATGGTGAAGAGGTCGATCGAGATGAAGAAGCCGAACACGCCCGTCGACAGGAGCAGGAGCCACATAAAGAAGTGGCGCGCGTCGTCAATCTTCCAGGACGCGAACGACCCGGCGAATACGATAATCGAGGAAAGGATGAGCATGGCGATCGAAACACCGTCGACACCAACCGCGAGGTTGATGTTCAGCGGGCCGAACCACTGCCAGGAGCCTGTGAAGAGCATCTCCTCGGTGTTGCCGGCCTGGCGCAGGGCGAGATAGTCGACCAGCACCCACACGCTCAGGGCCATCAGCAGCGTGGAGCCGACAACCGCGATGGTGCGGATCCCCTTAACGCCGCGGCACAGCGCGAATCCCCCCAGCATCAGCAGGGGAATGATCACGAAATAAATCAGAATATTTGAAAACATCTCTGTCACTATACTTTACTGTGTTAGCATTAAGGTTCCTCTTACATGAGGCAGATGGCGGTTACAGCGCCGAGCACTAAGGCGCCCACCAGGTAGAACCAGACGTAGAACTGCAGATTGCCCGACTGGAGACCGCGGATGGCGTAGGAGAGCTTGTTGGTGACGTATGCCATGCCGTCCATCGTGCCGTCGATAATGTGGCGGTCAAACCAGGCGATAGGTTTGGAAATGCAGCCGAAGATAATCTTGTGGGTGATGAACATATAGAGTTCGTCCCAGTAGAAGCGGTGGTGGGCCCAGCGCCAGAGGGCGGGCATAGCGGCCTTCATCTTGGCGGGGAGCGGGTTCTCCTTGCGGTACATCACGGTCGCGAGGATAATCGCGAGGATGGCCACGGCGAGGGAAATGGCGGCCACGCTCCAGTCGAGAGCCTTGAGGTTGGTGAAGAAGCCGACGCTGTCGAACATCTCGTGGCCGTTCCAGGTAACGAGGTTGCCCATCGGCACGAAGCCTGCGACGCAGGAAACGACTGCCAGGATAACCAGCGGGAGGGTCATAGTCCAGGGCTGGTCGTGGGGCGCGTGGTGACCTTCATGCACCTTGTGTTCCTTCCACCAGAATATGAGGTAGTAGAGGCGGAACATATAGAAGGCGGTAAGGCCGGCGACGAGCGACATCCAGATGTACCAGAAAATCGAGTGGCCCATGGTTGCGGTCAGGATTTCGTCCTTCGAGAAGAAGCCAGCGAAGGGGATGATACCGGCGATAGCCAGACAGCCGATCAGGAAGGTGATATGGGTTACGGGCATATATTTGCGGAGCCCGTGCATATCGGTGTAGTCGTTGGAGCCGATGGCGTGGATCAGGGCGCCGGCGCAGAGGAAGAGCAGGGCCTTGAACATGGCGTGGGTGAAGAGGTGGAACATACCTGCCATATAACCGAGACCGTGGTGGAACTCGGGACGTGCCACGCCGAGCGAAACCATCATGAAGGCGATTTGCGAGATGGTCGAGAAGGCGAGCACGCGCTTGATGTCGATCTGCGTGCAAGCAACGATGGCGGCGTAGAGGGCGGTGAGCGCGCCTACAACCACGATGATGTTGAGAGCGGCCTCCTCCATAAGGTAGAGGGGGAACAGACGGGCCACGAGGTATACACCGGCCACAACCATGGTGGCGGCGTGGATGAGGGCCGACACGGGGG
>CAJUKE010000008.1 GCA_910587075.1 uncultured Muribaculaceae bacterium
GAGAATTTTTCGAACCGCAAAATTTTTCGGCGATTTTTTTTATTTTTTTTGACCGACCGGCGAACCGACGGGCCTTCCGCGGCGTTATAACCCTTATGGGCCTCGCGCCGGGGACCTCCGTCCCGAAAGCGAGTGCAAAATTACGCCTTTCCCCGGTTCCCACCAAATTTTCACGCCACTTTTTTTTCGCGAAAAACGCGATTTTTATGTTTTTCGGCATAATTACGCGGCATAAACGCCCCGGCTCCGCGCCCACACCATATTATATAAAATAAAGGGGTCAAATAACAACGGGGAGAAAGATCCAATAACAAAAAAAAGAAGGACAACGGAGCCCCAAGCGGCAACCGACAGCCTCCAACACACAAGTTATCCCAGCACGAGACGCTCCAGCGCACGCCCGGAACACGATTGGCCGTATACGCAAAAGCTGGCGCTCAGAATATTAACCAATTTTTAACGACCAACCCCAAGGAAAACAGGCCTCCGAGATTGTTCTATTTACAAACGGACGGCGGACGGCGGGCAAATACCGCGCCCACGCCGGCTATCGGCCAGCGGGCCAAAACACACCGCAAACAAGAGCACACAGGCAATTCGCGTTCGCAAACCGCAAACACATAGCGATAGAAGGCGGTTCGCATTATCAAACCGACCGCAATCGCAATTTGCAATAGCAGCACACGTTCGAGAATTAACATCCGCAAAATCACAGACCGAAATAAATTAACAACCGAAAACGAACGATAGCGTAACAAAAACAAAAACAGAGTCAGTCGCACAAGACCCGCCAACCACGCAAAATTAACATCCGCACAGCCACCAATTCATCAAACAAAACTGATTTCAAACAAAAACCACCGCATAGAAATAAATGCGTAATCGCCATTTAACTGTTATTTACGTTAAGCCTAAAAGCCTAATTATCATATTGGCTGCGCAAATTATCGGAATTAAATCTATAAAACACCATCACTTCCGCAGCCTAAAAACGCCCCAAGCGCGCCACTCACCACACGGCCGCATCACATCTACAAGGGAACCACGTCCATACCGTCAAAATCTAAATAAACCATTGAAACAAATAAGGAGCACAATTGTTCAGCAATCCAAACCTTCCGAACTCAATTTGCGAAATGAAACCACAAATTTAGTATCGAGAACGCATTTCAATTAACATCCATAAACTAAATTCACTTTTACGACACACCTCATTCACAAGTACAAATTCACAATTCACAAATCAAAACACAGCCCTATTAACAAAAATAGCCCCGAAATTTGCGAATCTAAAAAATACTTTTTACATTTGCAACACCGAACAAAACCCCAAAAGACACAAAAAACAGCACAGACACCCCGTCAGCATAACAAACACCACCTTCCAGCGGAAGGACATCCACCCCACCCCATAAGAAAATACAGACATGGACCTGGTAAACCGCCTCAAATATTACCTCGACGAAAACAAAATCGCCATATCGCAGTTCGCCGACAAATGCCGGATTCCCCGTCCGACACTGTCGCAAATACTTAACGGCCGCAATAAAAAAGTATCTGACGAACTAATCACGAAGATTCACGACGCATACCCCGACTTATCAGTGTTATGGCTGATGTTTGGCGAGGGAGACATGGTGTCGCGCCAGAATACGCGAACCTCAGAGGCCGAAAACAACGCCGCTTACGCCGCCAACCAAGCGCAACACATTGAGGACGACCACTTTTCCGAATCAGAACGGTCTCAATACGCTACACAGGCCGAAGCATCAGAAAAATCAGAAGAGGGGATTGACGCCGCCGACCGCCCCGAATGGGACAAAAACGACCGCGAAGCGGCCGCCATGAACGCCACGGCCCACCCGGCCGACGGCGCCTCGCCAGTTATGACTAGCCAGCACGCCGCGGATACGGGGGATGAACCAGGACTCGGTTTCGCGGCGGAATACGAGGAACCCGCCATATACCACTCCCCCGCCCCCCATGCCATACAAAGCGAGGATAGCGCTGCGAACCACGCCTTCGGAAGCTCGATATACGGCAACGGAAGCACCACGTTCGGCTCTCAGGCGACCGCGCCCACGCGGCCTGAATCGCAGTCACAAGGGCGAGATAACACCAAAAACGACAAAGACGAGCCACGCCAGCCTCGGGAACCGGGATCAATCGTATTCATAAACACCAACCCGCTGGAGACACCCAGTCAGGCAAAAAACAAGGAGGAAACAAACCGCGGCGATGCGAACACCGCCACCAGGCAAGAAAAAGAAAGCGCCAAAACATTCGCCGTGGCCGCCGCGGCAGGAAAAAAAATAACCAACATAGTTGTATTCTACTCCGACAACTCATTCCAATCCTTCTCCCCCACCGAGTAAACGCGACGACAACCAGCACACAAAAACGCGAAAGCCGCGGACAGTCAGACCTGCCGCGGCTTTGCCGTATAACCGAATTCAATAATCCAAAACGTCCAGCCCAGGCTCAACACCGAAAGCCGCAGGCACCAAGGAATGAATCAATCGCGCTCGATAACATACTCGACAGCCGAAGGGGAAACCTGCACATTCCTGTAGTAAGTGGGAACCACCCCCACCCTCACAGGAAGCTCGGGAGCCTCGCCCGCGGCAACGCCGCCAGCCGAAGGGTAATCGACAAACGCCCGCACCGCGGAATTATCCTTGCTGTAGAGGCTCTTCGGCATCAGGAACGACACCTCCACCACCGAGGGGAAAGGCACCAGCCTGTGCCCCTCCGGCGCGTCGACAACCTGCAGCTCCACCCTGCGCGTCTTGCTGACGAGCGGTTCGACAGGCACCGACAGCCTGACCGACGACGGAATAGCCCGCATCCCCTCGGGAACCACGAGCCTCGCCTCCACCACCGCAGAGTCCGACAGATCGCGGAGCACCACAGGCGCGGTGCGCAGCTCGGCCACAGAGTAAATCTCTTTTGAATTAGAAAAAAGCATCACAGAGTCAGGCTCCATCGTCACCGCGCCGAACTGGATGAACTGCGGCTTGGTATGCGCCTCCACATCCACCTCGACCCGGGTCAGCACCCCCGGATTCCGCGTATATTCCAGATTCAGAGAGTCAGGGCGAACGGCCAGAATCGTGGCCGTGGGACCGAAAGCGCTCCTCACCGACGAGTTAAGCTGGTTGACGGAATACATCAGCGAATGATCGCCCGTCTTCATAAAATCATCATAACCGAGCCTCAGCTGCGGCAGACCGCCCCAGGCGAACTTCACCAGGGAGCTCTCCTTATCCTTGACCGTCACATTCACAGTAGCCGTCACACCCGAGATAATCGTCACATCCTCCGGGAAATCAACCAGCGTGACCGGCAGACGGAAGTCGCGCTGCACCTCGTCGTTAAGCGCCATAAGGAACCAGAAAACCGTCGAGATCAGCAGGAACACAAAAAAAGTCAGGGCGTTGCGCCCCGTCGCGGAGCGCAACCCCCTTCTCAAATCATCGTAACGTTGCCTAAGGGACATAACCTAAAAGAACGTTGAGAAAAGTCAACAAAGCCCGCGCCGCGGCAACCCGGCACCCGGGCGGCCGCGGCGCGGCAAGCCCATACGGCTCAGGCGTTGCCCTTGGCGGCCTGCTGCTCCTGGGCGTCGGAAGCCGAAGGATAAACAGAGCCCTTGTCAATCTTGATCTTCACGCCGTCGGCGATGGAGATAATGAAAGCGTTCTCCTTCACCTCGCAGATACGGCCATAGATGCCGCCGGCAGTGATTATGTTGTCCCCCTTGGCCAGAGCGTCGCGGAACTTTTTGATTTCCTTCTGCTTCTTCTGCTGCGGACGAATCATAAGGAAGTAGAAAATCGCGATCAGCAGCACGATCATGATCATCGAAGACCAGCCCCCGGCATCGCCGGTACCAGCCTGAAGAGGGATAAGATTCTGTAACATATCTTGAAAAATTAATTAATGAACAAATAGTAAAAACCGGGAGAGACGCGTTGCCCGAAAGGCTCACTTATTTATAACGCCAGTCTCCTTGAGGTAGTTGGTGATGGAGAAGAGCATACCGTTGACGAACTGGCCGCTGCGGGGCGAGCTGTAATAGTTCGCGATCTCGACATACTCGTTGATAGTGACCGGCACAGGAATCGACGGATAGTGCACCAGCTCGGCGATAGCCGCCAGGAGCACCACGATATCCATAAACGCCAGACGCTCGGGATCCCACTGCGACCCATTGACAAAACGGTCGATATACCCGCGGAACTCCTCGCGCCCGCGCACGGCGTGCATAAACAGGTCTGGGCCGAAACGTCGGTCGTCGTCATCCTTGAAGAACGGGAGCAGCTCGATGTCGCGGTTACCCTTCGAGCCCATCTGCTTGATGGTCTTGATAGTGAACGTGCCCATAATCGCCAGGTCGTCGTTCCAGTAGACCGACTTCGCCTCAAGCGCCTCGGCCAGAGCGTCCGACGGGAACACCACCGACTTCAGCAACTGCCGCCAAAGGTCGCAGTCGGAAGCCAGCGTCGCGGGCTCCTCGGAGCGCATATACTCCTGGTACACCTCTGAAGCGCGGATCTTATCCATCAGGTCCTTGACAAGGAAGAAATCCTCCTCCCACCCCACGGGATGCTTCTTGAGATACTCCACCATATCGGGATTCTCGCGGATAGCCGCCACATAGCGGTTGTCAACGAAACGCGTGTTCGGGTTCAGATCCTCGGGCGAAGGGCAATACTTCTCCTTCGCGGCCTCCAGGCGCTCAAGCTCGTAGTCAGTCACAGCCACCGGCAGGTAAAGCAGCGCGTGGTAGAGGTCGTAAGCCTTGCGGAGCGACTCCTCCAGCGACTTCGAAGCCGAAGCCAGCGAGCCGCGCACATCGACGAACTCCTCGATCGTGCGCACCGCCATATCGACCCCCTCGCGGAAACCGGCGACAGTGAAATTCGGATTCTTCCTCGCGGCCTCAAGCACCACGGCGTCCTTGGCCACAACCGTGTTGAGCACCACGCTCCAGAAGCGGGCCTCGTCGGCCATCTCCGGCTTCTTCTTTTTCTTGAAATCGGTGAAAACGGCCGACTGCGTGATCAGCCCGTAGAGACGCGTGAGAGCCGGATCGAAATCGGCTATAGACTCGGAACCCTTCGCGATCAGGTCGCGCACGGCCAGATCGGAGCTCAGCGCCTTGGCGAGCTTGTTTTCCGAAAGCATGTTGGAATACTTGAGCGCGTCCATCGGCGACGAGGCACCAGGGCCCTTCACATTGTAGCCGGAAAGCTCAAGGATAAGCAGCAGCAGATCGTGGTAGAGCGAAAGAGCGTATTTTCCGTCGCGCGTATCCCTTGCGGGGGTTGTCACAACTTGGAAATCATTGCGTGTCAGCAGATAGGAATACAGCATCTGCACGACTTTAATCCTTATCAAAATTCGATTTACCATCTTCTTGTCACTTGCTTGTATCAGAGGTTGAGTGGCGCCCCGCCACGGCAGGGCGCAAAATCCGACGCAAAGTTACGAAATAATCCGGGAAACGCCACGCGAAACCCGGATTATTTGAATCTTCAGCCCGCCGGAGCACGGCGGACACGCGTCACAGAGTACGATACCGGGCGACCCCGGCACCAGCGGCTCACGACTCGGCGGGAGGCTCAGTTGTCGTCGAGGGGGACGCATCCTCCCCGCCATCCACCTTGGCGACCGACGGCGACTCAGCCGCATCGGACACAAGCGCGTTCCAGCCCTGCGCGCGCAGGGGAATCTCCCCGCCGTCGCGGGTCACCATCGCGCAACCCAGCGAAGGAGCCGTGATATGCCCGATAACCTTCACACCGGGCACCTTGCGAATCTCCTCATGGGCGTGGAGCGGCACGGTGAACAGCAGCTCGTAATCCTCGCCGCCGTTCATAGCCGCCGTTACGAGGTTCATATTCAGTTCCTCGGCCATAACCGCCGTCTGATAGTCGATAGGGATACGGTCCTCGTAGACGCGGCATCCCGCGTCGCTCGCCTTGCAGATATGGAGCAATTCTGACGACAACCCGTCCGACACATCCATCATAGCCGTCGGACGGATGCCGGCCTTGGCCAGCGCCTCCACGACGTCGCGGCGCGCCTCGGGCTTGAGCTGCCTTTCGAGCAGATACTCGCGGCCCTCGAAACGGGGCTGGAAATCGGGCTGCCCCGCCGAAGCCACCTTCTCCCTTTCGAGGAGCTGCAGCCCCATATACGCGGCGCCCAGGTCGCCCGACACACATATAAGGTCGGTATCCTTGGCGCCCGAGCGGAGAACGGCCCCACCCTTTGGCGCGGAGCCGATAGCCGTCACCGAAATCATCAGCCCCGACCGCGAGGAGGTAGTGTCACCCCCGACGAGATCGACCCCGTAAACCTCGCACGCGAGCCTGATGCCCGCATACAGTTCCTCCATATGCTCGACCGTGAAACGGCGCGAGATGGCCAGCGACACCGTAATCTGCGACGGAGTGCCGCACATAGCGTAAATATCGGAGAGATTCACGACCACGGCCTTGTAGCCGAGATGCTTCAAAGGCATATATGTAAGGTCGAAATGCACCCCCTCCACGAGGAGGTCGGTCGACACGAGCACCTCCCTGTCAGGCCCGAAATCGAGCACGGCGCAGTCGTCGCCCACCCCCTTGACCGTCGAGGGTTGACGCATGGTCAGGCCGCCAGTCAGCCTATCAATAAGGCCGAACTCGCCCAGGGTCGAAATCTCAGTATCCTGCCCCTCCATAATCAAAGGCGCGCTACGAGTTCGTGTACGAGCATCTTGGTCACAGGCTCAGCCGTCTTCGCGGCCATCTGCACCTCCTCGTGGGTGGGCACCTGGGTTACATCCTTGCCTCCGAGGTCAGTGATCACGGAAAGCCCGAACACCTCCATGCCGCCGTGGTTGGCCACGATAACCTCCGGCACCGTCGACATCCCGACAGCGTCGCCGCCGATGATGCGGAAATACTCATACTCGGCCGGAGTCTCGAACGTCGGGCCGGTGGTGCCGACATACACGCCGTGCATCAGGCGGATACCCTTCTCCTGGGCGATATCGTCGGCGATCTTCACCATACGCTTGCTGTAAGCCTCGGTCATGGCGGGGAAACGCACGCCCAGCTCGTTGTAGTTCTTGCCGCGGAGCGGGTTCTCGGGGAAGAGGTTTATATGGTCCGTGATAACCATCACGTCGCCCACGCGGAACTCCTTGTTCATACCGCCTGCCGCGTTCGACACCACGAGAGTCTCCACGCCCAGGGCGCGCATCACGCGCACGGGGAAAGTGACAGTCTTCATATCATACCCCTCATAGTAGTGGAAACGGCCCTGCATGGCCATGACGCGCTTGCCGGCGAGGGTGCCGAATATGAAATTACCGCTGTGCCCCTCTACGGTCGACACCGGGAAATTGGGAATCTCGGAATAAGGGATCACCGTCTTATCCTCAATAAGGTCGGCGATCGGGCCGAGACCCGTGCCGAGAATAACAGCCACCTTGGGCATGTCGGCTACCTTGGAGCGAAGGAACTCCGCGGTCTGGTTGATTTTTTCTAACATTGTGTTCAAGGTATTTTAAGCGGCTTGTGGCGCCGCGAAGTTGAAACGTATGAAATCAGTCGAAAGTTCGCTGTTCCGGGCAGGCGGGAGTCGTGCCGCCGCTACCTTATGGCGTTGAGCAGCGCCTTCTGCAGCTCCAGGTCGAACGAATCCACATTGTGGGGGTCGAATTTCACAGTCACTGGAAGGTAGAACACGCGGCTCTTGAGTTCCTGCGGGAAATGCGGGTTAGCCATAAGCCTCACGGCGTCCTTCTCCGTGGTGACGATCAGCCGGCGGTCGCCGGGGAGCATGCCGTACAGGCGCGCAATCGTCTCCATATCGCGCTTCGTGAAATTGTGGTGGTCGGGATAGACCTTCACCTTCACCTTGGCCGCAAACCCCTTGACATACTTGACAAGCGGCTTGGGGTTGGCGATTCCCGCCAGCACCATCACCGAGTCCGACGGCGTGAGCCACGACAGATGGGGAGCCTGTGCCGGAGCCTCCTCGGGAAACAGCGGCACCAGCGCGCCATAGTCGAACGCCGAGAAGAACAGCTTCTGGTAAGGGAAAAGCTTAAGATTATTCTTGAAGATACGGTACTCAAGCGCCTTCAGTTGCGGCGGGCACTTGGTGACCACCACCATATCTGCCCGGTAGATAGCGTTGTGCGGCTCGCGCAACCGCCCGTAAGGGAGCAGGTGGTCATAGAAAATCGGATTGTTGAACTCAGTGAGCACCACCGACACCGTAGGCTTGACATATCTGTGCTGGAAAGCGTCGTCGAGCACGATGAGATTGATCTTGGGGTCAATTCTCAGCATCTCCTCGATGCCAACGCACCTATCCTCGCAGACGGCCACGGTGACATCGCGGCCAAATTTGCGGTAGATCTGGTACGGCTCGTCGCCTATATCCTCAGGGGTCGAGCGCCGGGTGGCCAGCACGAACCCCTTGGTCTTGCGCTTGTATCCGCGGCTAAGCATGCCGATGTGGTACTTGAACTTCAGCAGGTCGAGCACATACTCCGTATGGGGAGTCTTGCCGGTGCCTCCGGCAACGATGTTGCCCACCACAACCACAGGCACCCCGAAATCGCGCTGCTTGAGCACCCCCCACTTGAACATAAGGTTCCTCATCCCGACCCCGAGGCCGTAGAGCTTCGAGAGCGGGAGCAGAACACAGGTCGATAGAAAATTATTTTTCGGCAACTGAGGGTTGTTTTAAACAGGCACTTAATTCGGTTATTAAAAACGGCGGGACCGGTCACTCGATCACGGGGAGCGAGGCCCGGGCCTGGACGGGGTCGAGTTCGGCCAGCCGCCTCACATGGTCGTACACCTGGTAAGCGGCCCCGAGCTCCTCCTTGAGAGCGCGGAGTTTCATCTGCGCGTCAATCTCGGCGAGAATCGCCATAAAGTCCTTTTTGGGGTTGGGATAGTCCACAACCTGGTATTTCTTGAAGCCAAGCTCCGAGGCCAGCCCCTCAACGGCGTCGGTGAGGGAGCCGAGCTCGTCGACCAGACCGATCTTCAGAGCGTCCGTTCCAGCCCACACGCGTCCCTCGCCGATAGCCTTGATAGAATCCTGCGGGATACCGCGCCCCTCGGCGCAACGCGAGGTGAAGAGTTCGTAACCGCGGTTGATATTGGCCTGCATCTGCTTGCGCTGGAACGGGGTCACCTCCCGGACAATCGAGGGGAACGCCCCGTTGGCGTTAGTGGTGACGAAGTCAAATTGCAGTCCGAGCTTGTCGCTAAGGAGCCCCTTGGCGCAGGGAATCATCCCGAATATGCCGATCGAGCCGGTAAGCGTCGTGGAGTCGGCGTAAATCTTGTCGGCGCCGCAGGAAATGTAGTAACCGCCCGACGCGGCGTAGTCACCCATCGAGACGTAGAGTTTCTTACCCTTCTGCTTGAGCACCTCAAGCGCCTCCCAAATCTGCTCGGAAGCGAAAGCCGAACCGCCGCCCGAATTTACGCGGAGCACCAGGCCGCTGATGTCGTCATCCTCGGCTATGTCGAGGATGTCGGGCACAACCCTGTCGCTCGCGATACCGTCGCGGGCGCTCTCGGTGATGTCGCCGGCGGCGTAATAAACGGCAATCTTGTTCTTATGCGATTTGTCATGAGGGACTTTTGCCGAAGCGAGATAGTCGGAAAACCCTACCGAGCGCAGGGCGTCGTCAGCCTTGCGGCCGGTTTTCTCCTTGAGGAAGTCAACCACCTGGTGGCGGTAACGGAGCTCGTCGGCGTAACCGTTGGCCACGAACTCCTTCGGAGCCCAGGCGAGCGTGTTGAGCGAGTCGGCGAACTCGTTGATCGCCGCGGCGGGTATGCCGCGGTTAGCCGAGATGCCCCCCACCACGCTGCCCCACAGGGCGTCGAGGTACACGCGGGTCTGCATGCGGCTCGGCTCACTCATCGAAGTGAGGATGTAAGGCTCGACGGCGCTCTTGTAGGTGCCGACCTTGAACACCTGCATCTCCACGCCAACCTTGTCGAGGAGCCCCTTGTAGAAGGTCACCGCGCCACCGATGCCGTGCAGGTCGACCATTCCGGCGGGGTTCAGGAAGAGGTGGTCGGCGCCTGAAGCCAGGTAATAGTCGCCCTGCGAATAAGAGTCGGCGTAAGCCACCACCCATTTGCCCGACGAGCGGAAATCGGCAAGCGCCCCGGCTATTTCCTGGCGGGTGGCGACACCCGCTGCCGAACCGGCGCAGTCGAGGAACACGCCCTCAACCCGGTCGTCAGTCTTGGCGGCAGCCAGCGCCTTCACAACCTTGTCGAGCGCGATGCCGCCCGTCTCGCCGTTGATAATCTTGAAAAAATCAGGATTGGACGAGCGCTCCTGTATCACATCGTCGAGAGTGATCACGAGCACCGTATGGTCCTTGACCTCGACCGCGTTCTGCGACATCCCGATGGAGGCTACCAGCGAGCCGGCCGCCATCACGATCCCGATTATGAAAAGGAGCATCAGCGACACCCAGAAAGCGGTGAGCGCGCCAAGGAAGGAGATGAAATATTTTTTCAGCATACGGAAAGACTGTCAGTGGTTGGGATACGATTCAAAGCGGCCACGGGAGGCGGCCACTTTTCCGCCAACAAAAATAGAACAAATCGCGTTCTTACGCAAATAATTCTTAAACAGATTGGTAAAACGGCGAAAAAACGCCATCAGAACTCGCTGGTGAAGTGGAACCGGATCTTGGGGAAGTCGGCCTGCGCCATCTGCAGCACATAGTTGGAGTCGGCCAGGAACACGTCGCGTCCGTCGCGGTCGACCGCCATAAACTGCTGCTTGCGACGCTTGAAGGCCGCCAGGGCCTCGGCGTCATCGCTCTCGATCCAGCACGCCTTATAGAGCGAGATAGGCTCCCAGCGGCACTGCGCGCCATACTCGTGCAGCAGGCGGTACTGGATAACCTCGAACTGGAGCTGCCCGACGGTGCCGATGAGCTTGCGTCCGTTGAACTGGTTGACGAACATCTGCGCCACACCCTCGTCCATAAGCTGCTGTATACCCTTTTCAAGCTGCTTGGCCTTCATCGGGTCGGTGTTGTCGATATACTTGAACATCTCCGGCGAGAACGACGGGAGCCCCTTGAAGTGGAGCGCCTCCCCTTCGGTGAGCGTGTCGCCGATCTTGAAGCTGCCGGTGTCGGGCAGACCAACGATATCGCCGGGATAAGCCTCGTCGACAACGCTCTTTTTCTGCGCCATGAACGCCGTAGGGGCGGCGAAACGCATCATCTTGCCCGAGCGCACATGCTTGTAGTTGGCGTTGCGCTCGAACTTGCCGGAGCAGACCTTCACGAACGCTATGCACGAACGATGGTTGGGATCCATATTGGCGTGAATCTTGAACACGAAGCCGGTGAACGGCTCCTCGGCGGGCTGGATCTCGCGTTCCTCGGCGCGGGTCGGACGCGGGGTCGGCGCTATCTTCACGAAGCAGTCGAGCAGCTCCTTAACACCGAACGTGTTAAGGGCCGAACCGAAGAACACCGGGGCGAGCTTCCCCTGGAGATACTCCTCGACATCGAACTCGGGATAAACCCCTTCGATAAGATCGAGGTCCTCGCGGAGCTTGGCCGCGTCGGCCTCCCCTACCGCCTGGTCGACCCGCGGGTCGGCGAGGTCGGTGATTTCCACTCGTTCCGACACCTTCTGCTTGTCGGGCTTGAACAGGTCGAGCGAGTGCTCGTAAATGTTGTAGACACCTTTGAACTTGGCACCGATGTTAATTGGCCACGACAGCGGGCGCACCCCGATTTTCAGTTCCGCCTCAAGCTCGTCAAGGATGTCGAACGGGTCGCGACCCTCGCGGTCGAGCTTGTTCACGAAGATAATCACCGGTGTGTTGCGCATACGGCACACCTCCATGAGCTTGCGGGTCTGCTGCTCCACACCCTTGGCCACGTCGACCACGATGATTACGGAGTCGACCGCCGTGAGCGTGCGGTAGGTATCCTCGGCGAAGTCCTGGTGGCCCGGGGTATCGAGGATATTGATCTTGTAGTCGCCGTAGTTGAAGCCCATGACGGAGGTGGCCACGGATATTCCGCGCTGCTTCTCGATCTCCATCCAGTCGGAGGTCGCCGTCTTCTTGATTTTGTTGGACTTCACGGCACCGGCGACGTGTATCGCGCCGCCGAAGAGGAGCAGTTTCTCGGTAAGGGTAGTCTTGCCGGCGTCGGGGTGCGATATGATCGCGAACGTGCGCCGCTTCTGTATTTCGTCAGTGAGACTCACTATTTGGATGCTTTTAGTTGTTTATGATGATTTTCACGCAGTCGGCCAGCGCCTCTTCCCAGTGCGGTATCTCCACCCCGTAAGTAGCCTTGATGCGCGAGCGGTCCAAAATGCTGTACGCGGGACGCGAGGCAGGCGTTGGATAGTCCTCGGTGGGAATCGGCACCACCTTGGTGTTCTTTCCGGCGAGCCGGAGGATGGCTTTGGCGAAGTCGTACCATGAAGCCGCGCCCTCGTTGGTGAAGTGGAATATGCCCGCCACCCACTGGTGTGATTTCAATATGGCGAGGATGGCCTTCGCAAGGTCGCGGGCGTAGGTGGGGGTGCCGATCTGGTCGCACACGACCCTGATTTTGTCCTGTTTCTCAGCCAGTCCGAGTATGGTGCGCACGAAGTTGTGCCCGGTGTCGGAATAGAGCCACGCCGTGCGTATTATGATGCTCTCAGGGGCAAGCGCCAGCAGGGCGGTCTCCCCCTTGCGCTTCGTGGTTCCGTATTGCGATATGGGGTTCACCTTGTCGGACTCGCGGTAAGGGCGGTGGTTGGTGCCGTCGAACACATAGTCGGTCGAGAGGTGTATGATTTTAGCGCCGAGCAGGTCGGCCGCGGCGGCGAGATTTTTCACGGCGTCGGTGTTTATCATCGCGCACTCGCGCTTCTCTTCTTCGGCGCGGTCAACGGCGGTATAGGCGGCGCAGTTCACAATATGCGTCACCTCGTTGTCGCGGATAAAATTCTCGACAGCCTCCGCATCGGTCAGGTCGAGCTCCTCCTTGTCGGTATAGATTGCCTCTCCGGGCATTTCGCGGTCGAGAAGTCGGCGCAACGCGCTCCCGAGCTGACCGTTAGCCCCGGTAACCAAAACTTTCATTCCTTCTGGATGGTTTATTTGTTTACGCGAAGGTACGAAATTCCCCCCTATTTCCCAACCTCGGGAGTCCGCGGCGGATGTCCGCCTTTGCGTTTTGCCGAAAAAGAGCTAACTTTGCGATACTAATATTTGATAATAATGTTACAGTTCATAACATCACCCTGCGGGGTTCTCCCGCAGGCGCGGCAGGCCGCCGAAGCCGTCGAGGGGGGATGCGCCTGGATCGAGCTCGCCCCCGGCGAGGAACTCGAAAAGACCGCCTCGGAACTCGTCGAACTCTTTAAGGGCAGGGACGTATTCCTCGTGATTCCCGACGACGTTGACCTGGTCGACCGCCTGAGGGTACACGGCGTGGTTCTCTCGACTGCCGACCCGAAAAGAGTCGCCGAAACACGCGAGACCCTCGGGGCTCACGCCGTGATCGGCGTGCGCGTAGGTTCCGCGGCGGAGGCCGCCGCCCTGCGAGCCATCGACATCGACTATATTATATATGGTGTGCCCGCGGGCGAATCCGAGGCTCTGGAAGCATGGAACGGATTCCGCTCGGCGCTCGACGAGGCCCAAGTGCCGTTCCACGCCGTCGCCTCTGGCTCGTTCGACCCGGAGACCGCTGCGGCGCTCCGCACGGCCGGAGCCGCCGGAGTGGCGGTTTCCTCCCCTATCGCCGACGCGGAGGACCCAGCGACCGCCACACGCGCCTACATCGACGCACTCAACTCCTGATTCATCCGTTTATGGCTAAGAAATTCATTGGCATTATTCCGGCCCGGTACGCCTCGACGCGGTTCCCGGGCAAACCCCTCGCGGACCTCGGGGGGATGACCGTGATCGAGCGGGTCTACCGCCGGGCATCCTCGGCCCTGGACGACGTTGCCGTCGCCACCGACGACCGCCGTATTTTCGACGCGGTCGAAGCATTCGGGGGTAAGGCGGTCATGACATCCGCCGAACACCGCAGCGGCACCGACCGCTGCCGAGAAGCCTACGACAACCTCGGCTCTGACGCCGACGTCGTGGTCAACATCCAGGGAGACGAGCCCTTCATCGACCCCTCGCAGCTGCGGCAGCTCGCCGGGTGTTTCGACGACGAGGGTGTGGACATCGCGACCCTCGTACGTCCGTTCCCCACCGGGAAACCCTACGAGGCGCTCGATAATCCCAACACCCCCAAGGTAGCCCTTTCACCGACGATGGACGCGCTCCTCTTCTCCCGCTCCGTGATTCCCTACCTGCGCGGCGTTGAAAGGAGCGAATGGCCCGCTCGCCACCAGTACTATACCCATATCGGACTGTACGCCTACCGGGCCGACACGCTCCGCGAGATAACGCGGCTGCCCCAGTCGCCACTCGAACTGGCCGAGTCGCTCGAACAGCTGCGATGGCTCGAAAACGGTTACCGCATACGGGTGGCCATATCCGAATGCCCCACGATAGGTATCGACACCCCCGCCGACCTCGAAGCGGCGCGGCGGTTCCTGGCGGAAACGGAGGACTCCCTATGAGCGCCGCTCCCGACCGCTCCAAGGCCCCGGCAGTCGCCGGATTCGGCGATTTCGACATACCGAAGCCCGAGGAGAGAACCCTCGCCAACGGGGCGCGGCTGTATGTCCTCGACCGGGGCGACATACCCGTGTGCCGACTGACAGCCTGTTGGCGCGCCGGACGGGCCGACGCGCCCTCTATCCCCGCGCTGGTGCTCGCCGCCAACGCCATGCGATGCGGCACGGCGTCGCGGTCGGAAGAGGAGATCGCAGAGACGCTCGAATTCAACGGGGCGTGGCTCCGCTGCACGCCCGACGCGCACGCGTCGTTCCTGACGCTGCACTCGCTCAATAAGACCTTCCCGGAGGTGCTCCCCGTGGTGGCCGAGATGCTCCACGCGGCCAGTTATCCCGCCAAGGTGCTCGGCCCGCAGCGCGAGAAGACCGCCGCGCAGGTCGAGATAAAGAACCGCCGCGTCAACGCGAAGGCCGACCGGCTCTACAACGCGGCGTTCTACGGCCAGGACTCTCCTCTGGCGCGCCACTACACCGGGGCCGATGTGCTCGCCGTGACCGACGAGGAGGTGCGCCGGGCGTACTCGGGACTCTTCCGCGGCAACCGCCCCGCGTTCTTCCTCGCCGGGAAAATAACCGACTGTATCGCGGCAACCGCCGAGGAATTACTCGGCGCCATCCCCTACGAACCGACCGCGGAGGTTTTCGCGCGAACCATCGCCAAAGCCTCACCCGCCGGGGAACTTACCGCCAGGGAACGCGTCGAGGGGTCGCTGCAGACCGCCATCAAAACCGGGATTCCCACCATAGGTCGCGACCACCCCGACTTCGAGAAGCTGCGCGTGGCCGTGATGCTCCTGGGAGGATACTTCGGTAGCCGCCTCATGACAAACATCCGCGAGGAGAAGGGTTACACCTACGGCATCACCGCGACGCTCAACGGAGCTCCCGAGGGGGCCGCCGTGGAAATCGCGTGCGAGACCGACAACCGCTTCGCCGCCGACGTGCTCCGCGAGATTGATTTCGAGCTCCGCCGCCTGGCCGAGGAACCCGTGCCGGCCGAAGAACTCGAAGCGGCCCGCGGCATCCTCATATCCTCGATGGCGGGGGTGACTGACACACCCTTCAGCATCGCCGACTACCTGGTGTCGCTCCACTCGCTCGGGCTCGGCCACGGGCATTTCGCCCGCCAGGTCGAAGCCGCGCGCTCGGTCACCCCGGACGAAATCAACCGCCTCGCCGCGGAATACCTCTCGGCTCCACGCGTCACCGCGCTCGCCGGTGACTTCGAACAATGACACATCGCATACCCCATATGAACACCGAACAAGAATTTGACGCCGCGATAGCGCTCTGCCGCGGCATTTACGAGGCGAAACTCCGCGACTACGGCCCAGCTTGGCGCCTGATGCGCCCCACCTCGCTCACCGACCAGATACTCATCAAGGCCGACCGCATACGCTCACTCGAAACCAAGGGTGAGGCCAGGGTCGACGAGGGGATTCTCGACGGCTTCATCGCAATCGTGAACTACGGCATCATAGCCCTGATACAGCTCCGGCTCGGCTTCTCCTCGGGAAAGGATATTTCCACCGTGGAGGCGCTTCGGCTATATGACGAGTTCATGGCCGACACCCGGGCGCTGATGCTGGCCAAGAACCACGACTACGACGAGGCGTGGCGCAAAATGCGCGTCAGCTCGTACACCGACCTCATTCTCATGAAGCTGATGCGCACGAAGGAGATCGAGGACAACTTCGGGCAGACCACCGTTTCCGAGGGGGTCGACGCCAACTATATGGATATGGTCAACTACGCCATCTTCGGCATAATAAAACTAACCGAGGGGGAACGATGAGCGCCGCCGCGAAATCCTTCGCCGCGTCCCGCTGGTTTCCGGTGGTGGTGTGGCTTCTGCGCCTTGGCGTGGGTGCGGTTTTCGTGATGTCGGGCCTCGTTAAGGGGATCGACCTCTGGGGATTCGTGTTCAAGCTCGAAGAATATGCCGCCTCGTTCGGGTTCCCGCAGCCCCGTTCGGTAATGGTCATGGCGGCTCTGTTCGTCTCGGGCTACGAGTTCCTCTTCGGCTTCTTCCTGGCCACGGGGTGCTTCAAGCGCGCCGCTCCCTGGGGGCTGGCGCTAATGATGCTCGTGATGCTGCCGCTGACACTCTACATAGCCATAGCCTCCCCGGTGAGCGACTGCGGCTGTTTCGGCGACTTCTACATACTATCCAACACTGCAACATTCGTCAAGAACCTGTTCCTGTCGGCCGCAATAGCTCTGCTGCTCGTGTGGAACCCCAAGGTGCGCTCCGGCCTCTTCGAACCCGCCATCCAGTGGGTGGCCGGAGTCTGGACGGGCCTGTACCTTATAATCGTGGCCCTGTATGGCTACAACGTGCAGCCGATGCTCGATTTTCGCCCGTTCCCTATCGGCGCCCCGCTCGCCGCGTCGGCCACAGGCGACGCCGATGAGGACTTCGTGTTCGTGTACGAGCGCGACGGGGAGACCCGCGAGTTCGCGATGGACTCGCTGCCCGAGGGTGACGAATGGACTTTCGTCGACCGCATACCCCGCGGGGGCTCCCGCGAGGAGGCGCGCGACTTTGCCATTTTCGACGAGGAATACGACGTTACCGACGCCGTAGTTTCCACCGATGGGTGGCAGTTCCTGCTGGTGATTCCCGAGCCCCGCAAGGCCGACATATCATACACCTACGCAGCCAACGAGATATACCAGTACGCCGACTCGGCCGGAATACCTATGGCGGGACTCCTCGCGACCGACCGCCGCGGCATCGACGCGTGGCTCGACCTCTCGATGGCCGGATACCCCTGCTACTCTGTCGACGACACGCAACTCAAAGAGCTCGCCCGCGGCACGATAGCCCTCGTGATGCTCCGCGACGGCAAGGTATATTCCAAGGAGATGCTAAGCTCCATACCGCTGGAGCGCATCGACGCCGCCCGAGCCTCGGGCGACCTGCCCCGGGCGCTGGCCCTCGACCCCGCCTCGCAGTTCCGGACCCTCACCGGTATATGCCTCTGCGGTCTGCTGGCGCTCTACCTGTTCCAGGGCGTGATACTCGGCATAAGGTCGAGGATCATAGCCGCGTCGCGCCGACGCAAGGCTCGCCGCGAGGCGGCCTCCAACTCGCGCGAAGCCGCCCCCGGGGCTGACCGCGGCGGAAAGCCGAACGTCCTCTGACACGCCTCGTACGCACCTCTTGCAACTTATTGAAAACCGCGCCCCCTTTCTTTTTCACCGGGGGAGCGGTTTTTTCGTTATTTTTTGGTAACTTTGCGGGTCGAAGCGGGCGCCCCCGGGAACCGCTCCGGCGTATGTACAACGGATATTATTTTAACAATAGATACAAAAATGAGAAAGAACATTGTTGCCGGCAACTGGAAAATGAACACCACCCTCGCCGAAGGCGTGGGCCTGGCAAAGGACGTTAACGAAGCCCTCAAGAACGCCGCCGACGTCAAGTGCGACGTCGTGATCTGCGTTCCCTTCACCCATCTCGCCTCCGTGGCAGCCGTGATCGACGAGAAACTCGGCCTCGGCGCCGAAAACTGCGCCGACCACGTCAAAGGCGCTTACACCGGCGAGGTTTCCGCCCCCATGGTGGCTTCCACCGGCGCTAAATACGTCATTCTCGGCCACTCGGAGCGCCGCCAGTACTACGGCGAGACCTCCGAAATCCTCAAGGAGAAGGTCAACCTGGCCCTCGCCGAGAACCTCACCCCCATCTTCTGCATCGGCGAAGTGCTCGAAGAGCGCGAAAACGGCTCGTTCCTCGACGTTGTGACCAAGCAGATCCAGGAAGCCCTCTTCGACCTCTCGGCCGAGGACTTCGGCAAGCTCATCCTCGCCTACGAGCCCGTGTGGGCCATCGGCACCGGCAAGACCGCTACCGCCGAGCAGGCTCAGGAGATGCACGCCCACATCCGCGGCGTGATCGCCGAGAAATACGGCAAGGAAGTGGCCGACAACTGCTCGATCCTCTACGGCGGCAGCTGCAAGCCCTCCAACGCCAAGGAACTCTTCGCCAAAGCCGACGTTGACGGCGGCCTGATCGGTGGCGCCGCTCTCGACGCCGCTTCCTTCATGGGCATCGTCACCGCTTTCTAAGAATACCCTAACCTATTCACCCCGGCGGGCTCCCGGCCCGCCGGGGATTTCCAAACCCCTACGCCTTGACATACCGAAGCCTTTTAACACTGCTTACAGCATGCTCGCTCCCCCTGGCGCAATACGCCCAGGAGCCGGCCGCTGACACCCCGGTCCCCGAGGAGGAGGCCGGAATTGTGGCGCGGGTCAACGACCCGGCGAGCGCCGTATCCTTCGAAATGCCCCGGGCCCTGCTCGAAAGAGTGACAGCCGCGCCCGACACCAACGGCGACGAGAACCGCGAAAGCGGCACCGAGGCCGAAGATGAGGCCGACAAGCCAGCGAAGGCGAGAGGCGCCAAATCGGTTGGCTACAGGGTACAGGTTTACTCCGACAACAACGCCCGCACGGCGAAAGGCACCGCGCGTCAGCGCGAAAGGGTAATCTCCGGCGCATTCCCGCAATACGGCACCTACGTCACCTACGCGTCGCCCTACTGGCGCCTGCGCGTCGGCGACTTCCGCTCGCAATACGACGCCGAGAAGGCCGCCGCCGAAATCAAACGCGCGTTCCCCTCGTTCGGCCGCGAGGTCAGGGTGGTGCGCGACCGCGTGAACGTACGCTGATTTTCCCCCACCCGAACTCCACCACACCATACACCACACTCCTACCGACTCACAGCGCGACGATACTTATGGATTTCGATTGCAAACCACTCTCTCCGGCTGACTCTGAAAAGATTAATGAAATAGCGGCCCATTACCGCGAAATCATACGCCTCGTGGGCGACGACCCCGGGCGCAAAGGCCTGGAGAAGACCCCGATGCGCGCGGCCCGCGCCATGTGGTTCGCCACCCAGGGCTACCGCTCCAGCGCCGCCGACGTGCTTTCCGAAGCCATTTTCGAATACGCCGGGTCGAAGATGGTGGTTGTGAAGGATATCGAGTTCTATTCGTTCTGCGAGCACCACATACTGCCGTTTTTCGGAACGGTGAGCATCGGCTACATCCCCGACGGCTCAATGATCGGGCTCAGCAAACTCGCCCGGGTGGTCAACACCGTGGCCCGCCGGCTGCAGGTGCAGGAGCGGCTCACAGCCGAACTCTGCGAGGCGGTCAACGAGGCGCTCGCCCCGAAGGGGGTGATTGTCGCGTGCAACGCCCACCACCTGTGCATGAAGATGCGCGGAGTAGAGAAGCAGCTCGCCACCACCGACACCTATGACTATCTCGGCGCGTTCGCCGACGACCCTTCCCTCCGCCGGGAATTCCTGAGCCTCATTGGCAAATAAACCGACCGCCGAATAAGGAATTGTAGAAACAACAAGCTCTAAATAATACCGAGGGGCCGCGCTACATATCGTGTAGCGCGGCCCCTCGGGTTATGGGGGTTCCGTAAGTATCAGAAGGGGAGGTCGTCGGGGGCGGAGGCGGGAGCGGCGGGAGCCTGGTAGGCGGGGGCGGCGGGAGCGCCGTAGCCTACGGGGGGCACGGGGTCGGGGAATGCCTGACCGGGAGCGGGCATGCCGGCGGGGGCGTCCATGGCGGCGGGTTCCGACTTCCAGCCGCGGATGCTGGTGAACCAGCGGCCATTGTACTCGCGGCTCTCAATGTCGAAGCTGAGCTTGATCATGTCGCCAACGTTGAGGGGGTACTGGTCGGCGCGCTCGCCGAAGAAGTCGAAATGAATCTTCTTGGGGTAGCTTTCCTGGGTTTCCAGTACATATTCGCGCTTCTTCCAGGCGTTGCCGGCCTTGGAGGTACCCGACATCTCGGGGAGCGCCACTATTATGCGTCCTACGATTTCCATATTCTGTTCTGTTCTTTTTAATTTTCCACAAAATTAGCCATAAAAACCAACGCGCCCAAATTTTCGGGCCATTACTTTTCTACATCGCGCCAGGCGGACGGCGGCACCGGGCGAGCTAACTTTTACCGCGTCCCGGTTGTTTATTACTCGAACCTCGGGCGCTGTTTGGCCGCTTATCCGGCGATTATTCGCCAACAGGCGCCCGGCAGGTTCGACAGCACACAATATCCCAACCCCGCGGGCGCAAGGCCCGCCGCAAAGAAGAAAACATTATGATGTGGATCGCCATAGGCTGCCTGATTGTCGGCCTCATATTGCTCATAACCATGTTCGCGTGGAACTCCGCTTCCATCAAATCGCCTTCGAGACGCGCCTTATTCCAAAAATGGCACGGCACGCTACAGATCTCCTATCTGGTGCTGTTTATGGCATCGGCGGTCCTTTTCCTGATCTGGTGACACGGCGGCGCGGCGCCCGCCGCGCTATTTTGTTGATAAACTTATTTGCTTACCCCGCGGAATTGGCGTAATTTTGTAGTACGAATTCAATCACTGCAATTATGACCAAGATCGGATCAGTAATGACCCCAGTAGGCCGCAAAGCCATGTTGCTCGGCAGCGGCGAGTTAGGTAAAGAAGTAGCTTTAGAACTGCAGCGCTACGGCGTGGAAGTGGTGGCCTGCGACAAATACGCCGGAGCCCCGGCGATGCAGGTGGCCCACCGCTCGCGCGTATTCAACATGCTCGACCCCGAAGCGCTCCGCTCGGCTATCGAGGAGGAACGCCCCGATCATATAATACCCGAGGTTGAGGCGATTGCCACCCCCGAACTGCTCAAACTCGAAGAGAAGGGCTTCAACGTGACCCCGACGGCCCGCGCCGCGTGGCTCACGATGAACCGCGAGGGGATCCGCCGCCTCGCCGCCGAGGAGCTGGGCCTCCCGACCTCGCGCTACCGCTTCGCGTCGGGCCGCGAGGAGTTCGACAAGGCCATCGAGGAAATCGGCCTCCCCTGCGTGGTAAAGCCCGTGATGAGCTCGTCGGGCCACGGCCAGTCGACCATACGCCGCCCCGAACAGATTGACGCCGCCTGGAAGGAAGCCCAGGAGGGGGGCCGCGCCGGCGCCGGCCGCGTGATTGTCGAAGGGTTCGTTGATTTCGACTACGAAATCACACTCCTTACCGTCCGCTCCGTTTCCGGGACAACATACTGCGAACCGATAGGCCACATACAGGTCGACGGCGACTACCGCGAGTCGTGGCAGCCGCAGCCGATGAGCGCCAAGGCGCTCGAACGCGCCCGCGAAATCGCCAAGAAGGTGACCGACGCCCTCGGCGGCTACGGCATCTTCGGCGTCGAGCTTTTCGTCAAGGGCGACGATGTGATATTCAGCGAGGTTTCGCCCCGCCCCCACGACACCGGCATGGTTACGATGATTTCGCAGGACCTCAGCGAGTTCGGGCTCCACGCCCGCGCGCTGCTCGGGCTCCCCGTGCCTTCGATCCGCTTCTACAGCCCGTCGGCTTCCCGCGCCATCGTGGTAGAGGGTGACACCGACAAGGTCGAGTTCGACAACCTTGAGGAGGTTCTGGCCGAGGAGGGTGTGCAGATGCGCATCTTCGGCAAGCCCGAAATCAAGGGGCACCGCCGCATGGGAGTGATCCTCGCGACGGCCGACACCCTCGACGAGGCCCGCGCCAAAGCTCTCCGCGCCTACGACAAACTGAAAGTGAACGTTCTGCCCCGCTAACCGGCGATGAACAGCATACGACATTTATCTTCGGCGGGGCTGATGGCCCTGTCGCTGCTCTCCGCGCCCTCGGCGGCCTCGGCCACCGGGAGCGCGGAGCAAGCCGTAAATGAGGAGAAAGTCGACATCGTGCCGAAAATCCACGGCGTGGTCCGCACCCGCTACGAGGGGGAGTGGAGCGACTCGGAGGAGTGGCGCCACCGCTTCCAGGTGCGCAACGCCCGCCTTTCGGTCGAAGGCAAGATTATACGGCAGGTCGACTACCTAATACGCATCGACGCCTGCGACCGCGGCGTGATGAAGATTCTCGACGCTTACGCGCAATGGACCTTCCCCAAATCG
The DNA here is from genome assembly GCA_910587075.1 of uncultured Muribaculaceae bacterium. Taxonomy (GTDB): domain Bacteria; phylum Bacteroidota; class Bacteroidia; order Bacteroidales; family Muribaculaceae; genus UBA7173. The sequence goes on from CAJUKE010000008.1 coordinate 22,672, forward strand.
TGGAGGGTGCGCGCCGGGCAGTTCAGGGTGCCGTTCGGCATCGACCTGTTCCGCGCGCCGGGCACTTACATCTTCGCCAACCGCTCGTTCGTGGGTAAGAATCTGGCCAACGTGCGCGAGGTCGGAGTCCAGGGTGGCTATTACGGCAAACCGGGCCTGCCGCTGACTGTCGAGGCCGGAGTGTTCAACTCCAAGTCGATGGGTAACCACGATGTGTGGCAGTCGGCGCTCGACTACGCCGCCAAGGCTGCCTGGAGGCCCGGAGGGTTCGTCGTCTCGGCATCGTACCTTTCGATGAAGCCCTACGGGGTGAGGATGAACCTCGTCGATGGCACCTTCGGATGGCACGGCGCCGGACTCACCGCCGAGGCCGAATACCAGCACAAGCACTACGAGCGCGCCGACCTGGCCGACACCGACGCCTGGAGCGTGTTCGCCTCATATGCGATACCGCTGAAGAAGACGGTGTTCGACAACATCTCCTTCCAGGGGCGTTTCGACTCAATGACCGCCAACTCCAACGGCCGCCCCGACGACGGAGCGCTTGACTACGACGAGCCGTCGCGCCGACGCCTGACGCTCGGCACCCAGCTTGAATACCTCCGCTCGCCGCTGAGAGTGGCGCTGCGCTTGAACTACGAGAAATATTTCTACGACTCGGGAGTGGAAGCGCCCGCCGGTGGCCGCGACAAACTGGTGGCCGAATTCATTGTCAAGTTTTAATTCAACGCCTGATACAAACCCAGCCTTACATATTCCAGACAGAACACTTAAATGAGCAAAGGCCTTATCGACCGGGAAACCGTGCAACGGATCATTGACACCGCCAACATCGTAGAGGTGGTGTCGGACTTCGTCAACCTCAAACGCAAGGGGGCGAACTATATGGGGCTGTGCCCGTTCCACAACGAGCGCACCCCGTCGTTCTCCGTATCCCCGTCGAAAGGCATCTGCAAGTGTTTCAGTTGCGGAAAGGGTGGTAGCCCGGTCAACTTCCTGATGGAGCTGGAGCAGATGACCTTCAACGAGGCGCTGCGCTGGCTGGCGAAAAAGTACCACATCGAGATCCAGGAGCGCGAGATGAGCGACGACGAACGCCGCGAGCAGACCGAGCGCCAGGGGATGATGGAGGTAAACGACTTCGCCATGCGCCATTTCGAGGCGAATATGGCCGACACCCCCGACGGCCGAGAGATCGGCCTGGCCTATTTCCGCGAGCGCGGCATCAACGACTGGGCCATAAAGCGGTTCCACCTCGGTTACGCGCTCCAGAAGAGCACCGACCTCTACGAGGCGGCAAAGGCCAAGGGTTACAACGAGAAGTTCCTGCTCGACACGGGGCTATGCTCCAAGGGTGACCACGGGGTCTACGACCGTTTCCGCGGCCGCGTGATCTACCCTGTGTTCACCATGTCGGGCAAGGTGGTCGCATTCGGCGGGCGCACGCTCCGCACCGACAAGTCGGTGGCGAAGTACGTCAACTCCCCCGAGTCTATAATATACTCCAAGAGCCGCGAGCTCTACGGCCTCTACCAGGCCAAGCAGGCGATCGTGAAACAGGACAAGTGCATCCTGGTCGAAGGGTATATGGACGTGATCTCGATGCACCAGAGCGGCATCGAGAACGTGGTCGCATCCTCCGGCACCTCCCTCACCGATGGGCAGATACGCCTGATCCACCGCTTCACGGAGAACGTGACCGTGATCTACGACTCCGACGCCGCGGGCATCAAGGCTTCGCTGCGAGGCATCGACATGCTTCTGGCCGAAGGGCTCAACATCAAGGTGCTGCTGCTCCCCGAGGGTGACGACCCCGACTCGTTCGCTCAGAGCCACTCGTCGACCGAAGTCGAGGAGTATATCAAGGCCAACGAGGTCGATTTCATCCATTTCAAAAGCCGGATTCTGCTCGACGACTGCGCCGACGACCCCATAAAGAGGTCAAAGGCCGTGGGCGACATCGTGCGCTCCATAGCCGCCATACCCGTGGAGCTGACGCGCACCATATATATCCAGCAGTGCTCGCAGCGCTTCGGCATCGACGAGGGGGTGCTCACCCGCGCCGTCGCCGCCGACCTCGCTAAACGCCGCGAGCAGAACGCCGCCGACCGTCGCCGCTCCGCCGCCGTCGACTCTATTAAGAACGGCCCCGGCGCGGCCGAGGCTGACGCGGCCGAAGCCGCCGCTCTCGCCGCCGAAGAGGAGGCCGACCGTCTCGCGGCGCGGCAGAGCGCGACCCCTGCCCCGGCAAGCCAGGCCGACCACCGGGCCGCCATGCTCGCCCCCCGCGAACGTGAGCTGCTGCGCCTGGTGCTGAAATACGGCATGCTCGACCTCGGGCAGCAGTTCGACGAGGAGGGCACGCCCCGGGAGTTCGTGAAGGTGATCGACTTCGTGGCCGACGACCTCGCCGCCGACGGCATAGGTTTCTCCAACGAGGTGTACCTCGCCATTTTCAACCAGGCGCTGGAGTTGCGCCGCTCCGGGTGGGAATCAGCGGCGGCTGAGTTCGAGAAAACCGCGGCGGCGCGCCGCGAGGAGTTCGTCGCAGCCGGAATCGGCGAAATCCGCGATACGGCCCAGGATATGGCCGAAATCTCCATCCGCGAAAAGCGGCTGCGGCAGAACGCCGACTCGCTATACGCCGACGATATCAGGGGCTTCGCCCTCGCGTTCCTGGAGAAGCACCTGGCCTCGTCGCCCGACGACCGCGTGCGCCGCATCACAACCGACCTCGTGATCGAGAAGCACCAGCTGAGCAAAATCTATTTCAAGAACAACACCAAGGTGGAGACCGAGGAGGACCGCCTCGACCAGATCGTGCCCCAGGCCCTCATAGCGCTCAAATACGACGTGGCGCGGCTGAACTTCTACGATATCAAGCAACAGATAAGCGACATCCAGAGCCGCCCGGGCTACGACCTCCGCGAGGTGCTCGAACTGATGGGGCGCCAGCAGAAATGGCAGGCGTTCTGCGCCTCGCTGGCCGAGCATATCGGCGAGCGCGTCTACGAGCCCCTGCGCCTCCCCCGCCGCAAATAACCGGGGGCGCGCGGCTTTTTTGGCGCGCGGCTCGCTATTATGGGAAAATTTGTGTAACTTTGCGGAAGAATCGCCAGGGCGCGAGGCTCCACAGCCCGGCCCGGGACCCCGACCCGCCGAAGCGGGCGGGGCGGCGAAACAACCATCCGTCTGATATGGCCGAAAACAACCACGACCACCAGCTCCCGCAGGCCAAGGCCCGGCTCGCGGAGTACCTGAAAAAACAGAAAATGCGACGCACGCCGGAGAGGCTCGCCATTCTGGAGAAGGCTTTCTCCACCGGCAAGCACTTCTACGCCGACGAGCTGTACAACATACTGGAGGCCGACGGTTACCACGTCAGCCGGTCGACGCTCTACGCCTCGCTGCAGGTGCTCGTCGACGCCGGGCTGCTGCTGCGCCACCAGTTCGGCAACCAGCCGGCGCAGTACGAGCGGGCCACCCTCGGGGGGAAGGAGCCCCACCTCCACCTGGTGTGCACCTCGTGCGGCAGCGTGAAGGAGCAGCGCGAGCCGGCGCTACCCCCCGAAATCACAGCCCACAAATTCCCCCGCTTCCAACCCTCCCATTTCTCGCTCTACGTCTACGGCATCTGCTCCAGGTGCCAGCGCAAGCTGCGCCGCCAGGGGGGCGCGGGACCCCATCCCAAACAACCGTGAGAATCATCACAATATCACATAAACAGATCTAAGCAACCTACAACAGATTATGAAAGCTGACGTTTTGCTCGGCCTCCAATGGGGCGACGAAGGTAAAGGTAAGGTGGTCGACGTGCTGACCCCGCGCTACGATGCCGTGGCCCGTTTCCAGGGTGGCCCCAACGCAGGACACACCCTTGAGTTCGACGGCAAGAAATTCGTGCTCCGCTCCATCCCCTCGGGCGTGTTCCAGAACCGCAGCCTCAACATCATAGGCAACGGCGTGGTGCTCGACCCGGTGCTCTTCGCCGCCGAGGCCCGCGACCTCGAAACCGCCGGGGTACCCCTCAAGGACAACCTCAAGATTTCGCGCAAGGCCCACCTCATCCTCCCGACCCACCGCCTGATCGACGCCGCCAGCGAAAAGGCCAAAGGTGGCGCCAAAATCGGCACCACCGGCAAGGGTATCGGCCCCACATACACCGACAAGACCGCCCGCAACGGCCTCCGCGTGGGCGACATCGCCGACAACTTCGAGGAGAAGTACGCCACCCTCAAGGCGCTCCACCTCAGCCGCCTGGCGTCGCTCGGCGCCACACCCGACCCCGAGCTGCTCGCCCGCCTCGAAAAGGAATGGATGGAAGCCATCGAGTACCTCGCCGAGTTCGAGATAGTCGACGGCGAGTACCTCGTCAACGGTCTGCTCCGCGAGGGCAAGAGCGTGCTCTGCGAGGGCGCCCAGGGCACGATGCTCGACGTCGATTTCGGCTCGTACCCCTTCGTGACCTCCTCCAACACCGTGTGCGCCGGCGCTTGCGTGGGCCTCGGCATCGCCCCCAACCGCATCGGCGAGGTCTACGGTATCTTCAAGGCATACTGCACCCGCGTGGGCAGCGGCCCCTTCCCCACCGAGCTTTTCGACGAGACCGGCAAGCGCATCCGCGACCTCGGCCATGAATACGGCGCCGTAACCGGCCGCGAACGCCGCTGCGGCTGGATCGACCTCGTGGCCCTCAAATACGCCATCATGGTCAACGGCGTCACCCGCCTGATCATGATGAAGAGCGACGTGCTCGACGACTTCGACGAGCTCAAAGCCTGCGTGGCCTACAAGATCGACGGCAAGGAGACAGACCAGTTCCCCTACTCCATCGCCGACGGCACCATCGAGCCGGTCTACACCACCCTCCCCGGCTGGAAGTCGCCCCTCACCGCCGTCACCTCCGAGGAGCAGTTCCCCGAGAACTTCAAGGCTTACATCGCCTTCCTCGAAAAGGAACTCTCCACGCCGATCACCATCGTCTCCGTCGGCCCCGACCGCACCCAGACCATCATCCGCAAGTAAGAGCTTGTTTTTCAATAAGCTCTTAGAACCCGCATAGACACTTATGGAATGCGTTCTTAAAGGCAACTTCATACAGCACCTTGAGGTGACTCTCGCCCCCGGCGAGGAATTCTTCACCCAGCGAGGCGCCATCATTTTCACCGAGGCCGGGCTCCGCAAGGAGGTCGGCCTCAATGGTTCGGGCCTCAAACGGGTGCTCCGTGCCAAGCTCTCGGGCGAGTCGCTCTTCATAATACGCCTCTCCAACCCGACGGCCTATCCCCGCAAGGCGGTGGTAGGGAGCTCGTGCGGACTCCTCCCCGTGGCGATCGAGGGAGAGACACTCCTCTGCCACAGCGGCGTGTTCGTGGCTTCCGACCGCCGTATGGAGGTAAGCTCCAAACTATCGTTCCGGGGTCTCTTGGGGGGCATGGGGCTCTTCCTCCAGAGAGTTTCCGGCAGCGGCACCGTCTATCTCGACTCCAAGGACTCCCCCATCGTCGTTGATCTCAGCCCTGGCGAGACCATCGAGCTTGACGAGAACCACATCATAGCCCTCCGCGGCATCGACGAAAGCCGCATGGCGGCCAACGTCTCCGCCGACAACTTCGTCGGCGGCGAAGGCTTCTCCATGCTCTCCGTCACCGGCCCCGGCCGCGTCTACGTCTCCCCCGGCTCCCTCCTTTCCCCCGCCGACTGAACCCCACCAAAACGAAAGAAACTCCGCTAAAGAGCTGCAAATCTCTTTAGCGGAGTTTCCTTTATCGTATCAGGGGCAAACAGACGCGCTACTTACTTCCTACGACTTTGCGGGCAGAACCATCGGAGTATCGCACAACGGCCAACCCCTCGTAATCCTCAGCCACAGGACGCCCGTTGAGGTCAAATCTGCCGACCTCGACAACTTCATCATCAGCAACCGAAGGCTCGTCAACCGACGACATCTGCTTCAGACTCCAGAAGTTCTTCCACACGTCATGATTCCTATAAGCATCAATCGCCTCATCAGGAACGAACACCTCGACATTGATATACTGTGCGTTTGTGAAAGCCTCGGCCGTAGGTGGTACTAACGAATGACAGATTATGGTTTTAAGATTAGGTGAATCCTTAGCTACTACCTGAACCTTATCGAGATGCTCGCCAAGTTCCAAAGTTTCAAGATACGGGAGACTCACATCATTCGATAACAAACGGTCTACAGAATACTTCTTTATAGGGAGGTTTTTTTTATCTTTTCCCCATCCCCAAAAGATCTCAATATCTTTCCATAAACCAGCGTTGTATTCTTTTGACTTTAACTCATCAGTACCATGTTTAACAATGAGTTCCGACAATGATGAGCAAGAAGCGAACAAATAATACCCACCTCTAAGATAGATCATCCATTCCACTGAGCCTGGAATGGTCAGACGAGGCAAAGACTCGCATCCCACAAAAGTACCACAATCTAACTTTTTAAGTGTGTTACCTAATTCAACGCTATTCAGTTTTACACATCCTATAAACGCAAAATCGCCTAATTCTTCAACTAACGGAAGCCGTACAGCAGTCAACGACGAACAATTATTTAACGCATATACTCCTACGACCGTCGCTTGTGGAAGTTCGATTATCTCAAGAGACCGACAATTCGCAAAAGCGTAACTACCGAACTCCGTTGCTTTCGGCAACTTGACAGATTGTAAGGCAGAGCATCCATTAAATGCAGAGTATTCGACATCTGTCACATTTGGTAATTCGGCTGCAATAAGAGCTTTACAATCCGCAAATGCAAAACCACCCAAACTTGCAACCTGCGGCAGCTCAAATGAAACAAGAGCCTTACAGCTTTTAAAGGCAGATACTCCGACATCTGTCACCTTTGGGAAATCCGCCTTAGCAAGGGACGAGCAGTCGCTAAAAGCATAGCTCCCAATAGAAGCAATGGTAGATGCCTTGATCGAGGTGAGTTGGTCACAGCCCTCAAAGGCCGATTCCCCGATGCCTACAACACTAAGCGTGCGACCGTTATAGACAACTTCGGAGGGGATGGTGAGGTCTCCCTCGTACTTTTCATCGCCCGATGTGACTTCACAAGTCAGTTCGGTAAGCGACACGAGATTGTAGTAGAAGCCATCGACTTTGAAGTCGTAGGCGTTTGCCTGGAGGAGTGTCAGCAGCATGGCTACCAACATCCCGATCTTATTCAAGAATGTTTTCATTTGATTGTTATTTGGTGTTTGATTGGTTTGGTTGATTCGCTTTAATCGGCGGTGTTGGGTGTGGCTGCTCGGCATACTGCCCGAGTCCGAGAAGTAGCTCCATCAGTTCTTTAAGAACGCTAAAACGAACTTTACCCACCATACGCACAGTGCCCCTATACTCGTTTTCAATGAGTATGGTGTCGTTATCTTCTCCGTAAGAGATTCGGTTATGCGCGAATGCGTTTCGCAAATGGTTAAGCAGCGATTTCGCCTTACCCGCACCCCCTGTTTTCGCGAACCTAAGCTCTGATAACGCAAGGGGGCTCTGATCCGTAGGGTCATCACCGATGGAAAGGATAACTTGCCCTTTGGAATCAGTCCTTGCTAAAAAGCGCTTGACTTCAACAGAATTGAACTGTTTGGCCACTTTCGGCTCTTTGCCGCTCTCCCACAAAGTGAGCAACGAATGGAAAAAGCGTAGATGCGCCGGGGTGAGCACCGATTGCGGGTTACGCTTGTCCTTCGCGCTTCCAAGCGCTGCCGCTTTCTTCGTGGTAGCGGACTTCGAGGCGGTAGTTTTATTTGCGGCGCTCATAGAGGAGTGTCAATGAAACGGACGGCGTGGTAAGGCACGGCAACCACGCTACCATCCTCGGTCTCAACTACTCCGTGCAGCTCAATAAAGGTCTTGCCGCTGACGGCATCACTGGAAGGAATCTCGGTCCACCCATGCAGCCAGCCCGTTTTCTCCGCTTTCCCATCCGCATACTCCGACTCCTGCCGCTCCGTGCGATCAGGGTCAAACTCATACGGCGCGCTATCGAGCCGATATGATACTTTTCTATACTTCATAGGCATTAATATTATGCCTATCGGACTCCCCTCGACAGAATATATAAGGTTATATAAAACGAAAGACGTGGAAGTCTGTATCAGTTGCTCATTCCCACGCATAGAGGCCTTCGCATTGCCCGGAACAGTCGGAACGAGCAACGAAGAAGCCCCACGTCTATATGAATAGCAACACCGGACCGCGGCGCTCGCGCACCGCGACCCAGGCATGACAGTTCATAACCACGGACATCTATCGTTGCCTCCTCCTTGACTGTTCCTAAGAAAGTTGCGAAGTTTCTATGCGTCAAGAACGAAACGCTTGATAAACGTTTTCGAATATGTAAATATGCTTCCCGCCACTTCAATCCCGACAGTGGGGCTTCCATAGCGATTAGCGCTGCAAATATAAGCAAATATTTTCATTCACGCAAAAAGCCGCGGCCACGCCCAAGAGCCTCTCGGAGGGGCCACCAGCGGAATCAAGGTTGGAGACCTTGCACAGATTACACCACACCATACAGAATACCATTAGCGATGGGAAAGAGAGGTATTCCACGAAAAATCAGTAAATTTGCGGGTGTTTAAGAACAACAACTCTGATTACAATGAAAAAAGCTGCCACTTTCGCCTTTCAAGTTATCGTTACGACGGTAATATACACAGCGTGTTTGTATCTGTGGTATCTCATCGACCACGGGATAAAAGAATTTGACTGGAGTCTGCTCGTGCAGGGATTGCTTTTTTCAATCCTCTACCTGCCTTTATCGAGTTGGTGGAATAAGAAAAAAGGGAAATGAAACGGAATTATTTTCATGAGCGGGATAGCATCAACGCCTGGTTCAAGCGCCCCAAATATCGGTTATGGAAATATCTTATAATCGGGATAGCTATCGCTTTGATTCTTTTGATATTGGCGACAATTGTATGGATGAACAGCTTATCGTGGCAAGCGGTCATGATTATGCGTGGTTGTGCTGGAATATTGGGAATTATATTTGTAGTCCTCTGCGGAATATACTATTATTTAGTGTATAAGGATTATATTCGACATCGTTTCGGCCCTCGGAGAAATAAATAACCGAAAGTCTCTTTAACCGCATCGCTGTGCAAGATCTCCGACCTTGCGCGGATCACGATGCACCCTCCCCCTACCAACCGCCGCTGACGCGGCTTATGGCAGGGTTTTCAAATGTTCAAGGTCTCCGACCTTGGGCCTCGCGGTGTCGAAGGGCAGACAAGGAGAGACATTTTCATATTGGGGCAATCGGTGTTGGCCACAGCCAAAAACTTGTAACTCGTCTGAATCCTCGTGTAGCTTATATTATTCGTGTATCTTGCATGGAGTTTTGTACCTCGTATGCAGTCGTGCACCATATATGCAGCCGTGCACCATATATATCGCATAACGAAGGTCGGAGACCTTCCACATTGGAAACCCCATCATAAGCCGCCTCGGGCGGCGGTTGATGGGGTGTTTGCGCTACACAACAAAACCAAGGTCGGAGACCTTGCACAAGGATACGGTAGCCCTATGGTTTGTCAATCACATACTCTGTCCGAGGGGTCAGCACTAAGTGATTGATGGATATAGGCTGACATTGATGGCGGTGGCAACGGGAGGAAATAGGAAAGCCGCGGCCCGGGAGGGGTCGCGGCTTTCGGTATGGGGATGGCGGCGGGGTTATTCGGCGCCGTTGAGGATTTCAAGCATGCGGATGGCCGACGCGGGGATGCGGGTGCCGGGGCCGAAGATGGCGGAGACTCCTGCGCGGTACAGGAAGTCGTAGTCCTGGGCGGGGATCACACCGCCGGCGGTAACCATGATGTCGTCGCGGCCGAGCTTCTTGAGCTCCTCGATCACCTGGGGGATGAGGGTCTTGTGGCCGGCGGCGAGCGAGGATACGCCGAGGATGTGGACGTCGTTCTCGACTGCCTGGCGGGCAGCCTCGGCGGGAGTCTGGAAGAGGGGACCCATATCGACGTCGAAGCCGCAGTCGGCGTAGCCGGTGGCTACCACCTTGGCGCCGCGATCGTGGCCGTCCTGGCCCATCTTCGCGATCATGATGCGGGGCTGACGGCCCTCGCGCTTGGCAAATTCCTCGACCATCTGCTGGGCGCGGATGAAGTCGGGATCGTTCTTGGTTTCGTTGGAGTACACGCCTGAGATAGTTCTGATTATAGCTTTGTAACGGCCCACAACCTCCTCGCTAGCGTCGGAGATTTCGCCGAGCGAGGCGCGGAGGCCGGCGGCCTTAACAGCCAGGTCGAGGAGGTTGCCCTCGCCGGTGCGCACGCATTCGGTGATGGCTTCGAGGGCCTTCTTGACAGCGGCCTCGTCGCGGTCGCCGCGGAGCTCGTTGAGGCGGGCGATCTGCTCGTTGCGCACCTCGGTGTTGTCGATTTCGAGGATGTCGATGGGGTCCTCGTGGTCGAGGCGGTATTTGTTGATACCCACGATGGTCTGACGGCCTGAGTCGATGCGGGCCTGGGTGCGGGCGGCCGCCTCCTCGATGCGGAGCTTCGGCAGACCGGTCTCGATGGCCTTGGCCATACCGCCGAGCTTCTCGATTTCCTCGATGTGCTGCCAGGCGCGGTGGGCGATCTCGTTGGTCAGTGACTCAACATAGTAGGAACCTGCCCAGGGGTCGATCTCCTTAGTGATGTAGGTCTCGTTCTGAATGTAGATCTGGGTGTTGCGCGCGATGCGGGCCGAGAAGTCGGTCGGCAGGGCGATAGCCTCGTCGAGCGCGTTGGTGTGGAGCGACTGGGTGTGGCCCAGGGCGGCGCCCATGGCCTCGATGCAGGTGCGGCCGACGTTGTTGAAGGGGTCCTGCTCGGTGAGCGACCAACCGGAGGTCTGCGAGTGGGTGCGGAGCGCCAGCGACTTGGGGTTCTTCGGGTTGAAGCGGCTGACGATCTTGGCCCAGAGCATACGGGCGGCGCGCATCTTGGCGATCTCCATGAAGAAGTTCATGCCGATGGCCCAGAAGAAGCTCAGGCGCGGGGCGAAGGAGTCGATGTCCATCCCGGCGTTGACACCGGCGCGGAGGTACTCCAGACCGTCGGCCAGCGTGTAGGCCAGCTCGATGTCGCAGGTGGCGCCAGCCTCCTGCATATGGTAGCCCGAAATCGAGATCGAGTTGAACTTCGGCATATTCTGCGAGGTGTACTCGAAGATGTCGGCGATGATGCGCATCGAGAACTCGGGGGGATATATATAGGTGTTGCGCACCATGAACTCCTTGAGGATGTCGTTCTGGATAGTACCGGCCATCTCTTCGAGCTTGGCGCCCTGTTCGAGTCCGGCGTTGATGTAGAAGGCGAGCACGGGGAGCACGGCGCCGTTCATGGTCATAGAAACCGACATCTTGTTCAGGGGGATGCCGTCGAAGAGCACCTTCATATCCTCAACGGAGCAGATCGACACACCCGCCTTGCCGACGTCGCCGACAACACGCTGGTGGTCGGCGTCGTAGCCGCGGTGGGTGGCGAGGTCGAAGGCCACGGAGAGACCCTTCTGACCCGACGCGAGGTTGCGGCGGTAGAAAGCGTTCGACTCGGCGGCTGTGGAGAATCCGGCGTACTGGCGGATGGTCCAGGGGCGGATGGCGTACATACCGCTGTAGGGGCCGCGGAGGAAGGGGGGAAGACCGGCCACATAGTCGAGGTGTTCCATACCTTCGAGGTCTTCCTTGGTGTATACGGGCTTTACGGGGATAAGTTCGGGGGTCAGCCAGTTCTCGCCCCCTTCGGGAGCCTTGACGGGAGCGCCGAAGGCATCGGCCGTGATATTTATGCTTTTGAAATCAGGTTTCATAGCTTCGTATTTTGCGGGGGGTTACTTTTTGAGGAGACGGGCGTTGAAACCGCGGAGGGTTTCGAGCACGTTGCTCTTTACATGGATGAAGTTCTCGATACCCTGGGCCTTGAGGTCGTCGGCGCAGGCGGGAGCGCCGGCCACCACGAACTCGGCGCGGCCGGCAAGCAGCTTGAACGCCTCGGGGGCGAACTCGGCGTACTCGTCGTCGCTGGAGCAGAGCACCACGATGTCGGCACCGGCCTCCATGGCGGCGTTGACACCCTCCTCGACGCTCTTGAAGCCGATGTTGTCGAGAATCTCGTAACCGGCGCAGCCGAAGAAGTTCGAGGAGAACTGGGCGCGGGCCAGGCGCATGGCCAGGTTGCCGATGGTGAGCATGAACGCTTTCGGGCGGTTCGAAGCGGCCTCGGTCTCAAGGCGCAGCAGCTCGAAGGCGCTACCCTGGCGGGCGGTGTTGAGGGCGCGCGCGGGATCGCCGGCGCAGTTGCCGCCGCATCCGCAGCTGTGCCCCACGGCCTCACCCTTGACCTCTGCCTCCTCGGAGGCGGCTGACGAACCAGCCTCGATCTTCGAGGCGGCCATCTCGTTGAAGTTGGGGAACTGGTTGGTGCCCAGGAGAATCTCCTTGCGGCGGGCCATATCCTCGTGGCGCTTCACGCCGGAGGCGTTCACAGCGGCCTGAACGTCGCCGTTGCCCACGCAGGCGAAGAAGCCACCCTTGTCCTCGACTTCGAGGAAGAGCTTCCAGGCCTCCTGGCCGATAGCCACGGTGAGGGTTTCCACATAATAGGAGCCGCCGGCGGGGTCGGCCACCTTGTCGAGATGGCTCTCCTCCTTGAGCAGGAGCTGCTGGTTGCGGGCAATGCGCTCCGAGAACTCGTCGGGAGTCTTGTAGGGGGCGTCGAAGGGCACGACGGTTATCGAGTCAACCCCGGCGAGAGCGGCCGACATGGCCTCGGTCTGCGAGCGGAGCAGGTTGACGTGGGCGTCGTAGAGGGTCTGGTTGAAGCGCGAGGTGACAGCGTGACAGGCCATCTTGCAGTCGTCCTTGCTTTCGGGCTTGTACTGCTCGGCGATCTGCGCCCAGAGCATACGGGCGGCGCGGAACTTGGCAAGCTCCATAAAGTAGTTGGAGGAGACACCCATGTTGAACTTCACGCGGCGGGCAACCTCGGAAGCCGGGCGGCCGGCCTCGGTGAGGAGGGTCATCCACTGGGCGCCCCATGCCAGGGCGTAGCCGAGTTCCTGGAAGATATAGGCTCCGGCGTTGTTGAACAGCTCGGAGTCAACGGCCAGCACGCGCAGACCGGGAACATCCTTCACGATGTCGAGAAGCTCGCAAGCCTCCTTGGCGATGGCGGCCGAGTCAACGTCGGCTCCGTGGCGGAAGGCGCGTTTGAGCGGGTTATAGTCGATGGAGCCGTTGAAAGCCTTTTCGGCGCCGCGCTGCTTGAGCACCTCAACGACGGCCTTGGCGATTTCAAGGGTTTTGCGCGCGCAGCCGCGGAAGTTGACCTCCACGGCCTGGAGGTCGATACCCTCCAGCATACGGGCTATATTTTCGGCGGTGGGTTCCTTGACGGTGAAACCGATCGAGTTGACACCTTTCTGGAGCACGTCGAGGGCCGCGGCGTTAGCCTCGGCGGGGTCGGTGGCGAGCACCTCCTGGCGGGTGAGCCAGTGGTTGTTGTCGCGTGTGCCGCGCACATAGGGGAACTCGCCGGGGAGCGAGTCGGTAGTCTTCAGGTCGGCGATGTCGGAGCGACGGTACATCGGCTGCACCGAGAACCCCTCGTTAGTGCGCCAAACCAGTTTCTTTTCAAACGGTACCCCCTTGAGGTCGGCGTCGACCTTGGCTCGCCATTCTTCGTGGCTCACCGGCGGGAACTGCTCGAACAGTTTTTCCTTAATTTCTGCCATGATTTTGGTATAAAAGATTTGGAATTTCGTTTCACATGGTATGCTTTCGGAAGCGCTTCGCCCGCCATCCCTTTCGGTCGATGGCAAAACGGGGCATTTCTTATCGCAAAAGTAAATAAAAATCCCCAACCATCCAAACCTCACCCCCGAAATTCGCCTTACCTCCGCGCATTATCAACATATTAACCCTCGCATTGATTAAGTTCCGTCGTTTTTGACTTCCCAAAAGCCAACAGCTTGTTGACCTTTCAAAAAACAGTGGTTATTCATTTTCTTCAATCATTTTATGCGATGAGGAAACAAAAAGTCCGCGGCGACGGGCCGCGGACTCTGATATATGGTCAGGATCTTTTGATCTTGATGTTGTAGCGGTTGGTTTTATTCAACAACGTTCGATTCGGTGACAAGGCCGGTGGCGGAGCTGACCTTGGAGAGGGTGTAGAGACCGCCACCCTTTACGTCGCCGCCATTGCTGAAAGTGTTGCCTGAAGCGGAGCAGCCAGTCATATTCACGGCGATTTCCTTCTGCACGTCGTAAATATCCCAAGCCACGCAAGCGCCTATAAACGCGTTAGCGCCGCCAATGCCGGTCTTTGCGTCGATGCCGGTAGCCGAAACCGCGACATTCTCAACGGAGCAGTTGGTGAAGGTAGCGGTGTAGAGAGCGTCATCCTCGTTGGTGAACTGGCCTACGATGGCGCCGCAAGCCCAGGGGCCTGTTACCGAGCCACCCTTGACGTGGACGTTCTCCACGGTGAAGTCGCCATAAATCTGGGCGAACAGCATGCCGCTGCCGGGAAGCGGGCCGCGGGTAACCTCGCAATTCTCAAACGTGAGGTTCTTCACCGAGATTCCGCCGTGGTAACCCGACGGGAGGAATCCGCCCACGATATTGAGGTTCTTGATAGTAGCGTTGTTACCCTCGATAGAAAGTTTTTTGAAAGCGCTGGATCCTGACCATACGGCGGCGTTCCAGGTCATGCCCTCACCATCGATGTCGCCGGAGAAGGTGATGGTTTTGCCCTGGAAGCTCTGGCCCGACACTAACGCCGACTCCAGCGCCTTGAGTTCAACGGCGCTGCCGATGGTATAGTTGCCGTCGGCCGGAGCCGAAATTTCTTTAACTGTGACACCAGTGGCGGTGTTCCCCGCACCCTCGGCGGCGCTGTTCACGAATCGGCCAAAAAGTTCCTCGGCCTGCGCGGCGCGCGGATAGCCGTCGTAGTTAGTGATGAGCTGGTTGGCTACCACGGTGTTATTCTCCGCGGTGTTGCCGGTCACTACGGCGTTAGCGCCGCCTACAGTTCCGGCGATGGAACCGACCGTGCGGTATGCCATCAGGGTCACGTTCTTCACCGTGCAGTTGGTAAGAGAGGCGTTCGACTCGGCGGAGAGATAGCCGGTGATGCCTCCGGCGTTGTTGCCGTCGTCATACTTGCCGTTGACCTTGCGAGGGGTTGTAGTGATAGTGCCGCCGTCGACCACGCAGTTGTCGAAATGGCCGCAGAGACCGTCACCGGCGATGGCTCCTACCTTGAAGTTGCCGGTCACGTTGACGTTCTTCATAGTGATGTTCTTCATCATGCCGCGGTTCGACCATACGAGGCCCGAGCAGTCGGGGTCGCTGACGGTGAGGTTGGCGATCGTGTGGCCGTCGCCGTCGAAAGTGCCGCCGAAGTAAGCGCCCTTGGCTATCGGGGTGAACTCCTGTCCGGCCATATCAATGTCGTTGCCGAGCTTGATGGTGTAACCGGCGAAGGCGTTGTTCTTGCCGTTTGACTGCGAGCTGAGCCACTGCAGCCCCTGCGGCGCGGTGATGGTGTAGGTCTTAGCGGCCTCGTTGAGAAGCACGCCGGGAGCCACGAGCGAACCGAAGTCAAAATCGTCCTCGTAGTCGGGGTTGATTTCGACGTTGAAGATGGCGGGGTTGGTGAGGAGAGCGCCATAGATGTTGGTGCGGTAGTTGCGCTGCACGGGCACACCGGCGAACACCGGGGCGTTGGCCTCCGAGGCGTCGATGCCGAGCGTCACGTCGACGAGCTGCTTTTCAGCGTCGACAAGCACATAGGCCATCGAGAGATATTCGTAGTTCTCGACCTGGAACGCCTCCCCCTGGGGGATGGCGGCGAGAGCGAACTCGGCGTCAACCTCGCCGGTGACGGTGCCGTCGTAGAGGTTCAGCGTCGAATAGGTCGAAACCTTGATCGACGACTTGGTAACCTTGACACCCGCGGCCTCGGCGGCGGCGAAGTCGTTGGTGCCGATGTTGAGCTGGGCGAACGGGCGGGTCAGGGTAACGGTCTTGTTAACCGGGCCGTTTACAGCGAGGTCCTTCTCAGCGAAGAAGAAAGCGTCGAGGTTCTCGTTGTTGGCCGTGATGCCCTCGTAGGTTACGGTGACGTTCTGAGTTTCGGCGTCAAACGCGTAGGGAGCGTCATCGGCCTGGGCCCAGAAGAGAATGTCGTAGCTCTTGCCGGTGGCGAGGGTGGTCGATACCGTGGCCTTGAGGTTGGTGAACGTGGCGGTCCCCTCGATCAGGGGTGCCTGCTCCCCGGCGGGATATACGGCGTACTGGAGATTCCTGGCGGTCTGGCCGTCGGAGTACAGACGGGATGCCACCGACGCCGGGAGCGACGCGGTGAAAGTCACGGTGCCTTTCTGGCCCGCGGGCTTAACGTCGAACTCCTCGTTGGAGCAGGCTGAGAACATCAGTCCGGCCGCCATCGAAGCGAAAATAAACTTTTTCATAATTGCGATAGTTTGGTTTGAAATATCTTTGAGGGGCGCGGAGGGGCTCTCGCCCACCCCGCGCTATTCCTTGCGGAATCAGGAACCGGGGTTCCCGGATGTTTTATTTAACAGTCCACAGATAGGGGGCGTCATTTTCAAGAGCCACCCACGACTCGGGCTGATAAACCTCATTGGTAACATGGTTATAGGCTTTGCCGGAGAACTTGCCACCCTTGATAATCACGCTGCCGACTGGGCGGTTTGTGTCATTATCGCCGGAAACGACGCAGCTCGTGCCCTCAGCAAGAGGACTAAGACTTCTCGCGCCATCAAATTCGCCACCTTCGATAATGAGCGTTGAACCATTGGTTACATACACTGCATAATGAGCATTAAGTTCAGGACTTACAGTATAAAACTTACCGCTCTTAATGGTACAAGTGAGGAGGGGCGAATCCGTAGAGAGAGCGCCCTGAATGCCCTTTATTTCGCAGTTTGTGATAGTGGCCTTGGCGCCAGACAGGCGTACGCAATACGACCAATTTATATGATTATAGGTTTCCGATGAATTGGATTCGAAGTAACTGTCAATGAGATTCACTTCACCATCAGATGTCTGTTTGGGAATGGCACATATAGCGAATTCTCCTGACTTGATGGTTGAATTCTTGATAGTGACGTTTGCCGAATTACGATAAACGATTGCAGAACTATTCAATGACTCGCCATGCCAATGATGTTCCATATCATTAACCAGCGTCATATTCTCAATGACAAGATTAGCGTTATCAATAACTATCAAGCATTTAGCCTCCCCTTGGGCGCTTTCTGAGCCTTCGTTAGTAATGATTCCACCAGTCACAGTCACCGTTTCGCGAGACTTAGTGGTAGTGACTCCGCCACGGATAGTGAGGTCGTTGCTGGCAGCGATAAAGCCGTCCTCGGGAAGAGTCATCTTAGCGCCGGAAGCGAACTCGATGGTCTTGGGGGAATTGATTACGAGGGCTTCGGGAGCGACCTCGCTCATATCGATAGTGGTGTTTTCAGGGATGGTTATAGTCTTAACCGCCGGGCTGGCAAACGCGCCGGTCACATCTTCGGCAGTTTTGGCAATCACCTCATATTCATAGTCGGGGGTCTCGTAGTCGGGATTGATTTCGACGTTGAAGATGGCGGGGTCGGTGAGGAGGGCGCCGTAGATGTTGGTGCGGTAGTTGCGCTGCACGGGCACACCTGCGAACACCGGGGCGTTGGCGGATCCGTCGTGCGAGAGGGTCACGTCGACAGTCTGCTTGTCGGCGGGCACGAGGATGTAGGCCATCGCGAGGTAGTCGTAACCGGCCACGGGGAACACCTCGGGAGCCGCGGGGATCGATGCCTCACCGAACATCACGGGAGCGGGGGTCTCGCCGGAAACCTCGCCGGAGTAGAGGTTGAGGGTCTCGTAGGCGGTAACGGAAACCGACGACTTGGTCACTTCGAGCCCGGCTTTCTTGGCCAGTTCGAAGTCGTTGGTGCCGATGTTGAGCTGGGCGAACGGACGGGTCAGGGTAACGGTCTTATTAACCGGGCCGTTTACAGCGAGGTCCTTCTCGGCGAAGAAGAAAGCATCGAGGCTCTCGTTGTTGGCGGTGATGCCCTCGTAGGTTACGGTGACGTTCTGAGTTTCGGCATCAAACGCGTAGGGAGCGCCGTCGGCCTGGGCCCAGAAGAGGATATCGTAGCTCTTGCCCGTGGCGAGTGTGGTCGACACCGTGGCCTTGAGGTTGGTGAACGTGGCGGTCCCCTCGATCAGGGGTGCCTGCTCACCTGCCATATATACGGCATACTGGAGATTCTTGGCGGTCTGGCCGTCGGAATACAGACGGGATGCCACCGACGCCGGGAGCGACGCGGTGAACGTCACGGTGCCTTCCTGGCCCGCGGGCTTCACATCCATCTCCTCGTTGGAGCAGGAAGCCATAGCGAGCGCGCCGAAAGCGAGCGATGCAAGGATTACTTTTTTCATAGATAATTATTGATGATAAATTAGTGTGATTTCTGCGTTTTTAGTTATGTATTTATCCGCTAATAATCGTAGCGATTGAATATCGGAGCCTGTCAGGGGATAAAGATATTGTAGTCGGGTCCGGCGTATCCGGGATCGATGCCCACCGCGCCTCCGGCCTTGTTGGTCAAGAAGTCGCCCCTCACCTCGGTGAGGCGCGAGCGCTTCAGGGGCACGTTGATCGAGGGGATGCTGCCGATCTGGTTCCCCTCCTTGTCGAGCACCTCCAGCGCCACCGCAACCGACGACTCAGTGCCGTTGACAAACACATAGTCGAAACCGAGCTCGGCCTCGGTGGCCGACATCTGGCGAATCTCGCCGTCGTAGCTCATCCCTGTCCAGGAATCGGCCGGGCGGTTGGTGAACATATTGAAGGAGCAGGGCATATACTGGGTGTAGAGGAAGCGCACGCGGTATTCCGACAGGTCGATGAAGCGCGACGGGTCGCGAGAATCGCCGCCGTCCGCGGCCTCCGAAGCGGAGAGCTCCTTCTGCCGGGCCGTAATCTGCTGGTCGATAAACTTGCCAAGGTCGGTGGTTATGAAGCGGTACTTAGCCAGAGGACGCGCCATCTCCACGGTGGTCTCCACCAGCACCTCGTCGGCTCGGTCGGGATTATAGTCAGGCCCGTAGTCCACGATGGCGTCGGCCTGGCCTCGGAAAGCGTCGCGGAAGTCGGTGTCGCCCACATAGCGGCCGCGGTCGGAGTAGATAATCTCGGCGAAATCACCGGCGTTGTAGAACTCGCCTCCCGGAGCCCCCGGCCCGGCGTAATCGGTCCACACAAGAATGCGGTAATCGCCCTGCGGGATTTCGAACTCGATGTCGGCATCGAGCCCCTGGCCGAGTGGGCGCAGGCGTTCCACAGTAAGCACGCTCGAACGGGAGTATTCGCCCGAACGTACCGCGGGGTACACATTTATAATATCGCGTATCTGGAAGTTTTCGGGGTCGCGCGAACCATTTTTCGAGGAAGCGTCGACCGTAGTGCCGTTTTCGTAGACGATCTCCTTGTGGAGGGGCATGTTAGTGTCGTAGCGCAGGCGCAGCATGAACCTGCCCTCGACCGTAGGCTTCGGAGGAGCCTGTTCTTCGGAGGGGAACTCGTGCACGTCGCACGAAGTGAACGCCACAGCGACCAGTACCACGAGAAGATAAGGTACAGCCATAAGCGCCGAAGCACGGAAATGATAAAGGGTTCTATTCATCGCCCACCCCCTTTCGCGTCAAAAGTGTACACAATGGAGATCGCCGCGTGGTCCAGGCCGAAGTAAGTGCGGCGCGTGTTGTCGTAGAGCGGTCCGTTGGGACGGTTGTAGAAGCGGTCGTAGTCGAGATGGTACACCCCCGCGCCCACCGATGCCTCCGCCCTCCAGCGGCCGTCGCGGCTCAACGGGAGGCGGTAACCGATGCCGATGCCGCCGCCGAGGGCGGGATGCTTGCCGCCGCGGTCCTGATAGCGCCATTTTCCACCCGAGAAGGCGAAATTGTAGGCCACCATAGCTAAGTGCGCGTCGAAGAAAAGCCCCTTGCCCCCGTCGCGGAAATAGAAACGAGCCTCGGGGCGGAACACGAATGTGCGGAACTTGCGGGTACTCTTGCCGTAGTTCCAGGCCGAATAATAAAGCGAAAGTGAGGCCGACCAGCGGCATGCGAAGAGATACTCGCCCGAGATGTTGGCCATAGCCATACCCCAGGCGGGGAGGTTCGTGCGCAGCGACCAATGCCGCGCGCAGGGAGCGGGAGAGTCGTCTACCGTTTTCTCTGTCGCAACGGTGTCAGCCGTTGCGACAGGTGCCACAGGGGGCACCTCGGCCACCGCCTCAGGCTCCGGGACGGAAATCTCCTCCACTACCGGGAGGGGCTCAGGCTCGACGCGGCGCACACTCACGAACACAACGTAGGCCATACGCAGCCGCGGGAAATAGTCGCGGCAGAGCACGCGCCACACGCGCCCGGCATCCATATATCGGAGGTTGAGCAACCGGCGGTTCACCGTAGCGGCATCCGCGTCGTCACCCTCGTTGATCACCTCAAGCACCCGGTCGCGCCACGTCCAGTCGGACGCCGCGAGCATCTCGCGGAAAGTGCCCCAGGGGACCTCGCTGCGGCGCGAGGTAACGACGCTGTCGGGGAGGTCGGCGCGCTCCATCACCCACCCGCGGAGCGAGTTCATACGCTTCTCGGACAGCGGATTGTTGATGCGGTTGCCACCGTCGGGCGAGGCCGCGCCGTAGAACGACAGTTCGTCGATTACCAGCGCCGAGTCGGCCTCTACCGCCTCAAGCAGGTCGGTAATGGCTTTGAGATTCTTGGAGTTATCGGAAAAATCAGGGCGAATGTGCCACTCGTTAATCGGGAACTCAACGGAGATTTCCTTGCGGAAAGTCTCGTCGGCCCTGGCGCCAACCCCGAATCCGCCGCACAACAACAGCGACACAGCCGCCAGCGCCGAGCGCCAGCCGCGGTGGTTCTGCCTATTGGCGAATATAGAAAGGGTCATATTGGTTATAGGGAAGTTATGGAGAGTGTCAAGCCGAGGCCCGACAGGTGTTTTCAAAAAGAAGTGAGGAGCGGATTGCCGTAAGCACTGGGTAATCGTCGCCGCGGCACGGGCCGCGGAACAAACAAAGGGAATCGGTTAAGATCGGTTTACCGGCAAATGTTGGTTAAGATTGAGGGATCGGTTCGGGGGGAGATTTATCGATTCTGTGACTATCGATTGGTGTAGGAGTGAGGCCGCCGGGGCGGATTCAGTGGGAGCGAGCGCCGCGAAGAGCGCTTTAACGGGGTGTTTTTCAGGAACCCGCGCTGTCGAATATGTCGCAAAATTAGCAACAAAAATCGTAACCGCCAAACATCGCGGCCATCAATTTTGTATAATTAACGTTTTATTTTTAACAATTTGACCCATACCGCCTCTCAGGCCGCACAGCGCCCATCCGCGCTATTTTTTAACAAAAAAAGAATAAACAGCCGTCACCCTCCGGCAGAACGCCTTTATCCCGGTCGGAAATCCACCATGCGCGGCCTATATTAGTTAGGATTGGACCACAAACAGCAAGGTCGGAGACCTCGCGCCGCGCGAGGTCTCCGACCAAATAAGTTTCCCAAGCCTATTCGGCCTTCGGGGAAAATCAGTCGAGCTTCAGCACGGCCAGGAACGCCTTCTGAGGCACCTGGACCGACCCGATCTGCTTCATACGCTTCTTACCGGCCTTCTGCTTCTCAAGCAGCTTGCGCTTACGGGAAACGTCGCCGCCGTAACACTTAGCGGTAACGTCCTTGCGCACCGCCTTGATAGTCTCGCGGGCGATAATCTTCGCACCGATGGCGGCCTGTACGGCGATATCGAACTGATGGCGCGGGATGAGCTCCTTGAGCTTCTCGCACATACGGCGTCCGAACTGCACGGCGTTGTCGGCATGTGTCAGGGTCGAGAGGGCGTCGACGCTCTCACCGTTGAGGAGCACGTCGAGCTTCACGAGTTTCGAGGGGCGGAAGTCGTGGAGATGGTAGTCAAACGACGCGTAGCCCTTCGAAATGGATTTCAGCTTGTCGTAGAAGTCAATCACGATTTCTCCGAGAGGTATGTCGAAAATCAGCTCCACGCGGTTGCCGGAGATAAACTCCTGCTTGATCAGCTCGCCGCGCTTGCCCAGGCAGAGGGTCATGATCGGGCCGATATAATCGGTGGTGGTGATGATCGACGAGCGGATATAAGGCTCCTCAATATGGTCGATGAGCGTCACGTCGGGGAGTCCCGAAGGATTGTGGACCTCGGTCTCATTCCCCTTCTTGTCGTACACCTTATAGGATACGTTGGGCACGGTGGTGATCACCTCCATATTGAACTCGCGGCTGAGTCGCTCCTGGATAATCTCCATATGGAGCAGCCCCAGGAAGCCGCATCGGAATCCGAAGCCGAGCGCCATCGACGACTCGGGTTGGAACGTGAGCGAGGCGTCGTTGAGCTGCAGCTTCTCAAGCGAAGAGCGCAGGTTCTCGAAATCCTCGGCCTCGATCGGGTATACACCGGCGAACACCATTGGCTTCACCTCCTCGAACCCGGCGATGGCCGGAGCCGGGCGGTCGACGTGGGTGATGGTGTCGCCAACCTTCACCTCCTTCGAGCTCTTGATGCCAGAGATGATGTAGCCGACATTGCCCGCCGAAAGCGTCTTGCAAGGCTGGAGGTCGAGTTTGAGGATACCGACCTCGTCGGCGTGGTACTCCTTGCCTGTGGCCACGAACTTCACGAAGTCATCCTTCGAAATCGTTCCGTTTTCGATTTTGAAATACGCGATGATGCCGCGGAACGGGTTGAACACCGAGTCGAAAATCAGGGCCTGGAGCGGTGCCTGGGGGTCACCCTTGGGCGCGGGCACCCTCTCGACGATAGCGCGGAGAATCTCCGGCACCCCCACCCCGGTCTTACCGCTGGCGCGGATAATCTCGTCGCGCGAGCATCCGAGGAGGTCAACAATCTGGTCCTCCACCTCGTCGGGCTTGGCGCTTTCGAGGTCGACCTTGTTGATCACGGGTATGATTTCGAGGTTGGAGTCGATAGCCATATACAGGTTGGAAATCGTCTGGGCCTGGATACCCTGGGTGGCGTCGACAATGAGCAGCGCACCCTCGCACGCGGCGATCGAGCGCGACACCTCGTAGGAGAAATCGACGTGTCCCGGAGTGTCGATCAGGTTGAGGGCATACTTCTCGCCATCCTGCAGATAGTCCATCTGTATGGCGTGGCTCTTGATGGTGATGCCGCGCTCGCGTTCGAGGTCCATGTCGTCGAGCACCTGGGCCTGGAGGTCCTTCCCGGCCACGGTATTGGTGTATTCGAGCAGACGGTCGGCCAGGGTACTCTTACCGTGGTCGATATGGGCTATTATGCAGAAATTCCTGATGTTCTTCATTCGTCAAAAAAATTGGCTTACGCGCACCTTATATATAGAACCCGTCAGGGCATATAAAAGGCGTAGTTTTCCGCGAAGTTACAAAAATCCGCGGAAAACCACGCTCCTTGTCTGTCTTATTCGACGCTTATTCGACCGTGACTGACTTCGCCAGGTTTCGGGGCATATCGACGTCGCACCCCTTTTTGATGGCGATATGGTAGGCCAGCAACTGGAGGGGTATCGAGGTGATGATCGGCGAAAGGCACTCGGGCACCTGCGGGATTTCGAGCACATGGTCGGCGATTTCGCGGATAGTCTCGTCGCCCTTGGTGATCACCGCAATGACGCTGCCGCCGCGGGCCTTGACTTGCTGTATGTTGGAGATGATTTTCTCGTGCATCTCGTCGTCGGGGGCGATTACCACCGTGGGAAGCTCGCGGTCGACCAAAGCTATCGGCCCGTGCTTCATTTCGGCGGCGGGATACCCCTCGGCATGTATGTAGCTGATTTCCTTCAGCTTCAGCGCCCCTTCGAGCGCCGAGGGGAAATTGTAGCCGCGGCCGAGGTAGAGGAAGTTGCGGGCGTAGGTGTATGTGGCCGAAAGGCGTTCGATCTGGTCGTTGAGTTTCAGCGCCTTGGTGATGAGCGCGGGGAGGTTGCGCAGGCCGCGGACCACATCGGCCTTCACCTCCTTGTCGACCGTGCCCCTAATCGAACCCACAGCCAGGGCGAGCATGGCAAGCACGGTAACCTGCCCGGTGAAAGCCTTGGTGGAGGCGACGCCGATTTCCGGGCCGACGTGGATGTAGGTGCCGCTGTCGGTCGCACGGGCTATGGAGGAGCCTACAACGTTGCACACGCCGTAGACAAACGCGCCGCGCTCGCGCGCAATCTGTATCGCCGCCAGCGTGTCGGCCGTCTCGCCCGACTGCGATATGGCGATCACGATGTCGCGCTCGTCGAGTATCGGGTTGCTGTAGCGGAACTCGCTGGCATACTCCACCTCGACCGGCACGCGGCCTATTTCCTGCAGGAGCCGCTTGCCTATGAGCCCGGCGTGCCACGAGGTGCCGCACGCCACGATCACCACCCTGCGGGCGTCGCGGAACCGCTCGCGGTTCTCAATCACCCCCGAAAGCGTAACTTGCGAACCGCTGTTGCCGATGCGTCCCCTGACGCAGTCGTTTATCGTGCGCGGCTGCTCGAAAATCTCCTTGAGCATGAAATGCGGGTAGCCACCCTTTTCAAGCTCGCTGACGCTCATACGGAGGGTCTTGATGTCGATAGCCGAGGGGCGGTTGTCGGTAGTGATGATTTTCAGCGGCTCGCCGCGGGTTATGATGGCGATCTCGTCGTCGTTGAGGTACACCACCTTGTCGGTATACTCGACAATCGGAGTGGCGTCGGAAGCCAGGAAGGTCTCCCCGTTCTCCCCCAGTCCGACCACGAGCGGCGAACTCTTGCGGGCGCCGATGAGCGTGTCGGGATCGTCGAGGTCGAGCACCGCGATAGCGTACGCGCCGACAACCTCCTTCAGCGCCTCGCGGACCGCTTCGAGAGTTGTACAGCCGGAGGTTTCCTTGATGTACTCGATGAGCTGCACGAGCACCTCGGTGTCGGTTTCGCTGCGGAACTCGCTCCCTTCGCGCTCAAGCGCCTCGCGGAGCACGCCGTAGTTCTCGATAGTGCCGTTATGCACAAGGGCTATCCGCCCGCCTCGCCCGACGTGGGGATGGGCGTTGACATCATTGGGCTCGCCATGGGTGGCCCAGCGCGTATGGGCTATGCCGATGTAGCCGGCCGTATCCTTGCTCTCGCAGAAGCGGTCGAGATCGTCGACCTTGCCGCGCGTCTTGTAAACGTTGAGACTTCCCGAGGGGGCGATCATGGCCACTCCGGCGCTGTCGTATCCGCGGTATTCCAGACGATGCAGCCCCTTGAGCAGCACGTCATAGGCGGTTCTGTCGCCTATGTATCCTACAATTCCACACATAAAAATTGGTACCTAAATAAGCAAATAAGTGAAAAACGCGGCAAAGTTACAAAAACGCGCCAAAAACGCGCCAAAATACCCAAGAAAAAATCGCGGACGAAACACAATTAGCGCCGACAAAATTCCAAACAAAGAATTTCGGAACCTGCCGGCGCTTATCGCGTATTAGAAATAAGAATTGTGTCAGAGTCAGGCCAGACGGGCGAAGACATGGCCGAAGCGCTCGCGGGCCGCGCGTTCGAGGTCTTCGCGGTCGGCGGGGTTGGCTATGGATATGAGGAGCTTGGCGCGCTCGGCGAGCGACTTGCCGCGGAGATCCACGCGCCCGTGCTCCGTCACCACGAAGTTGGTTTGGAAACGGGTGGTGACCACTCCGGCGCCCGGCGTGAGCACCGGCTTGATCTTGCCGACTCCCTTGGAGGTGACCGAAGGCATCGCGAGCACCGAGATGCCCCCCTCGCTGCGGGAGGCTCCGTATACGAAGTCGTGCTGACCGCCGACACCCGAGAAGATACGCGTGCCGATCGAGTCGGCGCAAATCTGCCCGGTGAGGTCAATTTCAAGGCAGGAATTAATGGATACCACCCTCGGGTTCTGCGCGATGATGAAAGGGTCGTTGGTCCACGCGACGTCGCGGAACTCCATCTCCTTGTTATGGTCCATAAGGTCGTAAAGATGGCGCGAGCCGAGCGCGAGGCAAGCCACGGAGCGCCCCGGCGACACCTTCTTCAGCGAGTTGTCGATAACGCCGCTCTCAATGAGCGGGAGCACGCCGTCGGTCATAGCCTCGGTGTGGAGGCCCAGGTGCTTGTGGTCGCCTAATGCGCGGAGCACGGCGTTGGGAATGCCGCCAACACCAATCTGCAGCGTGGCCCCGTCAGGGATGATTTCGGCGATGGCGCGCCCTATGGCGAGGTCTATCGGGCCCGGTTCGGGGGTGGGCACCTCGACCAGAGGATCGTCAACCAACACGGCCGCGTCAATCTCGGAAACGTGGATCACCGGGTCGCCGTAGCTGAACGGCATATGCGGGTTGATCTGCGCGATCACGGTCTTGGCGCACTCCGTGGCCGAAACGGCGAGGTCGGCCGACACACCATAGCTCACGAAACCGCGCTCGTCGGGGAGCGAGCAGTTGAGCAGCACGACGTCGCACCGCCAGGTGCCGTCGCGGAAGAGCGCCGGCACCTCGCCGAGGAAGCGGGGCGTCGTTGTCCCGTAGCCTTCGGCAATCCAACGCCTCACGTTGTTGGAAACGAAACAGGTGTCAACGATGAACGAATCCTTGTACTCCTCGCGGCAGTAGGGTGCCTCGCGGCGAGCCACGGAGAAACCGCTGTGGAGCACAACGTCGCGCAACTCACCGCCGCGGCGGGTCATGGCGTCTACCAGGGTTTCGGGCACCGAGGTGCTACCCTGGATGTAAATATGGTCGCCCGATTTTATCAGGCGCGCCGCCTCGTCGGCGGTCATAAGGTTGGGTATTTCTACACTCATTGCTTGCGGTTGCGTTAGAGGATGTTCAGGCGGGATGCCCGGCGGCTACCGGGTGGTCGCGGTGGAACGCTTCAAGACGGCGTGCGAGCCGCTCGAAATCTTTCTCGGACGAGAGCATCGACACGCACACGCGTACCCCCTGCTGGCGGCTACCCGTTGAGGGGAGCGAGATGGTGGCTATGCCGTAGCGCAGCAGCTCACTCTGCAATTGGTCGCCGGTCATGCCCGGATAGCCCGAGGTGAAGAAGAAACCGTCGGACACCGGCTGGTCGCCATCCTTGGCATACACCAGGTGGAAGCCGTTGACATCGAAGAGCGCTTTGGCGCGATTGGCGCGGCGTCCGTATTCGCGGCACTCGGCCACGAAGTCGAGCTGACCCTGGGTCGCCGCCCGGAGCATAGCCGCGAAAGCGTGCTGGGCGGAGTGGGCCGTGCCCGACGACGCGCAGTAAAGCACGCCGTAGATATACGCGTCGAGAAGGGTCGGCATCTCGTAGAAACGCTCGAAGAACTCGTAGCGGCGGTCGGCGGTCTCCTCGGGCACGCACACCATCGCTATTCGCTGACCAGCGTAACTGAAGATTTTCGACGACGACACGAGCACCACGCAGTTCTTGGTATAGCGCGAGATCGTGGGCACATACGGCTCGCAGTAGGGGCATCCGAAACGCTGGCGGAAGTCCATGCCGAGATATGCCAGATCCTCGATCACGATGATATCGTGCCGCTCGGCCACGCGGGCTATGATGCGGAACTCCTCGTCGGTGAAGTTGGTCCAGGCCGGGTTGTTGGGGCAGCTGTAGATCAGCGCCGAGACACGGCCCGAGGCTACCGCCTCCTCCAACCGGGCCTCAAGCGCCTCGCCTCGGCAATCATATATATCGACCGAGGCGGTCTCCAGTCCGAGAAGCTTGACCTGGTTGTGTTGCGCTGGGAATCCGGGGTCGAGGAAAAGTATCGTGTCGCGCCCGGGAATCCTCTGCCCCATAAGCAGGAAGAGGGTGAATGTGGCCTGCATCGAACCCACTGTCGGCACGATGCAGCGCGGGGGAATGTCGATGTTGAGGAACGCCTTGAGGAACTCCGAGCCGGCCTCCTTGAGCTGCGGTATGCCGGCGATGTTGGGGTATACGCCAGCGACGCCGCTGTTGAGGGCCTCGCACTCGGCCTGGATCCCCACGCGCTGCGGCGGGAGGCCGGGGTTACCCATTTCAAGGTGCACGAACGGCTCGCCCATCTCCCCTTCGAGACGGGCGGCGAGGGCCATGATCTGGCGTATGGTTGCCGAGGCGATGCTCGGAATATGCATCGCCTCAAGGTGTGAACGGAATGCTTGTTCTGATACAGGATTCATATATAGGTATAAGTCTGTTCCTTGTGATTCTTCATCTGACACGCTCAGCTCTTCGCGGAGTGCTCCATTCCCGCACGGAAAGCGGCGAGGTTGGCCTCAACGATTTTTTCGCCCTTGGCACCGAAGACGGTTCGGATACCCTGCTCGATGGCTTCGGGGGCGATGCCGGTAAAGGGCGCGCAGGCGCCGAGGAGCACCATATTGGAAGAGCGGGCCGTGGCAACTTCCTTGGCTACGGCGTCCATATCGAACGCCACGGTTCCGGGGATGGCCGTGAGCTCGGCGAGGAGTTCCTCCTCGGCGGGATAGTTGCCGATGTTGACAAACGGCACGGTGCTGCTCACCACGCGCCCCGCGGGAGCGAGGTACGGAAGATAGCGCAGGGCCTCCATCGGTTCGAGCGAAACGATGAGGTCGGCACCCCCGAGCGGTATGAGGTCGGAAGCGATAGGGTCGGAGCTAAGGCGCAGACACGACATCACGTCGCCGCCGCGCTGGCTCATGCCGTGCACTTCGGCCTGCTTGAGGTAAAGGTTTTCGGCGAGGGCCGCCGCGCCGAGGATGGTAGCGATCGAGAGAATCCCCTGCCCTCCTACTCCGGCAAGTATTATATCGGTTTTCATTGTTTGCAGCTAATACAAAATTATAATTGATATTTTTAACCGAAATCACGCTTTAGGCGATTTTCCGGCGGCGTGGCGTCGGGCGGTCTGGATGCACTCGCGTCGGGCAACGATTACCGACAGACCCTTGTGGTCGAATTCCTTGCGGAACATATCCTTCATCTCCTCCACCTTGCGCGGCAGGGTGTCGATGGTGAGCACATGGGCGGGGTCGGCACCAAGGCCGAGGCAGATCTGCTCGATTTTGCCGGTGCCCTGGGAGTCCTGGCCGCCGGTCATACCGGTCGTAAGGTTGTCGGAGATAATGACCGTTATGGGGGAGTCCTCGTTGATGGCGTCAAGGAGCCCGGTCATGCCCGAATGGGTGAACGTGGAGTCGCCGATGACTGCCACAGCCGGGTGCTGGCCGGCGTCGGCCGCGCCTTTGGCCATAGTGATCGAGGCACCCATATCAACCGTGGTGTCGATTGCGTTGAACGGGGCGAGCCACCCGAGGGTGTAGCAGCCGATGTCGCCGAACACTTTCGCGTCGGCATATTCTGCGAGCGCGCCGTTGAGCGCGGCGTAAACGTCGCGGTGGGAGCAACCCTGGCAGAGGGCCGGCGGACGGGGTGCCACCAGGCGGTGGGGTTCCGGAACCTGGGGGAGCGGGGCCACAGTGCCCGGCGCGAGCGAGCCGAGGGCCGAGCGCACGCTGTCGGGGGTAAGCTCGCCGGTGCGTGGGAGGTAGCCGTCGAGTTTGCCGCGCACCTTGGCGTTGGAGTCGAGCGCCCCGCGGAGCGACTGCTCGATCACGGGCTGCCCCTCTTCGACCACGAGCACAACGTCGCACTCGTCGAACAGGCGACCCACCGACTCCAGCGGGAGCGGGTATTGCGAAATCTTCAGTATCGGGAAGGGACACCCGGCGGGGTACGCCTCCATGACATAATTATAGGCGATGCCGGAGGCGAGGATGCCGAGCGAGCGGTCGCCGCCGGGGATATATCGGTTGAACGGTGAGCGCTCCGACTCGCCGAGCACCTCGGGACGCGAGGCGATGAGTTCGGCATAGCGGCGGCGCGAATTGCCGGGCATGAGCACCCACTGCGAAGGCTTCGAAGGATAGCGCAGTTCGTTTTCAGGACGGTTCTCCTCATCAACTGCCACAACTCCGCGGGAATGCGCCAGGCGTGTCACCATTCTCATCATCACCGGGAGCCCGAGCCGCTCCGAAAGGTCGAACCCATAGGCCGCCATATCGTAGGCCTCCTGCTGCGAGGAGGGTTCGAGAGCCGGAATCATGGCGAAATCGGCATAGAAGCGCGAGTCCTGCTCGTTTTGCGAGGAGTGCATCGAGGGGTCGTCGGCGGCCACCACGATCATGCCTCCGTTGGCGCCGGTCATGGCCGAGTTGACAAACGGGTCGGCGGCCACATTGACGCCGACGTGCTTCATCGCCGCGAGCGAGCGCTTTCCGCAGAAACTCATGCCGAGGGCTTCCTCGACGGCTGTCTTCTCGTTTGACGACCAATGGGAGTGGATGCCCCGGCGGCGCGCCTCGGGGTCATTCTGTACGAATTCGAGAATCTCGGTCGACGGAGTGCCGGGATAGGCGTAAGCGCCCGAAAGTCCGGCGCGGATGGCGCCGAGGGCGAGAGCCTCGTCGCCGAGGAGGAGTTTTTTAGTTTTCATGCTATTAAGGCTAAAGCAGGCCACACGGCCTTATCTTAATCGCGAAAATAATGAATAATATGCGGATTGCATACCCTCGGCCATATGTTATGCAACATACGCCTCGGCAGGGCCATTTTTCGGGCGGCGGGTTTGCTTTTTCGGGGTTTAAGCGCTACCTTTGTAAACCTTCTTCGATGGTTCCGGCGTTTATCTGACGTACCGCTACCCGATAAACGCGGAACCCCCAACCGGACTCGAATAAGACATGATTCTACACAGCACAAACAGAAGCGCTCCTCAGGCAACCCTGCCGCAAGCCGCCGCTTGCGGCATCGCACCCGACGGCGGACTCTACCTCCCCGACTCGCTGCCGAGGCTTCCGAAGGCTTTCTTCAATAATATCGCGGAGATGTCGCTGCGGGAGGTCGCCTATGTGGTGGCCAACTCGCTTTTCGGCTCGCTCGCGCCGTCGGGCGACCTCAAGCGCGTTGTCGACGACGCGCTCGACTTCCCCATACCCCTGCGCAGGGTCCACGGCGACCGCTTCGTGCTGGAACTGTTCCACGGCCCCACCCACACGTTCAAGGACGTGGGAAGCCGCTTCATGGCCGGACTGCTGCCGCTGATTTCGGCCGACGGCGCCGCCGGGCGCGACATAATAGTCGCCACCTCCGGCGACAGCGGCGGAGCGGTGGCCAACGGATTCCTGAAAGCCGCCTCGACACGGGTGTTCGTGCTCTTCCCCAAGAACAGACTGACCCGCGACCAGATAGCGCTGTTCGCAACACTCCGCAACGTGGTGGCCGTGGAGGTCGACGGCACTTTCGACGACTGCCAGAACCTCGCCGTCGACGCCCTGCGGAACTCGCTGCGCGACAGCCAGCGGCGCCCGCTCACTTCCGGCAACTCCATAAACCCCGCCCGGCAGCTCCCCTCGATCATCTATTACTTCCACGCCTACGCCTGCGCCCTCCGCGAGAACCCGGAAACAGCCGGTGTAGTGGTGAGCGTGCCCTGCGGCAACCTGGGCAACCTCTCGGCCGGACTGATGGCCAAGAAGATGGGGCTCCCGGTAAGCCGCTTCGTGGCGGTCAACAACGCCAACGACGAGTTCGTGGAGTTCCTCCGTACCGGCGGCTTCAAGCCGCGCAAGGCCCTGATGACCCTCGCCGGAGCGATGGATGTGGGGAACCCCTCGAATATAGCCCGCATAATCGACCTCTACGGCGGTTGCCTCGAACGGCTCCGCGACGACGTGGAGGGATACGCGCTCTCCGACGACCAGATAGCCAACACCATGAGCGAGGTGTACCGCGCCACCGGCTACATACTCGACCCCCAGGGAGCCGCGGCCTTCAGGGCGCTCGACTACACGCTCCGCCCCGGGGAGACCGGCATAGCGCTTTCGAGCGCCGCCCCGGGAGTCTTCGCCGACACCGTCGAGGAGATACTCGGCACTCGCCCCTCGCTCCCCGGCTCCGACAGCGCCCCCGCGGCCCGCGGCCAGGTGAGGGTGATTAAAATTCCAGCGACTCAAAGCGCCCTGCAGAGGGTGCTCAACATACACCAACACAATTATAACTAAAGCTAACCGTTATGGCTAACATCCGTGATCTCAAGAAAGAAGTAAGATATGTTTGCGGCGACCTCGCCGTTGAATGCCTCATGGCCCGTTCATACATCAAAGGTGTCGACTCCGCCCGCATGGAGGCTATCGTAGGCGACATCGCCGCCCTCCAGCAGACCGCCCTGAGCCGCGTCACCTTCAGCTTCGATAAAATCCCCTCCGACTTCGAATCGGGCCGCGAATACCGCCGCGCCCGCCGCGCCTACTTCAAGAAGGCCTACAAGTCGTTCCGCGAGAAATTCGAGGGTCACGTCACCGACATCGTGCGCGAAATGAACGCCGCCCTTCCCCAGGAAGTGAAGGACGCCAACAAGAAGCAGAACTAATCCATCCTCACATCCCGCTGCCCCGGAAAGAGCCCACTGGCGCTCTCTCCGAGGCGGCGTGGAAAAACCCACCGTCAGAAGGAGGGCGCATTGAGCGCCACCTTCCGACGGCTTTCGCGTGACCTATGAATATTTGCAAAAAGCTCCTCGATGTCGCCGGCTGGAAGGTGGAAGTGACCGTGCCAGACTATCCCAAGATGATCTACTGCGTGGCCCCTCACACATCCAACTGGGACTTCCCCCTTTGCGAGCTGGCCATACGGTCGGTAGGCCGCACGGCCGGATTCCTGATGAAAGCGAGCTGGTACTTCTTCCCGCTCGGCTCGTTTTTCCGGGCCATCGGCGGAATACCCGTTGAGCGCAAGAACAAACGGCAGTCGCTGACGGAATACATCGTTGACAAATTCCGCTCGGAGCCGCGGCTCAAACTGGCCATAACCCCCGAAGGCACCCGCAAGGGCACCCGCGACTGGCACACAGGCTTCCTGCGTATAGCCCGCGAGGCGGGTGTCCCCATATGCCTCGCCGCTATCGACTACCCTTCGAAGACCATCTCGGCCACGGAAATCTTCATACCCACCGGGGATATGGAGGCCGATATGCTCGCCGTGAAAAAGTTCTACAGCGCTTTCACCGGAAAATTCGCCGACCAATGCCTGACCGACTGACATCAGCCCCTGACGCCGTTAAGCCCGACACCATTAAAATAGCGGCCATACCGCTCGACATACGGTTTGCCGACACCGAGCACAACCTGCTTCAGGCGGAGCGGGCCGTGCGAACGCTCGACGGCGATACCGACGTGGCCGTGCTGCCGGAGCTTTTCTCCACTTCATTTATTGCCGACAAGGCATTGATGGCCTCCAAGGCCGAGCCGGAAGGGGGACCGACCCTCAATCTCATTAAAAAGCTTGCCGCCGACACGGGTATCGCCATCGCCGGGAGCTACCTCGCCTCTGAGGGGGGCGAATACCTCAACCGTGGCTTCTTCGCGACACCCGAAGGAGACGTCGCGACCTACGACAAGCGTCATCTCTTCTGCCTCAGCCCAGAAGCACGCCAGTGCCGCGCGGGGAGCGCCCTACCCCCCGTCGTCACCTACAAGGGGGCCCGCTTCAAGCTCATAATATGCTACGACCTCCGTTTCCCGGTATGGTGCCGCCAGAACGAGGAGTTTGACGCGCTGCTCGTGCCCGCCAACTGGCCCAACGTCAGGGCCTATGCCTGGCACCACCTCCTGATCGCGCGCGCCATCGAAAACCAGGCCGTCGTGGTCGGAGCCGACTGCTCGGGCACCGACGATTACGGCAACTACGACGGAATGACGGCCATCTACGACGCAATGGGGAAACCTCTCGGCCTCTCATCCGACAACTCCGCCCCTACTGACGCTGTATACGCCTCCTTCTCCCCCGGGAGCCTGCGCAAACTGCGCTCCTCCCTCCCCTTCCTCTCCGATGCCGACAGCTTCGACATAAAGCTCTGAGAAATTTCAGCGGTTCGTTTGTTTAATCAAATATGAACGATTCAACAAACAAATCCCACACCGGCACAAAATTCAGGGAAACAGCCGGCCGCGTGGCGAAAATAGTGGTTCCGTTGGCCATCTCCACTCTGCTGGTGGTGTGGCTGCTGCATAAGGTTGACATTCACCAGATAGGGCGTATCATCAGGGAGGGCGTCGACTATCGCTTTATCTTCACGATGATGGCTATAACAGTGCTATCCCACATGATCCGCGGCATCCGATGGGGCATCCAGCTGCGCGCTGCCGGAATTCCGCGCATACCAGTAGTGGCAGAAAGCGTGTCGATTTTCGGAGCCTACGCCCTCAACCTCGTGTTTCCTTACCTGGGCGAAGCCTGGAGATGCGTCTACATCAAAAAACGTGAGAACTGCAAGCTATCCACAGTGGTAGGCACCGACCTCGGCGACCGCGCCTCCGACGGGGTGATGATTCTCGCCCTGCTCATACTTTCAATGATAGTGGCCCGCCCCGCGATGGACCGCTTCCTCGACCATTACGCGTTCGGCCAGACGATAAGCCGCGTGCTCTCCGACGGCACACTTTGGGCAGTGCTCGGAGGTGCGGCGATGCTCGCGGCCATTATCTGTTTCGCCTTGCGCAACACAAAATTTGTCCGCGGTATGAGGACCAGCGCGGCGCGTATCTGGAACGGCTTCCGGGTGCTTTTCCATATGAAGGGCACGGGGTTGTACATCCTGCTAACCTTCGGCATCTGGATCTGCTACTTCCTTGAGACATACGTCTGCTTTTTTGCCTTCCCCTTCACCCGCCACCTGCTCGCCCCGGAGTATTGCTACGGGCTTCTGCCCGGACTGGTGGTATTCGTGTTCGGTTCCTGCTCGATGGGAGTTCCGTCGAACGGCGGACTCGGCCCCTGGAACATTGCCGTGATGTTCGCCCTGAGCCTCTACGGCGTAAGCGACACCGACGGAGCCGCCTACTCGCTCGTATGCTGGAGCTTCCAGGCCGCGATACTCATAGCGTCAGGAATATTCTCAGCATTTTATATAATGTATGACCGCCGAAGGGCATGCCGCGGTACGATTTCAACATATGTTGAGAGTTGACGCAACATTTTAGCGTATTTTCGCGTCTGAGATATGAAACCAATTCTCTGACGCAATATGAATATCAGAATCACAGCCGCACCGTTGCTGCTTGCCGCCCTCGCCGGAGCGGCCCAGGAACCGGCCGACTCAATAGAGGGCAAACAGCTCGAAGAAATCGTGGTCGAGGCACCGAGGGTAGTCCGCAAGGCCGATATGGACGTGTACTACCCCTCGCGGAGCGCGCTCGACATTTCAAAAAACGGGCTGCAACTGCTGCGCAACCTCATGATACCGTCGCTGAGCGTTACCGAAGCCCTGGGGCAGATCCAGGCCGCGGGCCAGTCGGTGCAGGTGCGCGTCAACGGCCGCGTCTCGTCAATCGACCAGGTGCGGGCGCTCCTTCCGGAGAGCATCAAGCGGGTCGAGTGGATCGACAATCCCGGGCTGCGCTACAAAGGGGCGAACTATGTGCTCAACTTCATAGTGGCCAACCCGGAGGCGGGCGGCTCGGCACAGGCTATGGCGCAGCCGGCCCTCAACCAGGCCTGGGGGTTCTATATGGCCAATGCCAAATTCAATTCGGGGCGCTCCCAGTTCGAGGTCGGCGGGAATTTCAAACTCACCGAGGACATCAAAACGCACCGCGATTACACGGAGAAGTTCACTTTCACCGACGGCACCTCGGTGATGCGCGACGAAACTTCCCGCGGAGGCTCGATGGATAACTCTATGGGGCGCTTCTGGGCATCGTACAACTATATAAAGCCCGACACCACGGTACTGATGATCGACGCCTTCGTGTTCCACAAATTCAGCGACCGATTCAAATACAACGGACTCCTGTCAATGAGCGACGGCTCGGACGACATCCTGCTGACCGACCAACACGGCGACAAGGGAACCACGCCCACAATCTCGGCATACTTCGAGCACCACCTGCCTAACAACCAGCTTATAGTGGCCGACTTCTCGGGTTCGTTCTACTTCGGCAAAACCCACTCCGACTATGTTGAGCGTCTTCCGGGAGCCGATGGATTTCTCAACGACATACACACCCTCATAAAAGACCGCAACCAGGCTTACGCCATCGAGGCCGACTATATAAAGAACTGGAAGCAGTCAAAGCTCACCGCCGGGGCCTCATATACGGCCAACCGCAACCGTTCGACCTACGAGAATCTAGGCGGGAGCGTGTTCCACCAGCGCCAGGACAAAGTGTACTTCTTCGCCGAGTATTTCCAACGCCTCAAGAAATTCACCTTCACCGCCGGAATCGGTGCGCAGTACACCGACATTCTTTTCAAGGAAACCAACCAGGGGAGCAGTTCCTGGAACATACGCCCGCAGGCCACAATTACCTACGGAATCAACCAAAACCACCAGTTCCGCCTCAGTTTCCAGACCTGGACCGCCGCCCCGTCGCTTGCCGAGTCAAACATCGTGCCCCAGCAGGTCGACGGCTTCCAGTGGCGCGCCGGCAACCCCGACCTCAAACCCTCCAACTCCTATATGCTCACACTGCGCTACAACTTCAGCGTTCCGAGGGTCAACGGCATGTTCGGCGTGAGAGCCTTCTCAAGCCCCGACGCCATCACTCCCCTGCTTTACTGGGACCAGAACCGACTCATTACCACCTACGAGAACAGCCGCGGCCTGCAAAACCTCTCGTTCTTCATCGCCCCTCAGATCGACATTATTCCGAACTGGTTAATGGCCAGCGGCTACCTGCAATTCCGTATGGAGCGGATGCGCGGCACCGGCTACGAACTGACCAACAACAACTGGAGCGGAAACGTGAACATCAACCTTTCCCACTGGGGCTTCAACCTCTCAGGCCAGTATGTCAGGTCGCAGCACGACCTTTGGGGCGAGAAAATCAGCTGGGGCGAAAACCTGTCGATAGTTGAGCTGACCTACAATTGGAAGAACTGGCAGTTCGGAGCAGGCATGATCATGCCATTCGGCGAGTATGACCAAGGCTCCAGGATGCTGAGCAA
The DNA here is from genome assembly GCA_910587075.1 of uncultured Muribaculaceae bacterium. Lineage (GTDB taxonomy): Bacteria > Bacteroidota > Bacteroidia > Bacteroidales > Muribaculaceae > UBA7173. The sequence continues at coordinate 59,767 of CAJUKE010000008.1, forward strand.
ATGGAACTCCAACGAGCAGCATATGCGCATCGATATGCGCATCCCCTTTGTCAACGTCACCTACAACGTACAGTGGGGTCGCCAGAAACGCGGAGCGCGCAAACTGGTCAACGCCGACGCCAACGTAGACACCTCCACCGCACAAAGCCGCTGATCAACACTCATATCCAACTATCCCATATAATTCCCAATCAACATCCTTAAAAGGAGCGCCCCGGAAGTTCTCGATGAACTTCCGGGGCGCTGTATTTATCAATCATTCCAGGGCCAAAGCCCGGAAACGAAAGTCAGGAGTCAATTACATAGCCTCGACGCGCTTGAGGTTGGCCTCGTCGTTGAGGTTGTAGTAAATCGAGCGGAGCACGCTGCGGGCGTCGGAATTCTGGTCGTCAAGCTCGTAGGACTTCTCGATATAACCGGCTGCCTCGCGGAAGAGGGGGTTGATGCGGGTCTCGCGGAGCTTGTTGTACTCCTCGTTGCTCAGACCGCCACCCTCCTGTTCGTCGATGGCGCAGGCCTCCTGATAGAGGGAGTAGCCGAGACGGAAGAGAGCCTGCGCGTTCTTCGGATCGAGCTCCATAGCCTTCTTGTAAGCGGCCTTGGCGTCGGCGAGTTTGTTCTCGGTTTCGAGCACCACGCCCTTCACGAAGTAGAGCTGGGCGTTGTCGGGGTCGGCGGCGAGATACTTGTCGATCATAGCGTCGGCGGCGGCGAAGTCCTTCTTGTCTAGGTAGTTGTTAATCATATAACCGATGTAGCGGCTATCCTCGGCACCGTAGATGGGATAAGCCTGCTCGGCGATAGCGGCCATTTCGGCAGCGTTGTTCATCGCGGAAGCGGCGGAGATAGCGTAGTCAAAGGCGTTCTTCTTCTGATAGCCCATCGAGATAGCGTCCTTGAAGTTCTTCAGGGCGCCCTCGTTGTTCTGCAGCAGCGAGTTGCCGATACCCATGTTGAAGAGGATCTCACCATAAATCGAGTCGGGCTGGGCCTTAAGGCCGGCCTTCACGAGTACGGGGTTGGCGCGGTTCTCAACGAAGAGGTCCCAAGCCTGCACGGCGCCGGCGTAGTCCTCAGCCTCCCAAAGGTAGAGGGCGGCGTTGGAGAAGTCGTTGTAGTGGCCAACGATCATCTTGACCATATCCTTGGAGTATTTGGTCTTGGTCTTACCCTTGGCGTCGACAACGGTGTCGAGGGGGAGGGCCTTCTGGAAGTATCCGTAGCCGTCGATAAGCGAGTGGCCGAGAGCCTTCTTGTCGACCTCTTTGCCCATCTGGGCCACAACCTGCTGGTTGTCGAAGTAGTCAAACGCGCCCTTGCCAGCAACGAACCAGGTGTAGGCCTGTTCGGCAGTCTCGGGATTGGTGAAAGCGGGCTTGAGAGCCTCGATATTCTGGGGATACTTTTCGGGAGCCGATTTCATGGCGCGTTCGGCATCCTTGACCACCTGCATCTGGCCGAAAGCGGTCAGCGCGCAGGTAAGCGAAATGCCCAGGAAGCTGATTTTTTTCATAACTTGCGTTATTATTAATTAAGGTATTAGTAGATAGCGTTTATTCTTCATCGGAGGATTTCTCGTCGCCCAGGTCGAAGTCGGGATCGTTGAGAAGCTCGTCGTCGGCCTCCTCCTGTTCCTCGATGTCGATGGACGCGTCGTCGGGCTCACCCTCGATTACTTCGGGATTCTCGACCGCCTCCACGGCTTCCTCCTCGGGGTCGGTAGCCACGCAGCATACCGAGGCGATCTCGTCGCCGCGGGCCGAGAGGTTGATGATGCGCACACCCTGGGTGGCGCGGCCATAGACACCGATGTCGGCCACGCGCACGCGGAGCGTGATGCCCGAGCGGTTGATGATCACGAGGTCGTTCTCATTGTCGACGCTCTTGATGGCGACAAGCTTGCCGGTCTTCTCGGTGATGTTCATGGTCTTGACACCCTTGCCGCCGCGGTTGGTGATGCGGTAGCCGTCGAGCAGCGAGCGCTTGCCGAAACCGTTCTCGGAGATCACGAGCACGTCGCGGGTGTCGTCGGGAGCCATGCAGATCATGCCTACGACCTCGTCGTCGGGGCCGTTGAGGGTCATGCCCCTCACGCCGCCGGTAACGCGGCCCATCTGGCGCACCGCCTTCTCGTTGAAGCGGATGGCGCGACCCTCGCGGTTGGCCATTATGATTTCGTGGTCGCCGTCGGTGAGCTCCACGCCGATTACCTGGTCACCCTCGCGGATGATCATGGCCTTCTTACCCTTGATATTAACGCGGGCGTACTCGGCCAGGGAAGTCTTCTTGATCACGCCCTTGCGGGTGGCGAACACGAGGTTGTGCGACGACACGAACTCGGCGTCGTCGAGATTCTTGCAGCGGATGAAAGCGTTCACCGCGTCGCCCGGCTCGATGTTCAGCAGGTTCTGTATGGCGCGTCCCTTGGTGTTCTTGGCACCTTCGGGAATCTCGTAGACCTTCATCTTGTACACCATGCCGCGCTGGGTGAAGAAGAGGATGTTGTTGTGCATCGAGGCCGGATAGATGTACTCGATGAAATCCTCCTCGCGGGTGTTGCTGCCGCGCGACCCCACGCCGCCGCGGTGCTGCGCGCGGAATTCGGTGAGGGGGGTGCGCTTGATGTAGCCCATATGCGAGATGGTGATGATCATCTCGTCGTCGGCATAGAAGTCCTCGGCGTTGAACTCTCCGGCGCTGTATTCGATGTCGGTCTTGCGCTTGTCGCCGTACTTCTCCTTGACTTCGAGAAGTTCCTGCTTGATGAGGTCGCGGCAGACGTTCTCGTCGGTTAGGATGAGGTTGAGGTGGTCGATAAGCTTGCGGAGCTCGTCATACTGGCCGTGGAGCTTGTCCTGTTCGAGGCCGGTGAGCTGGCGCAGGCGCATTTCGACAATCGCCTGGGTCTGGGCGTCGCTGAGGCCGAAGCGCTCGGTGAGCTGCTGGCGGGCTGCCTCGGGGGAGGCGGCGTTGCGTATGATGTGGATTACCTCGTCGATGTTATCGGAGGCGATAATCAGACCTTCGAGTATGTGGGCGCGCTCCTGGGCTTTCGCGAGCTCGAACTTGGTGCGGCGGATCACCACCTCGTGGCGGTGCTCGACGAAGGCTTTCACTATATCCTTGAGGTTGAGCAGCTGCGGACGGCCGTTGACCAGCGCCACGTTGTTCACCGCGAAGGTGCTCTGCATGGGGGTCATTTTGTAGAGCTTGTTGAGCACCACGTTGGAGTTGGCGTCCTGGCGGAGCTTGATCACGATGCGCATACCCTTGTAGTCGCTCTCGTCGTTGATGTCGGCGATTCCTTCGAGCTTCTTGTCGGTGACGAGCTCGGCTATATATTTAATGAGCTCGGCCTTGTTGACACCGTAGGGGATTTCGTGCACGACGATGGTCTCGTGCTCCTTCTCCTGCTCGATGTCGGCCTTGGCGCGTATCACCACTCGGCCGCGACCGGTCTCGTAGGCGTCGCGCACCCCGGCGTAGCCGTAGATGGTGCCACCGGTGGGGAAGTCGGGGGCGGGGATGTAGTGCATGAGTTCCGAAATGGTGATTTCGGGGTTCTCCAGCAGGGCCACGGAGGCATCGATGGCCTCCGAGAGGTTGTGGGTCGGCATATTGGTGGCCATACCGACGGCGATACCCGACGAGCCGTTGACGAGCAGGTTGGGGATTCGGGTCGGGAGCACCACGGGTTCCTTGCGGGAGTTGTCGTAGGTGGGCACGAAATCGACCGTTTCCGAGTCGATGTCGCGGAGCATCTCCTCGCCAATCCGGCGGAGGCGCACCTCGGTGTAACGCATGGCCGCGGGGCCGTCGCCGTCGATCGAGCCGAAGTTGCCGTGGCCGTCGACCAGGGTCTCGCGCATGGCCCACCACTGCGCCATGCGCACGATGGTGCCGTAAATCGACGAGTCGCCGTGGGGGTGGTATTTACCCATTACCTCGCCGACGGCGTTGGCCGCCTTCTTGTGGGGGCGGTCAGATGTGTTGCCCATCTCGTTCATTCCGTACAGTACGCGGCGGTGGACAGGCTTGAGGCCGTCGCGGACGTCGGGCAGGGCTCGCGAGACGATAACCGACATCGAATAGTCGATGTAGGCCGATTTCATCTCGTTCTCGATATTGATCTTAATTATTCGATCGTCTTCCAGCATTGTGAGAATATATGTGAAACAATTATGGCGCGGCGCCTTTCAGCGGCCCTCGGGCCGCCCGGAGCCCGAGGGTCCGGGGCTCGCCAAAAATATCCACAAAGATACGAATTTTTCGGCAAACACGGGCCAATTACAGGGCCAAGAAAATCAGCCCCGGCCACGTTTAATCTTTTTTAATGTTTGCCGCCGCGCCGGGGCATAATCTTGGCACGCTATTTGCGTTATTTAGTTACACGGAGTGAGCGCGGCCAACAAAACAGCCTGCCCAAATGTTAATAAAGCAATAAAGCGCTCTCTCAGTTTCCCGCGGAGCCGCCATTCATCACGCGGCCGCGTCGGCCCTATTGTTTCAGCCGATTTCCGTATCAGGGAAAAATGTGTTACGTTCCCCCGTTTTTCAACGAAAGAAGAAAGGAATACCTCCAATATGGAAATCAATTTCTCTAACGAACTCAAGTCTGTTCTGGAGAAGAGCCGCAACGAGGCTGTTCGACACAACAACAACGTGATAACCCCGGAGCACCTCTTCCTGGCGCTCCTGGCCGACACCGGCTCGCGGGTGTTCACCCTTATGGAAAAGGCATCACGCGACGCGTCGGTCTTCCAGCTCAGGCAGGAACTCGACGACTCGCTCTACGACTCCACCACCCCCCTCCGCACCGAGGAGGTGGCCGTCAGCGACCTCGCCAACCGCCTCGTGAAGCTCTCCGTGCTCGAAGCGCGGATGCTCCGCTCCGAGGTGGTCGACACCGAGCACCTGCTCCTGGCCATTCTGCACAATCCCGAAATTCAGAATATGAAGTTCATTATCCCCTTCCGGCAGGCCGGAATCGACTACCAGGCCATGCTAAAGCTCCTCGGCAACGTAAAGGACGCGCCCCAGGCGGGCGCCGGATACACCGACGAGGAGGACGATGACGACGAGGACGCTCCCTCTCAGGACGCCTCCCGCCAGCAAAACAGCCAGCAGGGCGCCGAGAGCCGGGGCCGCGGCACCACCGTGCGGGGCCGGGCCTCCAACGACACCCCCACCCTCGACAAGTTCGGCATCGACATGACGCGCGCCGCCGAGGATGGCCGCCTCGACCCCGTGGTGGGCCGCGAGGTCGAAATCGAACGCCTGGCGCAGGTGCTCAGCCGCCGCAAGAAGAACAACCCCGTGCTCATCGGTGAGCCTGGCGTGGGTAAATCGGCCATCGTCGAGGGTCTGGCGCTGCGCATCGTGCAGCGCAAGGTGCCCCGCATCCTTTTCGACAAGCGCGTGGTGTCGCTCGATATGGCTTCCATTGTGGCCGGCACCAAGTACCGCGGCCAGTTCGAGGAGCGCATCAAGGGGATTCTCACCGAGCTGTCGAAGAGCCCCGACGTGATCCTCTTCATCGACGAGCTCCACACCATCGTGGGGGCCGGCAACGCCGCCGGGTCGATGGATGCCGCCAACCTGCTCAAACCCGCCCTGGCCCGCGGCGAAATCCAGTGCATCGGCGCGACCACGCTCGACGAATACCGCAAGAACATCGAGAAGGACGGCGCCCTCGAACGCCGCTTCCAGAAGGTGATGGTCGAGCCTACCACGCCCGAGGAGACGCTCCGCATTCTCAACAACATCAAGGAGAAATACCAGGACCACCACAACGTGAACTATACCGACGACGCGCTCGCCGCGTGCGTCAACCTCACGGAGCGCTACCTCAGCGACCGCAACTTCCCCGACAAGGCCATCGACGCGCTCGACGAGGCCGGCTCCAGGGCGCACATCACCAATATAACCGTGCCCGAGGAGATTGAGAAGCTCGAAGAGGAGATTATCCGCGCCGGGGCCGACAAGCTCGCCGCCGCCCAGGCACAGGACTTCGAGAAAGCCGCCTCGTTCCGCGACAAGGAGCAGGGGCTCAAGGAGCGCCTCGCCCAGGCCAACGAGCAGTGGGAGAAACAGCTCCAGGCCGACCGCGTGACAGTCGACGAGGAAAAGGTGGCCGAAGTCGTGGCGATGATGACCGGCGTGCCCGTGCAGCGCATAGCCCAGGCCGAGGGTAGCCGCCTCCGCGAGATGGCTCCCGGCCTGAAAAAGGATATCATCGGCCAGGACGCCGCAATCGACAAGATTGTGAAGGCGATCCAGCGCAACCGCGTGGGCCTCAAGGACCCTAACAAGCCGATCGGCACCTTTATGTTCCTCGGCCCGACCGGCGTCGGCAAGACCCACCTGGCCAAGAAACTCGCCGAAAACCTCTTCGACTCGGCCGACACGCTGATACGCGTCGATATGAGCGAATACATGGAGAAGTTCACCGTGTCGCGCCTGGTAGGCGCGCCTCCGGGATACGTCGGCTACGAGGAGGGGGGTCAGCTCACCGAAAAAGTGCGCCGCCGCCCCTATTCGGTGGTGCTCCTCGACGAGATTGAGAAAGCCCACCCCGACGTGTTCAACCTGCTGCTGCAGGTGCTCGACGAGGGTCGCCTCACCGACAGCCTCGGGCGCCGCGTCGATTTCAAGAACACGCTTATTATAATGACCTCCAACATCGGCACCCGCCAGCTCAAGGATTTCGGCTCGGGAGTGGGCTTCTCCACCCGCGAGAACGATTCGGAGCACTCCCAGGCCGTGATACAGAAGGCCCTCAACAAGGCCTTCGCGCCGGAGTTCCTCAACCGCATCGACGACATCGTGATGTTCGACCAGCTCTCGAAGGAGGCCATCTTCAAGATTATCGACATCGAGCTCCGCGGTTTCCGCAAGCGCATCGACGCCCTGGGCCTGACGCTCAACATAGCCGACGAGGCCAAGGACTTCATCGCCGAGAAAGGCTACGACAAGCAGTTCGGTGCCCGCCCGCTCAAGCGAGCCATACAGAAGTACCTCGAAGACCCCCTGGCCGAGCTGATCATCAACGCCGAGGCCGCCCCGGGCGACACCATCGAGATCTGTTTCGACAAGGAGAAGGGCGAGGTGACCACCGCCGTGGTCAAGCCCTCCCCCGCTGATGCCGACCAGCGCCCCGAGGGCGCGGCGACTGACACGGCCGCGGCTGACAAGCAGTAAATTTGTCAGTCCGAGCGTCAGCAAAGCGTCAGTAAAGCGTCAACAAAGACACTTTTTTAACTAACTTTATAGGAAAATGCCGGTCGTAGCGACTGGCATTTTTTTTGCCGTTTGTTATATACGCGGGGTCCGGCGCCCCGCGCTATCGAATTTTCGCGAAACAACTAAACTTATATAATATGTCACAGACAAAAGGCACTATCGGCGTAACAACCGAGAACATCTTCCCCGTGATCAAAAAGTTCCTCTACAGCGACCACGAAATCTTCCTCCGCGAGCTGGTTTCGAACGCTGTCGATGCGACTCAGAAACTCAAAACCCTCTCGTCGTTCGGCGAGTTCAAGGGTGACCTTTCCGATATGACCGTCAGGGTGACGGTCGACAAGGAGGCCGGGACGCTCACCGTGTCCGACCACGGTATCGGCATGACCGCCGACGACATCGAGAAATACATCAACCAGATCGCCTTCTCCGGCGCTGAGGAGTTCCTTGAGAAATACAAGGACAACGCCAACGCCATCATCGGGCACTTCGGCCTCGGCTTCTACTCGGCCTTCATGGTGGCCTCGAAGGTGGAAATCCGCTCGCTGAGCTACAAGGAGGGCGCCGAGGCGGTGCGCTGGGAGTGCGACGGCTCGCCAGAGTTCACCATGGAACCCACCGACAAGGCCGAGCGCGGCACCGACATCGTGCTCCACATCGACCCCGAGAACAAGGAGTTCCTGGAGCAGGCCCGCGTGGACTCGCTGCTTAAAAAGTACTGCCGCTTCCTCCCCGTGCCCGTGATTTCCGGCAAGGAACAGGAATGGAAGGACGGCAAGATGACCGACACCGACCGCGACAAAATCATCAACATCACCGAGCCCGCCTGGACCAAGAAACCCGCCGCGCTCACCGACGACGATTACCGCGCCTTCTACCACGAGCTGTATCCCGGCCAGGACGACCCCCTGTTCTGGATCCACCTCAACGTCGACTACCCCTTCACCCTCACCGGCATCCTCTTCTTCCCGAAAATCAAGAACAACTTCGAAATCGCGAAGAACCGCATTCAGCTCTACTGCAACCAGGTCTACGTCACCGACTCGGTCGAAGGCGTGGTGCCCGAGTTCATGATGCTCCTCCAGGGCGTGATCGACTCCCCCGACATCCCTCTGAACGTCAGCCGCTCCTACCTCCAGAGCGACTCGGCTGTCAAGAAAATCTCCTCCTACATCACCAAGAAAGTCGCCTCGCGCCTCGACGAGCTATTCAAGGCCGACCGTAAGGAGTTCGAGCAGAAGTGGGACGACATAAAGGTGTTCATCGAATACGGCATGCTCACCGACGAAAAGTTCTGCGACGCGGCGATGAAGTTCGACCTCCTCAAGGACACCGAGGGGCGTTACTTCACCATCGACGAGTACAAGGAGCTCGTCTCCCCGGCGCAGACCGACAAGGAGGGGGACATAGTGATGCTCTACTCTACCGACCCCACCGCGCAGTACACCTATATAAAGGCCGCCACCGACCGCGGCTACAGCGTGTTGGTGATGGACGGCCAACTCGACAGCCACTTCGTTGGCCTGCTCGAACACAAAATCGAGAAGTGCCGCCTGGTGCGCGTCGACTCCGACGTGATTGACAACCTCATACCCAAGTCGGACCGCAAGACCGCCGACCTCACCCCCACGCAGCGCGATATCCTGACCACCCTCTTCAACTCGCAGCTCCCGAAGGTCGACAAGGCCCAGTTCCTAATCACCTTCGAGGCTATGAAGGAGACCGACGCTCCCGTGGTCGTCACCCAGAACGAGTATATGCGCCGCATGAAGGAGATGGCCGCGCTCCAGCCCAGCATGAACTTCTACGGCGATATGCCCGACAGCTACCAGCTGATCATCAACACGGAGCAGCCCGTAGTGAGGCGCGTCACCGCCGAGGCCGACTCCGCCCTGGCCGACCAGGTGAAACCCATCGAGCAGGAAATCGAAGCCAAGAACGCCGAGATCGCCAAGCTCCGCGAGAAGAAGGATGACGCCGAAGCCGCCAAGCAGGCCGACGCCCTCGGAGCTGAGGTCAGCGCCGCCCGCGACCGCCAGGTAAAGCTCGTGAGCGACTATGCCGCCACCCGCCCCGTGGTCAAGCAGTTGCTCGACCTCGCGCTGCTCGGCAACGGACTCCTCCGCGGCGAGGACCTCTCCCGCTTCATAGCCCGCTCCGTCGAGCTTCTCTGAACCATACGGGCATCGAGCGGTGCCCCGTCCCGCGCTACCCCGCGGGCTAATTAACGCAAACGGCGTTGTGTCATCTTTTTCCGGCACAACGCCGTTCGTTTGCCCATATCCCGAATCTCAAAAATTTACCGCAAATAAAAATATTTTGACAAAATGTTTGGAATTAACGATTATTTCGTTAACTTTGCAACATAACAAAGACAAACAACGGCAAACGCGCCAAAACTAATCAATCCGAGGCATTACACTTTTTGAAAATAATCCATCTTCAAAACTAAATATTAAGCATACTTCGATTATTCTCTTCATCTGATTTAATATTCCCGCCGGAGACGCCATTGGTTGGTATCTCCGGTTTTTCTTCCGCCCGCCCCGGGCCGGAGCGCGCGATTATTTTTTCGAGGGGGGACGATAAGACTTTTTAATAATACGCGCACTTTCGCGATATTTGTGCAGCCCCGCCTCGCGATAGTGGTTTATATTCGCCGTGCATAGAACCCGTTTGCTTACAGATTTTATAAGTATGTTTTAAAACACATGACAATTTGCGCGGTTTCGACGTGATTTTTGAGCGAAAAATAAGCCCCGTTAACGATTTTTTTGCACTAAATATGCGTTTATGTGCATTTTTTTGCTGATATTTGCAGAAAATCCGTAAAGTCTATCCCTACCATGGAGCAAATCAGGAATTTCAAAGAGCTCGCCGCGCACCTCAGCGCGAGAGCCGACCGCAAGAAAATCGCCGTTGTCTGCGCCGACGACCCCGAAACCCAGTACGCCGTTGAGCGCGCGCTACGCGAGCAGATAGCCGACTTCATCCTCGTTGGCGACAGCGCCAAACTGCGCGACGTGAAATTCATCGCTGAATTCTCCGACCGCGTAGAGATAGTCGACGTGCCCGACTCCGACGAGGCCGCGCGCCGCGCCGTGGAGCTCGCCCGCGAAGGCCGGGCCGGCGCCCTGATGAAGGGTATCATTAACACCGACAACTTCCTCCGCGCCATCCTCAATAAGGAGACCGGGATTCTCCCCCAGGGCTCGCTCCTGACACATATGACCGCGGCGCAGGTGCCCGGCATGGACCGCCTGCTGTTCTTCTCCGACGTGGCCGTGATCCCCTACCCGACCCTTGAACAGAAGGAAAAGATCATCCGCCTCGACCTTGCAATGCTCCGCCACTTCGGCATAGAGCGACCCAAGGTAGCGCTCATCCACTTCACCGAGAAGGTAAACCCCAAATTCCCCAACTCGGTCGACGCCAAAACCCTCGTGGGCATGGCCGCCGACGGCGCCTTCGGCAACGCCGCGCTCGCCGGGCCTATGGACGTGAAAACCGCCTGCGACCTCCACTCGGCCCAGGTCAAGGGACTCGTGTCGGAAGTTGCCGGAGCCGCCGACCTCATGATATTCCCCAACATCGAGTCGGCCAACACGTTCTACAAGTCAATCACATTCTTCGGCCACGCCGAAGTGGCCGGGATGCTCCTCGGTCCTAAGTGCCCAGTGGTGCTCACCTCGCGCGCCGACACCGGCCTGTCGAAGTTCTATTCGCTCGCCATGGCGGTGCTCGGAGCCTGACGGCCCAGCCCCCTACACTGAATTCAAGTATCATTTCCAATTCGCCAACACGTTTTCAAAACCCGAACAAAGATGAAGAAAATCCTCGCCATAAACCCCGGATCCACCTCAACGAAAATCGCCGTATACGAAGACGAGAAGCCTACCCTCGAACACACCATCAGGCACTCCGTCGAGGAGCTCAGCCATTTTCCGAGGGTAATCGACCAGAAAGAATTCCGGCGCGACCTGGTGTTCAACACTCTGGCCGAACACGGAATACCTTTTGAATTCGACGCCATCATCGGCCGCGGTGGTCTGCTGCGCCCGATTCCCGCCGGCATCTACGAGGTCAACGACGATATGGTCGAGGAGATGACCCATCCCCACCGCGACCACGCCTGCAACCTCGGCTGCCTCATAGCCCGCGACCTCGCCGACGAGCTCCCCGGCTGCAAGGCATACATCGCCGACCCCGGAATCGTTGACGAGATGCTCGACATAGCCCGCGTCACCGGCTCCCCCATCATGCCCCGCATCACCACCTGGCACGCCCTCAACCAGCGCGCCATCGGTCGGCGCTTCGCCGCCGAACTCTCCAAGGAGACCGGCAAGCACATCAAATACGAGGACCTCAACCTTATTATATGCCACCTCGGCGGCGGCATCTCGGTGGGCGCCCACGACCACGGCGTCTGCGTCGACGTTAACAACGCCTTCGACGGCGAGGGTCCCTTCTCGCCCGAACGCGCCGGCACCCTCCCCACCGGGGCCCTGATCGACCTCTGCTACTCCGGCCGCTACACCAAGGAGCAGCTCAAGAAACGCATCTCCGGCAAAGCAGGCCTCGCGATCCACCTCGGCACAGTATCCGTGCCTGAGATAGAGCAGCGCATCGCCGACGGCGACGAACAGGCCCGCCTCGTGCTCGACGCCATGTGTTACCAGGTGGCAAAATCCATTTCGGCCCTCGGCGCGACACTCTTCGGCAAGGTTGACGCAGTGCTGCTAACCGGCGGCATAGCCCACTCAAAGTACGTCGTGCCCCGCATCGTGGAGCGCGTGGAATACCTCGCCACCGTGCACGTCTACCCCGGCGAGGACGAGCTAAAGGCCCTGGCCAACAACGCCCTCGACGCCCTCAACGGCGAGCAGCCCGTGAGGACTTACACAAAAAAAAAGGCCTCTTCCCAATGCCTTGAACCCCAACTGAACTAATTGCCCACACCTGTGGCGCGCATCCCACGCCAAGCCCGTCGGACAAGTCGGACGGGTCAGACAAGTCGGACGGGTCGGACTTTTCGGACTTAAACGGACCGCTTAACCGGTCGTAAAGCCTGATTTGTCCGACCCGTCCGACTTGTCCGAAAGGTCCGACCCGTCTGAGGGAACATCCTTTTCGGAGGCGCCGCTCAATCAGAGTCGCCCCTCGTCGCGGTAGGAGTAGTAGCCGCTGGGGCCGATAATTATATGGTCCTGGACGGTGACATCAATAATGCGGCCGGTTTCAACGATGCGGCGCGTCAGCGCGTCGTCCTGCGGCGAAGGGCGCATATTGCCCGACGGGTGGTTATGCACCAGTATCAAGCCCGAACTCAGATGGTCGATGGCGCTCTTTGCCACGAGCCTCACATCGACCGCCGTGCCCGCGACACCTCCCTTGCTGACACGCTCGGCGAACTGCACCCGGTTTGCCCGGCTGAGGTGGAGCACCCAGAACTCCTCGTAGTTGAGCCGTTCGAGCCGATGGCGCATATAGGCGTAAACGTCGCGGCTCGACGCGATCTGCGGATCCTTCACCCCGAGGTCCTCCTGGCACCTGGCCCCGAACGACATCGCCGCTACAAGCAGCGTGGCCTTCGCCGGGCCCATACCCTTGTAACGCTTCACCAGTTCGGGAATAGAGCGTTTGGCAAGGTGCCGCAGCTTATTATCATTGTCGCGCAGAATCTCCCGCGCCAGGTCGAGCACCGATTTTCCCGGCACCCCCGACCCGAGCAGCAGCGCGAGCACCTCCACATCGGTCAGCGAGTCGATGCCGAGCCTCAGAGCCTTCTCGCGGGGTTTCTCATCATCGGCAAGGTCGCGCATCATCGGCGACGCGTCCGGCAGGCGGAACTCCTCCTCGGGGTCGCCGGCGCATTCAAGCAGATTCACGTCAGACATATCGTTATGTTTTTTTTGAGTCGCGTTAAAAATCATCCCAAGCAGGTCATTTGCCTTTGCGCAGCGCCACTTCCTCGGCCTCGTCGCGGCCGCGGCCGAGCACAATCTTCAGAAACCACGCTTTGAGGAACCCGCATCCATAGCCTCCCAACTGTATCAGCGACGCCGGGACGGCCTTGGCGGCTATCACCGCCGAGCGGGTCGACACCAGCGCCGACACGAATATAGCGAGCAGATACACCCCTAACGGCAGCAGCCACCACGGACTAACCGCCAGCGCCATGGCCAGCATCACCGCCACCCCTACCACGAACAGCGCGGGGAGGCAGTGTACAGCCTTCAGCGAGTCGGGATAGAGCAGTTTCAGCGTTATCCGCGACATACCGAACACATACACCTGACGGAAGAACTTGCGGAAGTCGACCCGCCGCTTGTGGTATACGGGCAGGTCGGGATAGAGGCCGATCGAGAATCCGGCGTGGCGCACCCGGGTACTCATATCAATATCCTCGGAGAACATCTCGCGGAACCCGCCGACGCGCTCCCACACCCTCCGCGAGTAGCCCATATTGAACGTGCGGGGGGTGAACTTCTCCAGGCTCACCTTCCCTCCGCGGATACCCCCGGTGGTAAGGAACGAGGTCATAGCGTGGTTTATGGCCTTCTGAGTGGTGGAGAACGACTCGTCGGCGGCATCGGGCCCACCGAAGCAGTCGAGCGGGCGCTCGGCGAGCATACGCCCGAGTTTCTCGAAATAGTCGGGAGGAATCACGCAGTCCGAATCGAAGAACACGAAATAGTCGCCCCGCGCCCGCTCCATCGAGTGGTTGCGGGCTATCGAGCGCCCCTCGTTCTCCTTATAGAAATATTTCACATCGAGCCCCCGGGCGGCATACTCCTCGACCACCCCGCGGCAGGGGAGCGACGAGCCGTCCTCGGTAATGACCACTTCGAAGTCGTGCGAAGTCTGCGCCGCGAGGCTCGCGAGCAGTTCCCGAACCTCGTCCTCGCGGTTATAAACCGGCACTATCACGGAGAAAAACATAGCCTTTTCCATTTTGTTCAGGCCACAAAAATACAAAGAATCCGCGACATTCCCGCCTCGCGGCCCACTCTGAAACCGCAATCGAACTTAAAAGTTGACGGATTGTTGTAAAAATATCGCGAATATGTTAATTTCGCCGTTCGAAACAGAAACAACGCATGACTGATATTGACGAAGTTTTCGAGCGCGTCGCCTCGACGCTAACCGCTCCGGGACATGAAGAAGCGCTGGTGATTCACCCCGGCGAGGGCCCCCTGCCGTCGGTCCCCGCGCTCAAAGAGCTCACCGACCATATAAAGCGGGTGGTTTTTCCCGATTTTTACGACCGCCGAGTGAGCTGCCGCTCGATACGCGCGTCGGTGATCGGGGTAGAAATCGAGAAGATTTATTCGATACTTTGCCGGGAGATTATAAGCGGCTTCAGGTTTGACAACCGCATGACGTGCGACGAGGTGAACACCCGCGCCTCGCGGCTCGCCCTGGACTTCGTCGACAAGCTGCCCGAAATCAAACGCCTCCTTTACACCGACGTGAGAGCCATATACGACAACGACCCGGCGGTCGACGACCTGGGCGAGATTATACTCAGTTACCCGGTGGTGCAGGCCATGGTGAACTACCGCGCGGCCCATGCGCTCCTCACGCTCGGGGTGCCCGCCCTGCCGCGCATTCTCACCGAACTCGCCCACTCGGCCACCGGCATTGACATTCACCCGGGCGCGACAATCGGGGAGTATTTCGCCATCGACCATGGAACCGGCGTCGTGATTGGCCAAACCTGCGTGATCGGCAACCACGTCACCATCTACCAGGGCGTGACCCTCGGCGCGCGCAATTTTTCGCTCGACAGCGAGGGGCACCCTATGAACACACCGCGCCACCCGATAATCGAGGACAACGTGACGGTGTACTCCAACGCCTCAATCCTCGGGCGCGTCACCGTTGGGCGCGGGTCAGTAATCGGCGGCAACGTTTGGCTCACCAACTCAGTGCCCCCCGGCTCTCTGATACTCCAGCGCGGCTCGGCGCCGTCGATTTTCACCAACGGGCTCGGCATCTGACTCCACTTCGCAAGCTGATACAAATATCTACTTACAAACATATATACCGCATCGCCATAATGAAGAAAATATACAGCAACCTCACCGAACTGATCGGCCACACCCCCCTGATGGAGGCCCAAACCCTGGAGCGCGCCGAAAACCTCAAGGCCTGCCTGCTGCTCAAAATCGAAAGTTTCAATCCCGGAGGGAGCGCCAAGGACCGCGTGGCGCTCGCTATGATCCAGGAGGCCGAGCGCTCAGGCGCACTGAAACCCGGCGGCACAATCATTGAGCCCACCAGCGGAAACACCGGCATAGGTCTGGCCTGGGTGGCCACCGTCAAGGGGTACCGCCTGATACTCACCATGCCGGACACAATGAGCGTCGAGCGGCGCAATCTCCTGGAAGCGCTCGGCGCGACCCTCGTGCTCACCCCCGGCGCCGAAGGGATGAAGGGCGCGATAGCCGCTGCCGAGAAACTCCGCGACAACACTCCCGGCTCCATCATCCTCCAGCAGTTCTCAAACCCTGCCAACCCCGCCGCCCACCGCCGCTCGACCGGCATAGAGATCTGGAGCGACACCGACGGCGAGGTCGACATCTTCGTGGCCGGAGTCGGCACCGGGGGCACCATCAGCGGCGTTGGCGCGACGCTCAAGGAGCTCAAGCCCGCGGTCAAAATCGTGGCCGTGGAGCCCGCCACCTCGGCGGTGATCGAGGGCGGTAACCCCGGGCCGCACAAAATCCAGGGTATCGGCGCGGGCTTCATCCCCGCCAACTACGACCCGTCGGTGGTCGACGAGGTAGTGGCCGTAACTGACTCCGAGGCCGCCGAGGGCTCGCGCCTGCTGGCGCGCACCGAGGGGCTCCTGGCCGGCATATCCTCCGGCGCAGCCATCTCCGCCGCCATCCGCGAGGCGCGCCTCCCCGCCAACGAGGGCAAAACCATAGTTGTCCTCCTCCCCGACACCGGCGAGCGCTACCTCTCCACCCCCCTCTTCGCCCCCGCCTTAAAAGCCTGACGCGCCGGTTTCACGCCGCCACTCCCACCCTCCAATCTTTCCGAAATGTTAAACACGGGCCGGGCGGCCCGTGTTTTCATTTTTTTATGCTAATTTTGTAACACATAAGCGACGGCACCATGCCGCCGCGCACGAACATATCAGAAGCGCCTTGCTTTTCGGACTCAGTTGAAAACGTAGGAAATTTTTAGCAGATACGACGAAAGGACAAGCGGTTCTCACGCTATACGCGTGGGCTGCTTTCCCATATCTGTATCTCATGGTTTCCTACGACCATCAACTGAAGACGTGGCAATGCAGTCCACGTTTCTGTTTATCAACATCTAATGGCTTCCGGGGGACTGAGGAACCGTAAACCAGGGGTCAGTAGATTTTTCCGGTTGGTGAGGATGGTGGGTTAACCGTATAATGCGC
>CAJUKE010000009.1 GCA_910587075.1 uncultured Muribaculaceae bacterium
CATATTCAACTCATAATAAGGAATTGTTAAGGTTATAACGGAGCCGCCCCGCCGATTCAGTTCGACGGGGCGGCTTGCGTTAAAAGAAACATCCCCTGCCAAAGGATTTGGCAAGGGATGTCGTTATCTGTAGAGCTCGCTACCAGTGGATTAGATCCAGCGGGTGTAAGCGAAGTCCATGCGGTGGGGAAGCGCGGGGTTCGAGGGATAGAGGCGGTAGCCATAGCGGAACACGCCTGCCTCGCGGAGCTTCGAGTCGAGCTTGTAAGTGACAACGTTGCCGTCGACCTTGGCCACCTTGAAGGCTTCGGTGCCGAAGAACTTCTCCTCGTTGCCCTCCTTCTTGTAGGCCACGAGTTCGAGACCGAGGTCGTTGGCCAGACCGTTGGTGTCAACCACGGCCTCAACGTGGAAGTCGGTGCCGGTAACGGAGTCGGCCACGTCGGAAGTCTTGACTTCGAGTACCTTGATGCCGTCCCAAGCTGCTGCCACCTTCTCCTTCCAGGCCACGATTTCCTTGGCCAGAGCGAAGTTGTCGGCAACGAGCTTGCCGGTGCGCTTGGCCTCCTTCTCGTAGAAGCGGCTGATGTAGTCGTCGATCATGCGCTTCATAGTGAAGTGGGGAGCGATATGGGCGATCGAGCGCTTGATGTACTGCACCCACTCGGGGGAGTAACCCTTGGAGTTCTTGGCGTAGTAGAGGGGCACGATCTCGTTTTCGAGCATCGAGTAGATAGTGGCGGCGTCGAGCGCGTCCTGCTGACCCTGGTTAGTGAAGGTGCGCTTGTCGGTGAGGGCCCAGCCGGCCTTTTCGTCGAAGCGGTAGCCTTCGTACCACCAGCCGTCGAGCACGGAGAAGTTGAGCACGCCGTTCATCAGAGCCTTCTCGCCGGAGGTGCCGGAAGCTTCGAGGGGACGGGTCGGGGTGTTCAGCCAGATGTCGACACCGGTAACGAGGCGCTTGGCCACGATCATGTTATAGTCCTCCAGGAAGATGATCTTGCCGAGGAACTGGGGCATGCGCGAAATCTCCATGATGCGCTTGATCAGGCCCTGGCCGGCGCCGTCGGCGGGGTGAGCCTTGCCGGAGAACACGAACTGCACGGGGAACTGCTCGTTGTTGACGATCTTGGCCAGACGGTCGAGGTCGGTGAAGAGCAGGTGGGCGCGCTTGTAGGTGGCGAAGCGGCGGGCGAAGCCGATGATCAGAGCGTTGGGGTTGATTTTGTCAACGATGCTCATCACGGCGGAGGGGTCACCCTGGTTGGCGAGCCACTTGGCCTTGAAGTCGCGCTTGACGAAGTTGATGAACTTGTTCTTCATCGTCATGCGCATGTTCCAGATTTCCTGGTCGGTGCACTTGAGGATGCCGTCCCAAGCCTTGGGGTTCTCCTGGTGGGCGAACATCTCCTGGCCGAGCTTTTCGGCGTAGAATTCCTTCCATTCGGAAGCGGCCCAGGTAGGCATGTGAACGCCGTTGGTGACGTAGCCCACATGGCTCTCCTCCCAGGTGTAGCCCTTCCAGATTCCGGCGAACATCTTCTTGGAGACCTCGCCGTGGAGCCAGCTGACGCCGTTGGCCTCCTGGCAGGTGTTGAGAGCGAACACGCTCATCGAGAAGCGCTCGTTGGTGTCGGGGTTCTCGCGGCCCATGTTCATAAGGTCGTTCCAGGAGATACCGAGCTTGGCGGGATACTCGCCCATGTACTTGCCGAAGAGACCTTCGTCGAAGTAGTCATGACCGGCGGGCACGGGGGTGTGCACGGTGTAGAGGCTGGAGGCGCGCACCAGTTCGAGGGCCACGTTGAAGTCGAGGTGTTCTTCCTGAACGTAGTCCACGAGGCGCTGCAGGTTGAGCAGGGCGGCGTGGCCTTCGTTGCAGTGGTAGAGCTGCGACTTGATGCCGAGTTTCTTGAGCATCAGGATACCGCCGATGCCGAGGAGATACTCCTGCTTGATGCGGTTTTCCCAGTCGCCGCCGTAGAGCTGGTGGGTGATGGGGCGGTCGAACTCCGAGTTCATCTCGAAGTCGGTGTCCATCAGGTAGAGGTTCATGCGGCCCACGTTAACGCGCCATACATGGCTGTAGATGGTGCGGCCGGGATAGGGAACTTCGAGAATCATGGGGTGGCCGTTCTCCATAACCTGCTCGATGGGGAGCTGGTTGAAGTTCTGGGCCTCATAGTTGGCGATCTGCTGGCCGTCGACACTCAGCGACTGGGTGAAGTAGCCGTAGCGGTAAAGGAAACCGACGGCGGTCATGGGCACGCGGCTGTCGGATGCCTCCTTGATATAGTCGCCGGCGAGCACGCCAAGGCCGCCGGAGTAGATTTTCAGGGCGTTGCAGAGACCGTATTCCATCGAGAAGTAGGATACGGAGGGGATGTCGTCGCGCATGGGCTGGGCCATGTACTCCTTGAACATGCCGTAGACGTGGTCGATACGGGCCAGGAGTTCCTTGTCGGCCAGGATTTCCTCCAGACGCTCGGCGGAGAGCTGCTGGAGCACCATCACGGGGTTTTCGCCCGTCGAGCGCCAGAGGTCGGGGTTGAGGTCGCGGAAGAGGGCTTTGCCTTCGCTGTTCCATACCCACCAGAGGTTTTTGGCGAGCTCAGCGAGGGGTTTGAGCTTCGAGGGCAGGTCGGATTTCACTGTAATGTCGTGCCAGTTGGGGACATTAGTGTTACTGACTTGAAGTTTCATGTGTGAAATATTTGTAAGTAGGAATTGTATTAATTAATGTGTTTTCGACAAGTGGGCCAAGGCATTATTCGCGTGCCGACGCAGCCTCGCGGGCTTTCTTGAAGGCGTCAACATAGTATACGATAAAGTAATCCCAGAGAGCCTTGTCAGCTGTGACGCGCGACGCTTTCGACACTTTTTCGCGGGTGTCGGCGTCAGCGTCGGCGAGCCATCGGAGCGACGAAGCGAGTTTCTCGACAACCTCGCCGTAGTTCGAGTCGCCGCGGGGGATCACCACCACGCCGCTCTGCTCGAAATCGCTCGCCGAGGTCGAGAGGATCCACTGCCCGAAGCCCGAAAGGGAGGTAGTGACGGTGGGCACGCCGTAGGCCACGCTCTCCAGGGGGGTGTAGCCCCAGGGCTCGTAGTAGGAGGGGAACGCGGTGGCGTCCATGCCGGCGAGCATATCGTAGTACTGCATATTGAATATGCTGTCGTCGCCATTGAGGTAGCAGGGCACATAGATCACCTGCACCGCCGAATCGCGGTCGGCCGAGAAGCCGAGCTGGTGGATGCGGTTGATAATCGGGTCGGACTCGGGATTGTTGAGCCAGTGGGTGAGCGCCGGATTCTCAACGCCGGGGTTGTTGCCGGCGGCCACGGCGTCCTTAACATCCTGGCGGGGCTCCTTGGACCACGCGGGCACCATCACGAACAGGAGCAGCTGTTTCGAGGGAGCGCCCTGCTGGATGAGCTTGGCGGCGTCGAGGAACACGTCGATACCCTTGTTGCGGTACTCGCAGCGGCCCGAAGTGGCGGCTATGAAGGTATCGGCGGGGAGTTCGCGCCCTATCATGGCCGAACCCACCTTGAGCATAGCCTCGCGGGCCACCTCGCGGGCCTTGCGCATGCGGGCCTTGGTGAGGGCGGCATCAGGCTGGAACCCGTTGGGGGTAACGATGTCGGGGCGCTTGTCGAGCAGTTGCTCGCATTCGGCGGCGGTAACGTCGGAGACGGTCGTGAAGCAGTCGGCGTTGTGCGCGGCGGCTTTCTCAAGCGAGTGTTTCGACTCCATATTGAGTTCGCGGGCCATCTGGTCGCCGTTGTACCCCCTCATATAATCATAAAGGGGCTTGCCATTGCCACAGATGCTGCGGCCGATCGAAGTAGCGTGAGTGGTGAAAATGGTGCCTACCTTGGGGAGCTTCCAGTTCACATAGAGGAGCCCCATACCGGTAGTCCATTCGTCGAAGTGGGCCACGATGCTCTTATGGCGGGTGCGCTTGTAGTTGCAGATGCTCTCGATCACCATACCGGCGGCGAGGGAGAAGGCGCAAGCCTCGTCGTAGTCGCCATAAGCGTGGAGCGAGTCAACGCCGTAGCGCTGCCACATCTCACCATAATAATAGTCCTTGACCTTGTACATGGCGTCGAACTTGACGAGCACCACGATGGGCTTGCCGGGGATGTTCCAGCGGCCTACGCGCACCGAGATCCCCTCGGGAAGCTCGGCCTTGTCGCGCCAGGGACGCAGAATCGAAGGCACTTCGGTAAAGTAAGGCGACGGATTTTCCTCGGACCACACGTCCGGGCCTATAAAAATCGTCTTGTCCTTATAGAGATTTTGCAGAGTCAGAGCCTTGGTTGACAAAACGGTGTAAATGCCACCGATTTTGTTACAAACTTCCCAGCTCGTCTCGAAAATCATATCAAGATTTACAGCGTCAATCTTCATAAATTTTTGAAGTTTTCCGTTTTAGGGTGCAAAGTTAGCGAAAATTTCCGTATCTGCCAGTTTTTTTTGAACTAAAATCCGAATCAGACGAAAAACTATATCACCAAAAAGCGCCAAAAACGTTACAGAAAAATTTACGAAACGAGCCGATTTGACTAAAAAAATCACTTTGAGCCGCAAACTTCGCGGTAAACGTCAACCGTGCGCGCCGCGATAGCGTCCCAATCGTAATTAGCGAGGTTATAGGCCCGCGGGGTGCCCCGCGAAAGTGTTTTACGTGTCAAAATTGTAGCTAATGCGTCCACATTTCCAGCCTGGAAGAAGTCCGCGGCATCCAATTCGGGGATGCGGTTGGCCGGGATATCGCTCACCACGACGTCGAGATCGTAGCTCATCGCTTCGAGCAGCGCTATAGGGAGACCCTCGTGATACGATGGGAGCACGAAAAGCGACGCGTTGGACATCAGTTGGTTAAGACGCTCACCCTTGATAAAGCCCGTAAGCACAACCCCGGCCTCGCGGGCCTGGCGCTTTAGCGCTTCGGAATACTCGTCGGGGTGGTCGGAGTCGCCGGCTATAACCAGTCGCCACTCCTTCGGCAACCCCGCCTTGGCGTACGCCTCAATCAGGTCGTGGAACCCCTTTTCCTTCACGAAACGGCCCAGAGCCACGATATACGGCGCGCCGTCGATACCCCATTCCTTGAGATACTCGCGGCCAGATGATTTCACGGGTTTATTTACTCCGTTGAAAATAAGCTCAGTATCGGAGCGTCCATAGTTATCGCGGAGTATTCCGGCGATAACGTTGGATATAACGATTACCTTGTTGGAGCATTTGGTGCCGAACCGCTCTCCGAGCCTTAACGCCGTGCGGGCCAGTCGGCCCCACTTCTGGCGGTCGTAGTCGGGTCCGTGGTTGGTGGTGACAACCTTCATACCGAGCAAACGGGCGAAAGGCACCATCAGCGAGGGGCCTATGGCGTGGATATGGAGCACATCGGGGTTGAGCCGACGCGCCTTCAGCACGGCCAGGAAGGTGTGTACTATGGCCTCAACGCTTTTCTTGCGTGGCGCGTAAACGTCGGCCAGCCTCACCCCCTTGTATTCGTCGCGGCGGTTTTCGGGGGTGACGTAGGGGGTGCGGCGTATCACCGTGACATCATGCCCCATAGCGGCTATACGCGGGTAAAGTTGTTCGCAGTGGGTTTCCACACCGCCCTGAATGTCGGGGATTCCCCGGGTGCCGGTAACTACGATTTTCACGGTAATAAGGTTTTAAGGTTATATTCGGATCCACGGAACGGTTCCGAGAATAATCTGATTCTAAAATCGCTACGATTATCAGAATTTCGGGCGGAGGTCGCCCTGCGAGGGATCCTGGCCTACGTCGTACCAGGTTTTGTCGAGGCACGGTTTCAGCCCGCGCATCGAGCGAAGCTTGTTGGTCAGCGCCCACTTGGCCGGATGCTTTATATATTTGTGCATCACGGGGGAGGCGGTGCCCACCATCCAGCAGTTCTTAGGGCAGCGGCGCACCATGTCGCGCACCTTGGCCGCCTGCTCGGAATTCCAAATGGTCATAAAGTCGGCGTCGTGGATGTTCCCCATCGACTCCTTCCAGTATTTATCCTCCAAGCCGTTGCAGGGGAACACCTCCCCCCACGGGTCAATGAAGAAATTGGCCGAACCTGCCTCGCAGGGGAGCATGCGCCGACCACCCTCGATATAGTTGATCAGGCCCATATTGAAGAACGCACGGAACCACGATTTGGGGTGCTTCTCCTTGAGCTGCCATTCGATGAGCTGCTCGAAGTCGCGGCATACCTCGTCGCGGTTGGTGATCACGTTGTCGTCCTTATGGAAGTAATACGAATTGTGGAACGCCGCCGTGGCGAATTCCAGCCCGAGCGACTTGGAAAGCTGGTACAGGGCCAGCATATCCTTGGAGTTGTTGTTTGACACGGTGCATCCGAACCCTATATCCTTCACGCCCATCTCTTTTAGTGTCAAGAGGGTGCGGAGCCCCTTGTCGAAGCCCCCGTCGCGTCCGCGGAGCTCGTCGTTCTTGCGGCTGAGCCCCTCGATCGAAATGCGGATGCCGATGTTGGGGAAGCGCTTGGCGAGGGCTATCACGCGGTCGTCAAACCAGCCGGAGGTCGAGATCACGATGCGGTCGGTGTGGCGGTAGCACTCCTCGACGATTGCGGGGAGGTCCTCGCGCACGAACGGCTCACCCCCGGTGATGTTGATAAACTTCAGTCTGGGGAGCGAGCGCAGGTCCTCGGCCTTGATTTCCTCCTTCTTGTCAGTAGGATTCTGCCAGATGTTGCACATCTTGCAGCGCATCGGGCAGCGGTAAGTGATTATGATAGAAGCGTCAGTTGGCTGTATGGCGTTCATGGTTGGATTGCGTGTCATAAATTCGCCGGGCGCCGCGGGCGCCGGCGCGTGTGTTATTTTTCGTAAGCATCGAGCAGGTCGCGGTAATGCCGTTCGGGCGAGAACCGGGCGAGCGAGGAGCGGCGTATCGCCGCGTTGTCCCAGGGCGTGTCAAATGCCGCGTGTATGGCGCGGGCCATATCGTCGGCGTCGCCGCTCTCGAACACGAGGCCGGAGCGCCCCTCGTCGACCAGTTCGGGTATACCGCCGATGCGCGCGCCGAGCACCGGCGTTCCGGCGCATAGCGACTCGATGACCCCGAGGGGGTTGTTCTCGTAGCATACCGACGGCATTATTGAGAATCGGGCGGCGCGCAGGAGGTCGACAACCTGGTCGGCGGTCATACGCCCCGCGAACTCGATGTTTGGCGAGCCGTACTTCGAGCGGAGCTCTTCGAGCAGCGGGCCGTCGCCAGCGAGCACCAGGTGGTGGGGGAGCCTCGATGCCGCTTCGAGAAGCGACTCCACTCCCTTTTCGTGAGACATACGCCCCACATAGCAGTAGAAATCGCCGCGTCCGGCGGTTTCCGCATCGCCCGAAGCGCCCAGGCGGCCGATCTTGTCGAACCCGATGAAATTGCAGTTTACCAGCAGTTTCTCCGGGGAGAACCCGCCCTGCTCCATCTTGGATTTGAGGAAAGAGCTTGGACAGATGAAAGTATCGACCGCGCGTTCAAGCCGGCTGCGGTTCCACTTGCGGGCCTCGGCCCAGGCTACAACGCTCGCGGCGAGCGAACCCTTCATACAGCGGTGGCGGAGCACCGCCGAAGGGGAAGTGAAGCACTCCTCGCAGGGCTTTCCATCCCTCAGGCATGAGTACGAGGGGCAGATCGGCTTGTAGTCGTGCAGGGTCCAGACAACTTTGGCTCCAGCCTCGCGGGCCATTTCGGCCAAAACCGGCGAGAGGTAGCTGTGGATGTTCTGCAGATGCACCACGTCGGGCTTGAAGTCGGCAAGTATCGCGGCGAAGGAGCGGCGTATGTCGCCCCACCCCATCGCCCTGGCGGCGGCGCGGAGCTTCCCCTTGAGTGGGGCGCCGAAGTCGACCGCCGAAGCGAAGTAGCCGCTCCAGCGCGAAGGGATGTTGTCGGGGTACTCCATAGCGTATACGGCCACCTCGTGTCCCTTGTCGGCCAGGAGCCGCTCAAGGTTGAGGGTGCATACGCAGTCGCCACCCCGGGGGTAATAAAACTTGTTGACAATCAATACTCGCTGCTTCATCTGCCTCGTCGCTTGGAATTACTTAAAGAGGTAGGAATACGATTCGAGGGCGCGGGCGAAACGGGGGTCGTCGCGCAGGGGTGCCACGTTGACGCGCCCGGCATCGTTGTGCTTCCAGTTGTAGAGGCTCGCGTACCCCTTGCCGAGCGAGCGGTCGACGCACGCCAGGGCCTTGTCGGCCTCACCGGCCTGGGCGTAGAGACAGGCTGCGAGGTAGTTGATCGAACCGTCGGTATCGTTGTTGTCGCGGAGCAGGTCGTCGGCCCAGCGGAGCGCCCCCTCGGAGTCACCGGCGAAGAGCATGGCGAATCCGCGGAGTGTCGAGGGCGCGGTCAGATGCTCGCCCGCGGCGTTGACGCTCTCGGCGGGCACGGCGTCGAGCAGCCTTTTATATATAGGTGTGGCATTGCGGGGCTGCTTCAGCCCGTCGTTGACCACCCACGCCTGGAGCATATAGCTCATAGCGTCCTCGGGGTTGTCCATAATCAGCTCGCCGAATATGCCGGAAGCCTCGTCGAAACGACCGAGCGAGAACAGCGCGAGCCCCTTCTCGGTGAGCGCGGCGCGGTTGGTCGGCGCGTCGCTCAGGGCGAAGTCAACGGCTTTGAGCGCCGGGGCGAAGTCACCTTTGGCGCGGCGTATGCGCGAGAGCGTGGTGTTGAATTCCGGGTTGGCCGGGTCCATACCGATAGCCTGGTTGGTGTATTCCAGGGCACGGTCGAAGTCGCAGAGCTGGAAGTAGCACTCGCCCAGCGCGCCGTAGATGCCGGCGTAGTTGTACATATTGTTGTCGACCAGCTTGCGGTAGTCGTCGATAGCCGAGAGATAGTGGGCGTGGGCCTGGGCGATGAATCCGCGCAGATAGTAGAGCATCGGCTGGTCGGGAGCCTTGCTCACCGCGCTGCTCAGCCCGGTGATTACCGCCGGGTAGTCGGTGTTGCCGATGGCGGCGAGTTCCTGGATGGCGCGTGAGTTGGAGTCGATGGAGATAGCCATGATCAGGTCCTCGACGGCCCCGGTATTGTCGCCGAGCATGCGGCGCACCGATGAGCGGCGCACGAAGATGTCGCTGTCGGTAGGCATCATGCTTACAGCATCGTCCATATACTGCTGAGCCAGTCCGAGGTTGTTCTCCTTAACCGACACGCGGGCCAGACCTGTGAGCGCCTCGGCACTGCGGGGGTTGATGGCGCGCATACGATTGTAGTCGGCCTTGGCGTCGGCGTAGCGTCCGAGCTCATATTCCGAGTTGGCCTTCTGGTAGAGGGCCAGGAACGACGACGGGTCGAGTTTCAGCGCCTCGGTGAAGTCGGCCAGCGCCTCCTCGTGCTTGTCGAGCATCTGGTAAATCTCGGCACGGAGAAACCTCGCCTCGAAGAGGAAATCGGTATCGGCCGCTGGAGCGTACTTGATGGCGTTGTCAACGTCGGAGAGGGCGCGGAGATACTGGTTGAACTTGTAGTATTCGTTGGCGCGGCGGAAGTAAACGTCGTAGGACTGCGGATTGGCCGCGATCTCCTGGTTGTAAACCTCCATCATGGCGCGCGTCATAGGGTTGTCGAGCCCCTGGGCCGACGCGGGGAGCGCGGATGCCGAGGCCAATATTGCGGCTGCTAAAAAGCTGCGTATCTTCATTTGCTAAAGTAGGGATAGTGTGGTTAGGCCTTGAATGTGTTGACGGCCATACGGAGGGTGGTGAGGCGTTCGAGGAGTCCGGGCAGGAGGTCGAGGCGGAGCATATTGGCGCCGTCGCTCTTCGCCACAGCTGGGTTCTGGTGAGTCTCGATGAATATGCCGTCGCACCCCACGGCGATACCGGCGCGGGCCACGGTCTCGATCATATCGGGGCGGCCGCCGGTGACTCCGGCGGTCTGGTTGGGCTGCTGGAGCGAGTGGGTAACGTCGAGAATCACCGGGCACCCGTTGCGGCGCATCTCGGGTATGCCGCGGTAATCGACAATGAGGTCCTGGTAGCCGAAGGTGGTGCCGCGCTCGGTGACGGCCACCAGGTCGTCGCCCGCGTCGCGCACCTTCTCCACGGCGTACTTCATAGCCTCGGGCGAGAGGAACTGCCCCTTCTTGATGTTAACCATCTTCCCGGTTTTGGCGGCGGCTACGAGGAGGTCGGTCTGGCGGCAAAGGAAAGCCGGAATCTGGAGCATATCGACAAACTCGGCGGCGAGGCGCGCCTCGTCGGCGGTGTGGATGTCGGTGACAACGGGCACACCTACCGTCTCGCGCACTTTTTTCAGTATGGCGAGCGCCTGGAGGTCACCGATGCCGGTGAAGGAGTCGAGCCGCGAACGGTTGGCCTTGCGGTAGCTCCCCTTGAAAACGTAGGGGATTCCGAGGCGGTCGGTTACGGCTTTCACAGTGGTGGCTATTTCGAGGGCCATCTCCTCGTTTTCGATAACGCACGGCCCGGCGAGAAGGAAGAAATTGTCGCAGGGGGTGTCGTAGAGATATTTCTTAAGATCGAATTCCATTGTGATGAATAAACGCGGTGAACAAATCAGTCGGCGAGACTGCCGACAACGTGGAGAGTGTGGCACGCCACCAAGGCGGCTGTTTCGGTTCGCAGACGGGCGTCGCCGAGGCTTATCGGCACGAATCCGGCCTCAAGCGCCATCGCGATCTCCTCGGGTGAGAAATCCCCCTCGGGCCCGATGAGCACCACCGCCTCGCAGCCAGGATCGTACTCCCGGCTGAGCAGGCGGCGCGGCGAGTCGGGGTCGCAGTGGGCGATAAACCGCTGGGGTACCCCCGCCGTGGCCTCGATGAACTTCTTGAAGGGTGTAATCGGGGCTACCTCCGGGAGCGCTGCCTTTAGGCTCTGCTTCATAGCCGACACGGCTATTTTCTCCAGACGCTCGGGTTTGAGCTCCTTGCGCTCCGAAAAGCGGCAGAGCAGCGGGATGAAGCGGTCGAAACCCACCTCGGTGAGCTTCTCTACGAGCCACTCCATGCGGTCGAGGTGCTTGGTAGGGGCCACGGCTATCGTGATCGGCGCGCGCCAGTAGGGTCGGACCTCCTCCCTGCTTATAACCTCTACCTCGGCCCTTTTGTTCGTGGCATCGGTCAATCGGCACAGATAACGGCCACCGCGGCCGTCGACCACGGTGATCTCATCGCCCGGCTGGTGGCGGAGCACTTTCACGCAATGGGCGGCTTCCTGGTCGGGAAGCCGCGGGTCGGAGAGTATGTCGGGAGCGAAAAACTGAATCACGGATTAGTAGCTTGATGAAAAACTTACCTTGGGGCGCGATCACATACGGCTGAAACCGTCGGCGGGCGAGTTGCTGTCCTGTGCCTTCTGAATCGAGCGGCGCCCGGCGTCCTTGCCTACCTTTGAGTCGCGGAACACGATCCAGAACAGGATGGCAACCACCAGCGCGTACCCGGCGAAAATCATCCAGGAGTCGCGCCACCCTTCGAGCTGCTCGGCGAGCGGGGCCGTGGCCACCACGTTGTGGTTAACGATAGCCATGGCCGCGAGGGTGCCGATAGTGGCGCCCAGTCCGTTGGTCATAATCATGAACAGCCCCTGGGCCGAGCTGCGGATTTCGGGCGAGGTCTCCTTATCGACGTAAAGACCGCCGCTGACGTTGAAGAAGTCAAACGCGATACCGTAGACAATGCAGCTGAGCACGAACATCCAGAGCATGCCGTCGGGGTCGCCGAGGCCGAAAAGGCCGAAACGGAGCACCCAGGCGAACATCGACATAAGCATCACGCCCTTAATGCCGAAACGCTTGAGGCAGAAGGGAATGAGCAGAATGCAGCAGGTCTCGCTGATCTGCGAAAGGGAAATCAGCGCGTTGGCGTTCTGCGCGGCCCAGGCGTTGGCAAACTCGGGCAGGTCCTTGAAGAATGTGATATAGGGGTTGGCGTAGCCGTTGGTAATCTGGAGCGACACGCCGAGCATCATGCTGAAGATAAAGAACACGGCCATCTTCTTCTTTTTGAAGAGGGTGAAGGCGCGGAGCCCCATCTTGTCTACCCAGTTGCCGGTCTGCGGGGCGTCGCTGGTGGGGCACTTAGGCATAGTCAGCGCGTAGCCCATCATCACGAAGCTCAGCGCTGCCGACACGAACAGCTGCATATATGTGGTCTGGAACTTGGCGTCGGCCGGACCGGCGAAGTTCACCAGCAGCATCGCGCATATGAAACCTATGGTACCGAAAATGCGGATCGGGGGGAAATCCTTCACAGTGTCCATTCCGGCCTTGGTGAGCGCGTTGAACGCCACCGAGTTGTTCAGGCCGATAGTGGGCATAAAGAACGCCACCGACACTGAGTACAGCGCGAAGAGCGGGCCGAACGACAGCGAGGGCTCGGCCACAGCGCAATAGACTCCTGCAAGAGCCATGAACACACCCGCCACGAGGTGGCACAGGCTGAGCATCCTCTGGGCCTGAATCCAGCGGTCGGCCACGATGCCGACAATCGACGGCATAAACAGCGAGACAATGCCCTGCATGGCGTAGAACCAGCCAATCTGGTCGCCGAGTCCGTTCTTGAACAGGAAGTTGCCGAGCGAAGTGAGGTAGGCGCCCCATACGGCGAATTCCAGGAAGTTCAGCGCCGCGAGGCGCGGCTTGAGTGTATTCATATCAGCTTTTAGTGTAGTTAGTATTAATTTGTAACCGAAAGCGTCGGATTTCCGATGCCGAAACGGCCACCGCGCCCGGTTGCAACCGCAAATTTACGTTTTTCCCGCCGTAGCGCAAAAATAATCAGCCCCAAAAGCGCGGCTTTCAGGGCTGTTTATGTTATAAAACATCAGGCGTTGCCCGCCTTTTTGGCGTTGATTACGGCCTGCACCTTGGCGGCCTCCTCATATTCCTCGCGCTCGATATGCCTGGCGAGCATCTTTTCAAGCTCCTCCATGGCGAGGTTTTCGAGCTTCGGCTGGGTCATGACCTCGGCTATGTCGCTGTCCGACGGCAGGTCGGAGTCGTCGGCCTCCTTCACCTCCATCAGGAAACCTGTTTCCGACAGGATTTCGGGGGTGGTGAAAATCGGGGCCTTGGCGCGCATGGCTATCGCGATGGCGTCGGAAGTGCGCGCGTCGAGCACCACCTCCCTACCCTGCCCGTCGACAAAGGTTAGTTCCGACGAGAAAATCCCGTCCTCGAACTTATGGATGAACACGTCGCGGAGCACAACCCCGTAGGCCTGCGCCAGCGACGCGAAAAGGTCGTGGGTCATCGGGCGGGGGGGCACTATCCCCTCCATCTTTATGGCGATTGACTGCGCTTCGGCGGCGCCGACCACCACCGGGATGCGGTAGGGGCCGTCGGCCTGCGCCAGTATCAGCGCGTAGGCTCCGCTCTGTATCTGACTGTATGATATGCCGAGCACACGCAGGCGCACGCGCCCGCCGTCGTTGTCCCGGTCAAATTCTTCAAAACTCATACCTTAACAACGTACCCCCACCCCCTTTTATTATAGCCGGGCGCCACAAATAACGGGTTACTTGATGGGGCGGCCGGTGATGATGCCGGAACCGAGGCAGATGGCGCGGGCGGGGTCGTAGATCACGGCGAACTGGCCGGGGGCGATACCCTGGATTTTCTCGGCGGACTCGATGACGTACTCTCCGGCATCGAGGCGCGTCAGGCGCGCCGGGGTGAAGTCGGGGGTGTGGCGGTTCTTGAAGGTTATTTCCACGCCGTCGCAATTCTCCCCCCAGGGATCCTCGGTGATGAACTGGGTCTCCTGTATGTGGAGCATGCGCCCGTACTGCTTCTCGGTGTCGTACCCGCGGGAAACGTAGATGGCGTTGTCGCGCACGTTCTTCTTCACCACGAACCAGGGGCCGCCGCTGAGGCCCAGCCCCTTGCGCTGCCCTATGGTGTGGAACCAGTAGCCGCGGTGCTCGCCGAGCTTGCGCCCCGTCTCGATCTCGATAATCGGGCCCGGGCGCTCGCCGAGGTGGCGGCGTATGAAGTCGTTGTAATTGATTTTGCCCAGGAAGCAGATCCCCTGCGAGTCCTTGCGGTAGGCGTTTGGCATGCGGGTCTCGATGGCGATCTCGCGCACGCGGCTCTTGGGAATGTCTCCCAAGGGGAAAGTCAGGTGGCGGAGCTGGTCGTAGGATATGCGGGCGAGGAAGTCGGTCTGGTCCTTCACGGGGTCGACCGCCGTCGCGAGGTACTTCTTTCCGTCGCGTTCGAGGGTCGAGGCGTAATGGCCTGTGGCCGTGAGGTCGAACTCGTGCCCCCAGCGCTGCTCGAAGAAACCGAACTTGATCATCTTGTTGCACATAATGTCGGGGTTCGGCGTGAGCCCCTCCTTGACGGTGCGAAGGGCGTAGTCCATCACGTTGTCCCAGTACTCCTGGTGGAGCGTAACGACCTCGAACGGCAGGTTGTACTTCGCGGCGATGAAGCGGCACATCTCGATATCCTCCTCGGCCGAGCAGTCGCCCCCGTCACCCTCCATACCTATGCGTATGTAAAAGAGATGGAGGTCGTGCCCCTGCTCCATAAGGCGGTAGGCGGCGACGGCGCTGTCGACACCCCCGGATATAAGCATCGCTATCTTCATTTGCCGCGGGCCTTGAGTTTTTCGTTGACTACGCGGAACCCCTCCTTTAGCCCGTCGGTGTCGAGCGATTTGGAGAGTATGCGGCGCTTGCCGTCGAGGTAATAAATCACCGGCGAAACGCGCATATCGTAGATTTCATCGACGTTGGCCGAGGCCCCGACGATCCACTTCTTGCTATAGCCGGCGGCTTTTTCGCGCCATTCGTCGGAGGGTTCGGCGGGGAGGATGCTGACCACGCGTATCTGCCCGGCGTCAATCAGATCGTTAAGGTTCATATCGGCAGCCAGGCGCACCCGGGCGAGCTCGCAGTCGTCGCACTCGGGGTCGTTGAAGAAGAGCACGACGTAGGCGCCGCGCGAAACCTCGGCGAGCGTGAGCGTCTCCCCCTCGGGGGTGACGAACTCGAAGTCGGGGGCCTCCATGCCTATCTGCGACCCGGCGAGCGACCCAGCCTGGTAGGCGAAGCGGGCCTTTTCGGCGGCGGGGATTTTCTTATGCTCGGCCACGGCGCGCGCAAAGGGAAGGTAGCACTCGTCGCAAAGCACGAGCGCCGTGTCGCTGTAGAGCGCGCCCTCGGCCATCTCGCCCAGGGCGAGCAGGTTGCGCGGATTCTTCTTCACCTGCTTTATGAGGTTCTCGATCGAGGCGTGCACCACTTCGGCGTCGGCGTAGGGCATGAACTGCACATAGTCGTTGAACGCGCCGCGCATACGCCCCATCGACGAGAACGCCGACTTCAGGTTGCAGCGCTCCCAGAAATGCTCCATCAGGAAGTTGGTGCGCTCGGTGAGGGTCTTCATGCTCTCGGGGGGCACCGGGTAGGGGAAATAACGCCCGTCGGCGTCACTGTCGGCGGCGTGGGCCGAGGTAAGCGACACCGCGGCCACGGCTATAGCCGCGCCGCGGCGCAATGCGGAGGAGATATGTTTTAAAAGCATCTATGTTCGTATTATAACACGTCAATTTATAAACGGGAAGCCGGCGATGAGCGGCTCAGAACAGGTAGGCAACGCGCACCGACCACACACGGGCCTGGCCCGAAACGTCGGTCAGCTTCTCCATGCGGGTGCAGTAGGTCATACCCCACAGGTACGACGCCTGGATCTGGAAACGCTGCTTGAGCTCGAAACCGACACCGCACTGCAGCCCGATCGAGCCGAACGGGTTGTCGATCACCTTGATGTCGCTCTCCCCTACCCGCAGCGAGATCACCGGGCCGCCGAAAACGTAGGGCGCCCACCACTCCTCAAGTCCGTTCATGCGGGTCCACTTGAAGCGGAGGTTGATGGGGATGTCGATCATATGGAGGTAGAGGCGCGAGGTGCCGTACCCCTTCTGCCCGTCGTATGAGTCGCCCCACACGGGCTGCTCGCCAAGATGGAGCTTCGCGCCCTCCATCGAGTAGATGGCGCCGAAGTCAATACCGAATCCGAGGCCGGGGAACATCATCTCACCCATCACGCCGACCTGCGGGCCGACGCACTGGTCCTTGGTGAAAAGCGTCTGCTTGTACTTCAGGTTGGAGATGGCGATACCGGCGGTCGGGCCCCAGCGGAACTCGCCGCGGGCGGTAAGCGCCGACCCGAAGGCCGCGAGCAGCATCACTATCGCTATGAGTTTCTTCATATAAGGAATGGAGTAAGTGGCTCGAATAAATGATTTAATGTTTATTTCGGAAGGATTTTGCGATGGATTTCGCAAGTTGAAGAGGGAGCGATGCGGGCATCGTGACCGATGAAACTTGCGAAAGACGCGCAAAAGACGACGAAAGAAACATTTCTCAAAAAGCCACTGAATACATTAAATCATTTATTTGAGACACTTAGAGAGTGTTTATTACGGCCACGGCTTCGGCGGGGGTCAGCAGACGCTGCTCGCCGGTGGCCATATCCTTGAGGTTGAGCTTCCCTTCGGCGGCCTCCGTTTCGCCAACGAGGGCGACGTAGGGTATGGCCAGGGCGTCGGCGTAGCCCATCTGCTTCTTCATCTTGGCCGGATCGGGGTAGATTTCGGCAGCGACTCCCGCGGCGCGCATCTCCTTGAGCATCTTCATAGCCGCCGCGGCCTCCTTGCCGCCGAAGTTTACGAACATCACGCGGGTCGCGGTGCGCGCCTCCGAGGGGTAGAGGTCGAGGGTGTTGAGCACGTCATAGATGCGGTCGGCGCCGAACGAGATGCCCACACCCGACAGACCCGGCATGCCGAACACGCCCGTGAGGTTGTCGTAGCGGCCACCGCCGGTGATCGAGCCGATAGCCACGTCGGCGGCTTTAACCTCGATGATGGTGCCGGTGTAGTAGTTGAGGCCGCGAGCGAGCGACACGTCAAGGTCCAGCTCGGCGTCGAGCCCGAGGGCCATAACACCGTCGACCACGGTCTGCAACTCCTCGACACCGCGCATACCCTCCTCCGACGACGCCAAGAGCTCACGCAGGCGGCCCAGGCGCTCTTCGAGGGTGCCGGAAATCTGGAGTATAGGGCGGAGCGTCGCGATCTGCTCCTCGGTGAGGCCGCGCTCGGCCAGCTCGGCGTTGACGTTGTCGAGGCCGATTTTGTCGATTTTGTCAATCGCCACCGTTATGTCGACAATCTTGTCGGGGGCGCCGATCAGCTCGGCTATCCCGGCCAGCACCTTGCGGTTGTTGAGTTTGAGGATGATGCGGATTTTCAAGCGGCGGAACACCTCGTCGATCATCTGCAGCAGCTCGATCTCGTTGACCAGCGAGTCGGAACCCACAACGTCGGCGTCGCACTGGTAGAACTCGCGGTAGCGACCCTTCTGAGGGCGGTCGGCGCGCCACACGGGCTGTATCTGGAAGCGCTTGAAGGGCATCTGCAGCTCGTTGCGGTGCTGCACCACATAGCGGGCGAACGGCACCGTCAGGTCGTAGCGCAGCCCCTTCTCGCATAGCTGCGAGGCCAGGCGCGCGCAGTCGCCGTCGGCGATGAGCTTCGGGTCGGCCCCGCGGAGGAAGTCGCCCGAGTTGAGTATCTTGAAGAGGAGCTTGTCCCCCTCCTCGCCGTATTTCCCCATAAGGGTGGAGAGGTTCTCCATCGCGGGGGTCTCGATGGGGTTGTAGCCGTAGAGGCGGAACACCGAGCGGATGGTGTCGAATATATAGTTTCTCTTAGCCATTTCGGCGGGGGAGAAATCGCGGGTCCCCTTAGGGATGGAGGGCTTCATCGCGCACATGGAAGCTGAACTTTTGGGTTATTCGTTGGGGAAAATCATTTATTTGAGACACTTATGTGGTCAACCTTCCGAGCGGTTGGCGCGCTTGCGCTCCAGCTCGTCGAGTATGATTTTGCGGATACGGATATGGTTGGGGGTGATTTCGGCATACTCGTCCTCCTTGATGTATTCGAGGGTCTCTTCGAGCGAGAACACCACCGGGGGAACGATTTTCGCCTTGTCGTCGGCGCCGGAGGCGCGCATATTGGTGAGTTTCTTCGACTTCGTGACGTTGATCACGATATCCTTGTCCTTGGCGCTTTCGCCTACCACCTGCCCGGCGTATACCTCGTCCTGCGGGAAGATAAAGAAGCGGCCGCGGTCCTGGAGCTTGTCGATGGCGTAGGCGTAGGCCGTGCCGCTCTCCATGGCTATCAGCGAGCCGTTGGTGCGGCGCTCGATGTCACCCTTCCAGGGCTGGTATTCGAGGAAGCGGTGCGCCATGATGGCCTCGCCGGCCGAACCGGTCAGCACGTTGTTGCGCAGGCCGATGATGCCGCGCGAGGGAATCACGAACTCCATGTGCACGCGGTCGGCCTGGGTGGTCATCGACACGAGGTCACCCTTGCGGCGGGTCACCATGTCAATCATCTTCGAGGCATACTCCTCGGTTACGTTGATCGTGAGCATCTCCACGGGCTCGCACTTCACGCCGTCGATGGTCTTGATAATTACCTGGGGCTGGCCCACCTGCAGCTCGTATCCCTCGCGGCGCATCGTCTCGATAAGCACCGAGAGGTGCAGCACGCCGCGGCCGAACACGCTCCACTTGTCCTCGTCGTTACCCTTCTCGACGCGGAGCGCCAGGTTACGGTCGAGCTCGCGGGTGAGTCGGTCGTGGATATGGCGCGAGGTGACGAATTTGCCGTCGCGGCCGAAGAAGGGGGAGTCGTTGATTGTGAACGTCATCGACATAGTGGGCTCGTCGATGGCTATGCGGGGGAGCGGCTCGGGATTGTCGAGCGAGGTCACGGTGTCGCCAATCTCGAAGTTCTCGATGCCCACCAGGGCGCAGATGTCGCCCGACGAAACCTCGCTGACGCGCTTGCGCCCCATACCCTCGAAGGTGTGGAGCTCCTTGATTTTCTGGCGGACAACGGAGCCGTCCTTCTTGCAGAGGCCGATCTCCATGCCCTCGCGGAGGGTGCCGCGGTGAACGCGACCCACGGCGATACGGCCGACGTAGCTCGAAAAGTCGAGCGACGTGATGAGCATCTGGGGGTCACCCTCGATGGTGGTCGGGGCGGGGATATGGCCGATTATGGTGTCGAGCAGGGGGATGATATCCTCCGTCGGCTTCTGCCAGTCGGTGCTCATCCAGCCGTTCTTGGCCGAGCCGTAGATGGTCGGGAAATCGAGCTGCTCCTCGGTGGCGTCGAGGTTGAACATCAGGTCGAACACCATTTCCTGCACCTCGTCGGGGCGGCAGTTGGGCTTGTCGACCTTGTTGATCACCACCACGGGCTTCAGCCCCATCTGTATGGCCTTCTGGAGCACGAAGCGGGTCTGGGGCATCGGGCCCTCGAAGGCGTCGACCAGCAGCAGACAGCCGTCAGCCATGTTGAGCACTCGCTCCACCTCGCCGCCGAAGTCGGCGTGCCCCGGGGTGTCGATAATGTTGATTTTGGTGTCTTTATAGTTGATGGACACGTTTTTGGAGAGGATCGTTATGCCCCTCTCGCGTTCCAGGTCGTTATTGTCGAGTATCAATTCGCCGGTATTCTGATTCTCACGAAAGAGATTCCCGGCCAGAAGCATCTTGTCGACCAGCGTGGTCTTACCATGGTCCACGTGGGCGATGATAGCGATGTTGCGGATGTTTTGCATCTTGCTTATTTTCTAAATCTTCTTTTTCAAGGTGCAAAGTTACGCATTATTCGCGAATTATCCCGCAACCCCGCGAAAAACTCTCCTCCTACCCACCATGGAATCCGAATCGAAGCGTCCCCCCGGGTAAGCATCGACGCTGGTACGGAGCCGGTAGGGACGCTTTTCAAAGCGTCCCTACCCCATACGGACCGACGCCCCCTGCTCCGCGGTGGGAACAGGGGGCGTCGCTATGGATTATGGCGGCGGAGTCGCCGCGATTAGGCGCGCGTTACTTCGCGCGGCGGGGCGATTTTACGAAGAATTTGCGGGTGGAGCCGAAGGCGGGCGCCTCAACAACGCTCACGGTGCGGGAATCAACATCCTCGTAGTACTAGCCGCAAATTCAGCAAGTTATGAACCTTGTTATAGTAAAAAATGCGGATCATACTATTGTAAAGCCAAGCTTACAAAGTTGTTTTTGATAATCCTCCATATGCTTCTTGATCGTTGACATCGTGGAGTAGGAGAAGATTTGATGAAAGTACGCAAGTTCGTTAATGAACGCTGCAGTAGCATCAACACATTCCGTATAACCCGACACAGTTTTTGCACCAACATTCCTTTTAAAGCGGCGTATAATATCGTCTTCACAATTCAGAGTCTCACAAGTGCTGAAATGTATATGACGATTTAAGAACGACTCGAAAGGAGCAGACATTTCGGCTAAATCATCAAATGATACCGAGGACTTCCCATTTTGAGTTAGACACAGATTTTCAGGCTTTCCGTGGAAACTGAAATATACTACACCAAATTTATTTTGAAAATGCTTATCTCCTATTTTTCTGAGGTAGTATTCAAGTTCTTGGCGAGTTGCAATTTGACGATATATATAGTCTATGCCCATAGCCTGTTTCATAAATTCAAGAAGCGGCAATGCGGCGAACTGGTTTTCTGTTCGATACTTAGCGAACTCGCCTGTTTCAAAACAAATTATTCCTTTTTCCATATTTCGCAAAGTTAATCATTTTCGGTGACATATCAAAGGAGCATTTAAAAATTTCAAGGCCTATGACCTTGAACCCGAACAGAAGCGCCCACCCGGGTAAGCATCGACGCTGGTACGGAGCCGGTAGGGACGCTTTTCAAAGCGTCCGCATCATAATCGCTTCAAGCCGGGGCCATCCAGGCGCGGACGCTTTGAAAAGCGTCCCTACCCCATACGGACCGACGCCCCCTGCTCCGCGGTGGGAACAGGGGGCGTCGCTATGGATTATGGCGGCGGAGTCGCCGCGATTAGGCGCGCGTTACTTCGCGCGGCGGGGCGATTTCACGAAGAATTTGCGGGTGGAGCCGAAGACGGGCGCCTCAACCTCGCTCACCGAGCGGGAGTCAACATCCTCGTAGTACCAGTTGTAGGAGCTGTAGCCGACGCGCTCCGACGAGATGGCGCCGACGCTGTTGAGCGAGTAGCTTACGTTGCTGGTGCTGGTGTAACCGTCGTCGTCAACCTCGGAAACCACCATCGGCAGTGTCTTGGGACCCTTGCCGAAGAGGCCGCAGGCGGCGAAAGCGTTCCACTCCGTGTCATCGTTCACAATCCGCGAGATGGCGAACGGGTTCTGGCGGTAGGCGTTTGCGGTTGTGGAGTAGTCGAGGTCGAAGTTTTCTGTGTATGTCTCCTTGTAGCGCCCCTCGGTCTCGGTCACTTTGCATACTGCCTTTACCATATTGCCGCTCTGCCAGGTGAGCTTCGTGGTGCTGTTTTCGGCATATTTTTCGGTCGAGCCGTCGGAGAGGTCCTTCTCGGTCTCGCTCATCTTGGTGGTCACGGTGGTGAGGTTGCCGCTGCCGTTGTAGGAGAAGGTTATGGTGCCGCTACCTTTGATCTGCACCTTGTCGCCGCCGTCGACCTCGGTCTCGTTCCAGGAGGAGGTGAGCTGCGTGATGTACCCTTTGTCGTTGAACTTCACCTTGTAGCGGTCGGCGCCGTTGTCCGAGCCAACGGCTTCGAGCGTCCCCTTGGAGTAGTTAATGGCGATTGTGCCGTAGCCGGTCGAGAGGCTAGTCACGCGCCCCTTGGAGTCGTAGTCAAACGAATAGCCGGCCACCGACGAGAGGCGTTCCCCCTCGATTTCGACCACGCCGCCGGTGCCGTCGCCACCCTTGTCGTCGTCATCGTCGCCGCAGGAAGTGAGGGCGGGCACCATCATAGCGCAGAGCGCCATGGCGCCCAGAAGTCTGAAAGTTTTCATTGATAGAATCTGTATATATTGGTTGATTGTGTAACTTACAGTGTTTTGCGTTAACAACCGCGAATATACTACTTTTTCCGACTCCCCCGCCAAATCGCGATGTTAATTACGCACCCTCTGACAAATAATTACGAATGTCAAACAGCATACACGGAGAGCGGATACTGTCATCGTAGGCTTAGTTTCGATGTCGTTGTTTTGCCGTGCCTGCATACAGAGATTACATAAATCCCCCTACCAAGCACATCATTGTAAGATGCCAGTTCCGGCCCTTGGTACACGACTACCCCATCAAGCGAGAATATACGCGCCTCTCCCTTATCCCCGTCAAATGAGGTATTAACCACTACCTCCTCCACGTTTGCGAGATCGTCATATTTCGGAAATTCTTTCTTTGCCACAGATGAAGAAAAGGCATTGTACGCGGTAACTTCAAGCCAACATTTTCCCCATTGGTCTATTCGTGCTATGAATACCTCTGTTCGGTCTCCTTGACTGTATTCCTTTTTCCTAATATCCGATATATCGTAAGCCTGAGTCAACTGAACGCAGATGCGGTCCGCGCCTTTCGAATCCACAACAAAAGACATACTATACAAGGCTTCATCTCCGGGGGTGAAGTTGAAGCTATGCATAGCTTCAATTACAGGAGCCATGTCTATATGGAAGGGATACACCTCGGTAGTATATCTTTTGCTTCCAATTTTATAGTCACATATAAGTATGGACTCAATAAAACCGCCCTCATCGACTTGGAAATCTTCCGGATTATATACTCCCGAAAACAGGAAATCCTCCGTACCCGTGCGAGCCGCTTGCTCGAAAAAACCATCACGATTACGCAACATCAGCTTCCACTCATAATCCGTGATGGCTGATTTATCCACATCGTCAACGCTAAACACGTATTTCCTGAAAGCTGAGATTACATAATCCTCACAGTCATAGCAGACAATGCCGCCCTTGATTTCAGCCGCATCGATTGACAAGTCTTTCGTTCCACACCTGTTAACGGTCTCAAGCGCTTCATGACTATACGCGTCTGTCGATTCTGACGCGTTAACCATTGGCGCAATCGCTAAGAATGATAATAGCGTGGCAGTTAAATAACGTTTCATTGAATATCGGTTGTTATATTTTGGAGATTGCTTGTGGTAGAATGTCGCAAAACACATTAGTCGCGCCGAAATGGAAGCATTGTAATCCATCAAAAAGAAACAGCTAACCATATCGTACGCAAATGTAAGGCGTAATTTCCAATAAAACAAGCCATATTACATAAAAAAGGCTTATCTACCGCTGATGGAAGCGATGGAAACAATGGTTGTGGACGCTTCGCGCGGGGCGGAGTTGCATTATCGCATTCGGAGGCGGGGCGGAGTGATGTAAATTCGCGGTGTCGGCGATGGGAACGACGCGCTTGACGACGGACTTTGACATTTTGGAGAAAACTCGCCCCGCCATCAGCTTGGGAGACGCTGGGGGCGGGGCGGTGAGGATTCAGGGGGATGGATGGTCGCGCGGAAGCGGTTACTTGTAGAGGAAGCGGCGGATGGAGTGCTTGGGGGTTTTCTCGAACTCCTCGGGACGGATTTCGATTTCGGCGACGCGGGCGTAGGCGGGGAGCTGCCGGTTGAACTCGGCGAGCGAGGCGTGGATCTTTGCCTCGGCGGCTTCCTTTGTCAGCGACGCCTTGCGGGCCGCCTCATAGTCGGGGTGCACCAGGGCGACGATGCGCCCGCCGCGGTCAACGACAACCGACTCGGCCACGAGCTGGTGGCGGTTGAGCACGTTCTCGATCTCCTCGGGGTAGACGTTCTGGCCCGACGAGGTGAGTATCATATTTTTGTCGCGGCCGCGGATGTAAATGTAGCCGTCGTGGTCGATGGTGCAGATGTCGCCCGTCTTGAGCCACCCCTCGGGGCAAAGGGCGTCAACCGTGGCCTCGGGGTTCTTGTAGTAACCCATCATGACGTTGTCACCCTTCACGAAGAGCACGCCGGGGATGTTGAAGCGGTCTTCCGAAAGGATGCGGGCCTCCATACGGGCGGTCAGACGGCCACAGGAGCGTGGACGGGCCGTCTCCCACCACTCGTAGGTGATCAGCGGGGCGCACTCGGTCATGCCGTAGCCCACGGTGAAGGGGAAGCGGATTTTGCGGAGGAACTCCTCGACGTCGGTCGAGAGGGCGGCGCCCCCGAGTATCAGCTGGCGGAGCTCGCCGCCGAAGGCGCCGAGCAGCTGTCCGCGCACCTTTTTATAAATGAGGCCGCGGATGCCGGGGATGGCAGTGAGCAGTCGCATAAGGGGCTTTTTAAGCGCGGGGAACACCTTGGAGCGCACGATTTTCTCGATAACCAGCGGCACGGTGATAACCAGTTTGGGCTTGGTGGCGCCGAAAGCCTTCAGCACCGTGTTGGGCGACGGCACGCGCCCCAGGAACGTGATATGGCAGCCGCGGCAGAAGGGGAAGAGGAACTCGAACACGAGGCCGTACATATGGGCCAGCGGGAGCATGCTCAGCATCGAGTCGCCGGGATAGAGGAAGTCGATGCGGTCGAGGCCGAACTTAACGTTGCTCCATAGGTTCTTATAGCTCAGCATCACACCCTTGGGGTTGCCTGTCGAGCCGGAGGTGTAGTTGATCAGGGCCATCTCGCCCGGCTCGGGGATGTGGCAGTTGACCGCCTCGCGGTCGAGCCCGCCGGGATAGATTTTGGCGAACGTCTCCTCCAAGTTGGCGGCGGCGTCGCGGAGCTCCTGCTTCGAAGAGAACACCACCTCGAAATCAGGCAGCAGGATCTCGGCTTCGAGCAGGGGCATATTGGCGAGGTTGAGCCTGTCGGCCACCGCTTTCTCGGTGAAGAGCACGCGGGCTTCGGAATGGGTCACGAGCGTCTCGACGCTGTCGGGGTGAAACTCGTGGAGCAGCGGCACCACCACGGCCCCGTAGGAGAGTCCGGCGAGAAACGTCACCGCCCAGGCGGCTGAATTCTTGGCGCACAGGGCCACGCGGTCGCCGGGACGGAGCCCCATGGCGCGGAAAAGGATACGCACTTCGGAGATGTGGCGCGCCACATCCTTATATCTGTAAGTCGTGCCTTCGAAATCGGAAAGAGCCGGGCGGTCCCAGTTGGCCCGTATGCTGTCGAGTATGGAGGGGATAAGCTGCGATGAGTCCATTCTGTTTATGATTATTTAATGTGATTTTTTCCTCTATATAACAAAAAAATAGCTTACTTTGTCGGGGAAAACCACCTGCGGGAACGGCTTTGATGCCATCCTACCCGCGAATTTAAAAAACTTTAAGTATTTTAACAAGATGAAATCGAGATTTTTAACAATAGGGGCCGCCGCCATCATCGCGGCCTGCTCGGGCGCCAACGCCGCGCAGGGCGACGGAGGATACCGCGTCACCGTGCAGCTCCCCGAGGAGGACGACGAGATGATGGCCTTCCTCGTTAACTACGACACCAACGCCAAAATCGACTCCGTGATGGTCGAGGAGAGCCGGGCCGTGTTCACCGGCAAGGTGGCCGAGCCGGTGGCCGCCCGCGTGATTGTCGACGGCCAGCGCCGCGGCACTTTCATCCTTGAAAACGCCGAAATGGAGTTCGGCGGCAACAAGGGCCCCTCCTCACCCCTCAACGATGTGATCACCGACTTTTCAAAGAAGAGCGAGGCCCTTATGGCACAGGCCCGCGCGCTACCCCAGGACTCCGCGTCGCTCCCGAAACTCCAGGCTCTCGAAGACCGCTACTACGCCCTCCAGGACTCGGTGATGCTGGCCAATATCGACAACCCCGTGGGCTACATGCTCTTCTGCGGCGACGCTTGGTCGCTCTCGCTGGCCGAGCTGCGCGCCGAACTGGAGAAACACCCCTCGCTTAAGAAGTACGAGCGCGTGCAGAAACTCCTCGCCAGCGCCGAAGCCAAGGAACGCACCACCCCGGGCCACAAGTTCGTCGATTTCACCATAAAGAACGACTCCGTGAGCCAGAGCCTCTCCGACTACGTCGGCAAGGGGAAATACGTCCTGGTTGATTTCTGGGCATCGTGGTGCGGCCCCTGCATCCGCGAGACCAAGGTCATCAAGGAGATTCTCAAGGAGTTCGGCCCCCAGGGGCTTGAGGTGCTCGGAGTGGCCGTTTGGGACGAGCCCCAGAACACCCTCCGCGCCATCGAGCAGCACAAACTCCCCTGGCCGCAAATTCTCAACGCGCAGTCGGTGCCCACCGAACTCTACGGCATCTCCGCCATCCCCTGCATCATCCTCTTCGGCCCCGACGGCACCATCATCAGCCGCGACAAGCAGGGCGACGAGCTCATCGAGGCTGTCCGCCAAGCCCTGCGAGGCGAAGCACCCAAGGGGTGACGCCCACCGAGAGGAGCACCCCGGCGGCATCGGCCGCGAAGTCGAGCCAGTCGGCGCTCCTACCCTGCCCCATAGCTTCCTGAAGGAGCTCTATAGCCCCGCCGAAAGCGACACACAAACCCGCCAGCAGCAGCGCCGCCAGAGCGCCGCCGCGGCGGGTTTCCTTATGCCCCCTGGAGGCGCGGTGGAGCCGCAGGTCGACCGACAGCGCGAAATACAGCCCGCCGAACATGCACGCGTGCCCCACCTTGTCGAACCCCGGGAAGAGCGGCAGCGAGGTTTCGGGCAGCGGCTCCCTGGCGAGCGTAAGCCAGAGTATCGCCGCCACCACCAGCGCCGAGAACAACCACGCCGGTAGGCGCTCCAGAAATTTTCCTATCCTCTTAATCATATCAGCCGATTTTCCCGCGAAGATAATCCATAATGCGATAGCGCGCAAAAAACACCATCCAAAAGCTATGTTGCAAAACATATTAAAATATTCGGTATAAATCAAAGAAAAAGTCGATTTATAACGTATATTCGCGATGTTTCACCTAAATAGCAATACCATGATTATCGGCGTTCCCAAAGAGATTAAAAACAACGAGAACCGAGTGGCCGTGACTCCGGCCGGTGCGAAGGAACTCACCGCCCACGGACACACCGTCTACATTCAGCACACCGCCGGCGAGGGTTCGGGATTCCCCGACGCGGAATACGAGGCCGCCGGGGCGAAAATCCTCCCGACCATCGAGGATGTCTACGCAATAGCCGAGATGATAATCAAGGTAAAGGAACCTATCAAACAGGAATATCCGCTCATACGCCGCGACCAGGTGGTGTTCACCTACTTCCACTTCGCCTGCGACCGCGAGCTCACCGAGGCCATGATCCGCTCGGGCGCCGTATGCATCGCCTATGAGACGGTGCGCCTCCCCGACGGCTCGCTGCCGCTGCTCGTGCCTATGAGCGAGGTCGCCGGCCGTATGTCGGTACAGGAGGGTGCCCGCTTCCTCGAAAAACCGCAGGGTGGCCGCGGGGTGCTCCTCGGGGGCGTGCCGGGCGTGAAACCCGCCAAGGTGCTCATTCTCGGCGCCGGAGTCGTGGGACGCAACGCCGCGCTTATGGCCGCCGGACTCGGTGCCGACGTCACCATTACCGACATCTCCCTCCCGACGCTCCGCCGCGTGGCCGACACGATGCCGAAAAACGTCAAGACGCTCTTCTCCTCGCGCCACAACATCGAACAGGAACTCCCGACAACCGACCTCGTGATCGGCTCGGTGCTCATCCCCGGCGCAAAGGCCCCGAAGCTCGTCACCCGCGAAATGCTCAAACTAATGCGTCCAGGCACGCTGCTGGTCGACGTGGCCATCGACCAGGGCGGCTGCTTCGAGACCTCCACCCCCACCACCCACTCCAACCCGACCTACACCGTCGACGGCATCGTGCATTACGCCGTGGCCAACATACCCGGCGCCGTGCCCTTCACCTCCACCCTGGCGCTCACCAACGCCACCCTCCCCTACGCGCTCAAGCTCGCCGATATGGGATGGTGCCGGGCTTGCCTCGAAGACAAAGCGCTGGAGCAGGGACTCAACATCGTGGAAGGCCGCGTGGTGTTCCCCGCCGTAGCCGAAGCCTTCTCCCTCCCCTGCCACAAATTCAACGCCTGACCCCACCCCATCCCAGGCAACTCGCTAAAACAAGGTCGAAGACCTTGCACAATGAGAAACCCCATCATAAGCCGCCTCAAGCGGCGGTTGATGGGGGCTCCCCATTTTTAACACTGCCAAGTTGGCCGTCAAAGAGGAAACAAGTAATTTCGCGCCGAAT
Organism: uncultured Muribaculaceae bacterium; assembly: GCA_910587075.1. GTDB lineage: Bacteria > Bacteroidota > Bacteroidia > Bacteroidales > Muribaculaceae > UBA7173. The sequence goes on from CAJUKE010000009.1 coordinate 28,120, forward strand.
TATTGACACTTCATAACTCATAACTCTGACTTCATACTTACATTATGATTTTGCAATGCGCGGTTATATTCGCGTTTCTCGCCTTCGGCGAACTGGTGGTGTACCTCACCGGCATCCCGGTGCCGTCGAGCATCATCGGGATGATTTCCCTGGCAGCGGCCCTGAAGCTTAAGATTGTCAGGCTTATGTGGGTCGACAAGGTGGCCGACTTCCTGGTGCGTAACTTAGGATTCTTCTTCGTGCCCGCCGGAGTGGGCGTCATGCGCTGCTTCGACGTAATATCCCGCGAGTGGGGCGCGATCGTCACCGCCACGGTAGTGAGCACTTTCGCTATCATCGCCGTCACGGGGTGGACCCACCAGCTCTGCCGCCGCGCTCTGGCCAAACACACCAAAGGACATGGAACCCTTCCTGCAAAATAAGTTTTTCCTCATCGCGGCCACTTTCATCATATTCCTCGCCGCCAAACTGCTCCAGAAGCGCACCGGAGTGGCCGTGTTCCACCCCATCCTCGTGACCATCCTGGCCCTGATCGCGCTACTCTACTTCGGCAACATCTCCCCCGACCAGTACGCCGAGGGGGGCGACTATATCGAGTTCTGGCTGAAACCCGCCGTGGTGGCGCTCGGGGTGCCCCTCTACCGGCAGCTCGAAAGCATCAAGCGGCAGATGCTGCCGCTGCTGCTTGCCGAGCTGGCGGGATGCGTGGCCGGAGTGGTGTCGGTGGTGCTTGTGGCCCAGATGCTTGGGGCGAGTCAGGAGGTAGTGCTCTCGCTCGCGCCCAAGGCCGTCACCACCCCGATAGCGATGGAAATCTCTGCCACCATAGGGGGCATACCCTCCCTGACAGCCGCCGTGGTAGTGTGCACCGGGATTTTCGGCGGTATGGCAGGGTTCCAGATGATAAAGCTCAGCCGGGTAAGCAGCCCCATAGCCGCGGGACTCTCGGTGGGCACCTCGGCCCACGCCGTTGGCACCGCCGCGGCCATCGAGCGCTACGGTATGCGCTACGGCGCCTTCTCGTCGCTCGGGCTGACGCTCAACGGGCTCCTCACCTCACTCCTCACCCCGCTCATCCTCCCCTATATTATATAAGGTGCCCGGCGGCGGGCGCGCTCTTCCGATTTCAAACCGCCGACACCCCATTTCGGGGCCTCGCAAGGCTCGTTTGGCACTTTTTAAGAAATTTTCGGGCAGATGACGCGGCGTTGACAAATAAATTTGTATATTTGCGCTAAAATAACCCATTAAGAGAAAATCAAGATGAAGAACGCTGAGATCGACTGGTCGTCGCTGGGGTTCGGATACGTCCCTACCGACTACAACGTGCGCTGCTACTACCGCGACGGTAAATGGGGTGAAATCGAGGTATCCTCGTCGGAAACCCTCAACATCCACATTGCCGCCACAGCCCTCCACTACGGGCAGGAAATCTTCGAAGGCCTCAAGGCTTTCCGCGGCAAGGACGGCAAAGTCAGGGTTTTCCGCCCGATGGAAAACTGCCGCCGCATCCAGGAATCGGCCCGCGGCATCATGATGGAGCCCATCACCGACGACAAGTTCATGGAGATGGTGCGCATGGCCGTCAAGCTCAACGAGCGCTTCATCCCCCCCTACGGCTCAGGCGCGTCGCTCTACATCCGTCCCCTGGAAATCGGCATGAGCCCCAAGGTCGGCGTTAGCCCCGCGACCGAGTACTGCTTCATAATACTCGTGACACCCGTCGGCCCCTACTTCAAGAGCGGCTTCAAGCCCACCAACATCTGCATCATGCGCGAGTTTGACCGCGTGGCACCCCGCGGCACCGGCCGCTGGAAAGTCGGTGGCAACTACGCCGCCTCCCTCCAGGCCGGCGAACGCGCCCACTCGCTCGGCTACTCCGCGGTGCTCTACCTCGACCCCAAGGAGAAACTCTATCTCGACGAATGCGGCCCCGCCAACTTCTACGCCATAAAGGACGGCAAATACATCACCCCGGCCTCCGACTCCATCCTCCCCTCCATCACCAACGACTCGCTGATGCAGCTCGCCGCCGATATGGGTCTGGAGGTTGAACGCCGCCATATCCGCGTCGACGAAATCGGCTCCTTCGAGGAGGCAGCCGCCTGCGGCACCGCCGCCGTGACCTCACCCGTCGGCGAAATCCACGACCTTGACACCGGCGAGAAATACGTCATCGCCAAGGACGGCCAGCCAGGCCCCGTTACCCGCCGCCTCTACGACACCCTCAACGGCATACGCCTGGGCGAAGTCGAGGACACCCACGGGTGGAACGAGATTATCGAATTCTGAGAAACTCCGACACAGACACCATCATCACAGAATGGAACACAGGTTCTCCTACCAGACCGTGATTGACAAATATTATCCCGCAGGCAGCCGCCTGCGGGATATCTATATGCGCCACTGCCGGTCGGTGGCCGACAAAGCCCTCGGCATAGCACGCCGCCTCGGGCTACCCCTCGACCCTGGGGAAATCGAGGCCGCCGCAATGCTCCACGACATCGGCATCTGCCTGACCGACGCGCCCGGCATCGAATGCCGCGGCACCCTCCCCTACCTCGCCCACGGCTACGCCGGGGCCGACCTGCTGCGCCGCGAAGGCGCGCCCGAGGCCTACGCCCGGGTGGCCGAACGCCACACCGGAGCCGGACTCACCCCCGGGGAAATCGCAGCCGCAGGGCTCCCCATTCCCGCCGATAGGACATATATGCCCGAGACCCAGCTGGAGCGCCTCGTCTGCTACGCCGACAAATACTACTCCAAGTCGGGCGACATGGCCGAGAAACCCCTCGACCGCGTGCGCGCCAGCATAGCCAAGTTCGGCCCCGCCTCCGCCTCCCGCTTCGAAACCCTCCACCGCGAATTCTCCTAATCGACCTCCCGAAGGGGAATCCTAATTGACACTGGTTGCGAAAATCGGCGGAGAATTGGCGTAATTGGGGGATTTTAACTAATTTCGCGGTTGCAAAACGTATAAACGAAACAGATAAGCTCGACCTATCCATGGAAAGGAAAGTAAGAGTGCGCTTCGCCCCCTCACCCACGGGTCCCCTGCACATAGGCGGGGTGCGCACAGCCCTATATAACTACCTCTTCGCCCGCCAGATGGGGGGTGATATGATTCTCCGCATCGAGGACACCGACTCGAACCGTTTCGTGCCCGGCGCCGAAGACTATATCAACGAGTCGCTGAAATGGCTCGGCATCGGCATCGACGAGGGAGTGCGCGAAGGGGGTGCCTACGGTCCTTACAAGCAGAGCGAGCGCCGCGACATCTACCGCGCCCACGTCAAGCAGCTTCTCGACGCCGGGAAAGCCTACATCGCGTTCGACACCCCCGAGGAGCTTGAGAAGGCCCGCGCCTCGAAGCCCAACTTCCAGTATGACGCGTCGACCCGCCTGGGCATGCGCAACTCGCTGAGTCTCCCTGCCGAGGAGGTAACCCGCCTGATCGAGGCCGGGGAGCAGTATGTGGTTCGCTTCCTGATCGAGCCGGGCCGCGACGTCGAGGTCAACGACCTGGTGCGCGGCAAGGTGACCATCAACTCGTCGATTCTCGACGACAAGGTGCTGTACAAGAGCGTCGACGACCTCCCCACCTACCATCTGGCCAACATCGTGGACGACCACCTTATGGAGGTCAGCCACGTTATCCGCGGCGAGGAGTGGCTCCCCTCGGCCCCGCTGCACGTCCTCCTCTACGAGGCGTTCGGCTGGACCGACACGATGCCGAGCTTCGTTCACCTGCCGCTACTCCTGAAGCCCGACGGCAAAGGCAAACTCTCCAAGCGCGACGGCGACCGCCTCGGCTTCCCCGTGTTCCCCCTGGAATGGCACGACCCCAAGAGCGGCGACATCTCCTCGGGCTACCGCGAGTCGGGCTACCTGCCCCAGGCCGTGATCAACTTCCTGGCGCTGCTCGGATGGAATCCCGGCGACGACACCGAAATCATGTCGATGGATGAGCTGATCAAGCGCTTCTCGTTTGACCACTGCTCGAAGGCCGGCGCCAAGTTCGCCTTCGAGAAGTGCAAGTGGTTCAACCACGAGTACATCATGGCCAAGTCGGGCACCGAACTCACCGAGCTGTTCAAGCCCATAATGCTTGCCCACGGCGTCAACTCCGCCGACTTCTCCGACGAATACATCGCCTCCGCCCTCGAAATGGTGAAGGGCCGCGTGAACCTTCTGCCCGAGCTCTGGGACCAGGCCCGCTTCTTCTTCACCGCCCCCGAGGAATACGCCGAAAAGGATATCCGCAAGCGCTGGAAGGCTGAGACCCCCGAGCTGATGGAGAAGCTGATCGAGATACTGCGAAATCTGCCGTCGATGGCCTCGAAAGAGGCCGAGGAGGTGGTGCTCGGCTGGATTACCGATAACGGCTACCATATGGGCAACGTGATGAACGCGTTCCGCCTCGCCGTTGTAGGCGAGTGCAAGGGCCCGCATATGTTCGACATCGCCGAACTGATGGGCCGCGAGGCCACCATAGCGCGCATCCAGGCCGCTATCGAGCGCATACCCCGCCCGACCGAATGACCCAGCCTTCGAACAAGCAGGACACACACCACTAATACCCCAGCAGTGAACATCCTCTACAATACCGGAATACGCCTCTACGCCCTCGCCGCCCAGGCCGTGTCGCTTCGCAGCCCCAAAGTGCGCAAAATGCTCCGCGGGCAGCACCGCACCAACGACATACTACGGCGCCGGCTGGGGCTCAAACCGGGTTGCATATGGTTCCACGCCTCGTCGCTCGGCGAGTTCGAGCAGGGGCGCCCGATGATCGAGCGCCTCCGCCGCGAGCACCCCGAGAAGCCGATCCTGCTGTCGTTCTTCTCCCCCTCGGGCTTCGAGGTGAGGAAGAACTATCCGTTTGTCGACGCGGTGGTCTACCTGCCGTTCGACACCCCCCACCGCGTGAAGCACTTCCTCGACCTGGCGCGCCCCTCGATGGCCATCTTCATAAAGTACGAGTTCTGGGGCAACTACCTGGGCGAGCTGCGCCGCCGGGGGATCCCCACCTACATCATCTCGGCCATCTTCCGCCCCGGGCAGCGCTTCTTCCGCTCCGCGGGAGGGATGTTCCGCAAAATGCTCGGGTGCTTCGACCACCTGTATGTTCAGGACGAGCGCTCGCGCCGCCTACTGAAAGTGATCGGTGTAGAGAACGTCACCGTGGCGGGCGACACCCGCTTCGACCGCGTGACCGACGTGATGCGTTCCAACGTCGAGATCGCCGGATTCCCCGGCTTCGGTTCCGGCCACAAGCTCCGCTTCATAGCCGGGTCGTCGTGGGAGGCCGACGAGGAGATTTACGCCCCCTGGCTGAACGCCCACACCGACACCGCCTTCATCATCGCCCCCCACGAGTTCAACGAGACCCGTCTGGAAGCCCTTCGCAACCGCTTCCCCGCGGGGAGCGTGCTGCTCCTCTCCGAATGGATCAGGCTGCACAAGGCGCACCCCGACGGCAACTTCCCCCCGTTCGTCAAAAACGTGCGGGGCATAATCGTCGACTCCTTCGGGAAACTCTCGACCCTCTACCGCTTCGCCGACGTGGCCTACATAGGCGGCGGCTTCGGCGCCGGCATCCACAACCTCAACGAGGCCGCGGTTTACAACATGCCCGTGATATTCGGCCCCGAGCACTCCAAATTCAAGGAAGCCTCCGACCTGATCGAATGCGGCGGAGGGTTCTCCATCGGCTCGGCCACGGAGTTCAACAACACGATGGCGGCGCTCACCGACTCGTCCCTTACACTTCGTCACGCTGGAGAGGCTGCGGGTAAATATATTAAAGAGAATATCGGCGCCACGGATAAAATTTATTCCGACTTATTCGGCAATAAAAAGGATATTTAATTGCGTTTCACGGATAATTATTGCGCATAAATACTTTTATTTAATTTTTTCTGCGATTTTATTAGGTTTTTACAAATTATATTTTTAATTTCGCAAAAACCAGTTATCCACAGCCCCGGCTCTCCACGGGGGAATTACCTAACAGCCGCTCCGCGGCAAATCAATCGCAGGCCGATGAAAAACAGAAACACCCGCTTAGCCGAGATTATCGACGTAATCTCCCACCAGGTAATAAGTTCGCAGGAAGAGCTGTCGAAGCAGCTCGCCATCAGGGGGCACATAGTGACCCAGGCAACCCTGTCGCGCGACCTGAAGAACATCAAGGCTACCAAGATCGCGACCGACAAAGGGGTCTACCGCTACATCGTGGGCGAAGGGAGCGCCATGCAGCGCGGAGCGCGCCGCGGACGCCAGTACGGGGCCGGAACGCCCCACCCGCAGCACAGCTCGGTGGTGAGCGCCAGCATCACCGGGAACCTCGTGGTGGTGAAGACGCGCAACGGCTACGCCAGCGGCCTGGCCTACGACATCGACACCATCGACTCCCCCCTCATCGCGGGCACCATCTCCGGGGCCGACACCGTGTTCGCCGCCCTGGCCGAAGGGGCTCCGCGGGCCGACGTCATAGAGCTGTTCCGCTCGATATTGCCGCCGCATACCCACCATAATCTCAAATAGTTGCGTTCATTCGCCGCCCACGCGTCCCGACGTTCGGACCGATGCCTTCAGAGCCTCTCGGCGATTAATTCGCGCAGGCTTTGGAAGCGGGGCGCGGCGGAGGGCTTTTTAGCCATTGGCGAGTTGCCTGTTCCAAGTTTTTTTCGTACCTTTGTTGTAACTTTTAGAACGACAAAAACAGCTTACAACACATAGTATGTCAAACGATTTATTTGACTTAGACGAAAAAGAACAGAAGCAGGAAGAATACAGCGCCAGCAACATCCAGGTGCTCGAAGGACTTGAGGCCGTGCGCAAGCGCCCGGCCATGTATATCGGCGACATCAGCGCCAAGGGTCTTCACCACCTGGTGTACGAGGTGGTCGACAACTCGATCGACGAGGCCCTCGCCGGATTCTGCACCCACATCGAGGTAACCATCAACGAGGACAACTCGATAACCGTTGTCGACAACGGCCGCGGCATCCCCGTCGATATGCACGAGAAAGAGCACAAGAGCGCCCTCGAAGTGGTGCTGACGGTGCTCCACGCCGGCGGCAAGTTTGACAAAGGCTCCTACAAGGTGTCGGGCGGCCTCCACGGCGTGGGCGTCAGCTGCGTAAACGCCCTCTCGACCTACCTGCGCGCCGAAGTGCGCCGCGGCGGCAAGGTGTACATGCAGGAATACTCCTGCGGCAAGCCGACCTCCGAGCTCAAGGTGATCGGCGAGAGCGACGACCACGGCACCTCGATCACCTTCCTGCCCGACTCGTCGATCTTCACCGTAAGCATCTACGACTACGACGTGCTGGCCAACCGCCTGCGCGACCTCGCGTTCCTCAACGCCGGCATATCGCTGACCCTCACCGACCTGCGCCAGCGCGACAGCGAGGGTAACGCCCGCCGCGAGGTGTTCTACTCGGCCAACGGCCTGGAGGAGTTCGTGCAATACATCGACTCCAACAAGGAGCCGCTCATCCAGCATGTGATCCACCTTACGACCGAGCGCCAGGGTATCCCCGTGGAAGTGGCCCTGACGTACAACACCTCGTTCAACGAGAACGTATACTCCTTTGTAAACAACATCAACACCATCGAGGGTGGCACGCACCTCAGCGGATTCCGCCGCGGCCTCACCACCACCCTGAAAAAATACGCCGACGACAACAAGCTCCTTGAAAAGAGCAAGGTCGAAATCGCCGGCGACGACTTCCGCGAGGGCCTCACAGCCGTGATCTCAGTGAAGGTGATGGAGCCCCAGTTCGAGGGTCAGACCAAGACGAAACTCGGCAACTCCGAGGTGACCGGCGCGGTGAGCGCCGCCGTGAGCGACGCCCTGCGCAACTACCTCGAAGAGCACCCCAAGGAAGCCAAGATCATCGTTGAGAAGGTAGTGCTCGCCGCCCAGGCGCGCCAGGCGGCCTACAACGCCCGAGTGAAGATACAGCGCAAGTCGCCCCTCAGCGGCGGCGGCCTCCCCGGCAAACTCGCCGACTGCTCCAGCCGCACAGCCGAGGAGTGCGAGATCTTCCTGGTCGAGGGTGACTCCGCGGGCGGCACCGCCAAGAGCGGCCGCGACCGCCGTTTCCAGGCCATCCTCCCCCTGCGAGGCAAGGTGCTCAACGTCGAGAAGGCCATGGACCACAAGGTGTTCGAGTCGGAGCAGATCACCAACATCTTCCGCGCCCTCCGCGTGACCATCGGCACCGAGAACGACCCCAAGGAGGCCAACCTCGCCAAGCTGGCCTACCACAAGGTGATCATCATGACCGATGCCGACGTCGACGGCTCGCACATCGCGACGCTGCTGATGACCCTCTTCTTCCGCCGTATGCGCCCCATCATTGAGCAGGGGTACCTCTACCTGGCCACCCCGCCCCTCTACAAGTGCGTGCGCGGCAAGGTCGAGGAGTACTGCTGGACCGAGCAGCAGCGTCAGGCCTTCATCGACAAATACGGGCCGCAGACCCGCGTGCAGCGCTACAAGGGTCTCGGTGAGATGAGCGCCGAGGAGCTCCGCGACACCACCATGTCGCCCGAGGGACGTATGCTCAAACAAGTGCAGATTTCCGACGCCGCCGCCGCCGACCGCATCTTCTCGATGCTCATGGGCGAGGACGTGGCACCCCGCCGCGAGTTCATCGAGGCCAACGCCAACTACGCTAACATCGACGCATAAAGCACGCCATTGATTGTGACGCTTAACATTTCCAGGTGTTAAGCGTTACAATATATATAACGACTACACGGTCCCGACGGCTTCAGACTCCGCCCGACCACCATTATAACCCCAACAGCATTATGGCCAAAGCTAAACAAGCCGTACAGAAGCTGCGCGACACCGTCGGGCAGTTCATCGCAGAGCAGAAAAACAACTCATTCAACTATAAACAAGTATCCGCCGCCGTAGGAGCCAAGACCCCCGCGGCGCAGAAGCAGGTGGCTATGATGCTGGCCGAAATGGCGTTCGACGGCATTCTGATCGAGAACGCCCCGGGGTCGTACCGCTCGCCGCAGCGCACCAACGTGGCCACCGGCACCTTCGTGCGCCGCTCCAACGGCAAGAACAGTGTCATCACCGACGACGACAACGAAACCATCTTCGTGGCCGAGCGCAACGCCCGCCACGCCCTCAACGGCGACCGCGTGAAGGTTACCGTGGCCGCCGCCCGCAAGGGTGCCGAGGCCGAAGCCGAAGTGATCGAGATCATCGAGCGCAAGGAGCAGAACCTCATAGGCACCCTGCAGGTCGACAAGGCCGTTACCTTCCTTAAGACCGACTCCAAATTCTTGGGCTTCGACATCTTTATCCCCCGCGACAAGATCAAGGGGGGCAAGGACGGCGACAAGGCCGTTGTGCGCATCACCGACTGGCCCGACGAGGCCAAGAACCCCCGCGGCGAGGTAGTCGACATCCTTGGGAAGGCCGGCGAGAACAATGCCGAAATCCACGCCATCCTCGCCGAGTTCGGCCTCCCCTACCGCTACCCGCAGGCCGTGGAGAAAGCCGCCGACAAAATCGACGCCGGAATCACTCCCGAGGAGATTTCGCGCCGCGAGGATTTCCGCAAGGTGACCACCTTTACCATCGACCCCAAGGACGCCAAGGACTTTGACGACGCCCTCTCGATACGCCGCCTCGACAACGGCAACTGGGAGGTAGGCGTTCACATCGCCGACGTGACCCACTACGTCACCCCCAACTCCATAATCGACCGCGAGGCCCAGAAGCGCGCCACGTCGGTCTACCTCGTTGACCGCGTCGTACCGATGCTCCCCGAGCACCTCTGCAACGGCATATGCTCGCTGCGCCCCAACGAGGAGAAGCTCGCCTTCTCGGTAATCTTCGAGCTCGACCAGCAGGCCAACGTGCTGAATTCGCGCATAACCCGCACCGTGATCGAGAGCGACCGCCGCTTCGCCTATGAAGAGGCCCAGGACGTTATCGAAACCGGAGAGGGGGATATGAAGGAGGAGATCCTAACCCTCGACCACCTCGCCAAGGAGCTACGCGCCCGCCGCTTCGAGAACGGCTCGGTGGACTTCGACCGCGAGGAGGTGCGCTTCGACATAGACGAGACGGGGCACCCCGTGGGCGTGTACTTCAAGGTGTCGAAGGACGCCAACAAGCTCATCGAGGAGTTCATGCTCCTGGCCAACAAGACCGTGGCCACCGCCATCGGCAAGGTCGAAGGGCGCAAGAAGGCCAAAGCGTTCGTTTACCGCATCCATGACCAGCCCGACCCCGAGCGCCTGGCCGACCTGGCAAAGCTCGCCGCCGCCTTCGGCTACCGCCTGAAGACCACCGGCACCCCCCGCGAAATCAACCGCTCGATCAACAAGATGCTGAAGGACGTAAAGGGGAAAGGCGAGGAGAACTACCTGTCGGTGCTCGCCATACGCTCCATGGCCAAAGCGATTTACACCACGGAGAACATCGGCCACTACGGCCTGGGCTTCGACTACTACACCCACTTCACATCGCCCATACGCCGCTACCCCGATATGATGGTACACCGCCTGCTCGACCGCTACCTGAACGGCGGGCGCAGCGTGAGCCTCGACAAACTCGAAGACGAATGCAAGCACTCGTCGGAGATGGAGCAGCTGGCGGCCAACGCCGAGCGCGCCTCGATCAAATACAAGCAGGTCGAATATATGGCCGACCACATAGCCGAAGAGTACGAAGGGATGATTTCCGGCGTTACCGAATGGGGCATCTATGTGGAGCTGGACGAGAACAAGTGCGAGGGCCTGGTGCCGATGCGCGACATGGCCGACGACTACTATGACTTCGACGAGAAGAACTTCCTGATCCGCGGACGGCGCCGCGGCAACGTGTACCGCCTCGGCGACAAGGTGCGCGTGCGCGTGGCCAACGCCAACCTCGAACGCAAGCAGCTCGACTTCCTCCTCGTGGATTCCCGCGGCAACCGCCCGGGCGAGGACGACCTCGGCTTCACCAACCCCAAGACCCACGGCCCCCACGGCCCGAACCCCGCCAAAGCCGCCCGCGCCAAGGAAAAGGCCGAGCGCAAGGAGGAGCGCCGCATGACCCGCGGCGAAAAGGCAACCGCCGCGGCCCGCAAGGCCCGCAAGGCCAAGGCCGACAAGGGGGGCAAGACCACCCAGGGTGGCGTGAAGAAAACCACCCGCCGCCAGCCCAGGAGGCGCTGAGCGCCCCTCAGGCCCCGGGCGCGGCTCCGCGCAGCGAGCCGCGACAGAGGGCAAGCCATACCGAACCAATCATTTGTAACACAACAAAATAAGATATAGAGCCATATGTCACTTCAATGCGGCATCGTAGGACTGCCCAACGTAGGCAAATCCACGCTTTTCAACTGTCTCTCCAACGCCAAGGCCCAGTCGGCCAATTTCCCGTTCTGCACCATCGAGCCTAACGTGGGTGTGATCACCGTGCCCGACGACCGCCTCAACAAACTCGTGGAGATGTGCCAGCCCAAGAGCGTGGTGCCCGCCACGGTTGAAATCGTCGACATCGCCGGCCTCGTGAAGGGCGCGAGCAAGGGTGAGGGCCTGGGGAACAAGTTCCTGGCCAACATCCGCGAAACCGACGCCATACTGCACGTTCTGCGCTGCTTCGACGACGACAACATAACCCACGTCGACGGCACAGTCGACCCCGTGCGCGACAAGGAAATCATCGACTACGAACTCCAGCTCAAGGACCTCGAAACCGTTGAGAGCCGCATAGCCAAAACCCAAAAACAGGCACAGACCGGGGGCGACAAGGTGGCCAAGATGCAGTACGAGGTGCTGCTCCGCTTCAAGGAGGCGCTCGACCAGGGTAAGGCCGCGCGCACCGTCACCCTCGACACCCCCGACGAGCAGAAGTTCGCCCGCGAGCTCTTCCTGCTCACCAACAAGCCGGTGCTGTACGTTTGCAACGTCGACGACTCCTCGGCCGTCGACGGCAACAAGTATGTCGACGCCGTTCGCGAAGCCGTAAAGGATGAGAACGCGCAGATACTGATCGTGGCGGCCCAGACCGAGAGCGAAATAGCCGAACTCGACACCTACGAGGAGCGCCAGGAGTTCCTCAACGAGATAGGGCTGGAGGAGTCGGGCGTGTCGCGCCTGATCCGCGCCGCCTACGCTCTGCTCAACCTCCAGACGTTCTTCACCGCCGGAGCCGACGAGGTGCGCGCCTGGACCTTCATCCGCGGCTCCAAGGCACCGCAGTGCGCCGGAATCATCCACACCGACTTCGAGAAGGGATTCATCCGCGCCGAAGTGATCAAATACGACGACTATGTGACCCTCGGCGGCGAAACCGCCGTGAAGGAGGCCGGCAAGCTCGCCGTGGAAGGTAAAGAGTATGTGGCCCAGGACGGCGACATCATGCACTTCCGCTTCAATGTGTGACCCGGCGCCGAACGCTAACCAATGAATATGAAACTCACGATACTCGGTAGCGGCACCTCCACGGGGGTGCCGCAACTGCGTTGCGACTGCCGGGTGTGCCGCTCGACCGACCCGCTCGACAGCCGCCTGCGCTGCTCGGCCCTGCTGGAGACCGGCGGGAAACAGATACTGATCGACTGCGGGCCCGACTTCCGCGAGCAGATGCTCCGCTACCACCGCGAGGGGAACCTCGACGCGCTGCTGCTGACCCATCAGCACTACGACCATGTGGGGGGAGTCGATGACCTGCGACCCTACTGCTACTACAACCGCGAGCCGCGCGACTTTCCCGTTTACTGCACCGAGGCCGTGGCCGACGCCCTGCGGGCGAGCATCCCCTACAGCTTCGCGACGGAGAAATACCCCGGCGTGCCCACCTACGAGCTGCATATCACAGAGCCCTTCCGGCCTTTCATCGCCGCCGGGGTCGAGGTGCTTCCGGTGCCCGCCACGCATTCAATCGACTACCATCTGCCGGTGACCGGGTTCCGATTCGGTGACCTGGCCTATCTGACCGATGTGAAAACAATCGCCCCGGATGCCGTAGAGGCGCTCCGAGGCGTGAAAGTGTTGGTTGTGAACGCGCTGCGCGTGGAGCCGCACCGCTCGCATATGTCGCTGTCGGAGGCTCTCGACTTAGTGCGCGAGATAGCACCCGAGCGAGCCTACCTCACACATATTTCCCACGGGCTGGGCCTCCACAAAGAGGTGTCGGAAACGCTCCCCGAAGGGGTGTTCCTCGCCTACGACGGACTGGAAATAACCATCTGACCGGGGGTAGCCCCCGGCAGAGGGTTGCCCGGGCCGTCAGGCCATATGCACATCGAGCTGCGGGAAGGGGAAGTGGGCCCCGACGGAGGGAAGCTCGTTGTAGAACTTCTCATTGTAATAGTAGAACACGGCCCAGTAGTCGCTGGTCTTGGTCCAGGCGCGCACCTGGATGTCGACCGACGATGCCGCCAGCTCGCTGAGATACACCGCCGGAGCGTAGTTAGGCTTGGGGAGCATGGCAAGCAACTCGGCCTCGCGGTCCTGCTCCCACTGCGATATTTTTTCCTTGGTCTTGCGGTGGCGGAAGAGAACTTTGTCCCAGAACGTGCGCTTCCTTTCGGGAGCCGCTGCCGCTTCCGACGCGGGAGTTTCGGCGGCGAGCGCGGCGGCGGAAGCCCCGACGGCGTTTTCCTCAGCCGTGCCAACCACCTGGAGATCCTTTTCATCGCCAAGGTCGTCGCCCTGCTCGATGCGGCTGTCGGCACGGAACATATTCAGGATGGCCTCGCGCACGGCGTTCACATCGTCGCCGTAGGAGATGGATATGGTCCAGGTTACGCGGCGGTATGCCTCGCGCGACCAGTTGTTGACGCTCCCGGTTGAAAGGGAGCCGTTGGGGATGGAAATCGACTTATTGTCGTAGGTGGTGATAATGGTGGAGAAAATCTGTATCTCTCTCACAGTTCCGGCGTACCCCTGCACCTCGATATAGTCGCCGATCTTATACGGCTTGAGGAGCAGAATTAGCACCCCGCCGGCGAAATTCTGGAGCGTGCCGCTGAGCGCCATACCGATAGCGACACCGGCGGAGGCGAAAATCGCGAGGAACGAGGTGGTCTCGATGCCGATAATGCCAATCACCGTCACTATCAATATGAAGTACAGCACGATATTGATCAGCGACAACACGAAGGTGCTCAGCGAGGTATCGACCTTTCGGCGGATGAATATGGCAGATACGATTTTGAAAATCTTGCGTATAATGAACCGACCGACATAGAACACGAGGATGGCTATGGCGACATTGATGGCGAAGTTCACCATCGTTTCGGCCAGACGCCCCAGGAGGTCGTTGAACGAAAGGTCCTTGAGCATGGCCAGGTCCTCCTTGACGTTCGGAAGGTCCTCAGGCGCTGGTGTGGCGGGTGTCAGCCCCGGAAACACGTCTTGCAGAAAAAACATAATTTTATTTGCTAAGGCAGAGTTATGAGGTAATTATGGATAATAGTTGAAGGGGGAAAGGCTTACTCATACAGGCGGGAGGCCACGTCGCGGTACCACTTAAGCTGTCGGTAGCTCTGGCGGGAGGCATCCTGTTCGGTAAAAAGGATGTAGGTGGTGAGGCCGCAATGGCGCCGTACGTTGAAGCGGTTTACCATATAGATACGCTCCGTGGCGCCTTGGAAACTCACAGCGCCGTCGAGAACGCTTTTCCAGCTATTGTACGCGGCGGGGTTCTCAACCAGGAGCTGCTCCATATAGTCGTCGAAGTCGAAATAGTTGTTGCCCGAATTCTGGAACTGCTGCACCGAGCCTTTTTGCGGCTGCGGGGGGCGCGAGGAGTAGATTTCGGCCGTGGCGGCAGCAAGGGGTTCGAGCTCGGCGGAGCGGACCACGGAGAGGGTGCAACCGCTCGTGTTCTGCTTGTAATAGAAGTCAAACGAAGCCTTTACCGCCGAAACGAGGTCGAGCTCCGGGGCGAACATATGCTTCAGCGCCTCGTGGTAACGGGCGCCATCGGCGGGGAGCTCGGCGGCTGAGGCGGCAAACAGTCCGGCCGACTCACGGAGCTCATACATCACCTCGACCGACGCCATATAGCAGCAGTCGAAGTAAATGAAGTCGAAGTAACGACCTTCGAGCACACGACCCAGGGCGCTGATACTCATTTTCTTGGCGCCGTCCTGGCCGAAACCGCGGGGAGCGGCGGCGGGGAGGGTCTCGGGGTTCTCGAAGCCGGTGTTGAGCCAGCCGTCGGCATGGCTCCAAAGCATAAGCCCCCGGCATTCGGCGGGAGCGAGCCGCTCGGCGTCGTCGAGCACCCGGCCCATACGCTCCATCGAGACGGAGGATAGGTCGCAGTCATATTCGGCGAGCGTCCTCTCCGAACCGTCGGGGAGGATTTCGAAAAGGCGCTGCTCAACGGCCTTGGTATCATTGTTGGTGCCGTGGCGGAACACGAGCAACCGCCCCCCGGCAAGGTCGCCGGCGAGAGCCGCCTGCTTCATCTCCTCGATGTCGCGCTCGTCGAAGTAGCCACCGAGGTTGTTGTTGGCCGACATATATACCAGCACGACGCGGCTTACCTCCGAAGGTTCCGGCTCGGGGCACACAACCGGCTCGGGATCGTCGTCGTCAAAGCCGCAGGCCTGGAAGAGCGCCACCGCCGCGACCATAAGCGCCGCTATGCGCGCCCAATACCTGAATTGTCCTAATATATTCATATAATCACTTATATAACGGCTTATGTGATAAAATATTGCGGGGGCGCGTCAGGCCGTGCCCGACACACCCCCGCTATATCATAGGCCGATAGGCATCAGAAAGCGGCGCGGAGAGCGTGGAGAGCGTCGGCAATGCCGGCACCATCCTTACCGCCGGCCTGGGCGAAGCCGGGCTGGCCACCACCGCCACCCTTGATGGCTTTCGCGGCCTCGCGCACGAGGGCGGAGGCATTCTTGCCGGCGGCCACGAGGTCGTTGGTGAACATCACGGTGAGCAGCGGCTTGCCGGAGGGGTCGCAGGTAGCGGCGATCATCGCGGTGTTCTCGGGGGAGATTTCGCGCACGGCGAAGGCCAGGTTCTTTACCATATCGGGCATATTGGTGCCGGAAACGGAAACGACCTTCACGCCGTTGATTTCCTCGGCAGCGGCAACGAGCTGCTTGGCAAGGTTGCGGGTGCGCTCCTTCATCATCTCCTCGGCCTCCTGGCGGAGCTGGGCGTTCTCCTCGACATACTTGCGTATGGCCGCGGTAACGTCGGGGGCGTTGTGAAGCAGCGAACCGACGTCGCGGAGGGTGTCGGTCATCTTGTCGATGGCGTTTTCAACGGCCTCGCCGGTAATGGCCTCGATACGGCGGATGCCGGCGGCGATGCTGCTTTCCGAAATGATTTTAATCATACCGATGTTGCCGGTGTTGGCAACGTGGGTGCCGCCGCAGAGCTCGACGGAGGTGCCGTAGCGGATCACGCGGACCTCGTCGCCGTACTTCTCGCCGAAGAGGGCCATGGCGCCCATGGCGCGGGCCTCGGCGATGGGCACGCAGCGGTGCTCGTCGAGGGGATAAGCGGCGCGCACGCGGCTGTTGGCCAGATGCTCGACCTTGCGAAGCTCCTCGGGGGTTACCTTCTGGAAGTGAGAAAAGTCGAAGCGGAGCAGTTCGGGCGACACGAACGAGCCTTTCTGCTCGACGTGGGTGCCGAGCACCTCGCGGAGCGCCTCGTGGAGGAGGTGGGTCGCGGAGTGGTTGCAAGAGGTGGCCATACGGGCCTTGGCGTCGATCGCGGCTATGAACTCGGCCGATGGATCGGCGGGGAGTTTCGAGGTGAGGTGTACCCCGATGCCGTTCTCGCGCTTTGTGTCGAAGATTTCCACCTCCTCGCCATCAGGAGCGGTGAGGGTGCCGCGGTCGCCCACCTGGCCACCCATTTCGGCGTAGAAGGGTGTGCGCGACAGAATTATCTGGTAGTACTCCTTGTTTTTCTGCTTCACGCGGCGGTAGCGGAGGATGCGGGCGGCGCAAGAGGTCTCGTCGTAGCCGACGAACTCCTGTTCACCTTCGACGAGCACCACCCAGTCGGTAGCCTCGACGGCCGCGGCCTTGCGGGCGCGGTCCTTCTGAGCTGCCATCTCGCTGTCGAAACCCTTCTGGTCGAGGGTCATACCGTTTTCGCGGAGAATGAGCTCGGTGAGGTCGAGGGGGAAGCCGTAGGTGTCGTAGAGCACGAACGCCTCCTTGCCGGTGATTTCGGTCTTACCCTCCTTGCGGGCGGCGGCGATAGCGCGCTCCAGCAGGGTAATGCCGTTGTCGAGGGTGCGGAGGAATGAGTCCTCCTCCTCCTTGGTGACCTTCATGATGAGGTCGCGCTGCGAAACGAGCTCGGGATAAGCCTCGCCCATCGACTCGATGAGGGTGTCGACCAGGCGGTAGAGGAACGCCTCGCGGGCACCGAGGAAGGTGTAGGCGTAGCGCACGGCGCGGCGCAGAATGCGGCGGATCACATATCCGGCCTTGGCGTTGGAGGGGAGCTGGGAGTCGGCGATGGAGAAGGCGATGGTGCGCACATGGTCAGCGATTACGCGCATGGCCACATCGACCTTTTCATCCTCGCCGTATTTCTTGCCCGACAGTTCGGCGATTTTAGCGATCAGCGGAGTGAAAACGTCGGTATCGTAGTTGGAGGTTTTGCCCTGGAGAGCCATGCAGAGGCGTTCGAAGCCCATGCCGGTGTCGATAACCTTGGCGGGGAGGGGTTCGAGCGAGTGGTCGGCCTTGCGGTTGAACTGCATGAACACCAGGTTCCATATTTCGATTACCTGGGGGTGGTCCTTGTTGACCATCTCGGCGCCGGAAATCTTGGCGCGCTCCTCGTCGGAGCGGAGGTCGATGTGGATTTCCGAGCAGGGGCCGCAGGGACCCGTGTCGCCCATCTCCCAGAAGTTATCGTGCTTGTTGCCGTTGATTATGTGGTCCTTGGGGAGGTGCTTCTCCCAAATGGCGGCAGCCTCGTCGTCGCGGGTGAGCCCTTCGGCCTCCGAGCCCTCGAAAACGGTCGCGTAAAGGCGCTCGGGGTTCAGGCCGAGCACGTCAACGAGAAATTCCCAGGCCCAGTCGATAGCCTCGGCCTTGAAATAGTCGCCGAACGACCAGTTGCCAAGCATCTCGAACATAGTGTGGTGGTATGTGTCGTGGCCCACCTCTTCGAGGTCGTTGTGCTTGCCGGAAACGCGGAGGCACTTCTGGCTGTCGGTTACGCGGGTCCACTTGGGGGCCTTGTTGCCAAGGATAATATCTTTGAACTGGTTCATCCCGGCGTTGGTGAACATCAGCGTCGGATCATCTTTGATTACCATAGGGGCGGATGGCACGATCTGGTGCCCCTTCCCTTTGAAAAACTGCTTGAAAGATTCGCGGATCTCCTTGGCAGTCATCGGTTTGTTGCTCATATAATGATGTAAGTTTATTGTTTGCCTCGAGGGGCGCCGCGCCAAACGCGGGCCGGGGTGCCAAAAAGCGCCCGTTTGAATGCGCGAAATTACGGAAATTTAGCTACTTTTGCAAGCAGATGGCAACCGAAAACATTGACAAGAAGTATTATAAAATAAGTGAAGTCGCGGAGCTGATAGGCGTCGCGCAATCGACGCTCCGCTTTTGGGAAACGCAGTTCCCCATGGTGTCGCCAAAACGCAACGCAAAAGGCACCCGCTTCTACACCCCGCGCGACCTCGAACGGCTGCGCATGATCCACTACCTGCTGAAAGACAAGGGGCTGCATATCGAAGCGGCCCGCGAGGCCCTGCGCACCAACCGCGAGGGGCTCGAACGCCAGGCCCGCGCCGTCGAGCGCCTCCGCTCGGTGCGCGCCTCGCTGGTCGAGATGCTCGACGCCCTCAACAAGCTCCGCTGATCCCCCCGCGAAACAGAGGGAGGCAACACCTTGCGTGGCGTTGCCTCCCCGACGTTTCAACTATTTATTTATGAGAGCCTCAGTACCTGGTATCACTACCCGGTAAAAAGGACGAGGGATGTCTCTTTGAGGGTTGTCTCCTAAATAACCTTATGTGTTGAATCTCAGTCGTTAATTATGTCCTAAGTCAGAATTATGAGGTATGAGGTAAATTAAATTGAATCGGATTATCATCAACGCGTTAATTCATATCATAAACTCACTTATACTGACTATCCCAATGCTTTGCGGCGATTGGGCTATTGTTTTGTTTTATTACTATAACAACGCCGGGCGGCAAAAGATAAAGCGTTGGCCGCTAAAAGAGTTTAATTATTGTTTATCAAAGGCCATAATTATTAAAAGTCCCGACATTTTAAGTTAAATGCCGGGGCGTTTTATATGCTTGTGTTCGAACCGCGCTTTAAAATCTCGGTGTTTTCAGTCTGACAATCATCGGTTTGCGCAAGATCAGGAGCCGGGAGGCGCAACTACGACGCGGAAGTCGGGCGTGAGAGATATTTTACCGGCGTCGGCCAGCTCGCGGAGCCGTTCGAGCATAAGGTCGCGGGGTATGGCCCCCACGCGGTTGATGTAGCTGATGGGGCGTCCCTCGGGGAGCTGAGAAACGATGTGGAGGATCACGCGGTCGGCCTCTTCGGGCGTGAGCGCCGGGGGTGGCGCCTGTCTCGCCGAGCGGCACACGTCGCACGAGCCGCATTCCCCGGCGTCATCCTCGCCGAAGTAGCGGAGCATCCCCTCGACGCGGCACTCCCCGTCGTTGAACACGAAGCGCTTCATAGCCTCGACGCGCCGCTCCATCTGGGCGCGCCGGTGCTCGTAGATTTCGACCGGGAGCAGTATGTCGGCCCGGGGCTGCCTCCGCTGCAGAAACACCACGATGGGGGTCGAGCGGCGGGGAACGTAATGGATAACACGCATACGGCTGAGGCGCAGCAGAGTCTCGTAGACCTGCCGCGGACTCACCCCGAGTCTCGCGGCGAGACTTATCTCGTCGATGTATTCGTAGTCGGCGAAAATGCCGGTGTACATCCGCAGTATGGCCTGGAGGAGGTCGTCGGCGGCGCGGTCGAGTTCGAGATCGTAGAGCGCCCGGCGGTCGACGGTCATCATAAGCCGCGACCGGGTGTTGGGGTCCTCCTCATATTCGATATACCCGGCTCGACTGAGTATGGTCAGGGCGCTTCGGGTCATAGCCGCCGAGGTCTTGAAGCGCTCGCAGTAGGCCGCCAGGTCGAACTCGCGCACGAGCCCCGCGCCCTCGCCCATGGCGACATCAAACCAGACACACAGGTTGTGGTATGCGTCGCGTATGAACTCTTTGGGGGGGAAGGAGTCGGTGACCCTTTTCGAAAGCACGCGGCGGTCGCCCTTGGTAGCGAGCACCACGGCGAACGAGGGGAGCCCGTCGCGCCCGGCACGCCCCGCCTCCTGGTAATACTCCTCAAGCGACGAGGGGAGGTCGACGTGGACCACCACCCTGACGTCGGGCTTGTCGATGCCCATACCGAAGGCGTTGGTGGCCACCATCACGCGGGTGCGCCCACACTTCCAACTGTCCTGCCGGGCCTCCTTCTCCTCGGGGAGGAGTCCGGCATGGTAATAGTCGGCGCTCACGCCGTTGGTTTTCAGGAAATCGGCCACTTCGCGGGTGCGCTTTCTCGAACGGGTGTACACGATGGCAGTGCCCGGCACCCCGGCCAGCACGCGCAGCAGCTGCGGCTCTTTGAAGTCGCAGTGTCTGACGATGTATGAGATGTTGCCGCGGGTAAAGCTGAGGCGGAACTCGCCCCCCTCGCCCCGGAATCGGAGCGACCGCTTGATGTCGGCCACCACCTGCGGCGTGGCCGAAGCCGTGAGGGCGAGCACCGGGGCGTCGGGAAACGAGTCGCGGAGCTCGGCGATGCGGAGGTAGGAGGGGCGGAAGTCATGGCCCCACTGCGAGATGCAGTGCGCCTCGTCGACCACGATGAGCGCCACGGGGAGGTGCCGAAGCTGTGCCCTGAAGCGCTCGTTCTGCAGCCTCTCGGGCGAGAGGTACAGAATTTTGGCCTTGCCGAGGCGGCATTTGTCGAACGCCAGGCGGCTCTCGCGGGCCGACATACCGCTGTGGAGGTAGTAGGCTTTGATGCCCCTGCCAGCGAGATTGTCGGCCTGGTCCTTCATAAGGGATATGAGCGGGGTGACCACGATGGTCAGCCCGTCGATAGCCATCGCCGGAACCTGGAACGTGATTGACTTGCCGCCCCCGGTTGGGAGCAGCCCGAGCGTGTCGCACCCGGCGAGCACCGATTCGATGATTTCCCGCTGCATAGGGCGGAAGGAGCCGTAGCCCCAGTAGCGCCCCAGAATCGCCAGGATGTCGGGCTCGGTCAGTCGCAAAACACGATTTCCTTGATTTGGAGCTGGATCGCGCCGACGGTACCCTTGTGCTTGTTGTCCTCGATGGTGTAGCAGATGTCGAACTTGCGCCCGCTGTGGACCCCCTCGAAGAGCGGAGCCATATTGAACGCTATGCCGTTGAACACCTTGCCGCAGGTATCGTCGACCAGTTCGAGCTTAATGTGCTCAAGCTGGCGCCCGACGAGCTTGCTGGTGCCGAAATCCACCACTCCCCTGCTGCGGAACACCGGCCTCGGGTTCTTGGGCCCGAACGGTTGGAAACGGCGCAGCATAGTGATGAATTCGGGGGTAATCTCGGCGAAGCTGAGGTTGGCGTCGATGTCGAAGCTCGGGTTGAGCTGTGAGGGGAGAATGTTGGCGGCGACGTAATCCTCGAAGCGGCGACGGAACTCGGGTATGTTCTCCTCGCGGAGCGAGAGCCCCACGGCGTAGGGGTGGCCGCCGAACGTCTCCAGGATGTCGCGGGCCGACTCCACAGCCTTGTAGATGTCGAACCCCTGCACGGAGCGCGACGAGCCGGTGGCCAGCCCGTTGGAGAGGGTCAGCACCACGGCGGGCTTGTAGTACAGCTCCGTTATGCGGGATGCCACGATGCCGATGATACCCTTGTGCCAGTCCTTGTTGAAAATCACGATGGACTTCTTTCCGGCCACCTTCCCGGGATCCTCGGCGAGGATGGCGTTGGCCTCGTCAGTGATGCGCTTGTCGAGCTCCTTGCGGTCCTTGTTGTACTGGTCGATGTTGCGGGCGCAGCGGAGCGCGTCGTTGAAGTCGCGCGACACCAGCAGCTCGACCGCCTCGCGGCCGCTCTGCATGCGTCCCGAGGCGTTGATGCGCGGGCCGATTTTGAAAATCACGTCGGAGATGGAGATCTCCTTGCCGCTGAGGCCGCAGATGCGGATTATCGCGCGGAGGCCGAGATTCGGGTTGGCGTTGATGCGGCGCAGGCCGAAATAGGTCATCACGCGGTTCTCGCCCGTCATCGGCACGATGTCGGCAGCGATAGAGACCGCTACCAGATCGAGCATCCCTTCGAGGTCGTTCTGCGGGATGCCGTTGCTGATCGAGAAGGCCTGCATCAGCTTGTAGCCGACCCCGCACCCCGAGAGGTGCTCGAAGGGGTAGGTGCTGCCCGGCATTTTCGGGTTGAGGATGGCGGCGGCCTGCGGCAACTCGGCGTCGGGGACGTGGTGGTCGCAGATAATGAAGTCGATGCCGTGCTCACGGGCGTGGGCTACCTCTTCGTTGGCCTTGATTCCGCAATCAAGAATAATCACGAGCCTCACCCCCTGGGAGGCGAACTCGTCGATGGTTTCCGATGAGATTCCGTACCCCTCCTCGTAGCGGGTGGGTATGAAATAGTCGATGTTGGAGTAAAAATTCCTAAGGTACTTGTAGACCAGCGCCACGGCCGTAGTGCCGTCGACGTCGTAGTCGCCGTATACCATGATTTTCTCCTTTGACCCCATGGCCTTGTTAAGCCTTTGAACAGCTTTATCCATGCCGGGCATTAGGAACGGGTCGTGAAGATTCCTCAGAGAGGGGTGGAAAAAGCGCTCAGCCTCTTCCACCGAGGAGATCTCGCGACGGACCAGCAGCTCGCTGATGGGAGGACAGTCGGCGTATCTTTTTGCCAAGGCTGCCTCGGTTTTTCGCTCTTCGGGTGTTAGGGGTAAATAATTCCATTTACCTGTCATTTATGTCGTTTTTTTTATTGCGGATGGCGGGCCGGACAGGTAGTGCCCGGCGGAGAGTGAGGAGGCGTCGGCGCGTGGCCGTCGCGGGGTGGCGGATTAAACGTTGAGCGACAAAGGTTTCCGTGTAAGCGTCGGAGAGAGACGGATGAACCTGCCGCGACATTCCGCGGTATGAGTGCAAATATACGAAAAAAAACGGGTTCCGCAAAACGTTAAAAAAGCATAAACCGAGGAGCTGGCGCGCCCCGCGCGGCGGGGTCAGCGGATGCCCCTCGCGTCGAGTGCGCGGCGATAGGCGGCGGCGTTGCGGGTGTGCGCGGCGAAGTCGGCGGCGAAAGCGTGGCGCCCCGAAAAGTCGGCCTTGGCGCACATATAAAGCCAGTCATGCTCCGGCGCGTCGAGCACAGCGTCGATGGCCCCCTTCGACGCCACGCGTATCGGGCCGGGTGGCAATCCGGCGACGCGGTAGGTGTTGTAGGGGGAGTCCTCGCGGAGCATCGCGCCGGTTACACGCCGCGCCGCGAAATCACCGCAGGCGAACTTCACCGTGGGGTCGGCCTGGAGCGGCATACCCCGCTTCAGGCGGTTGAGATACAGCCGGGCTATGAGCGGGCGCTCGTCGGCGGCGTTGCTCTCCTCCTCGACTATCGAGGCCAGCGTAGCCACCTCGGCGGGGTTCAGCCCGAGAGCCTCGGCCTTGGCGCGGCGCTCGTCGCTCCAAAAGCGGTCGCGGTACTTGAAAAGCATCGCGGCCACCTTGGCCGGAGAGTCGGTCCAATATGCCTCGTAGGTGTCGGGCACGAACATGGCCGGAAGCTCCTCAGCGCGTCCGACCCTGCCGTCGGCGCGGGCAAGCGAGTCGGCGGCGCTCAGGAATTCCGCCGAATCGAACTCCATGCGCTCCCCCAACCGCGAAGCAAGTTGGTCCATCGTGCGGATATTGTTGAAAGTGAGCTTCACGGGGGTCTGCCTCCCCTGCCCTATCTTGCGGGCCACCCGCCAGGCCCGTTCGCCTGGCTCGATTCGGTAAGCGCCGCGTGAAACAGCCGTATTGCCGCTCCAGAGGGAGGCCACCTCGCCTCCGAAGCTGTCGCCGAGGGCACTCCTCAGCGAGTCGGCCACCTGGGTCCGCGACGCGCCGGCCGGAATCCTCACCCACGCGGCCTCATCGCCGGGGAAACCGCTCAAAGCGCCCCTCAGCCACCACGCGCCTACCGCGGCCGCGGCCACCGCGACGGCCAACAGTACCCACAGCGGCTTTCTCTTTTTATTCTTCGGCATACACTGCTTTTTCAAAATAACCCCCAAAGTTAGCAAATTCCCCCCAAATGACCCAAGGTTTGAGATTTCGGGCTTCGCCCTCACACCGAACGACAAGGCGGCGAAAAAAAGGATTTCAACAATAATTCCTGAGCACCAAGCTTTTTCGCTTTGAGAGGTCGGCAAGCGTTTCGGCGAAGGCATTCATAGCGAGAGCCTGGCCGCGGGTGATCGGGGAGCTGTCGTAGGGCGAGGAGTCGTCGCGGAATGAAATAAGGAGCAGCCTACCCTCCGAGCAGAGTTCGAAAAAACGGCCTGGAGGTTTGTAGCGCTCAGGGAACGGCTCGCGGGTAATCACTATAACCGCCGCTCCTCCTTCGATAGCGCGGTCGCGCACGGCTTTTTCGGCGCCGCTTATGAACGGCGATACCAAGACTCCGCATTCCCGCACCGCCTCGTCCCATCGCGATTGGTGAATGGATAGCTCGGACTGCGAGAATTTGGAACTGATTCTGACCGCCTCGATCACCGGGTGCCTCAGCAGCATGGGATTTCCAAACATTTTGTATTCTTTGCCATCAATCGCCACGACTAAACGCGACTTAAACAAACCGGGGTTATGGGTTCTTACCAGGTAGCGCCTGGGGTTATCCTTGACGTAGGCGATCAAGGCATCGAGCTGTCCGGCACGGAGTAAGATGCGGTCGTGATAGCCCTCTTCGAAAACCGGCTCCGTGGCGCCGTTATAATCACGGGAGCAATGGCCAGCGAAATGGCCTATGATTTTGCCGAGATGGTACGGAGTCCGCTCGGTAATGAACACCACGAAATGCACATGGTCAGGCATTATGACATATCTCTTGACTCTCGCCTGAGGGAACGCGCGGTGTATTGCCCTTATGTTCCTTTCAACAATCTCCCCTACGGCCGTACGCGCGACAACCGGTGCCGACGGGGAGCCTGAAATAATGGAAAGCGCCGGAATCCCTTTCGCTTTGCCCATTGTAATCATATAATAACAGCGGGAACGGTAATCGTGAGTGGCGCACCGGCGCTTCATCGAATGAGCCATACGGAAGGGAGTGATTATCGGGGAGTTGGAATTATTGGGATTTCGGGCTTCGCCCTCACACGGAACGACAAGGCGGCTGGCACCGCTAAAACGGGAGGCAAAGAAAAAAGCCTGACAATAGGAGCGGAGAGCCTGGCGTTCGGTGGGGCGGGCAGAGCCCGCCCGCAAATATAGTGATTAGGAACTGAATAGAAAAGGTACTTGCCTTAAAAAAATAGCAGAGGATGGGAGAAGGCGCAGGATACGGCGCAGATAAGGGAAGGAGAAGGCGCCGAAAGCGGGAGGAGAGAGGGAGGAGGACCAGGGGGGAGGGAAACAAAAAGAGCGCGCCGGGGTGGCGCGCTCTTTGGCGGTTATCTGAGGCGGATTACTTCGCTGTCAAATTTGGGATATTTTGGGGCGGGGGTTACTTGGCGGGGGATTCCTCGGCTTCGAGGAGGATCACACGGTAGTTGCCCTGGCCGTTGAGCTTCTTCATGAAGTTCTGGATGTCGTCGACGGTGAAGGAGGCGTACATCTCTTCGGCACCGTTGAAGGTGTCAACGCCGTTGAGGGCTTCGCCGGCCATGCCGTTGAGCCATGCCTGGTTCTTCTCGCGCTGCTCCTTGACGTTCTTGATCATGAACTCGGTGACCTTGGCGAGCTCTTCGGGCTTGACGGTGGTCTCCATCTCCTTGAAGGCTTTGGCAACGTAGTCGAGCACTTCCTTCTGGAGCTCGGGCTTCATCGGGAACTGGGAGAGCATGGTGGTGTTGAACTTGTCGGCAACGCGCTCCATCTGGCCGTAAGCGCCGATCGAGTAAACGGCACCCATCTCCTCGCGCACCTTTTCGAGGAGGCGCTGGCTGAGGATCTGGCCGGCGATCGAGGCGGCGGCGCGGTCCTTCATGGTGTAGGGGATGTTGGCGGGCTCGATGATGAGGGCGTAGGTCTGCGGGGTCTGCATCGGGGTCTTAGCCACGGTCAGCTTCTCGCTGACGTTCATTTCGAGCGAGGGGAGGAATTCGGGCTTGGTGACGGCGGCCTTGGTATCGGCGGGGAGAGTGGCGATATACTGCTCGACGAGCGGACGGAAGGTGTCGAGGTTGATGCTGCCGACGAAGAAGAAGATGTAGTCGGCGGCGTTGGCGGTCATCTTCTTGAACACGTCGAGAGTCTGGTCGAGCTTGGCGTTCTGGATCGCCTCAGTCGAGAGGGCCTGCTTGCGGGGGTTGGAATAGAGAGCCTTGGCAACCTCCTTGCCGAACACATACTGGGGCTCGGTCTCCTGGTTGTGGAGGAAGCCGGCGATGGAGTTCTGCGAAGCGGCGAACTCGTCGGGGGAGATGGTGTAGTTGGTGAAGCCCATATAAATAAGCTCCATCATCACGGGAAGGTCCTTGGGAGTGGTTGTACCGGCCACGTCGCGCATATAGTCGTCGAAGCTGAAGCTTACGGAGCACTGCTTGCCCTGGAGGTACTTCTGGAGGTCCTTATAGGAGTATTCGCCGAGGCCGTGCTGCTGCTGGGCGTAGGGGAGGAACATCAGCGAAGCGGCGTATTCGTCGGGGAACACCGAAGTGCCGCCGAGCGCCTGTGCGTCGAAGAGGATTTCGTCGGCCTTGAACTCGGTGGGCTTGACTACCACCTTGGCGCCGTTGGAGAGCACCCATTCGATGGCGCCCCACTTGTCGAGCTTCTTCTCGCTGACAATCTTGCCGGGAGCGGGGAGCTGCGGAATCAGGGGTTCGGCCTTCACGTCGTCGACGAAGGGAGCGATCTCCTCGGCGTCAACGCCCTTCATAACGTTGGCGAGCTCATCCTTGGTGGGAACGGCAAGGCCCTCCTTCTCAGGCATCATCACGGAAACCACGCGGTTGTTGTCGCCCACGAGCTGCTTGACAGCCTCGTTGATAGCCTCCACGGGGACCTGGTTGGCGAGCATCTGCATCATGGGGTACTGCTTCTCGATGTCCATCATCGGGGTACCGTCGATGAAGTTGCGCACATAGGAGTTGACGTAAGCCTCGTTCTCGGTCTTGGCGCGGTTGTTGTACTCCTTTTCGAGCTGCGAGAGGTACTCGCTGCGGGCGCGGTCATACTCCGAGAAGGTGAATCCGCCGCGGATGGCGCGGAGTAGTTCGCGGTAAATCGAGGCGAGGGTATCGTCGACCTTGCCGTCCTTCGCGATACCTACAACGGTAAGCGCGTCCTTGGTGCTGGCGATGAAGTAGTTGCCATAGTAGGAGCCGGCGGCGGCGAAGGGGGAGTCGGGGGTGGAGCCGATTTCGTCGAGGCGGGCGTTAAGCATCGAGGTCGCGATGTCGGTGACGTACTTCTGAGCGAGATAGGCGATGGTGTTGCGCATCGGGAAGGGGATCACATCGTTCTTGAAGTAGATCTGCACGCGGGTGTTGGGCATCTCGGGGTCGGCGCCAACAACGTAGATAGTACCTTCAGTGTCGGGCACGGGCTCGTAGTCGCGGTCCTCGGCATCCTCGGGCATCTCGATAGGTGAGAAAATATCCTTGATTTTCTTCTCGATGGCGTCAACGTCGATGTCGCCGACAACCACCACACCCTGCTGGTCGGGGCGGTACCAAGCCTCATAGTAGTCGCGGAGAGCCTGGTAGGGGAAGTTGTCGACAACCTCCATGGTGCCGATCGGCAGGCGGTAGCCGTACTTCGAGCCGGGATACATATCGGGGAGGAGCTTCTCCATAAGACGCTGCTGGCCCACGTTGCGCATGCGCCATTCCTCATGGATCACGCCGCGCTCCTTGTCAATTTCCTCGGGGAGGAGGAGCAGACCGTCGGCCCAGTCGTGGAGGATGAGCAGACAGGAGTCCTGCACGGCCTCGTTGGTAACGGGCACGTTGGATATGTTGTAGACAGTCTCGTCAATCGAGGTGTAGGCGTTGAGGTTCATGCCGAACTTCACGCCCTTGGTCTCAAGCCATTTAACGACCTCGTTGCCTTCGAAATTCTTGGTACCGTTGAAGCACATATGCTCCAGGAAGTGCGCCAGGCCGCGCTGCTCGTCCTCTTCGAGAATCGAGCCGACCTTCTGCGCGATGTAGAAATCGGCCTGCCCCTTGGGGGTCTCGTTGTGGCGGATGTAATAGGTCAGTCCGTTGGGGAGCGTCCCGTAGCGAACGGCGGGGTCCTTGGGGAGCTGCTCCATCTGGGCCGAAGCGCTGAAAGCGAGCGACACGCACCCGGACATCAGCATCAACGCCTTGATAAGAAACTTTTTCATCGAAATAAAATTATATGATGATTAATGAATTGGCTTATATGTGGTAAAACCTCTATTTACGCTTAGATGGCAAAGGTAGGAAAAAAGTTGCAACGCGATGAAAAAAAATTCAACAATCAGCGGCCGGCCAACAGATAGCGGCACGCTTCCTCAACCTTTCCGGCCTCGAAAACCTCGATGGAGAGCCCTTTGACATCGACCCCTTTGAGGGAGCCGCGGGGCACCACTATGGTGTTCATACCGAGCTTTTCGGCCTCCCTGACGCGCTGCTCCATGCGGGCCGCGGGCCTCAGCTCGCCGCTGAGCCCCACCTCGCCGCTAAGGCACACGCGGGGCGGGAGAGCCACGTCGATGTTGCTCGACAGGATGGCGGCGGTAACCGCCAGGTCGAGCGCCGGGTCGGACACTTTCAGCCCCCCGGCGATGTTGAGGAACACGTCCTTCTGCGCCAGGCGGAACCCGGCGCGCTTCTCAAGCACCGCCAGCAGCATATTCATGCGCTTGGAGTCGAACCCGGTGACGGATCGCTGCGGCGTGCCGTAGGCGGCGGTGCTCACCAACGCCTGGGCCTCGATGAGGAAGGGGCGTATACCCTCGATCGTCACCCCCACGGCGCACCCCGAGAGTATCTCGCCGTCGGGCTGCGAAAGGAGGAGCTCCGAGGGGTTGGTGACCTCGCGCAACCCACGGCGGCACATCTCGTAGATGCCCAACTCGGAGGTATTGCCGAAGCGGTTTTTCGACGCGCGGAGTATGCGGTACATATACTGGCTGTCACCCTCGAACTGAAGAACGGCGTCGACAATGTGTTCGAGCACCTTCGGACCGGCCAGCGAACCCTCCTTGGTGATATGCCCGATGAGGAGCACCGGCACGCCGCTCTCCTTCGCGAAGCGGAGCAACCGGGCGGCGCACTCGCGCACCTGCCCGACACTCCCCGCCGAAGACTCCAGGGCGTCAGAGGCGATGGTCTGCACCGAATCGACCACCAGCAGCTCGGGCTTCACCTGGGCGATATGCTCGAAAATGTTTTCAAGCGAGGTCTCGGTGACGATATAGCAGTTGTCGCTCATGCGGCCAATGCGGTCGGCGCGCATCTTGATTTGCGCCGCGCTCTCCTCGCCCGACACATATAGGATGCGCCGGCTCTTGATCGACAGTATGTTCTGAAGCACGAGTGTCGACTTGCCGATGCCCGGCTCGCCGCCGATGAGCACCATCGACCCGGGCACCAGGCCCCCTCCGAGCACCCGGTTGAGCTCCTCGGAGGGCATATGGATCCGCGGCTCGTCGGCGGTGACGATTTCCGACACCTTCTTAGCCACGCTCTTGGGCGACTGGAGCCTCTGCGAGAGCTTTCCGGCCCCTTTGGAGGAGGGAGCGACCTTCTCCTCGACCATTGTGTTCCACGCGCCGCACGCCGGGCAGCGCCCCTCCCATTTCGGGGAGCCGGCCCCGCACTCGGTGCAGAACCACATTGTTTTCTCTTTCGTCTTGGCCATAGTTTTATAAGATTCGGCGGCGGAATTCGGCGGCTGTGATGGCGGCGGCTGTGGCCACGTTGAGCGACTCCACGGCCTCACCGTCGGGAGGGAACGACGGAATCTTCAACCGGTGGTCGCAGAGGGCGCCGACTTCGGCCGACACCCCGTTGCCCTCGTTGCCGAATACTATAATGCCCCCCGGGGTGAGCTCCGAGCGGTAAAGGTCGGCCCCGTCGAGGAAAGTACCATAAATCGGCAACCCCGCGGCCGACGCCTCGGCGAGGAAGCGGGGGAGGTCGAGGTAGCGGGTCTCAACCCCGGCGAGCCCCCCCATCGTGGCCTGCACTACCTTGGGGTTGTAGAGGTCGACGGTGGTCTCGGAGGCGAAAATACGGCGTATGCCGAACCACGACGCCACCCTCACGATCGTGCCGAGGTTGCCCGGGTCCTGCACCGTGTCGAGCGCCAGGCACAGCTCCCCGTCGGCGGGGAGCGCGAGCGGCGGCAGCTCGGGAATGTCATACACGGCGAGCACCCCCTGGGGCGTTTGCAGCGACGACATGGCTCGCATCTCCTCGGCCGAAGCCGTCAGAGGCTCGGGCGAGCCCGCGGGGAGCGACGCGCCGTTTTCATCGAGCCATTTCGGGGTAGCCACCAGGCATCGGGGGGCGAACTTGGGGAGCGTCTCGAACACACAGCGGGTGCCTTCGGCCACGAAAGCCGCGGCCTCGCGGCGGTGGCGTGCCGACTTCAGCGAGCCGATCCATTTTCGTTGCGCAGCGGTAATCTTCATTCTACAAAATTACGCAAAATCGGTCAAAAGAGGAAAAAGTGGCACCCAAATCGCGCAACTACGCGAAAGATTTCGTAAATTTGCCTCAGAAAAACGAGGCAGCCGGACGTCCCGTCGCGGATTCCCGCCGCTCAGCGGCGGCGAAGATGAGGAAAGTCCGGGCAGCGCAGGGCATCGTCCTTTTTAACGGAAAGCCGCGGGTGACCGCGGAGCAAGCGTGACAGAAAACAACCGCCCCCGGGGCCCCGCCCCGGAGGCAAGGGTGAAAAGGCGGGGTAAGAGCCCACCGGGTCCCGCCGCGAGACGGGACGCCGCACGTCTGACGAGCTGCAAGGCCAAGTATACCGGCATTCAAGGATTGCCCGTCCACTGCCGGGGGGTAGGCTGCTTTAGCGCGCCTGGCAACAGGCCGCATAGATAAATGACGGGACGGGCGTCCAGGGTCGCCCCCTACGGGGGAGCCGAAACCGGGAGCCCGACATAACCCGGCTTACAGCCCGGCTGCCTCTTTTTTTCATTTTTCCAGAAATATTTTCGCCTGCCTGTGCAACATTTCGCCGCCGGACGCGTCTAACAATTATAACCACAAAAACACCGACGATGAAAAAGCTAATAGCACTCACACTGGCCGCCGCGGCCATAATCCCCTCCATCTCTGCCAAAACCATCACCGAGTCGCGCTCGATAAAGGCTTTCGACAAGCTCGAAGTGTCATCGGCGGTAAACGTGAAATATGTGCAGGGCACACCCGTGGGCCTCAAAATCACCGGCTCCGAGGAGGATGTGGCCAAAACCAAAATCAAGCAGACAGGCGGCAAGCTGAAAATATGGCGCTCCGACAACCGCCGGATGAATTTCGGACGCAGCCGCTCGGTAAGCGTCGTGGTCACCACCCCCGTAATAAACGAGATAGAACTCGACGGAGCCTGCTCCTTCACCGCCAGCCGCCTCGGCACCAACGGGAAGGTAGATATGGAAATCGACGGAGCGTCCAACGTCGACATAACCGACCTCAAGGCGGCCGACGTGAAAATCGAATGCTCCGGCTCCTCGAACATAAAGATAGCGCGCTCCAGCACCCGCAGAATCGACCTGGAGGTTTCCGGCGCGTCGAACGTGACCATTGCCGGATCTACCGGCTACCTCGACCTCGAATGCAGCGGCGCGTCGAAGGCATCGCTCGGCAACCTCTCGGCAAAATCGGGCGAGGTGGAGACTTCGGGGGCCTCCCGCGCGACAACCCACATCACAAATCTGCGCAAAGCCGACAACAGCGGGGCCTCGACCCACAAAAACCGCTGACGCGCAAACTGTACGGCGACATACAACGGGAGCCGCGGAAACTGATTCCGCGGCTCCCGCCGTTTATTACGCATCCGGGCCGTTGGTTACTTCTGAAGCTGGGCCACGCGGGTTATGGTATAGTTGAGCTCGGGATTAACCGACTTCGAAAGGTCGGCGCTCACGAGCGTGAGGGTCGAATCGGTCTCGGCGATAAAATACATTGACTGGCCCGGGGTGGCTCCGGCCTCAACTTCGGGAACCATCACGAGGTAACGGGCCGACGGGTCGGTAGGCGTGCCGGTCTTGACATCGAAATCGCCTTCGGTAAGGAAGCTGCTGACGGCTGAATCACCCTTGATATAAGTCTCGGTCAGCTTGTAATCGCCCTTGTCGGGGTTGTCATCGTCATAATCGAGCGTAAGGCTGTACCGAACGCCGTCAGCGTCAGCGGCGGGGAGCACTCCTTCGTAGTAAACATACTCATCGGCTGTCGGGGTGGCAGTGTCTGTGGCAGCGGCGGTGTCGCTCTTCTTCGTACCGCAGGCTGTAAGCGCGAGAGCGGCGAGAGCGAAATACATAGTCTTTTTCATAACGTTAAGTTTTTCGTTGTCTACCTAATAGAACCACCGCGGCATACCAAAGGTTCACGCGCCCGTCGCGGCCAGCCTCCAGGCCAACCTGTTCAGCGCCACGCAAGTTCCCCTCGACAACCCCTCCGCCTGCGCGGAGGGGGAGTGAAAAGTGAAGAGGTGAAAGGTGAAGGAGAAAGAGGGCTGGGAAAGGGGTGGAAAGAAGGGAAAAGAAAGCCGCCCGGGGCGCTTTGGGGAGGGAGCGCCCCGAACGGCTTTTGTATCAAGTGCGGGCGGCTTGCCGCCCGGGGGATTATTCGACGGTCCAGGTGTCGCCGGCGAGGAGGAGGGAGCGGAGGGAGTCGAAGCCTTTGCGGGCGCGCACTTCCTCGACCTGGCGCGATACCTCGGCATCGTAGGTGAGGCCTTCGACGTCGCGGATCACTCCGACAGCCATCGGAAGCTCGGTGCCGTCCATCATGGCGAGCTGCTGATGGAGGAAGTTGGAGGGGGTGTGGGCATCGTGAACGAGCACGTCGTCGATGGTCCAACCGTCCTGGCCGATGGTCACGGCCTTCACCAGGAAGCCGTCGCGCACCAGGCCGCGGTTCTGGTCCTTGCCGAAGATCATCTTCTCGCCATGGCGCAGATGGATCGTGCGGTCGGCGCGGAATTCGCGGTCGGCCACGGCGGCGTGGATGCCGTTGTTGAATATCATGCAGTTCTGCAGAATCTCGACTACCGAGGCGCCCTTGTGGCGGGCGGCGGCCACCATCACCTCCTGCGAGGTGGCGAGGTCAACGTCGATGGCGCGGGCGAAGAAGTTGCCGCGGGCGCCGAATACCAGCTCAGCGGGGATGAAGGGATCCTCGGTGGTGCCGTAGGGGGACGACTTCGACACGAATCCGCGGGCCGAGGTCGGCGAGTACTGCCCCTTGGTCAGGCCGTAGATACGGTTGTTGAGGAGCAGCATATTGATGTCGATGTTGCGGCGCACGGCGTGGATGAAGTGGTTGCCGCCGATGGCGAGCCCGTCGCCGTCGCCGGAAATCTGCCATACCTGCATCTCGGGGTTGGCCACCTTGAAGCCGGTAGCCACCGCGGCGGCGCGGCCGTGGATGGTATGGAAGCCGTAGCTGTTCATATAATAAGGGAGGCGCGAGGAGCATCCGATGCCGGAGATGACCGCCGTCATTTCGGGAGCCACGCCCAAGGTCGCCATAGCCTTCTGCAGGGAGTTGAGCACGGCGTGGTCGCCGCAGCCGGCACACCAGCGCACCGGCTGGTCGCTCTTATAGTCGGCCTGGGTATATTTCTTCTCTTCCATAAGAGTTAGCGCGTTATTTGTTTAACAGCTCCTTTACGCTCTCGACGATTTCGCTTACGAGGAAAGGCTGGCCTTCGATTTTGTTGATACGGCTTATGTTGACGTCGGGGAAGCGTGCCTGCAGGTAGTCGGCAAACTGGCCGCTGTTGAGCTCGGCGACGATCACCCGCTTGTAGCGGCGGAGCAGCTCGGGGGTGTTGGCGGGGAGGGGGTTGATGTATCGGAACTGCGCGAGGGCCACGGGCACGCCCTGGGCGTTGAGCTCCTCGGCGGCGGTGTAGAGGTGGCCGTAGGTGCCCCCCCACCCTACCAGGAGGGTCTCAGCCTCGGGGGAATCGCAGACGACTTCCTGGGCGGGGATGTCGCGGGCGATGCGGGCCACCTTCTCGCGGCGGCGCTCAACCATCACGGCGTGGTTGCGGGGATCGGTGGAGATGGCGCCGGTATGGTCGTCCTTCTCCAAGCCGCCGAGGCGGTGCATCATGCCGGGGGTACCGGGGATTGCCCAGTAGCGGGTGAGTGTCTCCGGGTCGCGCATATAGGGGCGCCAGGAATCCTTCACCTCGTCGGGCACGAAGTTCGGGCGAATTTCGGGATAGTCGCCGGCCTCGGGGATGCGCCATGCCGAGGAGCCGTTGCCTATGAAGGCGTCGCTCAGCAGTATCACGGGGGTCATATGCTCGACGGCGATGCGGCACGCCTCGAAGGCGGTGTCGAAGCAGTCGGTGGGGCTCAGCGGAGCCACTACGGCCAGGGGCGACTCGCCGTTGCGGCCGTAGAGCGCCTGGTTGAGGTCGGTCTGCTCGGTTTTGGTCGGGAGGCCGGTCGAGGGGCCGCCGCGCTGCACGTCGATCACCACAAGCGGGAGCTCGGCCATCACGGCAAGACCGATAGCCTCACCCTTCAGGGCGAGTCCGGGGCCGGAGGTGGAGGT
Source organism: uncultured Muribaculaceae bacterium (assembly GCA_910587075.1). Lineage (GTDB taxonomy): Bacteria > Bacteroidota > Bacteroidia > Bacteroidales > Muribaculaceae > UBA7173. The sequence goes on from CAJUKE010000009.1 coordinate 63,093, forward strand.
CACGGCGAGGCTTCCGGCGAACGAGGCGCCGATGGCGGAGCACACGCCCGCGATCTCGTCCTCCATCTGGCACGCCTTCACGCCGAGGTCCTTGCGCTTGGCAAGCTCGTGGAGAATGTCGGTCGCGGGGGTTATCGGGTAGCTGCCGAGGTAGAGGGGGAGCCCCGACTTCTCGGAAGCCATTATAAGGCCGTAGGCTGTGGCCTCGTTGCCCTTGACGTCGGTGTAGACGCCCGGGCGGATTTCGTCGGTCTCGACGCGGTAGGTCGATACCGAGGCGTGTATGTTGTGTCCGTAGTCAAACCCGGCCTGGAGCACCTTGGCGTTGGCCTCGTAGACCGCCGGCTTTTTGGCGAACTTGGCGCGGAGCATCTTGGCGGCGCTCTCCAGGGGGCGGTCAAAGAGCCAGCAGAGGAGGCCGAGGGTGAAGATGTTGCGGCACTTGAGCACGCTCTTGGGGTCCATGCCCGAATCGGCCAGCGCGGCCTTGGTCATCGAAGTGACGGGCACTTCGACCACCTGGGCGGTGATGCCGAGCTCCTTCACGGCGTCGTCGGTCTGGAACTTGGCTTTCTTCAGACCGTCCTCCTTGAAAGAATCAATATCGACAATCACTACCCCGCCCTGCTTCACCGTGCGGTAGTTCTGCTTGAGGGCCGCGGGATTCATAGCCACAAGCACGTCGCAACTGTCGCCGGGGGTGTGCACTCCCGATCCGATGCTAACCTGGAAGCCGCTGACGCCGCCGAGCGACCCCTGCGGGGCGCGGATTTCAGCGGGATAGTCGGGGAAGGTTGACACCGAATTTCCAAGGCCGGCTGAAACATTGGTGAAGATGTTTCCCGCCAGCTGCATTCCGTCGCCGGAGTCGCCGGAGAATCTCACGGCCACCTGTCCGAGCGTTTTAACTCTCTGTTTGGTGTCGGTCATGTTGGTATGGTATAGACTTGTAAAAAACAAGGTTGGTTTTCGGCGCAAAGATAACCCTTTTTATCAGCCAAAGCAACAAAAATCCAAAATAAGTTTGCCCCGAAAAATAATATTTAAGCGAGGCGGACTGCGGCGCCGTCAGCGCCCCCATTTCAAGGCCCCGTTTTGGGGTAGTTTTCGCGAAATATTCGTAAATTTGTCGTATGAAAAGAACCGAACAAACCGTCGGCGGCGCGTTTGACGCCGTCGCCGCCAAAATAAGCCGCGCGGTCGGGGGGAAGTGCCCCGTGAAAGTGCTGTTTGTGTGCCTGGGCAACATATGCCGGTCGCCGGCGGCCGAGGGGGTGATGCGCTCCATAGTCGATGAGGAGGGGCGCGTAGCCGACTGGGAAATCGACTCGGCCGGAACGGGCAACTACCATGTAGGCGACCTGCCGGACCACCGCATGCGCGTCCACGCCCGGCGCCGCGGACTGGAACTGACCCACCGCTGCCGCCAGGTGAGCGCGTCGGACTTCGAGGAGTTCGACCTTATTATAGGTATGGACGCGCAGAACATAGCCAACCTGCGCCGCATGGCCCCGTCGCCCGAGGCCGAGGAGAAAATTCTGCCGATGGGCGCCCTGCTGACTCCGTCGTGCGGCTACGACTATGTGCCCGACCCCTACTACGAGGGTGCCGAGGGATTCGAGCTGGTGCACGACCTGCTGGCCGACGGTTGTCGCAGGCTCTACGACATAGTTAACGCCGGGCGGGCAAATTGAGGAGACCGACCGATGCGCCACAGATTCTACCTTAAATTCCGCCATATCGCCGCGTTCATGGCGGTGCTTTTCGCCGGGGCCGCGGCCTCGGTGGTGAGCCTCTGCTCGGGCCGCGGCGGGAGCGCCGAGGAGCCGGAAGCTATCCCGGCCGACCTCTCGCACGACGAAGTGCTGGCCGTGCTGACCCCGACGGACACCATCAAGGCCCACAACCCGTTCAACGTCCGCCTCGACTCCATGCCCCCCGGCGGCCACCGCCTGCGCATAAACTACCTGGGGGCCACCCTGGGCCGCTTCTTCAACGACAGCAACTACCTCCACATCGAGGCGGCGCGCAGGATAGGCATCGAGCCGATACACTCCATACGCGACGCCTGGAAAGGGGGCGTGCGGCTCGTGCCGGTGCGCACCTGCCGCGAGTACTATCTCGACAACCTCACCCACTCGCTCCCCTACCTGGTGCCGGAGGCGAGCGACCTGCTCCGCGACATCGGTGCGGCGTTCAACGACTCGCTGGCAGCCCGCGGCGGCGGGAGCTACCGCATAAAGGTGACCAGCGTGCTGCGCACTCGGTCGCTCGTCAAGAGTCTGCGCCGCCGCAACCGCAACGCGGTCGACACCTCTGCCCACCTCTTCGCCACCACCTTCGACATCAGCTACGCGAAATTCATATGCGACTCGCTGACGGTGCCCCGCACGCAGGAGGACCTAAAAAACCTCCTGGCCGAGGTGGTCGAGGCCCAGCGCGCCCGGGGCCGCTGCTATGTGAAATACGAGCGCAAGCAAGCCTGCTTCCACATCACCGCCCGCTGAAGCCCCCAAAAAGCGCCGGGCGGCGAGCATTTTTACACGACGCGATGGAGCGAATGCGGATTTTTTATTAATTTTGCACATCTAATTTTTCCCGATGAAAGAAGTTCAGTATAACGGCCTCACCTTTGTGCCATACATCGTCAGAGAGAAAATCGACGCCCGCGTCAAAGAGCTGGCAAAGCAGATCACCGAAGAATACGCCGGCAAGCGCCCCCTGCTGCTCTGCGTTCTGAACGGCGCCTTCCCCTTCGCCGCCGACCTGTTCCGCGGTATCGAAACCGACGCCGAAATCTCCTTCATACGCCTCAAAAGCTACGAGGGGATGGAGAGCACCGGCAACGTGAAGCAGGTGATGGGAATCAGCGAGGACCTCAAGGGGCGCTCGGTAATCGTGGTAGAGGATATCGTGGACACAGGCCACACCATCGTAGGCCTCCTCGAAGAGCTGCGCAAGCACGAGCCCGCGGAAATCAAAATCGCCACCCTCCTGTTCAAGCCTGAGTCGCTCCGGGCCGACGTGAAACCCGACTACGTCGGCTTCGCCATCCCCCCGAAGTTCATCATAGGCTTCGGCCTCGACCTCGACGGCATGGCCCGCAACCTCAACGACATCTACGTGCTCAAGGAAGCGGCCGACTGACACCCCACACCCCCTTACAGCGTACTATTTCTAAGAAAGAAGATGAATTTAGTTATTTTCGGCGCTCCGGGTAGCGGAAAAGGTACCCAGAGCGAGAAACTTATTGAGAAATACGGGCTGCACCACATCTCGACCGGAGAGGTACTCCGCGACCACATCGCCCGCAAGACACCGATTGGCCAGATCGCCAAAACCTATATAAGCCAGGGACAGCTCATCCCCGACTCGCTGATGATCCGCATACTTGAGGAAATCATCGACAACGAGCCCAAGGCCAAGGACGGGGTGATTCTCGACGGATTCCCCCGCACCATACCCCAGGCCGAGGCGCTGAAACGCTTCTTCGAGAAGCGCGGCCAGGAGGTTCACCATGTAATCGGCCTCGAAGTGCCCGAAGATGAGCTCATCGAGCGCATGATACTCCGCGGGCAGCAGACCGGCCGCGCCGACGACAATCTGGAGACCATCAAGAACCGCCTCCAGGTTTACCACGACTCGACCCGCCCCCTCCGCGACTACTATATCAAGGAAGGGAAGTACCGCCCCATCAACGGCACCGGCTCCATCGACGACATCTTCACCGAAGTAACCAAGGCCGTCGAAGGCAAGTAAGAAACCTCACCGTCAAAACGGCGGTATATTAAACATAAACGGAGAACCCGCGTGGCGCTTAGTGCCGCCCGGGTTCTCCGTTATTTTTAAGCCGCAAACTGGCTTACAGAATTAGGAATTAACAAATTGCCCCTCTGACTACCGTATAAAATATAGGCCGATACCCTTTACGCGGGGTATCGGCCTATGAGTTAGGTTATGCCGTCAGGCTATTATTCAGCCTTGCCGTTGGAGCCGAGAACGTTGACGATCTTGTGCTTGTAGAGCTTCTCCATTTCGTCGCGGGCCGGGCCGAGGTACTTGCGGGGGTCGAATTCGCTGGGTTTCTCAGCGAAGACCTTGCGCACGGCGGCGGTCATGGCCAGACGGGAGTCGGAGTCGATGTTGATTTTGCATACGGCGCTCTTGGCAGCCTTGCGGAGTTCCTCTTCGGGGATACCGATGGCGTCGGGGAGCTTGCCGCCGTACTGGTTGATCAAGTCGACATATTCCTGGGGAACGGAGGAGGAGCCGTGGAGCACGATGGGGAAGCCGGGGAGTTTCTCCATAACGGCGTCGAGCACGTCGAATGCCAGGGGGGGAGGCACGAGGCGACCCTCGGCGTTGCGGGTGCACTGCTCGGGGGTGAACTTGTAGGCGCCGTGGCTGGTGCCGATCGAGATGGCGAGGGAGTCGCAGCCGGTGCGGGTAGCGAAATCGATCACCTCTTCGGGGTCGGTATAGGTGTGGTGGTCGGAGGAAACCTCGTCCTCAACGCCGGCGAGCACGCCGAGCTCGCCCTCTACGGTAACGTCGTACTTGTGGGCGTATTCAACAACCTGCTTGGTGAGGGCCACGTTCTCCTCGTAGGGGAGGTGCGAGCCGTCGATCATCACGGACGAGAAGCCGTTGTCGATGCAGCTCTTGCAGAGTTCGAAGCTGTCGCCGTGGTCGAGGTGCAGCACGATCTGGGGGTGCTCCCAGCCGAGTTCCTTGGCGTAGGCAACGGCACCCTGTGCCATGTAGCGGAGGAGGGTGGCGTTAGCGTAGTTGCGGGCACCCTTGGACACCTGCAGGATAACGGGCGACTTCTCCTCGGCGGCTGCCTTGATGATAGCCTGGAGCTGCTCCATGTTGTTGAAGTTGAAGGCGGGGATAGCGTAGCCACCCTTGATGGCCTTGGCAAACATCTCGCGGGTGTTGACCAGACCTAATTCTTTGTAACTTACCATTTTATATATTAAAGAAATTAATATTTTCGATTGATTGCCGCTTAACGACAGGCAAATTTACGAAAAATCCGCGAATAATTGCAGAAAAATTTCCGTAATTGCCACCGGGGCGCCTTTCCGCCCTCAATAACGCCCCCGGAGCCGGGATTGTTCTGGCGGCGCGGAAAGGGGCGCCCGTCAGGCATTCGCCGCCGGAGCGGGAGCGGCTCCGTCGGCGGGGGTATCCTTGGGATGCTGCCCGGGGACAACTCGCATGAGGGTGAAGAGGAATTCCAGGCCTCCGCCGCGGCGGTTGCGCACCGACACGCCTCCCCCCATCGAGTTGATGGCGCTCTTCACGATAGGCAGGCCGAGCCCGGTGCCGCCCGACTTGCGCGAACGGCCCGTGTCTATTCGGTAGAAACGGTCAAAAAGGTGCGGCAGATGCTCGGGAGCCACGCCTGTGCCGTTGTCGTAGAACACGAACGTGTAGCTCTTCTCCTTGCGTCCGAGCAGCTCGATACCCATAGCGGTGCCCTGCGAGTAGGCTTTGGCATTCTTCAGCAGGTTGTTGAGCACCGACATCAGCAGCCCCTCGTTGCCCCGAACCACGCAGTCGTCGGGGATATCGACGATGAATTCCATATCGCCTATGAGGTTGGTGGCCCGCACCTCTTCGGCGAAATTGGTCACCATCTCGTGGAAATCGACTTCTTTCAGGGGTATCTTCTGCCCCGACTCTTCGAGGCGTGTCATGGTCGAGAGGTCGTTGAGCATCGCGGTGATGCGCTCGATGTTTTCCTGCGCTTTGAGTAGGAAGTGGCGGCGATCCTCCTCCGGCATATCCTCCTGGGTGACGAGCATTTCGAGATACGCCCTGACGATACCGATGGGGGTTTTCAGCTCGTGGGAGATATTGTTGGTGAGCGCCCGCTTTACGCGGTTCTTCTCCTCGTTGGCTTTAAGGGCGATGATGTGCTCGCGCTCGCGGCGCTGGTTGGCCTGCATGCGCGAGTTGTAAATCGATATGATCTGCCTCGAAATGTCGCCCAACTCGTCGGAGGGGAATTCGCCCATGGGTATGAAGTCGCGGTCGTTGGCGGCCCTGTGGGCGAACTCGTGGAGGAGGCTTATGTTCTTGGCCTGGTGGGCGGTGATCAGGTACACGAAGAAGGTGCCGATAACGCCAATGACGAGAATCATAAGCCACAGCATCCAGTCGCCTGACGACAGGTACCCCTCGATTTCGGGTGAGAACGGCAGATAGGCCCTCACTTCGAGCCCTTTGCCCGGGGAAACGCGGCTATAGTAGTAGAACACCTTCTCGCCCGAGGGGAAACGGGTGTCGTCAAGGAAAATGGCGGTCGATCCGTCGCGTATCGAATCAACGTCGGCTTTGTCAAATCCGAGGGGGCGCTCATTGTTGATAGTGCCGATGGAATTGATCATTTCGCCGCTGTTGAGGTCGTATACGGCGAGCGACATACGCCCGAGGGCCGTATTGTCGTAATATCGGCTCAGGAAGTCGATATACGAGTCGATCAGCTCGGTGTTTTCCTGCGTCCAGGAGTCAATGATTCGTCCGGCCGCCATGTCCACCCTCGCCATGATTTCCTCCTTGCGGGAGTAGCGGTCGCGGTTGTACTGCAGCCAGGCGAAAACCCCGATGAGCGACCATATGCACACGAACGCCGTCGCGAAGAGCTTCAGGCGGTAGCGGAACGTACGTCTTTTCAGAAGTTTGTTGAACATAAGTGTTTCGGCAAATAATAGCTATGGAGAGGGCATATACCGACCGCGGCGCTCCGTTCCCGCTGTCGTGGGTGCCGGAACGCCGCGGCGCATTGTCAGATTTCAGCCTTGAACCCGTAGCCGAATCCGAGCCGGCTCACGATGTTGTCGCGGTACGGGCCGAGCTTCTGCTTCAGGCGTGTGACGTTGGTGTCGACCGTGCGGGAGGTGACAGTCTGCCCTCCCCATACCTGACGGAGAATCTCCTCGCGCGAGTGGATGCGCTCGCGGTAGGTTAGGAAGAAAATCAGGAGGTCGAACTCGCGGGGGGTGAGCACCACCTTCTCCCCGTCGATGTAGAGCGACTTGCCGTTACGGTCGATGCGGAGTGTCTTGTAGGTGATGTCCGGCTCGTAGTGGGCCTTGGGAGCGTTGTAGCTCACCTGTTTCGCGGCCTGGGTGCGGCGCAGCACGGCTCGCACGCGGGCCTTCACCTCGTCGATGGAGAAAGGCTTGGTAATATAGTCGTCGGCGCCGATGTTCAGGCCCATGACGGTATCGTCCTCGCCGTTGAGCGCCGAGCAGAAAATAATAGGCGTATCCTCGGTGGCGGGATTCATGCGAACCCGTTTGGCGAAATCAAAGCCGCTGAGACGCTCCATCATTATGTCGACAATCATAAGATGATACAGCGAAAGATCGTAGCCGAGCGCGGTCTCAGCGCTGTCAGCCGTATCGACATCGTAGCCCTCCTTTTGCAGATTGTATTTAAGGATTTCGCAGAAGCTTTCTTCGTCGTCAATCACAAGGATGCGTACTCTCATTGGTAACATTATTTAAAGATAGAGACACCACCTCCGGGTGCGCCGATGGCCGCGCCGGGAGGATGGGATAAATTTCAAGTATTGTTTTGCGATATAAAGGTACGACTTTAAAATGGCATATGGGGGAAATAATAGTTAATGTATGTTAAACAACAGGGCCGTCCGAACCATTTGCCCCTCCCGGCGTTTAAAGGATATAAGCACTATATTTGCACTGTGTTTTTTCATGGTATTAGATTTAAGGTTAAAGATAAACGGAAGGGGCTGTCGTGAGACAGCCCCTTTTGGCGTTCATACGCGTCACCTTGGCTCCGGGAAGCCGGGTGAGCGCTCTATGGCGAGCGAATCGCCTGATGCCACAACAAGGAGCACCTCGGCCCCGGCGACCGAACCGACGGCGCGCAAGGCTCCCTCGCGCCCCGAGGCCATACAGGCGGTCGCGAGCGCGTCGGCCGTCGCGCAGTCGGGGGCGATCACGGTGGCGGCCACCACGTCGCTGCTGACCGGGCGCCCGGTCACCGGGTCGATCGTGTGGCCGAACCGGTTGCCGAGCGAGTCGGTGCGGAAGTTGCGGTAATTGCCCGACGATGCCACCCCGCGGTCGGTCAGCGCAATGGTAAGCAGCGGCGTGTGCGACGGGCCGGCGTCGACAACCGGGGCGTCGACCTGCACGCGCCACTCCTCACCCCTCGGGTTGCGCCCCGAGAGGGCGAGCTCGCCGCCGATTTCCACGAGATAGTCATCGATCCCGTTGCGGCGGAGCATCTCCCCCACTCTGTCGCATCCGAACCCCTTGGTAACGGCGCTGAAATTAAAAGTGGTGCCCTCGGCCTTCTTGACCATATTGAGCGCCGAATCAAGGCGGCATTCGGTCAACCCCACAAGGGCGAGCGCCGAATCTATGCTCTCGACCGACGGCTCGACAAACGAGCTTCCCCCCCGCCTTTCATAGCCGAACCCCCAGAGATTCACCAAGGGTGAGACCGTCGGGTCGAACCTGCCGCCGGAAGCCTCGCAGACACGCGCCGATATGTCGAATACGCGGAGGATGAGCGAATCGGCCCGCATAGACTCCCCGCGGTTGATTTTCGAGATGCGCGAGCCGGGATTAAACGGCGAGAGCGACAGCTCGACCTCGCGCATAACGGCGGCGATGGAATCGGAAAGGTCGCGGTCCGACCGATATTTGATTGTGAACGTTGTGTTCCACACCGAGCCTTCGGAGATCTGCCAACGATCAGCGTTCCCGCAGGAGCCGAGCGCCAACGCCGCGGAGCCAATCAGAGCCGCGGCTACGCGCCGAACTGTCAAAATGGGGTTGATACTCATATGAATTCGGAATAAGGGAAAAAGAGGGCGCCCGGCGCATGGCTGCGTCGGGCGCCCGTAATTATTTCAGAGACACGCGGCCCGGAGGCACGCGGCTTAGATGCGGCTGATTAGTCCTCGTTGAGGTTAACGCGCTTGAACTCGACAACGGCGAGGCCCTTCTGGGTCTCTTCGAGGTACTTGCCGATGGTCAGGTTGCCGTCCTTGATGAACTCCTGCTCCATAAGGCAGTTCTCCTTGAAGAACTTGTTGAGGCGGCCCTGGGCGATGTTCTTGATCATGGCCTCGGGGAGGTTGGCAGCCTTGGCCTCGGCGGTCTCCTTGGAGATAGCGCGAGCTTTTTCGGCCTCCTCTTCGGTGAGCCAGCCCTTGGCGATGTTGGAGTTGATGTGGTCCTCGGAGTCAACCAGGTTGGGGTTGATGCCGGCCTTCTTGAGGGCGACCTCAACTGCCTTCTTAACCTGCTCTTCCTTGGTCTTCTCAACGGCCACGTTGTACTCGGAGTCGATGGTAGCCTGGGGCACGCTGTCGCGGTCAACGGCTACGGGGTTCATCGAAGCGACCTGCATGGCAACGTCGCGGCCCACCTGGTAGTCAACGCCTTCAACATTGAAGCCCACGATGGTGGCGAGCTTGTTGCCAAGGTGGTTGTAGGAGGTGGTGGAGGGAGCCTCAACGTACTCGTAAGCGCCGAGCTCGGTCTTTTCGCCGGTCTTGCCGCCTTCCTCTACAACGAGGTCGGCAACGGTGAGGTTTCCAACCTTCACGGCCTTGAGCTCGTCGATGCTCTTGCAGCGGTTCTCAACGGCGAGGTCGAGGAGCTTCTGGGTGAGTTCGACGAAACCAGCGTTCTTGGCCACGAAGTCGGTTTCGCACTGGAGCGAAACGATGGCGGCGAAGTTGCCTTCGTTCTTGGCGAGCACGCAGCCTTCGGCGGCTACGCGGTCTTCGCGCTTGGCGGCTACAGCCTGGCCCTTCTTGCGGAGGATCTCCACAGCAGCCTCGATGTCGCCGTTGGTTTCAGCGAGTGCTTTTTTGCAGTCCATCAGGCCGGCCGAGGTGAGGTGGCGCAGCTTGGTGATTTCTGCCATTGTTACTGCCATAATATGATAACAGTTAGGATGTTTTTGTGTAAAGAGGTTAACTTGAGAGAGTTTGTTCAGGCGCCGTGCCGGAAGTCCGGCACGGGCTGAAACGGGAGAAGCGGTCCGACCGATTATTCAGCGGCGGGAGCCTCGGCCTCGGCGGCGGGAGCCTCAGCGGCTTCGGCAGCGGGGGCTTCGGCGCCATCCTCGGCGCGGCGCACGGCGCGGCGGCGTTCGCGGCGGGGAGCTGCGGCACCTTCCTCGGCGGGAGCGTCAACCTTCTCGGCCTTGCGCTCTTCGAGACCTTCGGCCATAGCGGCGCAAACGGTGTCGAGGATGAGCTCGATCGACTTGGAAGCGTCGTCGTTGGCGGGGATCACGAAGTCGATGTCGGAAGGATCGGAGTTGGTGTCGACCATGGCGAAGACGGGGATGCCCAGACGAACGGCCTCGGCAACGGCGATGCGCTCCTTGAGAACGTCGACAACGAACAGAGCCGAGGGAAGACGGTTGAGGTCGGCGATGGAGCCGAGGGTCTTCTCAAGCTTTGCGCGCTGGCGGGAGATCTGGAGTTTCTCGCGCTTGGAGAGGTTGTCGAAAGTGCCGTCCTTGGTCATCTTGTCGATGGTAGCCATCTTCTTGACAGCCTTGCGGATGGTGGGGAAGTTGGTGAGCATACCGCCGGG
>CAJUKE010000010.1:0-14237 GCA_910587075.1 uncultured Muribaculaceae bacterium
GCGTGAAGATCAACGACAAGCACTTCGAGGTAATCGTGCGCCAGATGATGCGCAAAGTCAACATCATCGATCCGGGCGACACGATGTTCCTGGAGCAGCAGGTTGTCGACAAGCGCGACTTCATGGAAGAGAACGACCGCATCTGGGGCAAGAAGGTAGTCGTCGACGCCGGCGACTCCGAAAACCTCAAGCCCGGCCAGATCATCACCGCCCGCAAGCTCCGCGACGAGAACTCCGCCCTCAAGCGCCGCGACCTCAAGGTCGTTACCGTGCGCGACGCCGTTCCCGCCACCTCCGAGCAGATCCTGCAGGGTATCACCCGCGCCGCCCTCCAGACCTCGTCGTTCATGTCGGCCGCGTCCTTCCAGGAGACCACCAAGGTGCTCAACGAGGCCGCCATCAACGGCAAGACCGACAACCTGGTCGGCATGAAGGAGAACGTGATCTGCGGTCACCTGATTCCCGCCGGTACCGGCCTGCCCCAGTACACCCGTCTGGTGGTAGGCTCGCGCGACGATATCGAAGGCGCCCTCGCCGCCGACGTCGTGGCCGACTCCATGCCCGAGCCCGAGAACATCGGCTAACATAACCCCCAACCACCTACCGAGGTCGGAGACCTTGCCGCCGCGCAAGATCTCCGACCTTGCTTTTTCACCACCAACCGCGGCTACGCCGCCCCCGGGCGGATGCCGACGGGGAGTCCGCGGAGGCGCGATGGGCGACAATTTGACGTTAAAAGGCGAAAAAAGCGGGGCTAAGTGCGATTTATCGCTTAAAAATGTTGCGGTTACGGAATTTTTCATAACTTTGCCAAACAGAAAAACCAAACAACGTTATTCCCCCTCAAAAAACACTCAAAGCAATGAAAAACTTAGTTGACAAAGTAGCCGAACTCAACGCTACCTTCATGAAAGAGGCAATGGCACAGCTTGAAAACGGCAACAAGGCTGCCGGCACCCGCGCCCGCAAGGTCTCCCTCGAAATCGAAAAGGCCATGAAGGAATTCCGCAAGCTCTCCCTCGAAGCTTCCAAGGCTTAACCATCCCGCACACACACTTCAAACGCATTGCGCCGCATATGCCCCAGCCAACCGGCCCGGACATCTGTGGCGCGTTCGTTTCCCCACCTCCGCCATCGTAACCTCCCGACAGTAGCCGCTTTAACTCTTTTGTTAATGTATTTTAACAATTGGGGGGGGTAATTACCGCCCTTTTACCTATCTTTGCCGGAAATCACACTATTACAATTCGGTAAATAGTCGTACCACAACCAAGTAAACAATCATATCACACCACACGAGCACACGCTTATGAAGCACATTCTACCCCTAACCCTCCTCCTGATCGCCCCCGCGGCATCCGCCGCCAACCCCTTGGAGTTCTACCAGCAACCATACGACGTGGAAATGGCTCCCGACATGGACGGCGTTACCAAAATCCTCGTTTCCGAGAAATCGAGTTCTTCCTCTTATACGTCAAAGACGGACTACGGGTTCGACGGTGACCTGCGCCCCATCTCGATCGCGTCGTTTGAGCTGCGGGATGCTGAATGGGTTCCCATCGAAACTCAAACTACGGAGTGGGATGCCGAAGGCCGTTGCGTGAAGCGTGAAACTCCTTTCTCGAAATCCGAATGGGAGTTTGACACCTGGGGGCGTCTTACCAAGTATGTTTCCAGGACTTTCGGAACAACTCCTCAAAGTTCGGACATCGTTATGCTCATGGAGAATCTCAGGGAGTATGGTTATACCGACGAGGGGATTCAGAACGTGTCGGTGACATTGTCTTCCCGACTTGCTGACCCAGTCAACAACGGCTGGCGCATCAGCGGCACTCGCTACGAACGTGAATATATGCGGGAGGGAGGAAAGCCTGTGACCGACAAGAACGGAAAGCCGATTCAGACATCTTTCCGTCAGTTCTCTTACGACCAGGTCACAAAGGAATGGACGCTCGCATCCTCGCAAACAAATGAGTATTCCACGGAGGGGGACCTTGACGTGGCGACCTATGTGTCGTACCATGTGAATCCGGCTACCGGGGAACTCGAACCCTCGTTGAAAGTAATTTCAAAGACAGGGAGCTTCGCCGACGGCCTGTTCCAAATTGAGACAAGCTCTCAAGCCTACACAATACTCGCCGACGGCACTGAGCAGCTTTCCAATGAAACGTTACAGGAGTTTGCCGAGAATGTCGACGGCGCTCCGTACGCGATAAAGCAAAATTACACATATTACTCCTATAACGGAGATGTACGGGAAATCAGAGAAAGTAGCCGAAGCACCTCGCTCTATGACGCAACCGTTGTTGATGGGGCGCGCGTAGCCCGGTCATTGGGCGTCACCCGGGAGATGTGGGACGCTGCCACCGATACCTGGAGGCTGTATAGCAAAACGATGACCGAATACGACAGCGAAGGCCGTACCGTGAAAATGCAAAACTTGTCATATCAAGGTGATGTCCTCTATATGGGCAGCGGCTTAGATCGCGAATATGATTCGCTTGGTCGTGCCGTGAAGGTTAGTATGTACGAGGTGCTTCCTCCCGGCGGCGGTGAGCTCACCTTGTCGCGCCGCCTCGAATACTCGTTCTACGGCGAAACCAACGCCCCGATCAAATGCGACGATTACCAATACGTCATCTATGACGGCGGTGATAGCGAACTCAAATTATCGACAGTCACAACCTGGGATTACGACTACGCCATACCCTCTGACCTGGTTGGCAGCATGAGCTCCACAATTCCCCATAAGCAGTCCGGCAGCTTCCTCTGCCTTTCCAAAACCGAGACAAATGCCACAGACGGCTATCCGATTAATACAACCACCTACACCTACACCGACCGCTCCGACCTCTCGGGAGTCGAGGGTGTCGCCGCCGAGGCGGTTGCCGAGGGTGCGGCTGAATACTACGACCTGCGTGGCGTGCGCGTAGCCGCGCCGAACCTCGCCCCCGGCCTCTACATCCGCCGCCAGGGCACCTCCGCCACCAAGGTCCTCATCCGCTGACGCCGCTCCCCCGCCCGCGTCCTTGCCGGGAATGTTTGAATTACACCACATATATCCTCCATAATCTTGTGCAGTGGGGGATATATGTGTTTTTTATGTGTTGAAATCCCGAATTAACGCATTTTAACAATTGGGGGGGGTGATTACTGAAATTTTACTTACCTTTGCAAATAATCACATATATGGCTAAATCACACACGCTTATGAAGAACATATTATCAATCGCACTTATGCTGGTTTTCGCATCAGCTTTGGCATCTGACCCGTTAGAGTATTACGTTAATTCTTTACCGATAACCGTGGGGCCTCAACTAGAAGGTATAGAATCTTTTCTTGTATCACAAGAGCAATTCACCAGTGAAGGTGATAAGCTTGTTGCCGGAGAGAAGAAGTCTTTTGAATATAACGCTGACCTTTTGCCAAAATGCGTGAATAAGCAAATTTGGTCTGATGGCCGCTGGGAGACCGCTGTTGAAGCTTCGAGGTACGAGTGGGATAGAATTGGCAATTGCTCGATTTCAGTTTCACCTGAAAGCGAAACTATGGCTGATTTCGATGAGTATGGCCGTCTTGTCAATTTTATGAAGAAAAATTTTGAGAACCGCGACGGAGAGAGAATCCTTGTCGAACGGTACGAGTGGGAATATGTTTACAACGAGCGCGGTAATAAGACCATATCAATTTCGAAAAGATTTCGTAATCTTGACAAACCTCAGGAAGAATGGACGGTGAGCGGAAGCCGTAGGGATGTGACATATGTGGATGTTCCCGGCTATGGTGAGGACATCGCAGCAGAAATGTGGTACGAACTCGGCCCATCTGGGAAGGAGTGGATTGAGTCTGAACTATATGAATATTCTTATACTCTTTCGGGAGATGATATTCTGTGTCGAGGGTCAATCTCATACTATGATAGGAGTCATGGAGTTTGGGTAAAATCTCAATCATCCGATAGCTCTGGTCGTTATGTGGCAGACGGTCTTTATTACATATTAAATTATCAGAACGATTACATTGCCTCTGACAATGGTGTCGAAACCTTGAATGGGAGAGTGGAGCAGACGATTGCTGAGAACGTCGATGGCTACCCGTATCAGATAGTGCAGGTAACAAAGGCGTATGGGAGTAATGCTGATGGGACGCTTTACATTTTAAATGAAATGAAGAGCAGTCACTATTTCGATATAACAGTTAACGATGGGAAGCGAGAGTTGCGCAAACGCAAAATTGTGTATGAAAAATGGGATAACGCTATCGGTGACTTTTGGACTTGGAAGGAGGACGTATTCGATTACGATGCAAGCGGGAAACCGTTGGTAGAGTCCGAGGTTGAGTATTATAATGCTGTCGGTCTGGTTTACCCTTCATCATATAAAAAGGAGTACACATACGATCGACTCGGTCGTTTGGTAGAGATGAATTATCTCAAGGGCTCATCATATACTGGCGTTTTGGAAACTTGCGAGAGGACTGAATACAAATACTATGAGGACACGCAAGCTCCTTTGTCAGCCAAAATTTATAATGTAGAAAGGCCTGATACCCCATATGCGACTACGGTCTGGGAATATGATTACAGCGTTCCATCGCCGAAAGTGTGTGTATGGGGCGGAACCGCACCCGCCGACCAGGTGTTCCTCTGTACGTCTAAAACTGAAACAACCGATTATGGTCGAGACAAGGTCGTGACCCGCTACACCTACGCTGACCGCTCCGACCTCTCGGGAGTCGAGGGTGTCGCCGCCGAGGCGGTAGCCGAGGGTGCGGCTGAATACTACGACCTGCGGGGCGTGCGCGTAGCCGCGCCGAACCTCGCCCCCGGCCTCTACATCCGCCGCCAGGGCACCTCCGCCACCAAGGTCCTCATCCGCTAACGCCGCCCGGCTCCCTAACGGATGGGAGGGCGCCGTCAGCGTGCCCCCCAATGCCCCGAATATATATCCCCTGCCATCCAGTGGCGGGGGGATATAATTGTTTGGCACTTAATTATTTTGAAAGTGCCGGATATTTGATTAAATTTGCGTAAACCCAAAACCGCCGCGAAGTATCAGCCTCGCGGCAGATTGACGAGTTGCAAACCAAATGGTTGGAACAATGACACGAAATGAGTTATACTGGAGTATATCGCTTGTGATATATGCTGTTTCAGCGTATATTATAAGCCGATATTTTACTCACGATGTGGTTGGTGCGATTTTATGCGCCATCCCTTGCTTTCTTATCGGATTGGTTGTCGCTTCAGCCGTCGATCGTTATCTGAGTTCTCGCTTTCCGGGGTTTGTGTATACACCTCGGGAGGTCAAGGAAAAAATGATTGTTGAGCGACAACGGAAACACGATGAAGAGGAATCCAAGGCATTGAGCATATTGGAGAATGAGTTATTGTATCCATATTCATCTCTGAGTTGGAAATATAAACTCATAAGTGATTTTTGTTACGACTACCCGAAATTAATAAAGCGGCTTAAAGAGAGCGAAAGATATATCACATGGCGTACTGATGTTATTGATTGGGCTAAAGACAATCTACATCGTTTTCAAAGTTTCTATTTCAACGATGGTATAGTTGACTATGTGTTTGACTCGGAATATCAAGATGGTGAAATGGTAGACCTTAACAAAAAATATGGCTACCCGCCAGACCCTGATTACGAAGTTATATGCGACATTGAATTCAATAACAAGCGCTTGCCGAAGGATTACTTCGAATCGCCCGATCTTGTTTGGGAGAGTGAAGATATTGATGATGTTGATGACTATGTAGTGAAGAAAAAACGTGCGTCGGCGGGAGACGCTTTGGCATTTGGAGCCGGCTTGGGCGCGGGTATGGCACTCTTCGGTGGTGGCGATTCTGTATGTGGAGGAAGCGATGCCGGCGATTGTGGCGGTATATCCTGATTGGAGGATGACTTTCACATATATGCCCCCGCCCGCGTCCTAAAATTCATTAAATGGCGGGGCGGGGCGCGGGCGTTTGACGAAATTTTTGTAAATTTGCAATAGCTCGGCGGTTTGCCGGGCTATTGACGCATTATGCCAATGACTGAGGATATTATACGCGAGAATAACGACGACCTGGACTTCGAGCCGGTGGCCGAGTACGAGCCGGGCTCGGCTGAGTACGGCGAGGAGGATATCAAAACGCTCTCCTGGAACGAGCATATCCGCCTCCGCCCGGGCATGTACATAGGCAAGCTTGGCGACGGCACCTACAACGACGACGGCATCTACGTTCTGCTCAAGGAGGTGCTCGACAACTCGATCGACGAGTATATGATGGGGTTCGGCAACAAGATCACCGTGGAGGTACAGGAGGGCACGGTGCGCGTGCGCGACTATGGCCGCGGCGTGCCCTTAGGCAAGATGATCGACGTGGCCTCGAAGATGAACACCGGCGCTAAGTACGACTCCAAGGCGTTCAAGAAGTCGGTGGGCCTCAACGGCGTCGGCATCAAGGCCGTCAACGCCCTCAGCTCGCGGTTCGTGATCCAGAGCCACCGCGACGGGCTGACGCGCCGCGCCGAGTTCGCCCGCGGCGAGCTGGTGAGCGAGAGCCCGGAGACCCCCACCGAGGAGCCCAACGGCACCTTCGTGGAGTTCACTCCCGACAACTCGGTGTTCCGCGACTACAGCTTCAACATGGAGTTCATCGTGACCCTGCTGAAGAACTACACCTACCTCAACACCGGGCTCGCCATATACCTCAACGGCAAGCGCTATGTGTCGCGCAACGGTCTGCTCGACCTGCTGAAGGCCAATATGACCAAGGAGCCGCTCTACGACATAATCCACCTCAAAGGTGACGACATCGAGATAGCCCTTACCCACGCCAACCAGTACGGCGAGGAGTATTACTCCTTCGTCAACGGCCAGCACACCACCCAGGGCGGTACCCACCTGGCGGCGTTCAAGGACTCCGTGTCGCGCACCATCAAGGAGTATTTCGCCAAGAACTTCGAGTACACCGACATACGCAACGGCATGATAGCCGCCATATCCATCAAGGTGGAGGAGCCGATTTTCGAGTCGCAGACCAAGACGAAGCTCGGCTCGCGCGACATGGGACCCGAGGGACCCACGGTGGCCAAGTTCATCAGCGACTTCCTCAAAAAGGAACTCGACAACTACCTCCACAAGGACCTCGACACCGCCGAAATAATCCTCAAAAAGATACAGGAGAGCGAGCGCGAGCGCAAGGCCATGGCGGGCGTCACCAAGATAGCCCGCGAGAGGGCCAAGAAGGTCAACCTACACAATTCCAAGCTCCGCGACTGCCGCGTGCACCTCAACGACCCCAAGGGTGACGAGGGGAAGAAGCTCGCGTCGTCGATCTTCATCACCGAGGGTGACTCCGCCTCCGGCTCCATCACGAAGATACGCGACGTGGAGACCCAGGCCGTGTTCTCGCTCCGGGGCAAGCCGCTCAACTCCTTCGGGCTCACCCGCAAGGTGGTCTACGAGAACGAGGAGTTCAACCTCCTCCAGGCGGCGCTCAACATCGAGGACGGCATCGACGGCCTCCGCTACAACAATGTGATCATCGCGACAGATGCCGACGTCGACGGGATGCACATACGCCTGCTGCTGCTGACGTTCTTCCTCCAGTTCTTCCCCGACCTGGTGAAGAAGGGGCACGTCTATGTGCTGCAGACGCCGCTGTTCCGCGTGCGCGACAAGAAGAGCACCCGCCGCAAAACCTCCGCCAAACCCCGCAAGGGGGGTGCCGAGGAGAAGGAGCAGTCCCGCGACGTGTACTACTGCTACAACGACCAGGAACGCGTCGACGCCATAGCCGCCTTCGGCGACAACGCCGAGATCACCCGATTCAAAGGCCTGGGTGAAATCTCGCCCGACGAGTTCCGCGGCTTCATCGGGCCCGATATGCGCCTCGACCGCGTGACGCTCCGCCGCGAGGACGCCGTCGGCGACCTACTGGAGTTCTACATGGGCAAGAACACCTCCGACCGCCAGACATTCATCATCGACAACCTCGTGGTCGAGGACGACTCCGAAATCTCCTGACCGATATGGGACGCTGTGGATTTTTCGGGGGGTCGTTCGACCCGTTCACGGTGGCGCATAAGTCGGTGGTCGACCGCGCGCTGCCTCTGTTCTCGCGGTTGGTGATCGGGGTGGGGGTGAACACCGCAAAACGCCCCTGGCAGCCGGTAGAGGAGCGCTTAGAGGCGATACGCCGCCTGTACGCCGCCGACCCGAGGGTGGAGGTGGTGGCCTATGACGACCTCACCGTCGACGCCGCGCGGCGCCACGGGGCCGATTTCCTTCTCCGCGGGGCCCGCACCGTGGCCGACTTCGAGTATGAACGCTCGCTGGCCGACATCAACCGCAACCTTTCGGGGCTGGAATCTGTTCTTATTTATACATTGCCCGAACACGCGGCGATCAGTTCCTCGATGGTGCGCGAGCTGGCGGCTTTCGGCCGCGACATCTCGCCCTATATCCCGTAAAACCCTTTCAGACACACGACAATGAGAAAATTCATCATAGCGGCGGCCTCCCTGGTCGCTACCTCGGCGGCTTTCGGCCAGTTCTTTTTCCAGCGCGCTCCCCAGGAGCCTCCCCAGATGCAGCCGGCGCAGAAACTCGGCTACGCCGAAAAGATTATTGAGACTTACTATGTGGATACGGTCAACACCGACCGCCTGGTACAGGACGCCATAGTCGCGATGCTGAAGAACCTCGACCCCCACTCGACTTACTCCGATCCGGAGGAGACCAAGGAGCTCACCCAGCCGCTCGAAGGTAACTTCTCGGGCATCGGGGTGCAGTTCAATATGCTCAACGACACGCTGTTCGTGATCCAGACCACCTCCGGGGGACCCTCGGAGAAGGTCGGCATACTCCCGGGCGACCGCATACTACAGGCGGGCGACTCGGTGATTTCCGGCGTGAAGAGTCCCAACTCGCGCATTCTCAAGATACTCCGCGGCCCCAAGGGTACGAGGGTCAACCTCAAGGTGCTCCGCAAGGGTGTCGAGGAGCCGATCGTGTTCTCCGTGGTGCGCGACGACATACCCATCTACTCGGTCGATGCCGCCTATATGGCCGACCCGGAGACGGGCTACATACGCATCTCACGCTTCGCCGAGGAGACCGCCGCGGAGTTCGACAAGGCTTTCTTCGATCTCAAGAAGCAGGGCATGAAGAATCTTATAGTCGACCTGGAGGATAACGGCGGCGGGTACCTCGGGGCCGCCCACGAGCTCGCGTCGCGCTTTCTGCGCCGGGGCGACCTTGTGGTGTACACCGACGGGCCCCAGACGGGCACGCAGGTCTACGGCGCGCAGCGCGACGGCTACTTCCTCGACGGGCGTCTGGTGGTAACGGTCAACCAGTATTCCGCCTCAGCCTCGGAGATTACCGCCGGTGCCGTGCAGGACAATGACCGCGGCCTCGTCGTTGGTCGCCGCACCTTCGGCAAGGGGCTTGTGCAGCGCCCGTTCCCCTTCCCCGACGGCTCGATGATACGCCTCACGGTGTCGAAATACTACACCCCCTCGGGACGCTGCATACAGAAGCCCTACACCCCGGGCGACGAGGATGAGTACCGCGCCGATATTCTGCACCGCTACCAGTCGGGCGAATTCTCCTCGGCCGATTCCATCCACTTCCCCGACTCGCTCCGCTTCGAGACCCTCCGCAACCACCGCCCGGTGTACGCCGCCGGGGGCATAATGCCCGACCTCTTCGTGCCGATCGACACCACGGCCTACTCCGACTATTACCGCGACCTGGTGGCCAAGGGGATTATCAACCGCTACTGCATAACCTACGTCGACGATAACCGCAAGGAGCTGAAACGGGAGTACCCGACCGAGCGCGCCTTCCTCGACAACTTCCGCGTGAAGCCCGAAATGATGCGCACGATAGTGGAGATGGGGGTTGCCGACAGCGTCAAGTACAACGATGATGAGTTCAACCGCTCCCGCCCGATGATGGAGACCATCGTCAAGGGTATAATAGGGCGCGACCTCTTCGAGACCTCCACCTACTTCAAGGTGGTCAACCCCGTGCTGAGTCCGACGTACCGCGAGGCCCTTGACCTCATCAACGACCGAGAGCGCTACTCGCGCCTCCTCCGCGGCGAGTCCTGACAATCAATGGCCGCTAATATCCGGCGTATGGCAATATTCTGCCGCTTAGGCATTGTCATAAGTCCCCGGTCAAAGTTCGTTAGCCCCGATTTGTAGGGACGTGCCTTCGGGACGTTGCATTGTAGGGACGTGCCTTCGGGACGTTGCATTGTAGGGACGTGCCTTCGGCACGTTGCAAAGGCGTGAGCGGTTTGCATGACGATGGGAATCCAATCTGACATGCCAAAGGCATGTCCCTACGCGCGGTTAGGGGCATCAGTCAGGCACCGCGGGGGTAGAGGATGGTCTGCAGCAGTGTGCGGGCCAGCAGATAGGAGGCGAAGGCGAGCCACAGGGCGTGGTTGCCGAGACTCGGGGTGAGGAGCGCCTGTAGGATGAAGAACACGAGCGTGGCTCCCGCCATGCTCAGCAGTAGGCGGCGCGTGAGCGTGGCGCCGATGTACACCCCGTCCCACACGAAGGCTCCGAAGCCGCATAGAGGTACGCTGACGGCCCACAGGGCGTAGTCGCGCCCGGCGGTGAGCACCGCGGGGTCGGTGGCGAGCACTCCCATGAACCATTCCCCTCCGGCAAAGTAGAGCGCGGTGAATATGAGCGCGAGGGCGAATCCCCAGCCCATCGTTGCCTTCACGGTGGCGCGGAGTGACGCTCGGTCGCCGGCGCCGGTGAACCGGCCCGCGAGGGCCTCGGCTGCGAACGCGAAGCCGTCCATCACATACGAGAACAGAAGGAAGAGCTGCATCAGCAGGGTGTTTACGGCGAGCACCACCGAGCCTTGCGACGCGCCCGAGCGGGTGAACCACATCGTCACGGCCATCAGGCAGACGGTGCGCAGCATCACGTCGAAGTTAACCTTGAAGAAGCGTTTGAGCTCGTCCCAGCGGGCTATCTCCCTCCAGGAGGAGCGCCCGAGGCGGTAGCGCCGGAGGAAGAGGAGCGAGGCCACCAGGCCGCTCCACTGGGCTATGAGTGTGCCGCATGCCACCCCCTCGATGCCGAGGCGGAAACCGTAGACGAGCGTCAGGCTGGCGGCGATATTGGTGATGTTGACCACCAGCGAGGTCCACATAAGCACCTTTGAGTTCTGCATGCCGAGAAACCATCCCGACAGGGCGTAAGTCGCGAGCATCGCGGGCGCGCCGTAAATCAATATGCGGAAGTAGCGGCTCGCGAGCGCCGCGGCGTGCGGGTCGGGGTCGGCGAGCCATAGGAGCGCCCACTCCAGGGGGCGCTGCAGCAGAATGAGCGCCAGCGAGGCCCCGAGGGCCACCACCAGCGAGCGGCTAAGAATAAGCCCCTGGGCGCGGGTGTCGGCGGCTCCGCAGGCCTGCCCCGCGAGCCCCGAGGTTCCGGCCCGGAGGAAGGAAAAGAACCAGTAGACCATGTTGAACATCACGCTCCCCACGGCTATGGCGGCAATAAACACGGCGCTCCCCATATGCCCCACTATGGCCGTGTCGACCAGCCCCAGGAGGGGCGTGGTGACGTTGGCCGCGATGGAGGGTATGGCGAGCGCCAGTATTTTCCTGTTAAGACTGGAAAGCCGCATCAGAGCTTTTTGGCCTTCAGGCTGTCGAAGTAGAGGTAGGCGATCAGCAGGGCGTAGGCTACGACTCCGAGAATCTGGAGAGTGGTGACGGGGAGGCCGCAGACGTACTCAAAGCCGAAGAAACGGGTGAGGGCGGCGAACACGCCGAAGAGGGCGCCGCCGGCGATCAGGCCGGAGGAGATGAGGGTGCCGCGGTCGCGACGCGCGTTGTTGACGGCCTCATCCTTGGAGCTGTGGCTCACGAAGTAGGCGATAGCGCCACCCACGAGCAGCGGGGTGTTGAGCGACAGGGGGATGAACATGCCCAGGCAGAAGGCGAGGGCGGGAACGCCGAGCCAGTTGAGGAGCAGGGCGAGCACCACGCCGGTCATATAGAGAATCCAGGGGGTCTCGCCGCCCATCATCAGCGGCTCGATAACCTTGGCCATGGCGTTGGCCTGGGGAGCCACTAGGGCGTTGGGGCCCGAGAATCCGTAAACGTCGTTGAGCACCAGGATCACGCCCCCGACGGTGGCGGCGGAAACGAGTGTGCCGAGGAATTTCCACTGCTCCTGTTTCTTAGGGGTGGTGCCGAGCCAGTAGCCCACCTTGAGGTCGGTGACGAAGCCGCCGGCCATGGAGAGGGCGGTGCAGACGACGCCGCCGATTACCATCGATGCAACGATGCCCGATGTGCCCTTGAGGCCGATGCCCACGAAGATGGCGGAGGCCACGATGAGGGTCATGAGGGTCATGCCCGAAACGGGGTTGGAGCCCACAATCGCGATGGCGTTGGCCGCCACGGTGGTGAAAAGGAAGGCGATGAAGATTACCACTACCCAGGCCACGAGCGCCTGCCACCAGTTGTGGATCACTCCGAATTGGAAGAAGAGGAGCACGGCCACCAGGGCGATGGCGATGAAGAACACGATGTGCTTCATCGAGATGTCGAGCTGCCAGCGCACGGGCTTCTCAGCCGAGGCGGCGCCACCCTTAAACTCACGTCCGGCGAGGCCGACGGCCTGGCGGATGATGGGCCACGACTTCACGATGCCGATCACGCCGGCCATAGCGATGCCGCCGATGCCGATCATGCGGGCGTAGTTGCTGAAAATCTCCTGCGAGGAGAGGGCGGCGAGTTCGGCGTTGCCGTAGGTGCCCATCAGAGGTATGATCACCCACCACACGAAGAGCGATCCGGCGGTGATGATGAAGGCGTATCGGAGGCCGATGATGTAGCCCAGGCCGAGCACTGCGGCGCCGGTGTTGCAGCTGAGCACCAGGCGGGTTTTCTCCTCGATGGCCGCGCCCCAGGAGGTGAGGGTGGTGTTGAGGGTTCCTGCCCAGAAACCGAAGGTCTCGACAATGTAGTCGTAGAGACCGCCGATGAGCGAGGCGATTACCAGGGTCTTGGCCTGTCCACCCCCTTCAGCGGCCTTGGAGGAGGCCCCGGAGGCGAGCACCTGGGTGGTGGCGGTGGCTTCGGGGAAGGGGTATTTGCCGTGCATATCCTTCACGAAATACTTGCGGAAGGGGATGAAGAAGAGGATTCCCAGCACACCCCCGAGCAGCGAGCTGAGGAAAATCTGGAAGAAGTTGACAGTGATTTCGGGGTAGGTGTCCTGGAGGATGTAGAGCGCGGGGAGGGTGAAGATGGCGCCCGCCACGATCACGCCGGAGCACGCGCCGATCGACTGGATTATGACGTTCTGCCCCAGGGCGTTCTTCTTGCCCAGGGCGCCGGAAAGGCCGACGGCGATAATCGCGATGGGGATCGCGGCCTCGAACACCTGGCCGACCTTGAGGCCCAGGTAGGCTGCCGCGGCGGAGAAAATCACGCAGAGCACCAGGCCCATGATCACGGAGTAGGGGGTAACTTCGGCATATTCGCGCGCCGGATGCATCATCGGGCGGAACTGCTCGTCGGCGGCAAGCTCGCGGAAAGCGTTTTCCGGGAGCTCCGCGGGGTCGGCGTCCTGCCAGACACCCTCGACCTTCGAGGTCGGAATCTTACTGTTCTTTTCCATTTAAGGTTATGGCGGATAGATGGTTGTTGTTGTCATGGGGTTGGCGCGGCCGCTGATGGCCGGGCGGCGCAGGGGCGCGAGAGAATGTCGAATGAGTCGACGTAGATTTCCGTCACCTGGTGTTTGATGGTGTTTCGGTCCTCCCATACGCGAGTCCGGAGCTTCCCTTCGATGTAAAGCTTGGTGCCCCGCGAGATGTAGCGCTCGGCGGTTTCGGCGGCGGGTCCCCACATCACGATGCGGTGCCACTCGGTGCGCTCGGGACCCTGCCGGCCGTCGGGGAGCCTCACCCCCGGCTCGTTGGTGGCCAGGGAGAAAGTCGCCAGCGGGCGGGAGTCGATGTAGGAAATCTGCGGGTCGCTCCCCACATTCCCCACGAGAATCACTTTGTTGACTGACATAGCTACTGCTTTTTTTGGGGGGATGCCGGAGGGTGATGGGGCCCTCTTGAAAAAGAAAGCAAGCAATCAGCCGGGGCTGACTGCTTGCAAAGTCATCGGAGCGGAAAACGAGGCTCGAACTCGCGACCCTCAGCTTGGGAAGCTGATGCTCTACCAACT
>CAJUKE010000010.1:14247-71501 GCA_910587075.1 uncultured Muribaculaceae bacterium
GACTCGAACCCCCACGACCGAAGTCACCAGATCCTAAGTCTGGCGCGGCTACCATTACGCCACTTGCGCGGAGCCGGGGCCTCGGCTGAGGCCCCGTATGCTGTGGGGCGGCACTCAGGCCGCCGTCGTTACGGAATAAGGCCGTGTTTGCGGAATACCTTCTGGAATTTCTCCAGGGCGAACTCCACCTGCTCCTTGGTGTGGGTGGCCATCAGCGAGAAGCGGATGAGGGTGTCCTGGGGAGCCACGGCGGGGGATACCACGGGGTTCACGAAGAGGCCTTCGTCGAAGAGCTCGCGGGTGATGTGGTAAGTCTTGTAGTCGTCGCGGATGAACAGGGGGATGATCGGGGTGCAGGTGTTGCCGATTTCGCAGCCCATCTCGCGGAACCCGTCGAGGGCGAAGTTGGTGATTTCCCAGAGGTGCTCCTGGCGCTCGGGTTCCTGCTCCATGATGTCGATGGCCTTGAGGGCGGCGGCGGTGGAGGCGGGAGTGATCGAGGCGGTGAATATATAGGAGCGGGAGTGGTGGCGGAGGAAGTTGGTGATCTCCTTGTCGGTGGCGATGAAGCCGCCCAGGGAGGCGAACGACTTGGAGAATGTGCCCATGATGAGGTCAACGTCGCCGGTTACGCCGAAGTGGTCGCAGGTGCCGCGGCCCCCTTTGCCGAACACGCCGATGCCGTGGGCCTCGTCGACCATCACCGACGCGTTGTACTTCTTGGCGAGGCGCACGATTTCGGGGAGGTTAGCCACGTCGCCCTCCATCGAGAACACGCCGTCGGTCACGATGAGCTTCACCTTGTCGGGGTCGCAACGCTGGAGCTGCTTTTCGAGGCTCTCCATGTCGTTGTGCTTGTATTTGAGGGTGGTGGAGAAGCTCAGGCGCTTGCCTTCGATGATAGAGGCGTGGTCCTGCTCGTCGAAGAGGATGTAGTCCTCGCGGCCGGTTAGGCAGGAAACCACACCGAGGTTCACCTCGAAGCCGGTGGAGTATATCATCACGTCTTCCTTGCCGATGTATTCGGCGATGCGGCGTTCGAGCTGCTTGTGCAGGTCGAGGGTGCCGTTGAGGAAGGGGGATCCGGCGCAGCCGGTGCCGTATTTGCGTGTTGCCTCGATGGCGGCCTCCTTGATGCGGGGGTCGCTGACAAGACCTGAGTAGCAGTTGCTGCCGAACATGAGGACCTTTCGGCCGTTGATGATCACTTCGGGTTCCTGCTCGCTTTCAATGGCGCGGAAGTAGGGGTAGACCCCTGCGGCTTTCGCCTGCTGCGGCGCGGTATATTTAGCGAGTTTCTCTTGGAGTAGCTTCATTGCGTGAGATATTGTCGATTGGTTTCCAGGCGCGGGCCGGGCTCCTCTCGGTGGCCGTCGCGGGCCCCTTGGCTGGAATAAGGCCACAAAGTTAACTATTTTTCCTCAAACGGAGCCAAATTTTCCCGAAAAAACCATTCCGGGAGGTGTTAATGACCTCTTAAAAAGAAGTGTCTCATAGGAATTGCGTCTGATGAGGGTTCCGCTGACGAGATTTATTCGTATATTTGCGTATGAATTCTTCAGTCGCAATCCCGATCGAGAACCGCATAGTGGCAATTCGTGGCCTTCAAGTCATGGTTGACCGCGATTTAGCTGAACTCGATTCTGAGAAGCCGGGACTGGTAACAAATTGTGACCGGTGCCATCCGCTCAGGCATTCATCGGAACTTCTTGCGAGGTTGTGAATGGCCGATGTGACGGGAAAAATGCGTAAATTCGCGTCGGGCATTGACGATGGTGCCCGTTTTTTATGAAGCAATAAACGGAAGAGAACGGGCAGGCAGATGTCGAGATGGATCTACAGGGTTTTCCGCAGTTTGCTGGTCACGGCGATCATTTTGGGATTCGTCGTGCCGGCGGGGCTGTATGTTGCCCTGTCGCTCAGCGGCGTGCAGCGCCGTGTGGCCGATGAGGCCGAGCGCGAGCTGTCGACACTTCTCGCCGCGAAGGTAACCATCGGGCGGCTCAACATCGTGCCGTTCAACAGGGTTGTGCTGGGCGACGTGGTGGTGGAGACCGCCTCGGGCGATACGGCGCTCTACGCCCGCAGCATTGGCGCCGGGGTCGACCTTTGGAGCGCGATGCGTTCCGACACCTGGACGGTCAATTATGTGGCGGTCATAGGGCTGCGGGGTAAGCTGTGGCGCGACAGCGTAGGCGCCCCGCTGAATATACAGCCCACTATCGACGCCCTCAGCCCTAAGGATAAGTCAAAGCCCCCGACGAAGTTTTCACTGCGGGTGCCTACGGTAATACTCCGCTCATGTTCGCTTACCTACGATGTGCTGTCGGAACCTGAAAAGGAGGGTTTCGACCTTAACCACGCCGGAATCAGCAACCTGCGGGCCGACATCGTGCTACCCCGGTTGAGCGACCGGGGCTACGCCTGCGAAATCAAGCGTCTCGGCTTCGACGAGCGCTCGGGTTTCTCGCTCAGCAACCTGGAGCTTACGGCGTCAATTGATGAGAGCGCGCTGAAAGTGGACCATCTCGCTCTGGAGCTGCCCGACTCGCGGCTCGGCCTGGAGCCTCTGTCGGTGCCTCTCAAGGGCCTTAAAGACCTTGGCGGGCAGCTCAAAAGCGCCTCGGCGAGGGTCGCTGTGAAGGGTGGTAGCGCCGTATGGCTCCCCGATCTCGCGGCGTTCGCGCCGGAGCTGCGTCGGCTCCCCATGGCCGCGGTTGTAGAGGAGCTGGCGTTCGACGGCGGTCTCGCCCGGGGGGCGGCCCGCGTTGACGTTGCTGTGGGGGATAATCTGTCGCTCGACCTGGCGGCTTCCGGGAAGAATTTCGCCGACGACCGCCGGGAGATCGAAGTGAGCCGCCTGTCGCTGCGGGCTTCGGGTGGCTCCGTGGCCGAGGTGGTGGAGGCGTTCCGCCCGCTGCCTGAGAAGACCGCCGCCCTGCTCGCCGCAGTCGGGGAGGCCCGGCTGGATGCCTCCGGCGGATGGAGCGCCGCAGGAGGCTCGCTTGACGCGTCGGTGGGCACTGAGCTGGGGACGCTCACTGTCGATGCGGAGGCGAAACGCCTGTCCGACAAGCTCTACGGGCTGTCGGCCCACCTGCTTACCGACTCCCCGCTGAATCTCGCCCGGTTGCTCCCCTCTTCAGGGTTGGGGGCGGTCGAGGGGGACGTGTCGGCCAAGGGGGTGCTCGCCGAAGGCAAAATCGTGTCGGCCGAAGCCGCCGCGTCGCTCCCCAGGGTTGAATTCCGGGGCGACGTGTACCACGACCTCGCGGCGGAGGGCTCGCTCGAAGGCGACGCCGCGTCGGGGCGAGTGACTGTCGACGACCCCGACCTGCAACTTTGGCTCGACGGTGGATTCGAAGGCATAAGCGGCGGCGGAGAGCGCCGCGTGTTTCTCAAAGGGGAGCTCGCGAGGTGCTACCCCGACCGCCTGCGCCTGTGGGGCAAATTCCCCGGGGCGGTACTCGCCGGGAATGTCGATATCGACCTGCACGGCTCCGACATCAACCGGCCCGAAGGGCACGCCCGCCTCTCGAATGTGTCGCTGACACCCGCCGATGGGGAGCCCTTCCTGATGAAAGAATTGGCGCTCACTGCCTCCACTTCGCCCGACGGGGTGTTGGAGGCGCTGCTGCGCTCCGACTATGTCGACGGCGAGCTCCGGGGCGCGTTCGATTTCAAGGCACTCCCCAAGCAGATTGCCGGGGTGATCGCCGCGTCGTACCCCTCGCTGCTCCCCGCCGCTCCGGCCATAGATTCGGAAGTTTTCGACTCGGCCAACGAGTTCGCCCTCCGGCTCGATGTGAAATCAACCGAGGAGCTGACCTCCCTCGTCAAGCTCCCCGTGAGCGTGATATATCCCGCCACAATCAACGGCTCCTTCAGCTCGGCAAAGCGCGAGATAGCGCTCGACGTTGACGCTCCTTATCTGCGCCAAGGGAATAAATTAGTGGAGCGGTCGGGAGTGCGCGCGGGAGTCAACGGCGCCAACGGTTCAAGCTCGCTGCTGCTATCGACCGTGATGCCCACGAAGAACGGCCCCATGACGCTCCGCCTCGATTGCGCCGGGGTGCCCGATCGGCTGCGCGCCGACTTCTCCTGGAACATCGACCGCCCCCGCGCCTACGAAGGGGGTGTGGGGTTGTCGGCCGCGTTCTCCCGCTATCTGGCCGACGGTGACCCGCAAGACGGACCCGGGAGGCTGCGCACGGTGGTCGACCTCCACCGCAGCGCCCTTACGTTCAACGACTCCACCTGGACCGTCAACCCCGCCGCGGTGACCATAAGCGGCCGCTCGGTGAAAATCGACGGCATAAACGTGCACCACGGGCGCCAGTTCGTGAAAATCGACGGCGAGGTCAGCGACGACCCCCTCTCGGCCCTCACGGTAGATGTGCGCGACTTCAGCCTCGACTATCTTTTCGAGACCCTCGGAATCGACAACGTGGCCCTCGGGGGCTCGGCCACCGGCACCTTCTACGCCTCGGGGCTATACACGCGGCGCCCGGCGTTGCTTACCCCGGGCTTGAGTGTCAAGAATATAAGTTACAACAAGGCGGTGTTCGGCGACGCCCTGGTGCAGTCGCGGTGGGACACCGAGCGCAACGCCGTGACGATCGACGCCTCCATCACCCGTGACGACCGCCTCTCGGAGGTGCATGGCGGCATATTCCCGATGGCCGACTCCCTCGACCTCACTTTCCTGGCCGACCGCATCCCGGTGAAGTTCATGCAGCCCTACATGGCGGCCTTTGCCTCCGACATAACGGGCGAGGCTTCGGGGCGCGCCCGCCTTTGGGGCAACTTCAAGTATATCGACCTGGAGGGAGATGTGAAGGCCCGCGACCTGAAAATGCGCGTCAATTTCACCAACACCGTGTACTCGACCTCCGACTCGGTGCATTTCCGCCCCGGCCTGATAGACCTCAACGGCATCACGATCAAGGACGTCCGCGGGCACACGGCCAAGCTCGACGGATGGGTGCGCCACAAGTTCTTCAAGGAGCCGCGGTTCAATTTCTCCATCACCAAGGCTAACGACTTCCTCTGCTACGACGAGACGGCGGCCCGCAGCCCGGTGTGGTACGGGAGGGTCTACGGCAACGGTTCGGCGGCTGTCAGCGGCGAGCCGGGTGTAGTCAATATCAAGGTGGATATGACCACTGCCGCCAAAACCAGTTTCACTTTCGTGCTCTCCGACCGCCAGGTGGCCGAGGAGTATTCATTCCTCACATTCCGCGACCGCACCCCGGGTATTGTCGAGGAGGATACGCTTATAATAAAGCGCGACCCGCGGATGGACCTCGTGAACAGTCTGCGGCAGCGTATATCGGCCGACCAGGCCGGCAGCTCCGACTACAACATATCGCTGGTGATGAACGTTACGCCCCAGGCGCAGCTCACGCTGGTGATGGACCCCGTGGGTGGCGACCGCATCCGCGCCCGAGGCTCCGGCCAGCTTCAGCTCGACTACGGCTCGGCCAACAACGACCTCAAAATGTACGGCACCTACACCCTCGACCGGGGCGACTATAACTTCACCCTCCAGGATATCATCATCAAGGACTTCACCATCCGGCAGGGGAGTAAGATCGCCTTCCAGGGGGACCCTTACTCGGCCCAGCTCGACATAAAGGCGGCTTACACGCTCAACGCCAACCTCTCGGACCTCGACGAATCGTTCCTCGAAGACAAGGACCTGAACCGCACCTCCGTGCCGGTCAACGCCCTTATGAATGTGAGCGGCGATATGCGGCAGCCCGACGTGACGTTTGACCTGGAGTTCCCGACGCTCACCTCCGACGTGTACCGCAAGGTGCGCTCCATCGTGTCGACCGACGATATGATGAACCGCCAGATTATCTACCTGCTGGCCCTCAACCGCTTCTACACCCCCGACTATATGGCCTCCACCACCAAGGGGAACGAGCTGGTGTCGGTTGCCTCGTCGACAATCTCCTCGCAGCTCAGCTCGCTTTTAGGGCAGATTTCCGACAATTGGAACATAGCGCCGTCGTTCCGATCCGACCGCGGCGACTTCTCCGACGTGGAGGTCGACCTGGCCCTCTCGTCGCGGCTGCTCAACAACCGCCTCCTTTTCAACGGCAACTTCGGCTACCGCGACAAGACGCACAACACCTCGCAGTTCGTCGGCGACTTCGACCTGGAGTACCTCCTTAACCGCTCGGGCAATCTGCGCCTCAAGGCCTACAACCGCTACAACGACCAGAACTACTATCTGCGCACCTCGCCCACCACCCAGGGGGTCGGCATCATCTTCCGCCGCGACTTCGACAACCTCGGCTCCTTCCTCTGGCCCTTCTCCCGCTCCGCCAAGTCCGACCCCAAATAAAAAATCAGAGCTTGTTGAAAAACAAGCTCTGAGAACATTTTGATGAGGGTTAGTTGAAGCGGGTGAGGAGGCCGTCCTCGAAGATGAGGTAGCGGCCGTCGGGGTAGGTCCAGCGCTCGTAGGCGGTGGAGTGGGTGTGGCCGCGGTCGATTTCCGATGTGGGGCCGAGGGCCAGGCGCGCCTCGGCGCGGGTCATGCCGAGGGCCACTTTCGAGTCGCAAATCAAGGCCCAGTTTTCATCAGTTATTTCGGGATACCGGCTCTTTGGGTCGGTGAATGAGAACAGCGAGTCGAAGCCGCGCGATGCCGAGGCTCCGGCGCTCATGAGCACCTCGCCGCGCTCGCCCGAGCCGGTCGCGAAGCGCACGCGCAGTGGGTGGGTGGCGTTGCCCGGCTGCACGGATTCGATTGTCACGGGTATGAATTTGCGGCCGCGGGTATAGGAGCCGTCGGCGGGATTGTTCCAGAGGTTTGTGCGGAGGTAGCAACGACGCCCGGTGAGCGCCCGGTCGGCCTCGGCCACGAAGCTGCCGTCGATGAGGAACGGAAGTTCCGGGGGTGTCTGTCGGCCTCTGAGCGCGGCTATGGTGGCGTTGGTGGTTGACGCGAGGGTGTCGCCCGCGGGGGTGGTGAAAAGTAGCTCGGCCACAGTGTCGCCCAGCACCCAGAGCCGTTCGCGTGCTCCGGCGTAGCGCAGTTCAGTGCCGGGGGCGATGGCGGGCGACCCGGCGAAGGCTTTCCCGGCCAGGGAGTTCACCGCCAGGAAAGGGTCGCCCCCCTGCCATCGGGCAAACGGGCGGGGGATGAGCGTGGCGGCGAGCCGCTGCTCGTCGGAGGTGGCGGCGTTCTGCTTCTCGACCTCTTTATACGTTATCTTGGGGGTTGACTCCACGCCGGTGAAGCACCCGCCCAGCGTCAGGGCTGGGAGGAGCAGCAGGGGGAGGAGGCGTTTGATTGTCGGGAGGGTCATTGCTTATCGGAGTTACCGCGGCTGGAGTCGCGGCGGCGCGCCGCCCGGAGCAGGTTGAGGCGGAGCAGCCATATGCAGGCGAGCGTCACGGCGATGCCGCCGAAATAGAGTGCGCCCGATATGCCTCCGGCCCGGTAGTTTGACCATCCGAGCGCGGCCATCACTATCAGGTACGCGAGCAGCAGGGCCGGTATTATCACCGGGCGGGTGAGCAGGGGGCTTTTCATTCGGCGGAGTCCTTTCTCTTTCCGTCGGCGGGTTTTGGCGCCGCGGTTTTGCGTGTTCTGGGTTTGGCCGTTTTCTTCGGCGCGTCGGTAGGCGCCGCGTCGGCTTTTTTTGTAGCGGCCTTCTTCGAGGCGGTTTTCTTCGGGGCCGCTTTCTTCTCGGTCGCTTTCTTTGCCTCCGCGGGTTTGGCGGCGCGGGGCTTTCTCACCCTCTTTTTTTTTGCCGGTTCGGCATTGGCGGCCTCTTCCTCGGCATTGGCGGCCTGGCGGCGTCGGCGCTGGCGGGGCGGCTTCTCGGTCTTGGGGTTCTCGGCCACGGTGACAGTGCCGTCGTCGTTGACCTCGATGTGAATCCCCACGCTGCGCTGGAGCGCCGCGGCGGTTTCGTCGTCGATGGTGTAGGGACAGCCCTCCGGGTCGAAACCTCCGGCTTCGAGATGGTTGTAGAGCTTCAGGCAGGCCCAGGCGTCGAGGGCGGCGTAGCTCTGCTGCGACGGGGTGAGCGACGCGGCCTCCCAGTTGGTAAGGCGTTGCGACTTGGAGATTTTCTCGTTGAACACCACGCCGTAGATTTTCTGAAGGCTGTTGTCGGCGATGCGGAACCGTTTCACATAGGTTTGCAGCTCGACGAATCCCTCGGGCTTGAACTCCTTGAAGTCGGGGAGGCGCTGCAGCGAGTGGAAGTCATCCTTGATCGACAGCCCTATTTTCTGTATGGCGGGATTCTCGAACAGCTCGGCCAGCCCTTTGAGTGACCCCATCTGCTTGAGGCGGAAGAGGAAGCACTCCTCGTTGGTCGACAGCTGCACGAGCGACACCTTGTAGTGCTGGTCCTTGCGGAAGCTTGGCCGGGTTTCGGTGTCGAAGCCTATCTGGGTTAGTTTGTTGAGGTATGCGAGAGCGTCGCGGGCCTTGGCCGCTGAGTCGACCATGACCACCTTTCCGTGGAAATGTACTTCGGGGAGCCCGGCGAGCTGTTCTTTAGAGATTCCTAACATCGTTAAGTTTGTGCGTGACAAATGTTTGCCGTAACGGGGCAAACATAGTCGCGAAATTACGAATTTTTTCGCTAATTTTGTGGTTATGGATAATCGTTTTGGAAGAGACGCGCTCTTTAACCGCACCGCCAGGCTCCTTGGCGACGACGTGCTCGCCCGCCTCGCCGGGGCGAGGGTGGCGGTTTTCGGCATCGGCGGCGTGGGGAGCTGGGCGGCGGAGGCGCTGGCCCGCACCGGGGTGGGGGAGCTGACGCTTGTCGATGCCGACAGCGTGAGCGTTACCAATATCAACCGCCAGGCACCTGCCACTTCCCTTACCGTCGGCGAGCCGAAGGTGGAGGTTATGGCCCGCAAACTGCTTGAAATCAATCCAGGGCTGAAGCTCGAACTGGTCGACGGGCGATACACCGCCGAAACCGCCGACAGCTTTGACCTCGGGAGCTACGACGCGGTGATCGACGCCATAGACTCACTGGCCGACAAAGCGCTGCTGATACTGCGGGCCACCGAGGCCGCGGCCCGGTGCGCTGGGCGCCCACGCCGCCCGCTGTTCGTCAGCTCGATGGGGGCCGCGCTGAAGCTCGACCCTACGAAAATCGCCGTGGCGGAGTTCTGGAAAGTGAGCGGATGCCCGTTGGCCGCCGCCCTGCGTCGCCGCTTCAAGAAGAGTGGCAACCTGCCGGTGCGCAAATTCCAGTGCGTTTACTCGCCCGAGCTCCTCGCCAACCGCGGCGCGGCGCTTGAGGGAGATACCGCGATGACCTACGGCAAGGTGGCCGTCAACGGCTCCCTCTGCCACATCACCGCCATCTTCGGCATGACGCTCGCCGGCCTGGTAATCGAGGCCCTCGCCTCGCCCGAGCGTTAGTCTTGGCGTCTGGAGTGCGACAGCGGCGCGCCGCCCCGGGTGGGATGGCGCGCCGCTGAGGATATGCGGGAGTGGGGTTATTTGTCCTGGGTGAGGCAGAAGAGGAAGTCCTTCTCGTCGTCGGGGTTGGTCTGCACGTCGACCTTTCCTTCGCGGGCGAGCCAGCCGATGGCGGCGAACACCTCTTTGTCCTTCAGTTTGGTTTCTTTCTTAAGCTGTTTGAGGCCGAGTACGTCGGCGGTCGAAAGCGCGTTCCAGACGAGTCCGGCCCACGCGCCGATTGTTTCTACGTTCATAGTTTGGAAATATTGATTAAAAGTTAGACATTATCACATTGGAGTGTGTGAAAAAACGGTGGTTTGTGTTTTGGCTATCCAATTGCTTTTCGGCGACAAAGGTAGCTAAAAAATTGAGAATTATGCAAATACAGAGGCGATTAAGTTGCCTCGGTATGCCCTTCCCACTGCTATAAACAAACGGCAAAATATTGGGGTTCAAAGATTTAATAAATTTTTACAAAACATAAAAAATACTCCGGGTGTTTTGGTGGAAACACCCCGAAAGTTGTAACTTTACGCCAAATTAACCGAATTGACGAAATGGCCAAGAAACAGAGCCGCAAACCAGCCGCCGCGCCCGAAGTAAGGCGTTTCAAGGGACTCGTGGTTAAAAACACGGGTGCCTGGTACACCGTGCTCCCCGAAGGGGAGGACCCAGCGGGGCCGACGGTGAGCTGCAAAATCAAGGGTGCGTTCCGCCTGCGCGGAATCCGTACCACCAACCCGGTGGCCGTGGGCGACGTCGTCGAGGTCGCCCTCGCCGCCGATGGAAGCGCCTGGATCACGGCTATCGAGCCCCGGTCCAACTATATAATACGCCGCGCGTCGAACCTCTCGAAGGAGGCGAGCATCCTGGCGTCGAACATCGACCAGGCGGTGCTCGTAGCGTCGCTGGCGCACCCAACTACCTCCACCACTTTCATCGACCGCTTTCTGGCCACGGCCGAGGCATACCGCGTGCCCGCCGTGCTGGTGATCAACAAAATCGACCTGCTTGAGTCGGATGATGACCGCGAACTGCTCGTGGCGGTCGAGAACCTCTACACTTCAATAGGCTACGAGGTGATACCCCTCTCGGCCCGCACGGGCGAGGGGATGGAGCGCCTCCGCGCCGCGCTGGCGGGCAAGAAATCGCTCTTCAGTGGCAATTCGGGGGTGGGGAAATCGACCCTGATCAACGAGCTGATTCCCGGCCTCGACCTCCGCACCGCCGAGATTTCCGACATTCACGACCAGGGGATGCACACCACCACCTTCTCCGAGATGTTCCCCCTCCCCGGCGGTGGGTGGCTGATCGACACCCCGGGGGTACGAGGCTTCGGCACCATCGAGATGGACGCCAAGGAGGTAAGCCACTATTTCCCGGAGATATTCGCGGCCTCGGCCGGATGCCGCTACGGCGACTGCTCCCACACCATCGAGCCGGGGTGCGCCGTGCTTGAGGCGCTCCGCGACCACCGCATTGCCCACTCGCGCTATACCTCGTATATGAGTATTTTGGCCGACGCCGCCCCCGACAAATACCGCAAACCATTCTGAGCCACACTTCCCTATGACCCACACCACCGACAACCGCCGGCGCGCGATGCTGATTATAAACCCGATTTCAGGTACCGGCTCCAAGGATGGAGTCGAGGAGCTCGTGCGCGCCCGCCTGGCAAAGGCGGGAATCGAGGTAGAGACCCGCTTCACCGGCGCGCGCGGCGACGCCACGCGGTTGGCCGCCGAAGCCTCGACCCGAGGATTCGAGTCGGTACTCGCCTGCGGGGGTGACGGCACCATCAACGAGACTGCCCGCGCCCTCTGCGGCACCCGGACGATTCTCGGAATACTCCCCGCGGGCTCGGGCAACGGCCTGGCGCGCCACGTCGGGGTGCCGGTAGACATCGACAAGGCGCTCGACATCGTAACCGGTGGCAACGTCATGCAGGCCGACTACGGCACTACCAACGGCAATCCGTTTTTCTGCACCTTCGGCCTGGGGTTCGATGCCGCCGTATCGCACCGCTTCGCCCGCCAGAGCCGCCGGGGCGTGCTGAGCTACATAAAGAGCACCCTCACGGAGTATCTGCGCTTCCGCCCGCAGACCTACACTATTTCGGCCAACGGCAAGCTGCTCACCGAGAAGGCTTTCCTGATAGCCGTGTGCAACGCCTCGCAGTGGGGCAACAACGCCTACATCGCTCCCGACGCGAGCATCACCGACGGGCTGCTCGACATAGTGGTGGTGCACTCCGGCACGCCGATCGACGCCGCCGTGATGGGGATGGATATTTTCACCGGCTACATCAACAAGAATACCATGGTGCGCGCCTTCCGCGCCCCCGCCGCGGTGATTTACCGCAACGCCACCGGAGAGGCCCACATCGACGGCGAGCCGATCTCGATGGGCGACATACTCGACATAAAATGCCACCGCCGGGCGCTGCGCATCTACGCCCCCGCCGACCGCGGCAGTTTCAAACCCATAATAACCCCGGTGCGCGAAATGGTGCGCGACCTGAAGCTGCACCTCAACCACCGCTTCCACCTCTGAGCGACACCGCGATGGAGAATCGCTTCAACACATACATCAACGGACTTGACGTCGACTTCTGGCGCCGGCTATGCGTCGAACGCGGCGAGCCGCGCCATTACGCCAAAGGGGAGGCATTCGCCGTAGTGGGGAGTGTCGCGCCGTATGTGGGGTATATCGAGCGGGGAACCCTCAAATATCTCTGCTATTCGACCGACGGCACAGAGCACGTCGTAGGGCTGGAGTACACCGGGGAATTCGTGGCCGACTTCCCGTTCTCGCTCCGGGGGCGCCCGGCGCGGGTGTCGATAATCGCCGACTCCCCCTGCGACATCCATTGTGTGCCCGTAAAGACCATAGTGTCGCTTATGGAGTCAGACCCGCGTGTCGAGGAGCTCGTGCTGCGCTCAACCGAAGTGCTCTTCAACACCGTCTACGAGCGTTATTTCGACAACATCAGCAAGACCCCGCTTGAGCGCTACACATATCTCATCGACAACAATCCCGAAATCTTCAACCTCTTCTCCCTGAAAGACATCGCCTCCTACCTCAACATCACCCCGACCCACCTCAGCCGCCTCCGCCGCAAAGCCTGAGTCCCATCTCCATTTGAAATTTATCTAAAATGCAGTATGTTAGCGGATTGAGATGGCATACTTGTGCTTGGTTATTATGGTTGTCGCATCTCGTTCAGACTAATTTATGTGTTCTGTTATTAACTTTTAAGTTAATTCTTTTGGCTGCTATTTTTTTATGTGCTACCTTTGCACAGGTGATAGTGCCATTTTTTTATTAATTAATGATTTAATAACAATGAAACAGAATTACTCCCTTGAATTAGTAGAGCAGCATCCTGCCGTGAACTTTTACAGCATTAAACTCGACAATTGCCAATTAACTGAATTAGAACGATTTTTTGAGAAATTTCCGATAGGATGCGAATATGACCGCGATGTTGATGAGATTGTGGCGTGGCTCGATAAGATTGGTCAGAAGGGAGCGTTGGAGCGATATTTTAAAAGTGAAGGCAGATATGGAGATGGCGTAGGTGCGATACCGCTTGAAATTGGCAATAATGTCAGGTTGTATTGTCTGCGCCTTTCGGACAACATACTTGTGTTTGGAAACGGCGATGTCAAAGACTGTGAAAAATGGCAAGACAGTCCGAAATTGGCGGCGTATGTTGAAATGCTTATGGATACGAGCCGATTCATAAGGTCGCGAATGAACAACGGTGACATTTTACTGGTTGAAAAGAAAATATTAGGAAACTTAAAATTCACAAGACATGAAAAGGAGTAGCATAATCGAAGCTCGGCGTGAAAGAGTTTCGCCAGATGTGCGCCGGCAGGTGGACATCTCATTCCTTATTGTCGATAGGATACATGAAATCTTGACAAGTAAGGGATACAAACAGAAAGACCTTGCCCTTAAACTTGGAAAGAAGGAGTCCGAGGTGAGCAAGTGGATGCGTGGTACGCACAATTTCACGATAGAGACCCTTTCGTCAATAGAAGTGGCGTTAGGTGAGCCTATTTTAGCTATTGCGCGATAGCCGTCAAGCCATATGGAACCAAGTTCTTTAAGTTATATATGATGAATAATTACAACCGGGTGTCGCTGTAAGTGTCACTCGGTTGCTTTTTTTAGCTGTGTATTCATTTGTGATTTCAGATTTAGCGTTGCGGCGATGGCGGTGTGGTTTTGGAAGGAGGCTTGGTGGGACCTGGAGGGGTGTTTTGGAGGGCGTTTGACAAAGTTTAACATCTACCCCCCCCGATGGTTGGAATTTTCAACATATGTTGAGGGATTTGTGGTTTTTGTGTTGTAACTTTGCGGCGCTATCGGGAAACTGTTTATAACGCTGTCGAATGTTTTCGCCCGATACTCATCTGTTCCCACCAATATTCATCTAATGATGCTTACGGACTATGCTTAGAGATGTTATGGCTTTTGTGAGGGCGGTGCTGGCGCTGATCGCGTCGCTGGTAGGCATGGCGGCTTCGGGCGCCGTGGTTTCGGGCAGGGTCGTGGCTCTGCCGGAACGGGAGCCCGAGGGGTTCGCGACGGTGGCGCTGTTCGCCGCCGGAGACACAGTCAGGCCCCTTTCGGCTGTCGCCGCCGATGAGGCGGGGCGTTTCACCCTGCGGGCCGCCGCGGCAGGCGAGTATGTCGCCAAGGTCAGCTCGGTGGGGCGCAAGGGCGCGTCGGTGAGGTTCGCGTTCGGAAGTTCCGATGTGGATCTTGGCGAGATCGCCCTCGAACCCGGAGCGTCGATGCTCGCCGAGGTAGAGGTGGCGGCGCAGCGTCCGCTCGTCAGCAAGGAGATTGACCGCATCGGCTACGACGTGCAGGCCGACCCGGAGTCCTCTACCTCGACCCTCACCGATATGCTGCGCAAGGTGCCCATGGTGTCGGTCGACGCCGAAGGTAACATCTCCGTGCGCAACCAGTCGTTCAAGGTCTATAAAAACGGCAAGCCCAACCATTCGTTCTCGAACAACGCCAAGGATATATTCGCGGCCATACCCGCGTCGTCGATCAAGAAAATCGAGGTAATCACCGACCCGGGAGCGAAGGAGGATGCCGAAGGCACCGGCGCCATCCTGAACATTGTCACCATCAACGACTCCCCGCTGAAGGGGGTGCTCGGCACGGCGTCGCTCGCCCTGAACACCCGCGTGCCGCTGCCGCTGCCGCGCCTGTGGCTCACGTCGCAGATCGGCAAGGTTAACTTCTCGATTTCCGGAGGGTACAACCACCAGACTTACCGTGCCGGGCGTGACGCGGCTGATGCCCGGGGCACATACCATACTACCGGCAACACACTTATCCAGCGTAGCTCGGGGCGCACCCGGAGCGACAACGGATGGGCCAACGTCGAGCTGAGCTACGACCTCGACTCGATGAACCTATTCACGGCCGAGTTCTCCGTATGCCCTTACGCCGGGCGCTCCGACGGTAGCGACTTCGTCGCGATGCTCGACGGCGACCGAACCGTCTACAGCTACACCAACCGCTACAACCGCCCCCGCAACCGCTACACCGACCTCTCGGGGGTGTTCAACTACCAGCATTCGACCCGCCGCCCGGGTGAGACGCTGACGCTCTCCTACCAGGTTGCCTCCACCTCGCAGAGCCGCCATTTCGTTTCGAGCTACGAGGATATGGTGGATATGCCCGTGGCGTATACCGGGGTGGTGAGCGACACCCGCCTCGACTTCGCCGAGCACACCGCGCAGTTCGACTGGACGCGCCCCATAAACCAGCACCATAAGTTCGACCTCGGGGCGAAATACATCCATCGCCGCAATCACTCGGTGAGCGACTACGACTATGTGGGGGCTGGAACCACGCACGACGATTTCGTGCACCGCACCCAGGTGGCCGCCGTCTACTTCGACTACCGCCTGGCCTACGGTTCGTTCAGCGCCCGCGCCGGCCTGCGCTACGAGTTCTCGCGGCTCGACGCCCGGTTTCCCGACGGGTCACGCCCCTCGTTCGGCAGCAACCTCAACGACCTGGTGCCCGCTGCCTCGGTTATGTGGCAGCCCGACGATGCCAACTCGCTGCGCGCCAATTTCTCGACCTCCATCCAGCGCCCCGGCATAAGCTACCTCAATCCGGCGGTGACGGCCAGCCCCTATATGGTTTATTTCGGCAATCCCGACCTGGAGAGCGCCCGAGTCAACAACGTGTCGGTCAACTACTCGCTGACCAAGAACAAAATTTACCTCGACGCGTCGCTCTTCTACACCTTCGCCAACAACCAGCTTTGCGACGTGCGCTCCATGGAGGGTAACGTGCTCTACCAGACCTACGACAACGGCGACCGCCAGCGCATGGCCTACGCCTCGCTATACCTCCAGTACACGCCTACTGACAAGACCCAGCTGATGTTCGGCGGCTCGGGAGGCTACGGGCGCTGCTTCTCGCCCCGCACCGGGGCCAAGGTCGAGCGCTGGGTATGGCACCCCTGGGTGCAGGTGTCGCAGAGGCTTCCCTGGAAACTGCGCCTCACGGCCAACGCCCAGTACGGCAACGGATATGTCAACAGCGTGTACCAGTACAGCGAGCCCCTGGGCGCGGCCCGGTTCTGGTGGAACCTCTCGCTGCAGCGCTCCTTCCTGGCCAACGACCGGCTCACGGTGCGGCTCTACGCCAACAATCTCTTCTTCCCCTCGGCTGCCCGCTCGCGCGTCTACTCCGTCAACTCCGACTACACCGGGGTGCGCGACACCTACTCGTACCTTAACAGTTACGCCGGGCTGTCGGTGTCGTTCCGCTTCGGCTCCCTTCAGGCTGAAGTGAAGAAGACCGACCGCTCCATCTCCAACGACGACCTCCAGGGGAAGCGCCTCTGACGCCCCCTCGACACCCACCGCTCATACACTACCGCTTATAATAATCCGACACCCTTGGCAGCGAC
The DNA here is from genome assembly GCA_910587075.1 of uncultured Muribaculaceae bacterium. GTDB lineage: Bacteria > Bacteroidota > Bacteroidia > Bacteroidales > Muribaculaceae > UBA7173. Next base: position 30,666 of record CAJUKE010000010.1, read on the forward strand.
TGCCGGGGGTGTCAGCCTTTTTGCTCTGGTTGCTGCCTAAATGCCGCTAAAAGCGATTTTGGGGTTTCTTTTTGGCGGTTTTGGAGGAAAATAGGTGTCGCCGCGAAGTTTTCTTTTATAAAATTTGTATTTTTAAACATTTTTATTTTCCTTTGCGCAGTCAATCTCCGATATACAACAATCTCCGTAGTTTAATTATCAGATTTTCGTCGTCAAATCTTCTCCGGCACCTTTAATTAAGACAAATTCGCCGAAGAGCTATATTCCGATTATCTTAACAACATAAATTCAATATCTGGCTTATGAAGAAACTTCTACCCCTGTTGCTAATGGCGCTCGCGGGCGCCGGAGCCGCTTCGGCGGCATCGAAAGAGCTGGGCTACCATGTGATCGGCCTCTATGACGCCGCCGGTTACGACGTGCCCAACTATTTCGTGCTCCTTTCCGATAGCGAGAGCGCGAAATACGACCAGCGCACCGCCGCGGTGTCAATAACCGACGGCTATGTGTTGCAGCTCGACCTCTACAACGACGCGACGGACCCCGCCGTGGTCCCTGCCGCCACATACACCCCCAACACTGCCGCTTCCACCGCCCTGCGGGCCGGAACTTACGACCCCGAGTACACCAAACTCTTCTACTACAAGGATGGTAAGCAGTACGGCAACGCCGTCTCGCTCCTGGCTCCGGTGGAAATAAACCGCCTCAGCGACGGGTCGTACACACTGTCGACTACGGCCACTGACCCTGTGACAGAAACATCCCTCGACATCACGTTCAAAGGGCGCCTCCCGCTCAACGGCACCAACGACAAGCCGAGCGCCTTCACCCAGCTCCGCCGCGACCTCGACGTGACGCTCGACAAGGGTGGCATAGCCTTCTACCAGGGGGTTACGGACTACTCCAACAACGGGGTGTCGTACATTAACCTCTATTCTGGCAAGTTCAACGAGGGCGGCGGCATGACCGAGGATGGCGTCAACCTCGCAATGATGGTGGCCCACAAGCGTTTCGTCAAGAAAACCGCCTACACGATCGTCGACGGCGAGTATGTGGCCGCTACCGACCTTTCGAGGTTCACCTGGTACCCCGGCCGCGAGATTGACTACTCGGTCGGCTCCGACGTGGTGTCGATGCCTTTCGGCTCCTTTATCCGCGTCCGCCAGAATGGCGAGTACGTCTACGGCTATCTCAAGATCGGCACCTTCACCATCGAGTCGGACGGCAACGGCAACGTCAGCGGCCAGCTCGACGCTTACACCGACCTGGGCTACCACGTCACCGCCACATTCAGCGGTCCCATGGGGCTCAACACCGACAACGCCACCTTCAAATCAGCCATTTCCGACCTCTCCGACGACGTTGACCTCGACTTCTCGACGCTCGAAAAAGGCCGAATCTACCATACTGGAATCACCGGCGGGTGCCGCACCTTCATTGTCGACCTCGGCTCCCCCAGCGGCAAGGACGCGGGTGTGATGTACGGCGGCGACATACTCCGCATGGAGTTCCTCTCGCCCGTGAAGACGGCGGTGCTCCAGCCGGGTCTCTACACCGTGATTCCCGTGCGCTGGAACAGCTACGAGCTCGCAGCGGGGGGCACCTATGAGCCTATGAGCCTCAACAAGGGGTACTTCGGCAACGGCGGCGAACAGATAGGCACCCGCTACGCCCACTTCGAGGAGGGGCGCTACCTCGTATACGACTGCGTGGGCCCGGCTGATGAGGGCACCGTGCTCGTCGAAACCGACGACTACATCAACTACCGCTTCGACATCAAGCTCGTCGACGACGCTGGATTCGAAATCCGCGGTACCTGGGACAAGCCGCTCGAATACCAGTACGACAACAACGCCCTGGCCGAGGAGCTCGGTCTGTCGGGCGTATCGGTAGTCGCCGAGGGTTCGGCCATCGGGGCCGTTGTCGAGGGGCGCCGCGTGGTGGTGCTCAACGGCGGGAACTCCCCGGTTGCCATCCTTGACCTTGACGGGCGGCTTGCCGCCTCCGGCACCGCCGACGAAGCCATCGACGTCGCGGCTCTCGCGCCCGGCATCTACATTCTTTCAATCAACAATCAATCAATCAAAATCGCTGTAAAATGATGAAAAAGTCCATTCTGCTCGCTTCCGGGCTGGCCGTGGCGCTCGCTGCCGCCGCCTTTACCGAAGTCACCGAGACCATGACCGTGCGCCTGGCCGACGGCACCGCTGTGGAATATGATATAGACCAGGTCGAGAAGGTGGAGTTCGAGACCGTTGAGACTACCGTCGGGCTCCTCTTTACCGGGGCCGACGGCACGGAGATAGCGAAAACCGGGGCTATGACCTCGATGTTCCGCTTCCTCCCCGCCGACAACGACCAGGCGGTGCGCCTCTACTTCGGCACCGCCGTCGGGGCCGAATCGTTTGCCGCCCTCGGCGAGGGCTCCCATGTGTTCCTTCTTGACTGCGCCCTCTCGGCGCTTTACCAGGGGGAGGTATCGCTCACCGGCGCGTCGGGCATAACACTTACCGGCTTCGAAATCGCCGACGGGGTTGCCGCTTCGGAGCTTCCCGAGGTGTCGCAGGGTACCGTTACCACCACCCGCAACGCCAAGGGCGTGCTCACCGTGGAGCTTGACGCCGTGCTGGCCGACGGGTCGGCCCTCCGCGCCTCCTACACCGGCACCCCCTCCGACATCACCTCCGTTGAGGAGCTCTTCCCCTCGGGCGAAATCAAGAACGAGATGTCATACTACGGCTACAGTGGCGACGTCGAGGTGACCTCGGCAATCACCGGCGTGAAAATCACCGACTATAACGACTGGAAGCGCTTCACTTTCACTTTCGAGAGCGCCAGCGCCCAGTCCTGCACAATCGAGATCGACCCCGCGGCCATAGGCCAGCAGCTTGATTTCGCGACCCTTGAGTCCCATACCGTCAACTTCCGATACGGTTCGGTGCAGGTGTCGGGTCCCAACGACCAATACCGCAACCAGGGCGTTGAGGGCACGATCCTCATCACCGACAACGGTGACGGCACAGTGACCATCCTGGCCGACGTCACCAACAAGTACAAGAATATGTGGGGCAGCGGCACTTCCGGCACACCCGAGCGCGTGGTGCTCTCCTACAGCGGACCCTGCGAGGGGCTCGCCCCGGTGATCAAGAACGAAATCACCTTCTTCAACCCCGACGGCGCGCAAATCAACTATACCGAGATTTCGAGCGTGAAGAAGACCACTTCGAGCGGCCTGTCGAAATACATCTTCACCGTGACCGACGACGCTATCGACTGGAACTGGGGCAGCCAGCTCTTCGTGATGCTCGACCCCGAGCTGGTAGGGCAGGAGGTTGACCTTCTCACCGAGACAAAGAGCGCCGCCTGCGTGGTCACCGACGTGCAGGTGAGCAATTTCGACCGCTATCCCGCGCCCCTGAGCGGCAAGCTCAAGGTTATCGACAACGGCGACGGCAACGTGACCATCACCGCCGACTTCGCCAACGCCTCCAACAACCGCGTCGTGCTCTCCTACGACGGCGCTCTGAAATAAGCCAATGCCATGCGATTAGCGAAATACATACTTGCCCTGTCGGCGGGCGCCCTCGCGATGGGCGCCCTCGGGCAGGCGCTCGCCCCCAACGCCGAACTGCTTCTGCTGCGCCGCTCCATGGGACGCCCCATGACGCGCCTGGCGGCTAAGGGTAAGGCGGTGGAGCCTGTCGACACCGCCGCCGTCGGGGCGTACATCTTCTACGACGATCCGTCGGGCCTGGCCGCCGCCGAGGCACTCGGCGCGAGGGTGAGCCGCGACTACGGCTCGTTTGCCACGGCCACCGTGCCGGTGGCCCGGCTGGCTGAAATAGGCCGCGCCAAGGGGGTCCGCTATGTGTCGCTCGGCAACGAGGTGACCCTCCTGAACGACTACAATCGCTCGCGTACCGGGGTCGACGCACTGCACTCCAACTCCACCGCGGCGCTCCCCGGCCCGTTCACGGGCAAAGGAGTGGTGGTGGGCGTGATCGACAGCGGTGTCGAGTACGGCCACATAGCCTTCCGCGAATCCTCCGGCACCGGGCTGCGCATCAAGGCGGTGTGGGAGCAGAAGTCTTCCAAGGGGACCCCTCCCGCGGGGTTCGGCTACGGCTCGGAATACACCACCCCCGAGGATATTCTCGGGTCGGTATATGATACCGCGACGAGCTTCCACGGCTCCCACACGATGGGCACCGCCGCCGGGGCCGACCTCTCGGGGCGCTACTACGGCGTGGCTCCCGACGCGGAGATCGTGTTCGTGAGCTTCGGCGACGACGATACCAATATCGTCGACGGCATAAGCTACATTTTCGACTACGCCGACAGGGTGGGGAAGCCCTGCGTGATCAATATGAGCCTCGGCCAGCATATGGGCCCACACAACGGCACCTCCATCATCGACCGGTACATCGATTCGGTCACCGGCCCGGGGCGCGTGATAGTCGGGGCGTGCGGCAACGAGGGTGAGACGCGTCTCCACACCTCCGAGACCTTCACCGAGGCCGACACCCGCCTGAAGTCGATGCTCACCTTCGCGGAGGGGGTCACCCACAAGCACCACTACCTCGACGTGTGGGGCACGGCGGGCAGCGCGATGAAGGTTAAGATCTGCGTGGCCCAGTCGCTCAAGGGTAACATCGTGGCCGAGTCCGCCGCGTGCGACCCCGCGTCGGAATCATCGGCCACGGTGATCAAGGCGTTCGACATCGACGAGGTAGGCGCCACCGCCACAGTGGTTATGCGTGGCGAGGTGTCGCCGGTCAACGGTCAGCCCCATGTGCGCGTCGAGTGCACCGCCGAGGAGATTGCCGACGGCCGCGTGCTGGCGGTGGTGGTCGACGGCGAGCCCGGGGCCACTGTCGACATTTGGAACTTCAGCGGCCACGAGTTTTCGGCCAACAACAAGTCCGGCTGGACCGACGGCACGATCTCCGGCACCGTGGGCGAAATCGGGGGCACCGCCCGCACGATTATCCCTGTGGGCTCCTACGACTCCCGCGACCGCATCGACTGGACCAGCGGCGGATATTCGCTATGGTCGGAGAACTTCGTGCACGAGCCCGACCACCGCTCCACGTTCTCAAGCTGCGGCCCGACAGCCGACGGCCGCGTGGCGCCCGCGGTGCTCGCCGGCGGTAGCCCGGTGATTTCGGCCATTAACCGCCACGCCTATGTCGCGATGGGTTTGGACCTCAATTATATGACCAACGGGGTTTCGACCAACTCCGACGGCGTGAAGTCGTACTATAGCTACAGCGTAGGCACCTCGATGGCCGCGCCTTTCGTGGCTGGAACCGTGGCGCTGATGCTTGAGGCCGACCCGGAACTCACCCCGCAGCGTGCCCGCGAACTCCTGGAGAAAACCGCCGACACCGACCCCTATATGGGGGAGCTGCCCAACAACCTCTACGGCGCCGGGCGCCTGAACGCCCTCCGTTGCGTGAAGGAACTGTTAGGGCTCCCTTCGGCGGGGGTGTCCGCGACGCTCTCCGAGGATGGGCTGAAGGTGTGGCGAGAAGGGAGCGCCGTAGTGGTCTCCCTGCCGTCGGCCCGCGAAGGCTCGCGCCTCGAAGTCCGCTCCACCACCGGGGCGCTCGTGGCCTCGTTCCCCATTGGCCCGACACCGCTCACGGTCGATGCCTCCGCTTGGGGCAAAGGGGTGTTCATCCTCTCGGCCTCAACCCCGGCGGGATGCCGCAGCGTGAAGCTCGCCCTCTGAAACACTAATTATTAAACACAAACAGCGATGAAACTGCGTAAAATCATATTCTCGATATGCTGCGGGGCCCTGCTGGCCCTCGCCGCGTCGCTCGGCGCCGCCGCGGCGGAACCCGACGGCATGGTGGTCACGATGCTCAAAGTAAACCTCGCCAACGGCGACTGTGAGCGATTCATATTCCCCGACCACCCCTCTATGACATTCGACGGGGCCGATATGGTGGTGACCTCCGACGTTGCCGAGAGCCGCTACCTCCGCTCTACGGTAGCCCATTTCGACTTCGAGCGGGGCATCCCTCCCGGCACCTCCGCCGTAGAGTCGGCCACCGCGACACCAGACACGTTCCTCTTCTCCTTCGCCGACAACGCGACCGTGGTGATGGCCTCGGAGAAGCTCACCCGTGCCGACCTCTTCACCATCGGGGGCGCCAAAGTGGCCTCGGCCCCGGCTGTGGGGGGCGTTGTGACCCTCTCAGTGGCTGAGCTCCCCGCCGGGGTTTACATCGTGGCCCCCGATTGCCGCGAAGCGGTGAAAATCATCAAGAAGTAAGTAGGTTGTAGAAATATTCAGACCCGTTACGCGCCGCGGATGAGCCCCATCCGCGGCGCTTTTTTTCCACATTCCGCGTATAATGCCGATATTCTCCGAACTAATTCCATATGGCGGGCGTTAGTAAAGCATATTCAACTTTTTTATACTTTATTAAACGTTTCGCTATTTATGGTAAGAGTAAACTGGTTCAAAGGGATTAAGCGCGCCGTTATGGCCGCTGTTGCAGTTGTGTGCGTGTCAGTCGGGGCTTCGGCGCAGAAGGCCGAAATCCAGGTGGGCTACGGCGGCTACACGCAGATGGACGCTTCCGACTGCCACGACGGATGGGACCACGTTAACACCGCCTGGGGTGCCGTTACCGCCGGTGTCAACTTCCAGATTAACCGCAAGATGTGGATCGGCCCGAGCTACACATTCTCCAGCACCACGACCAAGGGTGGCCCCCACCATTCGAGCATCGCCTACCACGCCATCATGCTCAACGGGCGCTACGAGTACTACCGCAACTCGATTATCTCGCTCTACGCACACCTGGGCCTGGGCGCTGAAATTTCGCATATGATGCCCCGCCACGACGATGCCTATAACAAGGCTTACTTCGCCTACCAGATTACCCCCGTGGGGGCGCAGTTCGGCATTTCCCGCGCCGCCTATATGTTCGCCGAGCTGGGCTACGGCGCGCAGGGCCTGCTCCAGGTAGGTTTCCGTTTCCGCCTCTGACCTGAGGGGCATACCGCCTTATAAAAACCGCCTCTTTCCGCCGCTCCGGCACGGATGGAGGCGGTTTTCAGCGTTGTTTCAGTCGGTTTCTGTTGTAAATGTGGGAAATGTGGGGGATTTTTAGTAATTTTGCCCGCTAAAGCAAACAATCAAAGCAAATAACTAAATACATGGCACAACAGGAAGACGTGTTTAAGAAAATCGTTTCTCACGCCAAGGAATACGGTTTCGTTTTTCAGTCAAGTGAAATCTACGACGGGCTTTCGGCCGTTTACGACTATGGTCAGAACGGTGTGGAGCTCAAGAACAATATCAAGCGCTACTGGTGGGAGGCTATGACCCTCCTCCACGAGAACATCGTCGGCATCGACTCGGCGATTTTCATGCACCCCACCATCTGGAAGGCATCGGGCCACGTTGACGCCTTCAACGATCCCCTGATCGACAACCGCGACTCCAAGAAGCGCTACCGCGCCGACGTGCTCATCGAGGAGCAGATCGCCAAGTACGACGACAAAATCGAGAAAGAGGTGGCCAAGGCCCGCAAGCGCTTCGGCGAGAGCTTCGACGAGGCTCTCTACCGCCAGACCAACCCTCGCGTGGCCGAGCACCAGGCAAAGCGTGACGCCCTCCACACCCGCTTCGCCGAGGCTATGAACGCCAACGACCTCAACGAGCTGCGTCAGATCATCCTCGACGAGGAGATCGTTGACCCGCTGAGCGGCACCCGCAACTGGACCGAGGTGCGCCAGTTCAACCTTATGTTCAAAACCGAGATGGGGTCGACCGCCGACGGCGCGATGACCGTTTACCTCCGCCCCGAAACCGCCCAGGGTATCTTCGTGAACTACCTCAACGTGCAGAAGACCGGCCGCATGCGCATACCCTTCGGTATCGCTCAGATCGGTAAGGCGTTCCGCAACGAGATCGTGGCCCGCCAGTTCATCTTCCGTATGCGCGAGTTCGAGCAGATGGAGATGCAGTTCTTCGTGCGCCCCGGCACCGAGCTGGAGTGGTTCAAGAGCTGGAAGGAGACCCGCCTGCGCTGGCACAAGGCCCTCGGCCTGGGCGACGAGAAGTACCGCTACCACGATCACGAGAAGCTGGCCCATTACGCCAACGCCGCGACCGACATCGAGTTCCAGATGCCTTTCGGCTTCAAGGAGGTGGAGGGTATCCACTCCCGCACCAACTTCGACCTCTCGCAGCATGAGAAGTTCTCCGGCAAGAATATCAAATATTTCGATCCCGAACTGAACGAAAGCTACGTTCCCTACGTTATCGAAACATCCATCGGTGTCGACCGTATGTTCCTTTCGGTGCTCTGCTCCAGCTACGAGGAGCAGGCCCTCGAAGGTGGCGACAGCCGCGTGGTGCTCCACCTCCCCGAGGCTCTCGCCCCTGTGAAGTGCGCAGTGATGCCCCTGGTGCGCAAGGACGGCCTCCCCGAAAAGGCCCGCGAGATCGTCAACGAGCTCAAGTTCGACTTCAACACCCACTACGAGGAGAAGGACTCCATCGGCAAGCGCTACCGCCGCCAGGACGCCATCGGCACCCCGTTCTGCATCACCGTCGACCATCAGACGCTTGAGGACGGCACCGTGACCCTCCGCGAACGCGACAGCATGGCCCAGAGCCGCGTCAAAATCGACGAGCTCCGTGGCATAATCGCCGACCGCGTGTCGCTCAACGCGCTCCTCCGCAAACTTAACTAAACTATCAACGAAATGAAAAAAGGACTTATCATAACCATCGCCGTGGTGGTGTGCCTCTTCATCCTCTTTGCCGGAGGGTGTTCGAGCTACAACGGCATGGTGGAAGCCGACCAGGCCGTGCAGAAGCAGTGGGGTCAGGTTGAAAACCAGTACCAGCGCCGCAACGACCTCATCCCCAACCTCGTGGGCACGGTCAAAGGGTACGCCGAGCATGAGAGCGAGACCCTCCAGGGTGTGACCAACGCCCGCGCCGGCCTCACCAAGGCTTACAACGAGGCCAACGCCGCCCAGGCCGAGGGCCCCGCCGACATAGCCGCCTACCAGCAGGCCCAGGGTCAGCTCAAGAGCGCCCTCGACATCTACGTCAACGCCGTTCGCGAGGCATACCCCGACCTCAAGGCCAACGAGAACTTCCTCTCGCTTCAGGCACAGCTCGAACAGACCGAGAACCGCGTGTCGACCGAGCGCAAGCGCTACAACGAGGTTGTCGAGGCTTACAACGTGAAGGTGCTCCGCTTCCCCGGCCGCATCTTCGCCGCCATCTTCGGCTACGGCCCCAAGGATATGTTCAAAGCCGAGGAGGGCGCCCAGAAAGCTCCCAAGGTTGAATTCTAAGTCGCATCGCAGCAATGAAGAAACTGCTTTACGCGCTCGGAGCGCTCGCCGCCGCGGCGGCGCTCTGGAGCTGCGACGACGATGACAGCTACGTCGACTACTGGACCGAGTACGCCTCTTACCGCGAGGCCAACGAGGAGTGGCTCGCCGAGCAGGAGAAGCTCACCAACGACGACGGCACCCCATACTATGAGAGGCTCGTGCCCGCCTGGGACCAGGGTTCCTACATCCTGATCCACTGGTTCAACGACCGCTCGGAGACCGCCGGTAACCTCCAGCCATACCTCACATCAACCGTCACCACCAAGTACATCGGGTACCTCTACAATGGCACCGAGTTCGACAACTCGGTCGACAACAACGACGAGGGTACCTTCACCACGGCGGTGAACGGCGTGATCGACGGGTGGCAGATCGCCCTGCAGAATATGCACGTCGGCGACACGGTGCAGATCCTCGTGCCCTACGCCTCGGCCTACGGCGCGCAGGAGAGCGGCGACATCAAGCCCTACTCGGCCCTGAGGTTCAATATGCGCCTCACCGATGTCGACGACCTCGTGGTAAAACCCTGAGCCCGGGTAACCCCGCGGCCTCCGGGTGCCTCTATGAAATGATAAACCATCACAAGCCATAAATTCAAGCGATGAATCAACGTAGTGTAGCTGCCGCCGCGGTCCCCGCCGTAGCGGCAGCTCTCATTTCGGCGGGCGCCGAAGCCGCCCCCGCCGGGAAGGGGAAAGGGACCGAGAGGCCCAACATTGTAGTGATAATGTGCGACGATATGGGCTACGGCGACCTCGGTTGCTACGGCCAGCCCTACATCAGCACCCCCAACATCGACTCGCTCGCCCGCTCGGGCATGCGGTTCACCCAGGCGTATGCCGGGAGCCCCGTGAGCGCCCCCTCGCGCGCCAGCTTCATGACCGGGCAGCACAGCGGCCACTGCGAGGTGCGCGGCAACCGCGAATACTGGCGCGGGGTCGACACCGTTTACTATGGCCGCCACCCCGAGCCGTCGAGGGTGGGGCAGCACCCCTACGACCCGGGCCATGTGATTCTTCCCGAGATTCTCAAGGCCAACGGCTACACCACGGGTATGTTCGGCAAGTGGGCCGGGGGCTATGAAGGCTCCGTCTCCACCCCCGACCGCCGCGGCATCGACGAGTACTACGGCTATCTGTGCCAGTTCCAGGCCCACCTCTACTACCCCAACTTCCTCAACCGCTACCGCCCCGAATTTGGCGACACGGCGGTGGTGCGCGTGGTGCTGGAGGAGAACCTCCCTTACCCGATGTTCGGCGACGGCTATGAGAAGCGCCCCCTCTATTCGGCCGACCTCATACACCGCGAAGCGATGGACTGGCTCGACCGCCGCGAGCCGGGCAAGCCCTTCTTCGGACTCTTCACCTACACGCTCCCCCACGCCGAGTTGGCCCAGCCCGCCGACTCGCTCCTCAACGGCTACAAAAAGAAGTTCTTCCGCGACCACACCTGGGGAGGCCAGAAGGGCTCGCGCTACAACCCCTCGGAGCATACCCACGCGCAGTTCGCCGCTATGATTTCGCGCCTCGACGCCTATGTGGGGGAGGTTGTGGCCAAGCTTTGCGAGAAGGGGCTCGACGACAATACAATCGTGGTATTCACCAGCGACAACGGCCCCCACGAGGAAGGGGGCGCCGACCCGGCATTCTTCGGGCGCGACGGCAAGCTCAAGGGGCTCAAGCGCTCGTGCCACGAGGGGGGTATCCGCGTGCCCTTCATCGTAAGCTGGCCCGGTCGGGTGGCCCCCGGCAGCGAGAGTGACCGCCAGGTGGCGTTTTACGACGTGATGCCCACCGTGGCGGAAATCATAGGCGAGCGGAACTTCCCCGGGCGCTACGCCAACCGGGAGCGCGACGTCGACTGGTTCGACGGCATATCGTTCCTCCCCGAGCTCACAGGGCGCCCGCAGCCACCGCGCGACCACCTCTACTGGGAGTTTGAGGAGACCGACCAGATAGGCGTGCGCTCGGGCGACTGGAAGCTGATTGTAAAGAAAGGAGTGCCCGAGCTATACAACCTCGCCGACGACATCCACGAGGACCGCGACCTTGCCTCCGAGCGCCCCGACATCGTTAAGCGCCTGATCGACATCGTCTACGCCGAGCACACCCCCTCGGAACTCTTCAAGGTAACCCTCCCCATCCGAAGCGCCGACTGACAACACCCGCCCTCCGATCCATCGGGGGGCGGTGACATTTCCGCCACGGCGCGCGGGTGCCCGGTAAAGGTTTTTTAATAATTTCGCAACCAAACGGGAGGTTGCGTTGTTATATCTATGTGTGACGCCCTCCGCGCCCGCTATAAAAAACCAATCGAAATGATTCAGAAGAAAGTTATCGACGCAATTTACAAGAAGTTCAAACGGCGCCCCACGTCGCCCGACGAACTCGACATACCTCTGCTGTTTGAGAAACTCCCCGAATTCGCGTCGGTCGAAATTGACGGCGACGAGCTCGTGCTGCCGATGGTGGAGGCCCATTCCCCCTTCCACCGCATACCCGTTTCGCACATCCACGCGATTGTGGACTTCGACGAGGCTGTGGCCATCGTGCTACATAGCTCGATTGTTTTCATTTCGAAGGACGACGGCGCGGTGTTCGTGCATATCAAGGAGATCGGCATGTCGCTGCTCGACCGGGTGCGCACCGCGCTCCTCGGGGAGCCGGAGGAGATGCCCTGACCATTGCCGCCGCCCGGCCCGGTCGGCCCCCTTGTCGGGGGCGACCCCCGCTCAGAACGCTCCAGGGGCGCTATGCGTTAATAATCAGTGCGAAAACGGCTTCGGGAATTTGAAATTAGCGAAATAATCGCTAATTTTGTCGATTATACCGACAGCATTTCCGCGAAACCCATGAGACACGCAGGCTCCCCTGACCCAATTGGGGGGGGGTAAAACGTTGACATTCAAGGTGTTGCAAGCGCTTGGAATTACCATCCTCGCGTTTGCGCTCTCGCTTGTGCTGATGTCCCCTTTCTCGTTCTCGGCCACGGCCCTGCTTGCGGCTCCCGACCAGAACGATTTCACAATTAACGACTTCTACAATATGGCGGCCGACGGGCGCGCGGTGCGCACGCTCGACCCCGACGTTGTGATTGTCGACATCACGGAATGCGACCGCCTGGGCACGGCCCAGGTGCTCGACTTCATCCGCGAGTGCTCCCCGCGGGCCGTGGGTGTCGACATAGTGTTCCGCGCCCCTTCCGACGACGACTCCCTGCTGCTGGTCACCCTCCGCGCCATGCCCCAGGCCATCCTGGCCGAGACGGTGCGCCCCGCCGGCACCGAGAAGGATGTGCGCTTCGCCCCCGACGAAGTTTCATTTTTCCGCGACTCGCTCACCGCGTACAAAGGGGGAGTGGTCAACCTCCCGACGGCTTCAAACTCCAGCCCAGTGCGCGAGTTCGCCCCGGAGTTCCTTATGGCCGACGACCGCGTGGCGCAGTCGTTCGCCTCGGCGGTCGCCCGCCAGGCCGACCCGGAGAAGTGGGCCGACCTCGCCCGCCGCGAGAATAAGCACGAGGTGATCAACTACGTTTCGCGCTCCTATCTTATATATACTCCCGAGGAGATGGTGGCCAACGCCGACGAGCTTTACGACAAGGTGGTGCTCGTCGGGGCGATGCGCGAGGTGGCCGATATGCACCCGACCCCGGTGAAGCGCCGTATGTCGGGGGTGGAGATTCATGCCCGCGCCATCTCGACTATCCTCAACCAGAGCTATTATTACCAGCTCCCCGACCCGGCTAACTGGGCCATAGCCTTCCTGCTCGCCTTCTCGGTGATATTCTGCGCGCTGATGCTCCCCGCCGCGGGCAAGGGGCTGCTGCTTCGCATCTTCCAGATTACTCTTCTGTACGTCATAATCAGGGTGGGGTACACGTTCTTCGTGGACCACTCCGTGATCATGAACTTCTCATACTCCCTGCTTATGGTTACCTTCGGGCTCTTCGCCACCGACATATGGCTGGGGCTCACGGCCTTCGGCAAGTGGGTCCTTTCGCGTTTCCGCCGGAGGGGTGCCGCGTGCGACGCGGGGATTGAAAACACGCCTGTGAAAAACGAATCATTACCACAGATATGAAACCACACCAGATATTCAATCGCTTCATAACGTGCCTTCTGCTCTCAGCCGCCTCGCTCGCGGCCGCGGGGCAGGGGATGCCTTATGTAATCCATGAAGTCAGCGGCCCGGTGAAAATCGCGGCCGGCGGCAAAACACAGAACGCCGAAAAGGGGATGCCCGTCAAAGGTTCCGACAACGTGATCGTGGCCGACGGTGGCGAAATCCAGATTCTCCACAAGCCCATGCATAAGATATATGTGTGGAACACCCCGGGCACTATCACCGTGAGCAGCCTGATGATCAACGCCCGCAACCTCGCGGCCGACAATTCGGGCGCCTTCAACAAGTTCACCACCTTCTCGAAACGCGACAAGTCGGAGGGGCAGGCGGTCTACAGCACCGTTGGGCGCACCACCCGCTCGATGGCCAAGTTCGACCCCGACGCCCGCGGGATGCAGGTCGATGTGGCGACCCTCGCCGCGATTGTGGCCCCGCGGCTCCGCGGCGGCGAGTTCGCCGAGGGTGACTGCCCCGTGAGCTTCACCCGCGAGCGCGACCAGCGGCTCGGTGGCGCCTCGTTCACCATGGCCAACACGCTGAGTTATCCCGTTTACTTCAACATACTTAAAGTCAACGCCTCCGATTCCGTGCCCAAGGTCGAGATTTCGGAGTTGGGGCAACCCACGGGCAACTACGTCGTGCGCCCGGGGCAGACCCTTATGCGCGGCCAGCAGAGCGGCCTCGCCGACGGCGAGCGCCACATCGTGGTCATGACGCAGTGCTTCTTCGACATCGACAAGCTGCTGGAGGCCATCGACGAGCGGCTTGCGGGGAGCCTCCGGGAGCCCGCGGCGGGGAGCGAGCAGCTCCCGGTGTTCGTCGGCACACTCTGACACACCCTCCGATCCATATTCAATCAGCATCAACCAATCAACACACCCATACACACATTATGAGACAATGGTTTAAAACCATCGCCGCAGCCTCCCTGGCAGCCGCGTTGTTCGCCCCGGCGGTCCAGGGCGCCAAGAAAACGACAGTTAAGGAACCGCGCCTTCCCAAAAAGGAGTACAGCTTCCCGATGGGCTTCAATCCCACCGAGATCATGGTCTACAGCAACGCGTTCTACCCTCTGAACCACCGCCGTATGACCACCCCGCGCGGGCAGCTCCTTTACGAGGTAGGGAAGAAGGACACCATAACCGATATGGCCATAAGCCCAGCCGGAAACACTTTCATCTCCGTGGTCCGCAAGGGCAATAAGAGCGTGGCCGAGGTTTGGGGGCTCGAAAGCTCCGAGCCCGCCAAGAAGTTCGAGGTGAACCCCAAGAAGAGCGGCACCCCCTCGGCGGTCGGCTATACCTCCGACGCCCGCACGCTTATGGTGGCCACCTCCACCGGGCTCCACCAGTACGAGCCCCGCAAGTTTGCCGAAACCGGCAGCTTCGAGCTCCCCTTCGAGGTGACCTCGATGACCGTCAGCCCCAACGACTATTTCCTGGCAGTGAGCGGAGGGTCGAAGGCCGCCGTGTTCAACCTTGAGGAGAAGAAGCTCCGCAAGGAGTGGGACTTCGGCGCCAAGGTGACCGACATGGTGTTCAACGTCGAGAGCAGCCAGCTCGCGGTGCTTACCGACGACGGCGTGGCTACCATCTACGACACCCGCACGATGCTCGTCAAGAAAACCATCGACGACCTCGGCCGCGGCATAGCCTGCGACTATAACTTCGACGGCAAGTACCTCGCCGTGGCCACAGACCCCTCGCAGATTGTGCTCATCAACCTCCTCAACGACGAGCGCGAGGTTTACGATGTCGACGGCGGCTTTATGACCGACCTCCGCTTCATCCCCGACTCGCGCCGCAACACGCTGATGACCTACACCACCCTCAAATCAGTCAACGCCAAGCGTATGGAGCACCTCGCCCCTTACTACGGCAAACTGATTGCCGACCAGGTGAACGAGCGAATGAACGAGTGGATGAAGATGCTCCCGGGTGAAACCCTGGAGGAGTACCAGGCCCGTGTCAACGAGGCGAGCCGCGCGGCTCAGATGCGCCTCTTCGAGTCGGAAATCTCCACCCAGTTCGCCGGCGACCAGCTCTCGATGGCCGAGGTGTCGCTTGGCAAGTACAACCGCACCAACGGTATGCTCCAGGTTGATTTCTCGACCATGCCCTCGATTCTGCTCCCCGTGCCGGAGGCCAACATCACCGCTTTCACCGACGCGTCGGACATCAGCTTCAGCGACGTGCGCTACGGCGTGCTCCCCGACGACAACTTCGAGATCATCTACGCCAAGGTGCTCAACAAGAACAACGGCGAGACCTACGTCTACGACAATATCGACCGCATGCCCCTGAGCTTCATGGAGGGTGACGATAACGTGGTGTCGCTCGAAATCATCCAGCAGCAGATGATGGAGGAGAAGAAGCTCCAGGAGATACGCCAGCAGGTGATCGAGCGCTCCAAGCAGCAGAACATCATCTCGGACCACACGCACATCACCGTCGACTCCCGCGTGGTGCCCGACTTCGACGCCAACGGCGAGCGCATCCTCAACTATCTGGTGAAGTTCACCTACGAAGTTGATCCAGAGTTCTCCGCCGAGGAGGACTTCCTCCCCGGTAAGTACCACGTCGAGGAGTCGGGTGCCGCGACCTCGATGCTCACCATCGTCAAGGAGGCTTTCGAGGGTGACTTCGCCCAGTACCTCAAGGATGGCAAGAAACTGAAAATCAATATTTCCGGCACCGCCGACTCGTCGCCCATCATCCGCGGCATCCCCTACGACGGCTCCTTCGGCGAGATTGTCGACGAACCCGTGTGGCAGAACGGCGAGCTCTCGCCGCTGACCATCACCGACAAGGCCATGCAGAACGAGCAGCTGGCGCTGCTCCGCGCCCTGGGCGTGCGCAAGTACCTCAACGACAACGTCAAGGATATGGCCAAGATGAACACCGACTACCGCTACGAGGTAAACGTCGCCCAGGACAAGGGTGGCCAGTACCGCCGTATCACGACGGAGTTCACCTTCATCGACGCCTTCTGAAAACGTTGACCGTCAGCGATTAATATTGACTTTTTTGAACCAATAACGCGTAACATAAGGAATAAATAATTGAAGAACCTGTTGATGAACAGACAGTTGATATGCGCCGCGGTGTTCGCGGCAGTAGTGATGCCTGCCGCCGCCCAGAACCAGGGCGGCGACCAGGACGCTATGCAGATGCCCGCGCTCACCATGCCCGGGATGCCCGGAATGCCCTCGATGGGGCTCCCCGGGGCCGGAGCGGGGAGCGCCGAGGAGGCTGTCGAGGCGGCCACCGACCTGTACAAGCAGTTCAAGTGGCAGAAATACGACGGCGAAACCGACGAAAAAATCTACCCCCTGGCCTACCAGACCTACCAGGCCGCCATCAAGGCCCTGGATATGTGCGCCCCCGGCTCGGAGCCTTACGGCAGGGCCCACGGCATGGTGGTCGACATCATGCCCGA
This sequence comes from uncultured Muribaculaceae bacterium, assembly GCA_910587075.1. Lineage (GTDB taxonomy): Bacteria > Bacteroidota > Bacteroidia > Bacteroidales > Muribaculaceae > UBA7173. The sequence continues at coordinate 47,606 of CAJUKE010000010.1, forward strand.
CCTGCTCCGCGGCGCCTCGTACTATTCGGGCCGTAACGAGGAGGCCGAGCTCCGCAAATTCGCCTTGGCATACGTCGACACCAAGACCCGCCCCGCCTTCAAGGATGAGAAATTCATCGAGCCGCAGGGCATGTACCCCGTGCTGGTGTACATCGCCGCCTCCGGGGCCTTCAACGGTGGCGACTACACCAACGCGGTGAAGTGCTTCGACGAGTATATAAAGGTGGGTCCCCCGGAGGAGATGGCCCGCATTTACCTCTTCAAGATACATTCGCTGGCCAACCTGCGCCGCTTCGACGAGGCTGTGGAAACGGCTATGGAGGGGCTTTCACGCTTCCCCAACGACGAGCCCCTGATGCTGGCCGGAGTGCAGGCGAGCGTCAACGGCCACAACTCCGAGCATCTCCAGGAGCTGCTCGACAAGCTGATGATTTTCAAGCCCAACGACGAGCAGCTCCTCAACATCCAGGGGCAGCTCTACGAGTCGCAGGGTGAGTTGCAGAAGGCCCTCGGCACCTACCAGGCCCTCTTCAATCTCCGCCCCGACAACCTCAACGTCGTAAGGCACCTGGCCATAGCCTACTTCAACCTCGGGGTCGACAACTACAACCAGATGATCTACGAGCCCGACGAGAAGCAGCAGCGCAAGTTCAAGCGCCAGAGCGACGAGTTCTTCGAGGCCGCGGTCGCCTATCTGGAGCCAGCGGTGGCCAACGACCCCTTCTCGCTCAAATACCTCAAGGCGCTGGGCGTGAGCTACGGATGCCTCGGGAGGCTCGACCGCTTCGCCGAGGTCAACAACCGCATCAAGGCTCTCGGCTCCAACCCCGTGTCGGAGAAGGATATGCCCGCGATGGTGAGTGTCGACGGGAGCGCCTTCTCGGCCTCGGCCGCCGGTTCGGGCGCGAAGAAAACCAAGGAGGCCCCCCGCTACAGCGACTTCGCGCAGAGCTACGTCGAGAAGCGCCTCGGCGACTGGGTGAAGAAAGGTGAGTTCGAGAAGACCGACGCCTTCGTGGAGCGCGTGAGCGGCGACGGCGTGGAGCGCCGCAAGGCCGCGCTCCTCAAAGCCGCCGAGAAGGAGTACCTCACCCTCTACACCCGCCGCTTGACACTCTCCGACACCAAGCTCCTACCCTACGACACCGACACCGAGACCTACACCCTCGAAACCTCCTACGGCCCGGTGATGGCACGCGTGCCCCTCGACAACGGCGAGGCAGAGCGCTTCAAGAGCGAGTGGGAGATGGCCAAGCTCCGCGAGCCGGGCTACTCGATCGACAACAACAAGGTGCGCCTGGCGAAGCTCAACGTGATTCTTCCCTCGGGCAAAACCTATGTGGCCGAGAACGCCGACGCCGCCTCGAAAACCACCGCCGTTAACGTCAAGAACCCCGAGATCACCCTCCCGGGTGGCATAGCCGCCAAGGGGGCCTCCGCCGCGAAGCCCAAGCGCACCTATGCGCAGAGCGATGTCGACCAGAACATCCCGGTCAACAAAACCGACGCCGCCAACACCTTCGCCGTCATCATCGCCAACGAGAACTACTCCAAGGCGGTCGACGTCGAGGCCGCGTCGCACGACGGAGCCGCCTTCGCCGACTACTGCAACCTCACCCTCGGCCTCCCCAAGAGCAACATCAGGGTGTACAACGACGCGTCGCTGGCCGAGATGCTCCGCGCTATGGCCGATATGCGCAACATCGCGTCGGTGACCTCGGGCAACGCCGAGCTGATATTCTACTACGCCGGACACGGCGTGCCCGACGACGCCACCAAGGACGCGTTCCTCCTCCCGACCGACGGCGACGCCGCCGTGACGGAAACCTGCCTCTCGCTGGGACGCCTCTACGACAACCTCGCCGCGCTCGACACCCGCCGCGTGCTGGTGTTCCTCGACGCGTGCTTCTCGGGAGCCACCCGCGAGGGTAAGATGCTCAACGAGGCCCGCGGCGTCGAAATCAAGCCCAAAACCGAGGCCCCCAAGGGGAATATGTTCGTGCTCTCCGCCGCTTCCGACAGCGAGACGGCGCTCCCCTACAAGGAGAAGGCCCACGGCCTCTTCACCTACTACCTCCTGAAGAAACTCCAGGAGAGCAAGGGGAAGGTGTCGCTCGGCGAGCTCTCCGACTATGTGATCGACAACGTGAGCCGCCAGTCGGTGATCGTCAACAGCAAGAAACAGACCCCCACCGCGACTGCCTCCGGGCGCCTCTCGGGCAAATGGCGCGGCGAAAAACTCAAGAACTGATATGAGAAGCGTTCTACGACTTATAATGGCCCTCGCGGCGTTCGCCCTCTCGCTGGCAGCTTCGGCGAAGGGCAACGAGCGCGTCAGCGGCACTTTCACCTACATAGGGCAAGGGCACGAGTCGCGCGACGTGTGCCGCGAGAAGGCCTACCACGGGGCCTGTGTCGAGGCCATCGGCAACAAGTTCGGATGGGTCGTGAGCGGTGTCACCTCGCAGGTCGAAACCGCCTCGAAAGGTAAGGAGGATCTCTACTTCCAGCAGGCCCACCAGCGCGCCGCCCGCGGCGAGTGGGTGGCCGACGACGGCGAGCCCAAGTATGAGTACGCTTTCGACAAGGACGGCTGCATCACCGTTACCTGCACCGTGAAGGGTTTTGCCCGCCCACTCAGCAACGAGCGCACCGACTTCGAAGCCATAGTGCTCCGCAACGGCTCCGAGCGGGGGAACGCCTCCTCGGAGTTCCACAGCGGCGACTGGTTCCGGCTGCTGCTCCACGCTCCGGCCGACGGCTACGCCGCGGTGTTCCTCATCGGCGACGACCACACCGTGAGCACCCTGCTCCCTTACTCCGGCGCTCCGGCCGACGCGGCCCGCGTAAAGGGTGGGCGCGACCAGGTGTTCTTCGACCCCGCTTTCGCCCCGAGGGAGGAGCGCCACCTGGTCGACGAGCTTCGCCTCACAGCCGACTCCGACCTCGACCACTACCGCCTGTGCGTGGTCTACTCACCCCGCAAGTTCGTAAAGCCCAACGACTCCGTGGCGGGTGAACTGGTGCCCCGGCAGCTCAAGCTGGCCGACTTCAACCGCTGGCTTCAAAAGGTTACCGACGCCGACCCCGCCGTGTCGGTCAAGAACGCCACAATCACCGTGGTGCCCTGACCGCAACAAAAATTAGTATAATAAACCAACATAATATCAAATAGTTATGAAAAGATTCCTTTCTATCCTGCTGGCAGTATGCGTGATGGCCTCCACCGCCCTCTGCGCCGCCGAACTCGACAAAAAGACCCTCAAGCGTCTCGAAAAAGAGAAAAAAGAGAAACTCAAAGAGTATAAGAAGCAGGGCTGGCAGCTCCTGGGCTCCACCCGCACCATCGACGGCACCCTGATGCGCCACTACGAGAAGCTCGAAAAGCTCGGCGACGACGGCCGCGAGGTTTCCGGCATCGCCACCTCCGTGAAGTCGAAGAACAACGGCAAGCAGATCGCCACCAACAACGCCTGCATCACCTACGGCCAGCAGGCCGGCTCGACCCTCCGCGGCCGCGTGCTCTCGGAGTCGAACGTGAACACCACCGACCCCACCACCGAGTTCGAAAACTTCTTCCAGGCCTACGAGCGCGAAGTGGAGAAGGAAATCAAGGGTGAGATGGAGGAGAGCTTCTCGATTATCCGCACCAACCCCGACGGCACCTACGAAGTACAGTCGTACTTCATCGTGAGCGAGAGCGCCGCCTCCAAGGCCCGCATGCGCGCCCTGGAGAACTCCATGCGCGAAAGCGAGATGGCCCGCGCCCACGCCGAGAAGATTTCCGGCTTCGTGCAGAAGGCTTTCGAATAATCACAATGGTTTCGGCGGGCGCGCCCCCGCGCCCCGTAATATTTGGCAATCAGCCTAATCAATGAAACGACGCACATCTATCTTGTTCCTCGCCGCGGCCACCGCGTTGGTGGCCGCGGCCCAGGGAACTTCCTATGAGGAGTTCCGCCGCGGCATGTACGAGCGCTACAACAATTTCCGCGAGGGGATGTATGAGCGCTACGACGAGTTCCTGGCCGGGGCCTGGGCCGACTATGAGGTGATCGCCGGGCAGAAACGCTCGACGGCACCCAAGCCGCGCACCGCCCCGAAGGTGCCCGACGCCCCGGCGCTAACCTCCCCGAAGGAGATCAAGGCCCCTGAGGCTCCGGCGATTCCGGTGATTCCGGCGGCTCCGTCGGACGGGTCGGACGGGTCGGACTTGCCCGGGATGACTGAACAGCCCGAAGTGAGCCAGGCGCCCCAGGCGGAGTTCGACTTCTATGGTATGACGCTTGGTATTCCCGACCCCGGGTTGGAGATTCCCCGCACGGTGGTCGACAAACAGGATCTCGCGGCACGGTGGCGCTCGCTAAGCAAGGACCGCAAGGCCCGCGCCGCGCTCGCCTCGCTCCGCTCCCTGGCTTCGGAGCTGAAACTCAACGACTATCTCACCCTGGAGATGGTGCGCTCCTATGTGGGCGCCCGCCACGCTTCGGCCGGGAGCGCCTCAAAGGCTTCGCTGGCCCACTTCCTGCTCGTCGGTATGGGCTACGACGTGCGCCTTGGCATTACCGGCGAACGCGACGGGGTGCTCCTGGTGCCCCTGCGACAGGAGGTGGCCGAACACCCCTTCCTGAAGCTCGATGGGCGGAAGTACTACATCTTCATGGACCGCAAGCTCGCCAAGGCCGACTATGCCCGCACCTCGATCAGCACCTGCGACGTCACTTCCGACGGTTCGCTCTCCGACATCGACTGCGCCCTCTCCGACCTCAACCTCCCTTACAAGCCGCACCACTACAAGGTCGACAACGGCACGCTGCGCATCGAAGGGGAGGTGAACGCCAATATCTTCCCCGTGCTCCGCCGCTACCCGCTGATGCAGACCGGCGACTTCGCCCGCTCGACAGTGCAGCCCCAGGTGCGCGCCGACATCGTCGGCCAGCTCGCCGCCCAGCTCGAAGGGAAGCCAAAGGCGCAGGCCGTCGACGAGCTGCTCAAATTCATCCAGAGCGGTTTCGACTACGCCACCGACGAGGATTTCCACGGCTACGAGAAGCCTTACTTCCTCGAAGAGAACCTTTTCTATCCGAAAAACGACTGCGAGGACCGCGCCATCTTCTACACCTATATGCTGTGGAACGTGCTCGGGGTCCCCAACCACCTGATCGCGTACCCGGGCCACGAGAGCGCCTCGCTGGTGCTCGACGAGCTCCCCGGGGGCGACTCGTACCACTTCGAGGGGAAGCGCTACCTCATTTCCGACCCCACATACATCGGGGCCTCCACCGGCCAGTGCATGCCCGACTACCTCTCGACCGCCCCGGTGATCGACAACGCCTATTGAACACCTGCTGAACGCGTATTTTTACCAAATGCCCGGAATTTTTTCCGGGCATTTTGTTTGCTGCGGCCCTCCGACGCGTTATATTCGCGGTGCGAAACAATCCGTCGCCCCCCACTCAAGGCCGGGGCGCGGTTGTGGCGGGATTACATAACCTCGGCAATTCGGCCCCCGCGGCTGAAAGTTATGGGACGGCTCTTCCCGCCGACAGTCACGGCGCCTCCGGGCGTTAGAAACCGATTGTTATCACAGCCCCGCGTCCCGTCTTGCGGAGCACGACAAAAAGTTACTTAGTATGCGTTTCACAACGTCATGCGCCGTGCTCGCGTGCCTCTGCCTCGGCGCTTCAGCTGAAATTCTGCCATCCGACCCCACCATGATTCTCGGCGGGTCGGCAGTTACAATCCTCCCCTCCGAACTCACCTCCTCCGGCGAAGGGTGTTTCATGATCGGTGAGGCCGACGGAAAAGTGTCGGTCCACGACGCCTCGTTCGAGAAGCTCCGCACGCTCGAATCCCCCTCCTTCCCCGATGCGGTAATGAACATGGAGCAGCGCTCCAAAATCATGGCGTACACCGAGCGCTACCAGGGTGGGGGAGTGATGGACAACTATCAGTTCCAGTCGATCGACGAAGTCCGCGACTATCTCCGCGGGCAGGGCATCAAATGGAAGGCCGAAGTGCTGGATGAAAAAAGCGGCAACGGCGACATCCTTTTCGTGGTGTCGTACCTCTCCGACTTCCTCAAGCCCTATTTCGACGACGCGGCGCAATGGCGCCCCGGCTTCCGCCCCCCGGTGATTCCCGCCGACTACGACCTCCCCTACGAGGTTTACCGCTATTACGCTCCCTCCGAAAAGAAGTACCTCAATTACGAACGGTGGCCGACCGCCACGGATTACCGCACCGAGTTCTATACTCCGTGGGAATCCTTCGCGGTGAACCAGGAGGTGTGTCCCGTGAGCGCGTCGTATCAGACCGAGCAGCACTCCGACAACAACGTCGCGTACGGGATGATCAACAACATCGTTACCTGGAGCCAGACCCTCTTCAACGACGACGACAGCTTCGAGTGCCTCGTGCCCGACTATGAGACAGTGCCGTTGAAAGAGAAGGGCTTGCAGTGGGTCAACGACTTCTGCCAGTACGAAACCCGCGGCGACTCCGTGCGCGTCAGCGGCTACTCGGTGTATAACGACCGCGGAGCGCGCTTAGCGTCGCTGAACCTCCCCTCGGGCTACGATGTGATCGGCGCTCCGCGCATTATGTCGCTTAAAAACAGGGCATACATTTCGATATACGCCTCCCTCGATAAGGACCAATACCTGCTGATGTACGCCATCGACCGCGCCACTGGCTCGCTCCGTAGCGTCGCCGCCCCCGTCAGGGTAGCCGTGAGCCCCACCGCATGCGATAGCGGCACCCCCGTTAACGTCACCCTCGGCAACGCCTCAGCCCGCCCCGTGCGCATCGCCGCCACCTCCCTCAGCGGCGCCGCTGTGGCCACCGGCTCGATACCCCCCGGGGCCACCGCCTCCACCCTCGACACCACAGGCCTCCCCTCCGGCATGTACATCGTCACCGTCAGCGACTCCTCCACCGTCAACGAGTCCTCCAAAATCCTCGTCCGCTGACCTTTTAGGATATTCGGTCGTAAGCGACGATAAAAAACAACGGCGCGTCAATCGTGGCGCGCCGTTTTAATTTTGAGGGGGAGGGGATTTTTGCTAATTTCGCGGTTAGGAAATCATTAAGCTATCATAGATGTACAGAACTAATACATGCGGGGAGCTGCGGCTCTCCGACGCCGGCCGCGAGGTGACTCTCGCAGGCTGGGTGCAGCGTGTCCGCAAGATGGGCGGTATGACCTTCGTCGACCTCCGCGACCGCTACGGCATCACCCAGGTGGTGTTTAACAATTCCGACAACGCCGAGCTCTGCGAGGCCGCCAACCACCTGGGCCGCGAGTTCGTGGCTCAGGTTACTGGCAAGGTGCAGGAGCGCGAGGCCAAGAACCCGAACCTCCCCACCGGCGACATCGAGCTGATCGCCACCGGCCTTACGGTGCTCAACCGCTCGGAGGTGCCCCCCTTCACCATCGAGGAGGAGACCGACGGCGGCGACGACCTCCGCATGAAGTTCCGCTACCTCGACCTGCGCCGCCCCAACGTGCGCCGCAACCTTGAGCTGCGCCACCGCATGACTATGGAGGTGCGCCGCTACCTCGACTCCAAGGGATTCCTCGAAATCGAGACCCCGATGCTCGTGGGCTCGACCCCCGAGGGCGCGCGCGACTTCGTGGTGCCCTCGCGTATGAACCCCGGCCAGTTCTACGCCCTTCCCCAGTCGCCCCAGACCCTCAAGCAGTTGCTTATGGTGTCGGGCATGGACCGCTACTTCCAAATTGTTAAGTGCTTCCGCGACGAGGACCTCCGCGCCGACCGCCAGCCCGAGTTCACCCAGATCGACTGCGAGATGAGCTACGTCGAACAGGACGACATCATAAACCTCTTCGAGGGTATGGCCAAGCACCTCTTCAAGGAGCTCCGCGGCGTGGAACTCACCGAGCCTTTCATCCGCATGCCCTGGGCCGAGGCCATGAAGCTTTACGGCTCCGACAAGCCCGACCTTCGTTTCGGCATGACGTTCGTCGAACTGATGGACGTGCTCAAGGGTCACGGCTTCTCGGTGTTCGACGACGCTGCCTACATCGGCGGCATCTGCGCCAAGGGGGCGGCTTCCTACACCCGCAAGCAGCTCGACCAGCTCACCGACTTCGTGAAGCGCCCGCAGATCGGCGCCAAGGGTATGGTTTACGCCCGCGTCGAGGCTGACGGCAACGTCAAGTCGTCGGTCGACAAGTTCTACTCGCAGGAAACCCTCCAGAAGCTCCGCGAGGCCATGGGCGCCGAACCGGGCGACCTTATCCTGATCCTCTCTGGCGACGACGCGATGAAGACCCGCAAGCAGCTCTGCGAGCTCCGCCTGGAGATGGGCAACCGCCTGGGTCTGCGCGACAAGAACAAGTTCGCCTGCCTCTGGGTGGTCGATTTCCCGATGTTCGAGTGGAGCGACGAGGAGCAGCGCCTGATGGCCATGCACCACCCCTTCACCCACCCCAAGGACGAGGATATCGCCCTGCTCGACACCGACCCGGCCGCTGTGCGCGCCGACGCCTACGATATGGTGGTCAACGGCGTCGAGGTCGGCGGCGGCTCGATCCGTATCCACGACTCGGCCCTGCAGGCCAAGATGTTCGAGATTCTCGGCTTCACCCCAGAGAAGGCACAGGAGCAGTTCGGCTTCCTGATGAACGCCTTCAAGTACGGCGCGCCCCCTCACGGCGGCCTGGCCTACGGCCTCGACCGCTGGGTGAGCCTCTTCGCCGGGCTCGACAGCATCCGCGACTGCATCGCCTTCCCCAAGAACAATTCCGGCCGCGACGTGATGCTCGACGCTCCCGCCGCGCTCGACCCCAAGCAGCTCGACGAGCTGCAGCTCGCCCTCGACCTTAAGGAAAAGGCATGAGCGGCGGCGTTACCAACCGGCAGATCATTGAAGCGATAGAGGAGTACGCTCCCCTGTCGCTTCAGGAGAGCTGGGACAACTCGGGCTGGCAGGTGGGCGACCCCTCCGCGGAGTGCCGCGGGGTGCTCCTCTGCGTCGACCTCACCCCCGAAGTGCTCGCCGAGGCGGTGGCCAAGGGGTGCGACCTGGTAGTGACCCACCACCCGCTCATTTTCCGCGGCATAAAGAAACTCGTCGGGCGCGACCGCGTGACGGAGTGCCTTACCGAGGCCGTGCGCCGCGGAGTGAGCGTCTACTCCAGCCATACCTCCACCGACGCGGCTCCCGCCGGGGTGTCGGCCGAGATGGCCCGCATGCTGGGCCTTACCGGCGTGGCCCCGCTCGATGCCTCGGGCCTCGGAGCCGTCGGCAACCTCCCGTTGCCTATCTCATGGGAAGACTTCGCCGCGAAAGTTAAGGAGACCTTCGGCTGCGCCTCGCTGCGCCTGTCGCGTCCCGCCCCCGGGATGGCGACCGTGTACCGCGTGGCCCTCTGCGGAGGTGCCGGTGGCGACTTCATCGGCGAGGCCATTGAGGCCGGGGCCGACGTCTACGTCACCGCCGACTGCAAACACAACCTTTTTCTCGACCGCCGCGACGAGATTCTGCTCATCGACGCCGGGCATTTCGAGACCGAGCAGTGTACAAAAGCGCTTTTTAAGCGCGTAATTAGCGAAAAATTTCCTAACTTCGCGGTTTGGGAATCAGAGGCAGAGGAAAATCCGGTGCTCTATGTGTGAGCCCCGGGGTATTCTCCGCCCTTTGACACGTTAAACAACAACCATACAATATGGCCACAGATAAAAAGAAAACCGATAACCTCTCGGTGGAGAGCCGCCTGGAGTCGCTCTACAAGCTCCAGACTGTTCTCAGCGAAATCGACCGTATCAAGACAATCCGCGGCGAGCTCCCTCTCGAAGTCAAGGACCTGGAGGACAACCTCGAAGGTCTCAAGACCCGTATCGCGAACTACGAGGCTGAAATCGAACAGCTCAACGACAAGCTCGCCCAGGAGAAGGTGAAGGCCGAGGACTCCCAGGCTAAAATCGCCCGCTACAAGGAGCAGCTCGACAACGTGCGCAACAACCGCGAGTTCGACCTCCTCTCGAAAGAGGTCGAGTTCCAGACCCTCGAAATCGAGCTTTGCGAGAAGCACCAGGGTGAGTACGCCCGCATGATCGAGAACAAGCGCCGCGACATCGAAACCACCCGCGAGAAACTCAGCGACCACGAGCACGTACTCGCCGAGAAGAAGGCCGAGCTGGAGGAAATCGTCAGCGAGACCCGCCAGGACGAGGAGCGCCTCCGTGAGCAGGCCAAGAACCTGGAGACCCAGATCGACGAGCGCACCCTCACCGCGTTCAAGCGTATCCGCAAGAACGCCCGCAACGGCCTCGGCGTGGTCTACATCCAGCGTAACGCCTGCGGCGGCTGCTTCAACCGCATCCCGCCCCAGCGCCAGCTCGAAATCAAGATGCGCAAGAAGATTCTCGTGTGCGAATACTGCGGCCGCATCCTGATCGACCCGGAGATCGCCGGAATCCACGAGGAGGCTCCCTCGAAGTAAGGGCATTCCTCTTCCGATTCGCGAAGAACAGATCCAACGCCCTGGCAGGATAGAAGGTGGTAACGGAATTATCCAGGCTCGCGCTGCCGAAAGGCGCGGCCAACCGCCACGCTTTCAACTCGGCGGAATTCGCCTCCCTCAACGAGGCGAAAGCCACCCGTGTGTCTTTCCTGGCCATTGGCGACAAGAAACCGAAACTTTGGCTGACCGCCGGTCTCCGCTCAGGAGAGTGGCGGTCGCCTTTTTCCGCCCCGTTCGGGGGGTGGATGGGGATGCCCGACGTGTCGCAGCGCGCCATGTGCGATGCCGCCCGCGACCTGCGCCTTTGGGCCGCGGAGCGCGGCGAGCCGCTGCGGATCACGCTCCCCCCGCTCGTCTACGACCCTACGTTCCTCACCAAGAGTCTCTACGCCCTTGAGCGCGAGGGGCGTATCGAGCTGCTGCAGCCCGACTATTATTCCCTCGTGGCCGACTTTGCTGACTATGAGTCGCGTATGAGCGGCGCGGCGCGCAACAAGTTGTCCAACGCCCTGAAGCACCCCTTCCAGTTCGAGGCTTTCCCGAAGGCCAAGGGGGAGGCGCTCGCCAGGGCCTACGCCGTGATCGAGCGTAACCGGGCCGAAAGGGGCTACCCCCTGGCTATGAGTCTGGCCGACGTTGAGGCCACCCGCGCCATAATACCGATGGACGCCTTCGTGCTTTCGCTCGACGGGGCCGACCGCGCCGCCGCGCTCGTGTTCCGCGTGCTCCCCGACGTCGGGCTGGTGGTTTACTGGGGCAATACCGCCGACAGCAACGAGTCAAGGGCCATGAATATGCTGGCCTTCAAGGTTTTCGAATATTATTATAACGATGGCCGGGTGCGACTGCTCGACATCGGCCCCTCCGACCTCGACGGGGAACCGAACCTGGGCCTGATGGAATTCAAGGAGGGGATAGGTTGCAGGGTAAGTCCGCGCTTCACCGTGCGTATTGACGGCAAATGAGGCGCATTGTTGGCACTTTGGGCTGATTTTCGGGGTAAATTTGGCAAAATGTGATTTTTTATTCGTTTATACGCGTTGTATAAACGAATTTTATGTATATTTGTGGCAGACAATGGCTCCTTACCGCGGAGCATTGTCGCACAGGGACCTTACAATATTTGATAACCAGCGATTTGGATTACACACAGCCAATTATCATCGTTTGAAATCACAATTGCTAAAACCAATTATATGTTTAAATCACTGATCCACCGTTTCGCGGGGCTACTCTCCCTGGCGGCGGTTCTTTCAATCTCCGGCAGCCCGGCGTCGGCCCAGCAGAAGGCCTACCGCGGTTCGCCTGCGGAAACAGCGGCCACCCAGCAGGCCCGCCCGTTCAGCCATTATATGAAGGCGCGCGACAACTCCGGGCTCAATTCCATCAGCGCCGCCCCGGCGAGGATGGGTTCCCGCACGTTCTCCGCGTCGTCAGCTGCCGCCGCCGCTTCGAGGGTAACCATCGGCGGTTATGTGACCGGCACCGGCAATCTGCCTGTCGGTATCTACTCTTTCGACGCCGGACCCAACCCCCAGCTCACTCTCCTTTTCCACGACGATGAGGCACGCCTCGCCGCTGACGGCGGCGGAACGTACTACGACGGCAAGTACTACTACGTCGAGTGGCACTACGGGCTGATGTCCGACGAAATCTACGCGCACTACGGCATCCAGGAAACTGAGAACTGGACCGAGCTGTACCGCAGCGCGATGGACCAGAACCCCATCGACGAGCACAGCATCGCGCTCGACCTCACTTACTGCCCGGCCGACAAGACCATCTACGGCGTGTTCGAGGACTACGACGTGATTGCCGACACATATAACTATTACTTCGGTCGACTCAACCAGTATGGCGAGCGCGAGGGGATCGCGCAGATCGACCGCCGCTACTGGGCCATCGCTTCCGATGCCGCGGGCAATATCTTCGCGGTCGACGAGGAGGGGTGGCTCTGTTCTTTTGACCGCTCTTCGGGAGCGGTGAAGCGCATAGGTGACACCGGCATAGATCCCTTCTATATGCAGTCGGCTTGTTTCGACTTCCGCACCGGCACTATGTACTGGGTTGCCAACGGCAAGAGCATCCTCACGGCGCTCTACACCGTGGATACCGCTACCGGCGCCGTCACCAAGGTGTGCAACATCCCCGGCGATGAGCAGATGGTAGGCATCTACGTTGTCGACCACTCTTATGCCGACGAGGCCCCCTTCAAGGCTACCGGCTTGACGGCGAACTTTGAGCGCGGCTCCCTTTCGGGCACCGCCGACTTCACTATGCCGACGGCCACGTACGCGGGCGCCGCTCTCTCCGGCACGCTCAACTACACCGTGACCCTTAACGGCGCTACCGCCGCTACCGGTACCGCCGCCGCGGGAGCGCCTGTGAGCGCTCCGATCACCGCCCCCGCCGCGGGCAACTACGATGTGGAGGTATTCGCGTCGAACGCCGCGGGTGACGGCCCATCGGTGAAGACCTCGCTGTGGATTGGCGACGACGTGCCTACCGCCCCGACGGGTGTCAAGGCTACCAAGGGTGCCAACAAGGTTACCGTGAGCTGGACCGCCCCGACGGCCACCTCGCACGGCGGATTCCTCAACCAGGCGGCGCTCCGCTACAAGGTGACCCGCTTCCCCGATATGAAGGTGCTGGCCGAGGAGCTCGCATCCACAACCATCGAGGACGCCAACCTCGGGGTGCCCATCAAATCGTATTGGTACGAGGTTCGGGCCCTCTCCGGTGAGCAGCAGGGTGGGGCGGCAACGTCAAACAACCTCGTGTTCGGCACTCACTACGAGGTGCCTTACTTCGAGGACTTCGCCAACGACGGCTCCTGGCCCCTCTTCACCACTATTGATGTCGACGACGATGGCAAGGAGTGGCTCTACTACGCCGACAAACAGGCCGTTGGGTGTATGGCTACCCAGCGCAACGACGTCAGCGACGACTGGCTGATTACCGCGCCCATCTATCTGACATCGAACCGCTCGTATGTGCTCGCCTTTGATGCCGCTTCGACCACCAACACTATGGCGGAGGCCTTCGAGGTGTCGATTGGCACTACCGCTACCGTCGCCGGTATGGGCCGAGTGATCATGCCCCGCACCGAGGTGAAGAGCTCCGCGTTCGTTACTTTCGAGCAAGAATTCTCCGTGCCCTCCGACGGGCTTTACTATATCGGGTTCCACGACGTGTCGCCCAAATACCGCAACTGGCTCTATCTTGACAACATCACCGTAATCCCCGGCAAGAACCTCAACGCTCCGGCGGCTGTGGCCGACCTCGCCGTGACTCCCGCCGAGAACGGGCGCCTCGCTGCGACTGTAAGCTTCACCGCCCCCTCGCGCACTGCCGATGGCGGACCCCTCGCCGCGCTGACCTCGATCGAGCTCTACCGCGGGTCGGCCAAGATAAACACTTTCGAGAACCCCGCTCCCGGCAGCGCCCTCAGCTTCGAGGATGTCAAGGCCCAGCAGGGTGTCAACGAGTACACCGTGGTGTGCTACAACGGTACTGATGCGGGCGAACCCGCCTCGGCCTCGGCCTGGGTTGGTGTCGACATCCCCAAGGCCGTTACGAACGTGGTGGCCCGGGAGAATGCCGACGGCTCGTTCACCATCACCTGGGACGCCGTGACCGAGGGCGCCAACGGTGGCTTCATCGACCCGGCCCAGATATGCTACTTCGTGGCCCGCTCGACCGATAACGACACTTTTGCCGACCAGCTCTTCACCACCACCGTCACCGACCGTCCGTCGACCGCGGAACACACCACGATGGCCTACCTCGTGGTTGCCCTCTCGCAGGGTGGCCAGTCGGATTGGGCCATATCCAACGTGGTTGTGGTTGGCACTCCCCACGAGCTCCCCTATGCCGAATCGTTCGCCGCCATGGCTCTCCAGGCCGGTCCCTGGGCCGCCATCGTAAATGAGGGCGACGGCGACTGGGAGATGAAGCAGGGTGGCTTCAAGCCCTTCACGCAGGGCGTTCAGGACGAGGACGGCGGCATGATCGCCTTCGTTCCCGCCGGTGCCGGCGACAGCGGGGCGCTCTATTCCGGCAAGTTCAATATCAGCAGCTCGGTGAACCCCACCCTCAGCTTCTGGTACTACAACAATCCGGGCGATAACGGCTCCATCAAGGTCATGATCTCCAAGAACGGCGGCGACTTCGAGGAGGCTTACGCCGTTGACTTCGCCACTGCCTCCGGTGCGAAGGCCTGGACCAAGGCCGAGGTGCCCCTGAAGAATCTCCAGGCTGATTGCCGCCACATTCGCCTCGCCTTCGAGGTTGTGGCAGGGTCGGACAACGAAATCTACCTCGACAACATCCGCCTCTACGACAATATCGACAACGATCTCATTGTAAGCGCCATCAAGGTGCCCTCGCGCCTTACTTTCCAGAAGCACGCCCTCGTGGATGTCACTGTAAAGAATATCGGCCAGGCCGCTTCCGGGGGCTACTCCGTGAACCTCTTCCGTGATGACGCTATCGTTGGCACGCAGTCGGTGGCCGAAGGGCTCGCCGTCGACGCCACCAAGACCGTCTCTTTCGAGGAGCTCCCGACCCTCGAATTCGGCAAGGAGGTCACCTACTACGCCGTGGTTGATTACGCCGCCGACCAGAACACCTCCAATAACCGCTCCGAGAGCGTGACGGTGAAGGTGAAGCAGCCCGCGTTCCCCGCAGTCAAGGACCTCGGCATAGCGATTGACGGCTCCAACGCCGTGCTCACCTGGAGCGAACCCTCAGCCGACGCCGGCGATGCCGAGGCCGTTACCGAGGATTTCGAGGCCTACACTCCGTTCGCCATCGACAATTTCGGCGACTGGATGAACGTCGACGTTGACAAATACGAGACCTACGGAATTCAGTACGGTTCTTACCCCAATATGTACGACCCGAAGGCATGGATGGTGTTCAATCCCGTTAAGGCCGGACTCTCGATCGCCTACGACAATGGCGACCCCAACGCGTTCGCTCCCGCCTCCGGCGCGCAGTACCTCCTGGCGTTCTGCTCGATCGACCCCAAGACCGAGGAGGATATGCCTAACGACGACTGGCTGATCTCGCCCGAGCTGTCGGGTATGGCCCAGACCATCACCTTCAAGGTTAAGCGTCTCGGCATGCAGTACGCCGAAAGCTTCGAGGTGCTCGCCTCCGAGAAGACCGACGACATAGCCGACTTCACCCGCGTTTTTGCCGGTAGCGATATCGCCGGATTCGAGAGCTGGAACACCGTGAGCGTTCCCCTCCCCGCCGGCACGAAGTATTTCGCCATCCGCTGCAACTCCTACGGCGGTTTCGCCCTGATGCTCGACGACGTGACCTACGTTCCCGCCTCGGAGCGCCCCGTCGAGCTCCAGCTCCTGGGCTACAACGTTTACCGCGACAATGTGAAGGTTAACGACGCCGCGGTGACCTCGACAAGCTTCACGCACCCGCTGACTGATGCCGCCGAGCACCTCTACCACGTCACCGCCCTCTACGACAAGGGTGAGTCCGCCCCCTCAAACAAGGTGTCGACCATCACCGGCGCCGTTGAGGCAGTCGATGCGCCGACATACACCGTATCCACCGCCTCGGGCGTGATCGCCATCGCCAACGCCCAGGGACGCGCCATCAGCGTCTACGGCGCCGACGGTCGCCCGGTCTACAGCGGTGAAGGCACAGCGATGACCCTCGTGCGCGTCACCTCCGGCGTCTATCTCGTAGCCGTCGGCACGGAAGTCACCAAAGTAGCCGTTAAGTAATCCACTCTACCCCCCGGCCTCCCGGTCGGGGGGCTACAAAGCAAGGCCGGAGATTCCGCGCGATAATTTGTTGCGCGGAATCTCCGACCTCGTTTTTTTTCGAGGGGGGAGGTTAGAGCTCCTCGTTGGTGTAGATAATCACGGCTTCCTCGCCGGAGTCGTTACCCTTGTAAACGATCTTATAGCCGCGGCCCGTCTTCTTCACCAGTTCGGTGAAACGGCGGTTGGCGGGATTGTGTACCACCGTGCGCGACAGCTCCTTCTTGGTTTCGTCGACGGCGGCCTGGAGGTCAGTCATCTCTACGGTTTCCTCGTCAATCACATAGTTGTAAATCACATACTCGTCGTCGAAGTCGAGCGACATCTTCTCAATGCCTGGCATCTTCTGGTTTTCAACCTGCTTGTTGATTTCCTCTACAGCCTTGGCCAGGCCGGCATCCTTGCCTCCGCAGGAGGACATCACCGCGAGCATGGCGGCTATCGCCAGGCACGCGACATAACGCATTGCTTTCATCAGTCTCTAAAATTAATTTGTGAAAAATGATTTGTATGATGTGAATGAATATACAATGCGAAATTACAAAATCCCCCACACCCCGCCAAATCCCCCCACTAAGTAAGAAATTTGTTTAACGGGTTGGGGTGGCGGAGAGGAGGAGGTCGGAGAGGAGGGTGGGGGTGAGGCCGGTGATGATGGCGGGGATGTCGAGGGGGGCGAGGGCGGCGGTGAGGGCGGCGCGGGTGAGGGGGATGCCGTTGAGGGCGTTGAGGATGGTGTCGAGGTCGCCGGTGAGGAAGAAGTCGCCCTGGAGGTTGGCGCGGCGGATGATGGGAGCGGAGGTCGCGTTTTCAGTGTGAGCGCCGGTCGGGTCTCCCGCGGTGTCGGCGAGGGTGATAGTCGCGAGAAATTCGCCGACACCTTCGATGCGTCGGCGGGCCACGAGGTCGCGGGCCGTGTGGCGGGCCGTGTGGCCGTAAATCCATTCGGGGTCGAAGTAGGGGGCGGCGAGGCGGTCGATCTCGGCGATGTCGTCGGTGGTGAGCGTCAGGCGGCGGTCGCCGCAGAACCGCTCCACGAGGTGCCGGTCGAGCGTTTCGCGGGTGAGGCCGGGGAGGTGTTCGCGCAGGGTGGTGACGCGCGAGCGCACCGATGCGACCCCCTTGGCGGCGAGTTTTTCGCGCGAGGGGGTGAGGGCGGCGGCCATCGTCGCCGGGTCGGAGTCGAGAAGCATGGTGCCGTGGACGATGCTCCGCGAAGGGGGGATGCGCATAAAGGAGTTGCCGCTGACCTTGCGCCCGCCGATCGTGATGTCGTTGCGCCCCGAAACCTCGGCGGGGATGCCGAGGGCGCCGAGGGATTCGGCCACGGCGCCGCAGTAGCGCGCGAACGTCGCGGCCACGTCGGCCGATGAGGCCACCATGCAGAGCATAAGGTTGTCGCTGTCGGCATACACGCATCCGCCGCCGCTCTTGCGTCGGTAAAACTCGATGCCGCGCTCCCGGCAGTAGGGGAGGTTGACTTCCGACTCGATAATCTGGTGCCGGCCGAAAATGACGGTCGGCCCTACGGCCCAGGTGAAGAAAAACTCGTCGGAGTAGTTGCGGGCGAGGTGCTCCTCCATGGCGAGGAACCAGGGGAGGGGGCGGCCTGAGGCTGCCCCGGCGGGGAGTTCGGGATGGGTAAATTCCATAATCAGGGTGCGCGGTGGTTCCGCGCTCCGAAGTTACGACAAATTCCCGTCACCGAGTGCCCCCGGGGCGCTTAAAATTTGGGCGGACCAGGATGTCAGCGCGCTTTGCGGGCTTTCTCGCGACGGCGGGCTCGGGCCTTTTCGGCCACTACGGCAGCGGCAGCCATCTCTATCTCCTTGCGGGCCTGCTCTTTGGCGGCTTTCACCTGGGCGTCGGCGCGCTGTACGCGCAAGTCGGCTTTGCGGCGGGCGCGCGTTTTGGTACGGTTAGCTCCGCCGGCGGTTACGGCGACTCCGAGGCTCATGCCGAGCAGCATTATCCCGGCCACGCCGAGTATTTTTTCAATCATTCGCATATTATTCGTATTAAAGATTCTTATGAGGGTAAAACACGGCCGGGAGTCGGTTGGTTTCGTGATTTTTCATTAATTTTGTTGGAAACTTAAAATGTAAGTTATGAGCGATGTGATGAAGATATATTGCGAGAATTTCGGCGAGTACGTCGATATCCGCGGAGGTGAGAGTCTGGGAGAGCTGGCCGAAGCGCTCGCGCCCCGGCTCGGCATCGAACCGATATGCGCCCTGGTCAACAACAAGACCGAGCCGCTGCAGTACCGGGTTTTCGCACCGAAACAGGTGCGGTTTCTCAGCCGCGCTGACCGCCCCGGCGAGAGGGTATACATCCGCTCGCTGTGCATGATGCTCTACCGTGCGACCCGCACAGTGCTCCCCGCGGCAAAACTCCGCATAGAGCACTCGATCGCCGGGGGCTACTACTGCCGCCTGTTTGACCGAGCCGACGGGTCGCGGATCGCGCCGACTGAGGCCCAGATCGAGGCGCTGAAGGGGGAGATGGAGTCGCTGCGGCGCCGCGACATACCGTTTGAACGGAAGGAGCGGCTCACAAAGGATATTATCGAGAAGTTCCGGGCCGAGGGGCTCGACGACAAGGTTGAGCTGCTGGAGACTATCCACGAACTCTACACCACATACTACCGTCTCGACGGGGTGATTGACAGCTACTACGGCGCCCTGGCGCCCTCCACGGGGTGCCTCGACGTGTTCGACCTTCTCCCCTACAAGGAGGGGTTCCTCCTTATGGGGTTTGACCGCTCCGACCCGTCGCGCCCCTCGCGCGAGAAGCGCCAGGAGAAGATGTACGAGGCGTTCGATGAGAACCAGCGCTTCGACCGCATAGTCGGGGTAAGCGACGTGGGTCAGCTCAACAAGGCGGTCGAGGAGGGGCGGTCGAGCCGCCTGATTAATGTGGCCGAGGCGCTCCACGACAAGCAGATAGCCGCCATAGCCGACAAAATCGCCGCCGAATACCGCCGCGGCGGGGCCAGAGTGGTGCTTATCGCCGGGCCGTCGTCGTCGGGCAAGACCACTTTCACCAAGCGTCTGGCTATCTACCTGATCACCAACCTCCTGGAGCCGGAGATGATCTCGCTCGACAACTATTTCGTGAACCGCGACCGCACGCCGCGCGACGAGACGGGCGACTACGACTACGAGTCGCTCTACGCCCTCGACCTACAGCAGTTCAACGCCGACCTTTCGGCGCTGCTCCGCGGCGAGGAGGTGAGGATGCCCACCTACAATTTCGAGCTTGGCGAGCGCCAGTACAAGGGTGACACTCTGCGGCTCGGACCATCGACGCTGCTGCTTATGGAGGGTATCCACGGCCTCAACCCGGAGCTTACGGCGGGCATACCCGAGGAGATGAAATACCGCGTGTATGTGTCGGCCCTCACGACCCTCTCCATCGACGACCACAACTGGATTCCGACCACCGACAACCGTCTGCTGCGCCGCATAATCCGCGACCATAAGTACCGCGGGGCTTCGGCTATCGACACCCTGCGGCGCTGGCCGAGCGTGCGACGGGGGGAGGAGAAGTGGATTTTCCCCTTCCAGGAGAACGCCGACGCGATGTTCAACTCCTCGCTGATTTTCGAACTGGGAGTGATGAAGGACTACGGCGAGGCTATCCTGCGCGACGTGCCCAACGATGTGCCGGAGTATGCCGAGGCATACCGTCTGCGCCGCTTCCTGGGCTATTTCGCTCCGATCGGCGAGAAGTCAATACCCCCGACGTCGCTGCTCAGGGAGTTCCTCGGCGGCTCTTCGTTCCGCTATTGAACAATTTCTTATGCTTCCACAACCGTTAAAGCCCGGCGACAAGGTCGCTATCCTCTCGCCGGCGTCAATCATTAAGCCGGAGTATGTCGAGGGAGCCGCGGCCACTCTCGCCGAAGCGGGTTACCGTCCGGAGGTTATGCCGCACGCTCTCGGAAGGAGCGGCTCGTTCAGCGGCACCCCCGAGGAACGGCTTGCCGACTTCCGCCGGGCGCTTGCCGACCCGGAAGTCAGGGCCATCGTATGCTCCCGCGGGGGGTACGGCTGCGTGCATCTGCTCGAAGCGCTGGCCGCTATGCCGGAAATCGCCGCCGATCCCCGCTGGCTGGTGGGATTCAGCGATGTCTCGGCGCTCCACGCCCTGTGGGGGAGCCGAGGCGTGGCTTCGGTCCACGCCTCGATGACGAAGCAGCTCGCCAAAGGTGTTTCTGACCCGTTGAACGTTGAGCTGTTAGGTCTTATGTCCGCCCCTGATAATTTCAAGGGCACAGCGTGGGAGCCTCACCCCTACAACCGCCCCGGCGAAGTCAGGGCGATGGCCGCAGGGGGTAACTTGGCGGTGATTTCCGAGCTTACCGACACTCTGTTCAACGTAATCCGCCCGGGCGACATACTCGTGATCGAGGATATCGCCGAACCGATCTACAAGGTGGAGCGCATGCTTTACCGCCTGAAACTCGGAGGGATTCTGCCCCGGCTTGGCGGGCTGGTGGTAGGGCGGTTCACCGACTACCGTCCTTCGGCCGACCATGCCTCCATGGAGGATATGGTGCGCGCCATGGTCGCTCCGTACTGCTACCCGGTGGCGTTCAACGCCCCTTACGGACACATCGACGGCAACCGCCCGCTGCTCCTAAACCACCCCTCGGTGTTGCGTGTCGATGCCGCAGGTGCCTCTCTCCGTCCGATATTCGATTGATTACTTTTTGCAAGAGCGTATGACCCGCGAAATCATAGCCTCGATACTTTTAGTGTTTTCAACCTTGGTCGGCAATGCCGCCCGCGAATGCCGCGCCATTAATTCGGGATGGAGCTTCCAGATTGAAGGGAGCGACTCAGCGGTTAGGGTCGACCTGCCACACGACTACCTGATCGGGCAGCCATGGGTGGCGCCGTCGGCCGACGAGATACCCGACGACGGCGACAAAGCGGCCAATTTCCGCAGCCGCTTGAGCGCGAGGGGCTTCAAGGAACCCGTCGGTGGGCGGTATACGCTCGATTTTCACGTCGGGGAGGAGTTGCGGGGCAAACGCGTGCTCCTCGACTTCGAAGGGATTATGCTCACGGGCGACGCGACACTCAACGGCCATCCCGCCGGATCGACCTCCTACGGCTACCTCGGTTTTGACACCGATGTGAGCAAACTGCTGCGCTACGGGGAGACGAACCACCTCGTGGTCGACGCGCGCACAGGCGAGCCCAAGAACTCACGCTGGTACACCGGCGGTGGCCTCTACCGCCAGGTGAAGCTGATCGCTACTTCGCCCGACCTTTATTTCGCCCGCCACGGGCTCTGGGTAACCACTCCCGAAATCGCTGATTCCGCCGCCAAGGTGGTGGTGAATATCGAAACCCGCAGCCGCACCAATGATCCGTTCTTCATAGCCGACGTGGTGCTTCGTGATTCGCGGGGCAAGGTGGTGGCCTCGCGGCGCGACACGGTGACCGTAAACCGCAAATGGAAGCACCGCGAGTACGCCCTCGACACCATAGCGCTCCCCCGCCCCGAATTGTGGGACACCGACCACCCGAGCCTTTATTCCGCCTCGGTGGCCCTCCGCCGCCCGGGGAGCGTGGAGGCCGAGGACTCGCTCGCGGTGAAGTTCGGGGTGCGGACCGCGGAGTTCGATCCGGAGCGGGGATTTCTGCTTAACGGCAAAAAGTTGCTGCTTAAAGGGATTGCCAACCATCACACGCTCGGAGCCCTCGGTGCCGCTGCCTTCCCCGACGCCATCGAGAAGCGCCTGAAGCTGCTGAAGGAGTTCGGCTTCAACCATGTAAGGACCTCCCATAACCCCTACAGCGAGTCGTTCCTCTCGTTGTGCGACAGCCTGGGTTTTGTGGTGGTTGACGAGCTTTACGACAAGTGGCTGCGGCAGTACTCCGGCGGCGAGCGCGAATGGACCGCCCAGTGGCAGGAGGATATACCCGAGTGGGTGAAGCGCGACCGAAACCACCCCTCGGTGGTGCTCTGGAGCCTCGGAAACGAGTTGCAGGGGTATTCCAACCTCCCGTTCAACGACTGGGGGGTGACGGCCTATCGCCTGCAGAAACTGCTGCTGGAGCGCTACGACGACACGAGGAAGGTGACCGTCGCGATGCACCCCCGCTACCGCTCGATCGAGACCGACTCGCTCCCGGCCCCTTTGGTCGAGCAGACTGATGTGGCCTCCTATAATTACCGCTATATGTATTTCCCCGGCGACGGGCGGCGTTACCCCTGGATGACGTTCTACCAGAGCGAGGCGAGCCGCGCGGCGATGGGGCAGAACTTCTTCGAGCCCGACAGCGCCCGCACGGTGGGACTCGCCTACTGGGGTATGATCGACTACCTCGGGGAGTCGGCCGGATGGCCCGCCAAGGGGTGGACCCAGGGTGTGTTCGACATCTCGCTCCAGCCCAAGCCGCAGGCGTGGCTGGTGAAGAGTATGTTCTCCGCCGAGCCCGCGATACGGATAGGGGTGAACGATGCGAACGGGGAGACTTATATATGGAACGACGAGCCGATGAGCCGCGCCTCGCTCGTTGACCATTGGAACTTCACCCCCGGCGACACCCTCGCCGTTGAGGTATTTTCCAACGCCGACGAGGTTGAGCTGCGCCTTAACGGTCGCTCGCTCGGTCGCCGCCCCAACCGGGTGGACGCGCCCGCCGAGCGAAACAAGTTTCGCTGGGACTCCGTCACCTACCGCCCCGGGCGACTCGAAGCCGTGGGATATTATGGCGGGAAGGCCCTCGCGCGGCACGCCGTAGAAACCGCCGGTAAGGCGGTCGCGCTGCGGCTTGAGCCAGACGATGGCCCCTGGAACGCCGACGGCATGGGCCTTAGGCACGTCCGCGTCCGCGCCGTCGATTCCAAAGGGCGCACGGTGCCCGGGGCCGACTTCCCTGTGGAGTTCACACTCGACGGCCCCGCCACGATCGCGGCCCTTGACAACGGCGATATGTACACCTCCGAGCTCCACACCCCCGCCACCCCGACTTCCGGCACCCGCCGCCTCCACCGCGGCACCGCTCTAGTAATCCTCCGCTCCGCCATCACCCCCGGCGCCGTGACCCTCCGCGCCTCCGCCCCCCGCTTGCGCTCCGCTTCGCTCCCCCTCGTCACCGCCCGCCCGTGACCGAGCGCCCGCGCAGTTAGCGCCCCGTTATCGCGCAGCCGTCCGGTTTGGCGAGCGAAGGCGAGCGAGTTCCCGCTTCCGTGCGCTTTTTCGCCCCGTATTCTCCGCCCTCATCTCAGTTACTCTTATCGCGAAGCCGTAAAGTGGAGCGAGCGGTTTCCCGTTTCCGTGCGCTTTTTTCGCCCTCGTTCATCCCTCCGCCCCTGAAAAGCGCTCTCCGCCCCTTTCTCCGCCCAAATTCAGACTTGTTTAGAAATTATTGAAAGACAGTTTGTTGGCCCCATTTGGACTTCCGGCCCTCAAAAAACTCGAAATTTTTTTGAAAAAAATTACCAAAACATGCTCGCTGTTTCAAAAATTATGCCTAACTTTGCAGCGCAAAAGAGGGAAACACACTGCGAATCCTCGCCGCCCTCCGAAGCGAATTGACTCCGTAGCTCAGTTGGTAGAGCAACTGACTCTTAATCAGTGGGTCGAGAG
>CAJUKE010000011.1 GCA_910587075.1 uncultured Muribaculaceae bacterium
AGCCCTTCGACCGCGACCGCAAGCCCTTCGACCGCGACCGCAAGCCCTTCGACCGTGACCGCAAGCCCTTCGACCGTGACCGCAAACCCTTCGACCGCGACCGCAAACCCTTCGACCGCGACCGCAAACCTTTCGACCGCGATCGCAAACCTTTCGACCGCGATTTCGACGAACCGCAGTCGGAGAATCCGCTGGCAAAGCGCCGCAACGAAGACCTTCTGAACCGCATCACCGGCGAAGGCCCCAAGCTCAACCAGCCGAATATGCGTTTTCGCAAACCCAAAAACTAATCTCCACTCATCACATACCCCCTTATGAAGATCCTTCTGCTTGGGTCAGGTGGCCGCGAGGCGGCTCTGGCCTGGAAAATGGCCCAAAGCCCTGAGACCGAGAAACTTTTCATCGCGCCCGGCAATGGCGGCACAGGGAACTACGGCACCAACGTGCCCCTGAAACCGACTGATTTCGAGGCGGTAGGCTCCTTTGTCGACGAAAACGGCATCGACCTGCTCGTGGTAGGCAACGAGGATCCGCTCGTGGCCGGAATCACCGACTTCATGGCCGAGACGCGCCCTGAGCTGTTAGTGGTAGGCCCACGCAAGGCCGGAGCCATGCTCGAAGGGAGCAAGGACTTCGCCAAACTGTTCATGAGCGAGGAGGGGATCCCCACAGCCCGCTACAAAAGCTTCACCGCCGAAACCCTGGCCGAAGGGGAGCGTTTCCTCGAAACCCTCAAAGCCCCCTATGTGCTCAAGGCCGACGGCCTCGCCGCCGGTAAGGGCGTGCTTATCATCAACGACCTCGCCGAGGCTAAGAAAGAGCTTGCCGAGATGCTCGGCGGCATGTTCGGCGCCTCGTCGGCAACGGTAGTTATCGAGGAGTTCCTCTCGGGCATCGAATGCTCGGTGTTCGTGCTCACCGACGGCCGCGGCGGCTACCGCATCCTCCCCGTCGCCAAGGACTACAAGCGTATCGGCGAGGGTGACACCGGCCTCAACACCGGCGGCATGGGAGCCGTTAGCCCCGTGGCCTTCGCCGACGAAGCCTGGATGAAGAAGGTCGAGGAGCGCATCGTGCGCCCCACCGTCGAAGGGCTCATACGCCGCGGCATCGACTACCGCGGATTCATCTTCCTGGGCCTCATCAACGTCGACGGCGAGCCTATGGTCATCGAGTACAACGTGCGTATGGGCGACCCCGAGACCGAGGTTGTGATGCTCCGCGTGGAGTCCGACCTGGTGCCCCTGCTCGCCGCCGCCGCCAAGGGTGAACTCGGCGACCTCCCCCTGAAGGAGGATCCCCGCGCCGCATCTACCGTAATGCTCGTTTCCGGCGGGTACCCCGGAGCCTATGCCAAGGGTATCGAAATCACCGGGACCGGCGACGTTGACGAGTCGATCCTGTTCCACGCCGGAACAGCCGAAAAGGATGGCCACCTCGTGACCGCCGGAGGCCGCGTGATCGCCGCCTCCAGCTACGGCACCGACCTGGCCGACGCCCTGGCCAAGAGCTACCGCTCGGCAGCCAAAGTGAACTTCGACGGCAAGTACTTCCGCCGCGACATCGGCAACGAGTTCCTGCCGAAGTAATCCCCATACCCCGCACACTACCAATGAGTGAACGCGACATAACCGCGCTTCTGCACTCGCGCTGGGGCGCGGGACTCCTTATGGCTCTCGCTATCGCGGGAGCCATAGTGGCTTATACGCGCCAGGCCGTGGTGCCCATATGGTTTGACCTCGGGCTTGGGCTGACTGCTCCAGGGCGGTGGATTCCGCAAGGGTGGCCGTCGTTGGCGGCGGGGCTGGCGACCAACGTCGGCATCGGGCTGCTGACGCTCACCATCAACCGCACGTTCAACGTGCTCCGCTCGCTCACGACGCTCGTAGCCGGACTCTTCTTCGTCATGCAGCTCGGGCTGCCGTCGCTGCTGTGCCAGTTCTACAGCGGCACACTGCTGGCCCTGTTGGTGCTGGTGTGCACGGCCCTGCTGTTTTCGGCCTACGGGAGCGGGGCCGGGCAGCGGCGGGTGTTCCTGGCGTTCTGCCTCACCACCCTGGCGGCGTTCACCAACGTGTCGTTCGCGCTCTACCTCCCTGTGCTGCTCGTAGGGTGCGCCCAGATGAGGATATTCAACGGGCGCACTCTCGTGGCCGCCCTCCTCGGGGTGCTCACTCCCCCTTGGCTCCTTATCGGCTTCGGCATAGTGCGGGTCGAGGAGATTGATATGCCCAGGTGGCTTATGGCATGGTCGCAGTGGGGCGATCCCCACCTTGCGCGGTCGCTCATAGTCACGGGCTTCACGCTCTTCATAGGCGCGTTCTTCATCACCACCAACCTGATGAAGATTCTGAGCTACAACTCGCGGGTGAGGGCCTACAACGGATTCCTCACCATGACGCTGATTGCCACGGCGCTGTACACCCTCTTTGACTTCGGCAGCTTCCGATTCTACCTACCCCTGCTCAATTGCCTTACAGCCTACCAGGCGGCCCACTTCTTCACCTACCGAAGGGCGCGGCGCAGCTACATACCGATACTTATTCTGATTCTCACCTACTGCGGCTTTTACGCGTGGTCGCTTATCGACATCGTATGAAACACAAGATACTGATTGAAAGCCATGTGCCCTTCACCGAAGGACTCTTCGACGGCGAGGCCGAGGTAACCGTGCTCCGCCCGGAGGAGTTCACCCGCGAGCGGCTTATCGAAGAAGGGGCCGACGCCATCCTCGTGCGCACCCGCACCCGCTGCGACGCCTCCCTGCTTGAAGGCACCGCGGTGACCGCCGCGGCCACCGCAACCATAGGCACCGACCACATCGACATCACCTACTGCGAGGCGAATGGTATACAGGTAATCAACGCCCCCGGGTGCAACGCCCCGGCGGTGGCGCAATACGTTTTCGCCACCGCGCTCCGCGCCATCAGCGCGACCAAGCCCGAAAGCCTCACCCTCGGAGTGGTCGGCACGGGCCATGTAGGCTCGATCGTGGCGCGGTGGGGTCGCCAGCTCGGCTTCAAAGTGCTCGAATGCGATCCCCCGAGGGCAGAATGCGAACCCGGCTACCACTCGGAAACTCTCACCGACATTGCCGCACGGGCCGACATCATAACATTCCACACGCCACACACCAAGTTGGGCGCGCACCCGACGCACCATCTCGCCAACCAGGCATTTTTCGCCTCGCTCCGCCGCAAGCCGCTGGTAATAAACTCGGCACGCGGCCCCGTAGTCGATACCGCGGCTATGCTCGACGCTCTTGACCGCGGTCTGGCAGGCGGCGTAATCACCGACTGCTGGGAGGGGGAACCGCGCATCTCGCTCCCACTGCTCGAAGCTTCGCTGTTCGCCACGCCGCACATCGCGGGGTATTCGCTCGAAGGGAAGAAACGGGCCACTCAGATGACTGCCAACGCCCTGCTCGCCCATTTCGGATCCGACCGCCGCGTCGACCTCGGAATCCCCGGCGGAGCCGCCGAAAGCGTTACAGCCGAAGCGATCACGGCGAGCTACGACCCTGCTGCCGACACAGCGTCGCTACGCAAAGCCTTTACCGACGCGGCTGACACCGAAGCCGCCGCCAAAGCGTTCGAGCACCTGCGCGACAGCTACAACCTCCGCGCCGAAGTACGCTGAGCCAACACAAACAAACGCCTTATGATCAAGGAAATGCTTATCGCGGGCGCCGGCGGATTCGTCGGCACCTGCGGCAGATACCTCGTGAACCGCCTCTGCGCCGCCGCCATACCCGGGGTGTTCCCCTCAGGAACGCTGGCTGTGAACCTCTTAGGATGTTTCGCGGCCGGACTGCTCTTCGGCCTGGCCGAAAAATCGGAAGCGATGTCCGCGACGACCGCCGCGCTTCTGGTCACCGGCTTCTGCGGCGGATTCACCACTTTCTCCACCTTCGCCAACGATATGTGGAAGCTGTCCGACAAAGGTGACTGGACGACCCTCGCGCTATACCTCGCGGCAAGCATCGCGGGGGGCTTTCTGCTCGTTTGCGCCGGAAGGGCCATTATTCGCTGAGCATTAGCGGGAAACCGACAATGTTAAAGCCGCGGCGCACCGCCTGGTCGGCCACAATAAAAGCCGGAAAACTGCGTTATAAAGTCAGTTATGCGCGACCAATCTCTCAAAAATATATTACTCACGCTCGTTCTCGGGGTCCTCGCCATCGCGGGGGGCACCCGCGCTGACGCGTTCACTCTCGACAAATACGCCTCCTCCTCGGCCCTGGCCTCCGGAAAATGGGTCAAGGTATCGGTCGAGCAGTCAGGCATACACCTCTTAAGCGAGCAGACGCTCCGCGGATGGGGCTTCACAAACCCCTCGCAAGTGAGGGTATACGGCTACGGCGCACGAAAGCTTTCCGACAACCTGAGCGCGTCCACCTTCTACGACGACCTGCCGCAGGCATTCTCGGAATGGGTCGACGGCAAAGGGCTGTTCTTCTACGCCGAAGGCCCGGTGGGGATGCAGACCACCTCGGGCAACTACACCAAGCCCGTACAGAACTACTACACCACCGAGGGTTACTACTATCTCTCCGACAGCCGCCCCGACGACGCCGTAAGAGTGCCGCAGAAAGGGAACACGACACCCGGCTCCGTGACCACCCCCTACGATACATTCCTCGACTTCGTATACCACGAGCAGGAGCTTTACTCGCCGGGCGAGGCCGGGCTGCAGCTCGTCGGGGAGGACTTCAAGTTTACCCGCGACCAGCAGTTCACCCTCACCCTCACCGACCCCGTGGCCGACTCCGACGCGTATATGGAAGCTTCGTTCCTGGCCCGCACGGGCTCCGGCTCGGTTACCTTCGGTATCACCGCCAACGGCACGAGTGTGATCAACAAGTCATTCTCAGCGGTCACCTCCGAGCACACCCACGCCCGACAGGAGACCGCACAGGCTACTTTCAAAATCGACGGCACCAAGCAGCTCAACCTGCGCGTCAGCGTGAAATCGGCCTCGTCGCTGCTGCTGGCCAACCTCGACTACATAGGGCTTCGCTACGAGCGGCATCTCACCCTGGGGAGCAACGCCGCCCAGCTCCCGTTTGAGATGAAGCGGGCCAACCGCGGCGTGCGCCTATCCGGGGCCACGGCCTCGACAAGAGTGTGGGACGTTACCTCACCCGCGGCGGTGACGCTGGTCGATGCTGAGGCGACCGACGGCACCCTGGTGTGGACCGCCCGCAACACCGACACCCGCCAGTACATAGCCTTCACCCCCTCGGCCGGCAAATTCCCCGTGCCGAAACTCAAGGGTACGGTGGCCAACCAGAACCTCCACGGCATAGCCGACACCCCGGATATGATCATCATCGCGCCCCGCCAGTGGAGCGACCAGGCCGAGCGTCTTGCCGAATACCGCCGCCAGAGCGCCGACTCGCTGAAAGTGCTTGTGCTCGACGCGGATGAAATCTACAACGAATTCTCTTCGGGCACGCCCCATGTGCAGGGTCTGCGCAAGTGCCTGAAGATGTTCTACGACCGCGGGATGGCGGCGGGCAACGCGCCGCGCTTCGCCCTGATGATGGGCCGCGTGTTCTACGACAACCGCCTCCTCACCGCCACCGGGCGCTCCCTTGGCTACCCCATCCTCCCCGGATGGTTCTCGGAGCGCGGACTTAGCGACACCGAAAGCTACACCACCGACGATATGCTCGCCTTCCTCGAAGACGGCTCGGGCTCGAATATGGGCAACGACAAGCTGTCGCTCGCGCTGGGGCGCCTCCCGGTGACCTCACGCGCCGATGCCGAGCAAGCCGTTACCAAAATCATAAACTACGAGACCGACGCCCCCTCCGGCACCTGGAAAAACAATATGCTCACGCTGGCCGACGACCAGGACTCGGCGGTGCATATGAAGCAGTCCGACGCCATGTGGAACGCCCTGCTCAAGTCCGAGCACGGCGGCGACGCCTTCTACCGCAAAATCTACACAGACCAGTACGAGCTGGTGTCGAACGTCTACACCCAGGCCCGCACCGAATTCTACCGCGCCCTCGACGAGGGTATCCTCTGGTGGAACTACATAGGCCACGCCTCCCCCACCTCGCTAACAGCCGAAGGTGTGGTAACCTATACCGACCTTAACGGCCTATACCTGCGCCATCTCCCGGTAATCTACGCCGCGACCTGCGACTTCATGCGCTGGGACTCCGGCACGGTTTCCGGCGCCGAAATCCTGTTCAAGAACTCCGACGGCGGCGTGATCGGCGCCATAAGCGCGACCCGCCCGGTGTTCATCACCGAAAACGGCTACCTCTCCGAGTCGATGGGCCGCGAGATAATGCTCCGCGACGACAGCGGCAAGCTCCGCCCGCTGGGCGAAATCTACCGCCAGGCCAAAAACAACTTCTCCAAGGATAAACCCGTCTCCGACACCAACAAGCTCCGCTATGTGCTCCTCGGCGACCCCGCTATGAGGCTCGCGATGCCGGCCCTGCGGCTCGTTGTCGACGAAATCAACGGCGCGGAGGTGGCCGACCCCGACGACGACTCGAAAGACCCCACCATAATCATGGCCCGCCAGCGGGTCACCATTAAGGGACACATCGAAAACAGCCGCGGCGAGGCGCTTACCGACTTCACCGGCCAGGTGAACTCGGTGCTCTACGACGCCGACCGCTCCATCACCACCCTCGGCAACGGCGAGAAGGGTGAACCCTATGCCTTCGACACCCACGGCGGACGACTCCACATGGGTAGCGACTCGATAGTCAACGGCGTGTTCACCATCAACATACCGATGCCCGCCGAGGTGGCCGACAATTTCCGCACCGCGACCCTCAACATCTACGCCCGCTCGACCGACGGCCGCGAGGGTGCCGGTGTCGACCGCCGCTTCTACGTCTACGGCTCCGACCCCGACGCGGAGGAGGACAAGCTCCCCCCGGTGATTGAGAGTATGTACCTCAACCACCCGTCGTTCCGCGACGGCAAGACCGTCAACCAGTCGCCGATGCTCCTGGCCCGCGTCAGCGACAACCGCGCCATAAACCTCTCGACCTCCGGCGTGGGGCACCAGATGTGCCTCATACTCGACGGGAGCCGCACCTACACCGATGTGGCCAATTTCTACACCCCGTTTGCCGACGGCGCCCCCGGCGGCGACATCGCCTACCAGTTTGACAACCTCGCACCGGGGCTGCACACGCTCAAGCTCAGGGTTTGGGACACGGCGCCGAACTCCGCCGAGGCCGAACTGTCGTTCGTGGTCGAGAGCGACCTCGCCCCCTCGATCCACGAGGTGTACACCGACGCGAACCCCGCGCGCGACCACGCCAACTTCTTCGTTACCCACGACCGCCCCGACCAGTCGACCACCGTCACCATCGAAGTGTACGATATGATGGGGCGCCCGGTATGGAGCAGCACCCGCACCGGCCGCAGCGATATGTTTGAGTCGGCCCCCATCGCCTGGGACCTACGCAACTCGGCAGGCCACAGAGTGCCCCGCGGCCTCTACATATACCGCGCCACGATCACCGACGACAGCTCCGGCGAGAAGTCGTCGACCGCCTCGCGACGCCTCGCCGTGGCAGCTCCCTGACAATAAACAGCAACCTAACTTCTAAAAATATACCGCAATGATTATCGGAACATTGGAAAACGCCGAGCGCTACTATCCGCTCCACCCCGGCTTCAAGCCCCTCTTTGAATTCGTCAAAGGCAACGACTTCGACAAACTCCCCGCCGGGAAAATCTACCTCCAGGGCAAGGACGTGTTCGTGAACAACGCCACCATCGAGCCCAAGAAGGCCGAGAACCAGCCCCTGGAGATGCACCGCGACTACATCGACGTGCACATCGCCCTCGAAGACGGCGAAGTGTTCGGCTGGAAGCCCATCGAAAACCTCAGCAAGCAGGGCGAATACAACGAGGCCAAGGACTGCGCCCTCGTCGACGATCCCGCCGAAATCTACGTCACCCTCAAAAAGGGCGACTTCGTGATCGTCTACCCCGAAGACCCCCACGCCCCCAACATCGGCACCTCGACCATCCGCAAAGTCATCGGCAAAATCCGCCTCTGATACCCCCATTCCCCGGCCCACCCCGGCACGGGCAAAAATACCCCGGCACGCGCCCTGCCCCTCGGCTCAGCGCGTGCCGGCTTTCTTTACGCCCATTTATGCTTACGCCATCACCGAAGCGCCCGCCGAGGCCGCTATAGCTTCGGCCAAAGCGTTCATTGAAAGCGCCTGTGAGCGGCTTACCACAGTTCTTCGCAGTTTGTCGGGCCAAGGGGCGAGCAGCAACAACCTACCCTCGGCACAAAGATCAAACTCCCGGCCCGCAGGTTTGAAGCGCTCCTCGAACCCCTCGTTGCGAAGAACTATAACGCGGCCACCCATCTCTATCGCCCGGTTGCGGACCTCCTTTTCTGCCTTACTGATGAACGGCGATACCAGAACTCCCCCGTTGTCTGCGCAGGCCAGCCATTCATCAACCTTACTGCTTCGGACCTCTTCCGTATCGGCTCTGTGGATAATCACGGCTCTAATATCATAGTCGTGCAGTAGGAATATATTGCCGTAGGCCGCTAACTCCCTGCCGGCGATTGAGATATGGTTGAATCGCTGGAAAAGGTCAGGGTTCGCGGCCTTTACAGCCGCCCGGCGGGGATTGTCGGCTATGTACCGCGTGGCCGCTACCATATGTGCGTCGTCCCAGATAATGCGGTCGTTAAAGCCCCGACAGAAAAGCGATTTTACCTCGTTGTGCCCCCCGAGTAGCGCCCATCGCTTTGAGCAAGCCCCCTTGAATCCGCCTATATACGCGCCTAATGGTTTTGGCATAGTATGGGTTACCGCTGCGGTGAAGTGTATATGGTCAGGCATTATAACAGAGCCTATAATCCAAATATATGGTTGCCGCTCATGAATGCCGAGCATCGCGTCGCGCACGTCCATACCCAAGGGGGTGAGGCTCAATACCCTCCTTTGGAAATCAAATACCGCCAACGGCGGTGCTCCCGCTACCCTGGTGATGGTAATCATATACCGCCCCGGCCTGGTGTAGTCATGAAAGAACGCCCTGTGGGTATTCCGGTGTACTGGCTCCCGCGACGCGAAACGAGAATTTCTCATTGGTTAAGAGGGTGCTAAGGGTTTAAACTTGGGGGAGTGAATTGAGCGCTCGGCTTTCGCCTCGCCACAGTGGCGAGGCGAAAGCCGAGCTAAAGAGTTTAGGAGGGTGAAGAGGAAGAAGGAGAGGAGGGAGAGGAGGGAGAGGAGGGAGAGGAGGGGGAAGAGGGGGCGGGAGGGAACGGGAGGGCGCTGAAGGTTTTGCGGCGGAGGAGGTAGTAGGAGAGGATGACGTTGCGGCGCTGGAGGGGTTCGCGGAGGAGGTTTCGGTCGGGGTGGGTGGTGTAGAGGCGGCGCATACGACGGAAGTCGCGGTGGGCCTTGAGGATGGCGCGGGCGTTGGCGAAATCCAGGGAGGCCATAAATTTGAACCAAGCGATGGTGTCGAGGAGCCGCCGGCGCAGAAGGGTACCGAATAGGTCGCGGCGGGGTATGTTCTTATGCAGCAACAGGAGGTTGTTGCGGAAGTTGAGGTAGGTTTTCCGCGGGTTGGAGGCGGGGAGCGAGCCGCCTCCGAGATGGTAGACACTCGAAGCGGGCACAGCGTCGACGGTGTAGCCCGCGAGCTGTATGCGCCAGCAGAGGTCGATTTCCTCCATATGGGCGAAGAATTCCTTATCGAGCCCCCCTACCCTCTCGTAAAGGTCGGAGCGGGTCAGCAGCGCCGCCCCGGAGGCCCACATAACCTTCATTGGCGTGTCGTACTGGCCGCGGTCGGCCTCGGTGGTGTCGAAAATGCGTCCGCGGCAATAGGGATAGCCGTCGCGGTCGAGCAGCCCTCCGGCCGCCCCAGCGTATTCAAACGAGCCCTTATCCCTGTAGCTTAATATTTTCGGCTGACAGGCTCCGCACTCAGGGTGCTCGTCCATATAGGCAGCGAGCGGCTCCAGCCACCCCGAAGGCACCTCAACGTCGGAGTTTAGGAGCAGCGTCAGTGGGTAGCGCGTGGCCGCGATGGCGCGGTTGTAACCCTCGGCGAAACCGTAATTCTCGTCGAACGCGAGTACCTTTACGCCCGGAAACTCCTCCCGGAGCACCGCGAGCGATTCATCGGTACTGCCGTTGTCGGCCACTATCACGTCGGCCAATCCGGCATCGGTATTGGCAACCACTGAGGGGAGGAACTCGCGAAGCAGTTTCGCCCCGTTCCAGTTAAGGATGATTACCGCTATTTTTTTCATTTTCTTATTATGTCAATCCTCCTCGGGAGCCTGCTTCGGCACGAGGGTCGCGCTGAACTCCCAGAGCAGATAAATCGGGATGAATACGGCGAAGAGCGTGAAGGGGTCGCCCGTGGGGGTAATCACCGCGGCGAGCACCATCAGGGCCACTATGGCGTGGCGGCGGTAAAGCGAGAAGAACCGCCTGGTGAGCAGCCCCATGCGCCCTAACAGCCAGGCCAGCAGCGGAAGCTCGAACACCACGCCCATCAAAAACACTATGGTGATGAATGTGTCGGTGTAGCTGTCGAGCGAAATCACGTTCGGCACCAGATCGCTCAGCTGATAGTCGGCCAGGAAGCGCACCGTGAGGGGGAACACCAGGAAGTAGCCCGTGCAGACCCCGAGGTAGAACATCACCACCCCGAACATAAACGCCGCCGAAGCGCCGCGCCGCTCGCGCGGGTAAAGCCCCGGTTTGATGAAGGTCCAGAAGAGATAAATCACCACCGGGAACGAGAGCACCAGCGCGAGCCAGCACGTCATCGACATATGGATGAAGAACTGCGACGCGAGCTGGTAGTTGACCAGCTCGACCGAGAAGTCGCCGCCGGGGCCATCAATGGCCCCAGGCCACTTGGCCGACAGCCACTCCAGCGCACGGTAGGTAGGGAATCCGGGGGTACAGGGGGCGAGAATCACGCCGTTGAAAATCTCCGGCATAAAGGCGAAAAGCGCCGCGGCAACCACCGCGAACACGGCGATTGCCTTCAGCAGCACGCCCCGCAGAGCGTCGAGATGGTCCCAGAAAGTCATCTCCCCGGCCTGGGCGGGGGAGTTTCCGACATTATCCGACATAGCGGGCGCTCGCTATCACTCAGCCTTAGCGTTCTTGTCGGCACCGGCATCGTCCTTCTTCCCGACCGGCTTGTTGATTTCCTCGCTCATATCGTTGAGTCCTTCCTTGAAGCCGCGAATACCTTTGCCGAGGCCGCGCATCAGTTCGGGAATCTTCTTACCTCCGAACAGGAGCAGTACAAGCAGGGCGATGATGAGCCATTCCCAGCCGCGGAGGCCGCCTAAAAACAGGGGTACAAGAGCGTATATCATGTTCATATCGTATGGTTGTATTGTCAGAGTGCAAAATTACGACAAAATGAGTAAATTCGCGCTAACAGATTCTCTAAATAACTTTAACGCTTTGACGAGCGATGGCTGAAAGGAAGAAGACAGTGTTTATAACCGGGGGCGCTACAGGCATCGGAGCCGCCTCGGTAAAGAAGTTCATAGCCGAGGGGTGGAACGTGGCTTTCGCCGACATCAACGAGGAAGCCGCCCGTGCGCTGGCCGAGGAGATCGGCGAGCCCGAGCGCCTGATGTTCAGCGTGGCCGACACCCGCGACCGCGAGGCCGTGAAGCGTGCGGTCGATGCCGCCGCGGAGCGGTTCGGGTGGATCGACAGCGTGTTTGCCAACGCCGGAATCCACCGCCGCAACTCCCTGCTCGACATCACCGACGAGGAGCTCGACCTGATGATACAGACCAACATCTACGGCACCTTCAACACCCTGCGCGTGGCGGTGCCCCGCCTCATCGAGGCCGGAGGGGGCACGGTGGTCATCAACGCCTCCGACCAATGGTTCATCGGCAAGGCCAACAGCTTCGGCTACGGCCTCACCAAGGGGGCCCTCGGGCAGATTACCCGCGGCCTCTCGATCGACTTAGGGCAGTACGGCATCAGGGTTAACGCCGTATGCGCCGGCACGGTGCGCACCCCGCTGGTCGACAGCCTTTTCCAGCGGCTCGAAGCCGCCGACCCGGAGCACGTCAGCGCCGAAAAACTCTGGGCCGAGGAGAACGCCCTATACCCGCGCGGCCGCGTCGGGGAGCCGGAGGAGATAGCCGAAGTGGTTTACTTCCTGGCCTCCGACGCCTCAAGCTTCTGCACCGGGGGACATTTCCTGGCCGACGGCGGGCTGGTGGCCCGCTGAGGTCAAAGACCCGCGAGCAGCGACAGTGCCTCGGCGCGGGACGCGTCGACGAGCGCCGGAACGTGCGCGTCGGAATTGACAAGGATAGTGTTTCCCGCCGCTTTCAGCCGCGCCAGATGGCGCGGCGCGGGGAAGAAGCGCCCTGTCCCCTCAGGCGCGCCCGCGGGGTGCCCCACGGCGTCGGCCGGAGCGGTTTTGGCGTAAATCTTGGTGTTGACCTCCACGGCCAGGCGGCGCTCGATAATGAGGTCCACCAATGAATCGACCAGCGAGCGGTACCAGGGTTCCTCCTCGATGCCGGGGCGGTAGGCCGAGGCGTTCATACCGATTTTGTCGAAATGCCCGATGAAGTCGAACCCGCCCGCCTCGATCATACGGTGGTTCTGCGCGTAGAAAGTCTCCACCACATAGCGTATGTCGCCCCCGAAGAGGGTTTCCATATTGCGACAGAAGCGTTCGGGGGAGCCGTCGATGTCGACCACCTCCCCGCTCTTTGTCGGGATGAAATGCGCCGAGCCTATGCGGAAGTCGAGCGGCAGCTCCTGAAAATACGGGGTCGCGGGTCCCCAGGACTCATCAATAAAGTCAATCTCCATGCCCGCGTAGAAGCGGCAGCGGTCGCCATACTCGCCGCGTATCCGCTCAACTTCAGCTAAATAGCGGGGCACATTGGCCTCCGACATATTGCAGGGGGAGTAAAACCGCAGGGGGGAGTGTGGCGAGAAACCATAATGGGTGAACCCGCGGGCCACAACCTCGCGAGCGAACGCCTCCATCTGGGCCCGCCCGTCGCAAAATTCGGTATGTGAGTGAAAACAATAGCGGTCGGAGCCGCCCAATTCCTTTATGAAATCCACGATACAACTATTTGGTTAAGAGCCGCTCAGTCGGCGGCGAGACGCGCAGCGCCGCGGCGCATGGCCGGAAGCCTCGCGGCGAACCAGCAGAGGAGCACCGCCGCCGCGCAACCCCCTATGGCGAGCGACAGCGTCGGGTCGAGGGAGAATCCCTCGGGCGCCATAAATATGTAGCTCACAGTAACAACGGTCATAAACAGCGCCGGGAGTAGCGTTATGTAGAAGAAACGGCGGTTGCGGGCCAGGTAGACAGTCACGGCCCACAGGGTGAACACCGCCAGCGACTGGTTGCTCCAGGCGAAATAGCGCCATAGCACCTGGAAGTCGACCATCATCACGGCGAACGTCACCGCGAAGAGCGGCACGCAGATCGCGGCTCGCTTGAGAAACGCCTTCTGGTCGAGGCGCAGCGTGTCGGCCACTATGAGGCGCACCGAGCGCAGGGCCGTGTCGCCGGTGGTAATAGGCGCTGCGACCACCCCTATTATGGCGAGCACGCCGCCGAAAGCGCCGAGCCAGCCAATCGAGACATCGTGCACGAGCGTGCCGGGCGTATGGCCTTCGACGGCCATATACTCGGCGAGCTGCTCATAGCCACCCGTGAAGGCAATCGCCGCGGCGGCCCATATCAGCGCCACCACCCCCTCGGCCACCATAGCGCCGTAGAACACCGGGCGGGCGAGTTTCTCGCTCTTGAGGCACCGGGCCATCATGGGCGACTGCGTGGCGTGGAAGCCGGAAATCGCGCCACACGCGATGGAGATGAACAGCATCGGGAATATGGCGTGGGTAGCGCCCTGCGGGTGGCGGTTATGGAGCCCATCGGCGAGTCCGTCGGGAATCCCGACACCCCCGAAAAGCATCACCCCCATCAGCGCCGCGGCCATAAACAGCAGCGCGCCGCCGAAAAGCGGGTAAAGCTTGCCTATCAGCTTGTCGATGGGGAGCATCGTCGCGAGAAGGTAGTAGAGGAAAATGGCCACGGCCCAGAACGTCACGTCCATATAGCCGGGGGTCATCGAAGCGAGCAGACCCGAGGGGGTGAGCACGAACACCGCGCCCACAAGCACAAGGAGCACCACGGAGAACACGCGCATCACCTGACGCGCGCCTCCACCCAACTCATTGCCGACAACTTCGGGGAGCGAGACCCCGCCCTGCCGCAGCGAGAGCATCGCGGAGGTGAAGTCGTGGACCGCCCCGGCGAATATCGTGCCGAACACGATCCACAGGAACGCGGCCGGGCCGAACATCACCCCCATGATGGCGCCGAAAATCGGTCCCACCCCGGCGATGTTTAGAAACTGTATCATGAACACCTTCCAGGTCGGCAGCGGCACGAAGTCGATGCCGTCGGGACGGCTCATGGCCGGAGTGAGCCGCTTGGGGTCGATGCCGAAAACCTTCTCGACGAGAAGGCCGTAAACGAAATATCCGCCGATGAGGATGGCGAGAGAGAGAAGGAAAGTTGTCATTGTTCTTCGAGTCTGATGATTTCGTTGCGCATATCCAGGAGCTGTCCGCGGGCCTCGTCAATCTGGGCCTCGGCCCGGAGTATGGCGTCGGTCACGGAGCGGTCACCCTTTGAGAAGGCCGTGCGGAGCTCGCCGAGCCGTTCGAGCGCGAGGTCGAAGCGGCGCTGCGACTCGACGTAGTCCTTCATCAAGGCCCGCGAGCGGGGCGAGTGGAGCTGCGAATAGTTGGTGAGCACCCCGCGTCCGGGTACCGACAGCTCGAAGTCGGCCCCTCGTTCCCTACCCGCCCCGGGCTTGATTGCGGCGATGCGGCGCAGCAGCGGTCGGTAGTCGGCACCCTCCTGCCAGGTCGAGCGAATCGAGCTCAGCGAGGCGCGGGCCAGCAGGTCGGGAGCGTCGGGGCTCACGTTGACCCTAAGCTCCTGAGGCACGAAGAGATAAATCGTGACCTTGCCGGGGATGCGGTTGCGGTCGGAGGCCCACCACCCGGCCCCGGTAAGCTCGTCGATGGCGAGCAGGTAATCGTTGTAGGGCGAGTTATAGGGCATGCCTATGTTGGCGGGTTGCAGAAAGTTACCCTCGTCGTCGCACCGCGAGATGAAAATATCGTAGCCGCCGAGCGAGTTCTCGCCGTCGTTGGCGTAATAGAGGGTTATGCCGTCGGGCATCAGGAAGGGATAGTTGGCGTCGCCACCCTCGTTGAGCTGGTCGCCCAGCGGGGCGGGTTTCTCCCAGGCGTCGCCGTAGAGCGCTCCCGACGACACCAGGCGGAACACTCCCGCCGTGTCGGGCATCGACCAAATCATCTGGCGGCGGCTCTCCGGCTCGTAGACAACCGTCGGCTCCGCGGCGGCGAACCCTTCGGGGAGCACCGAGGTCGGCTCGTTTAGCGATCCGCTCTCGGGCGAGAGGCGGTAGTAGCGGAAAAAGTCATCCGCGTCGACCACCACCGAATCGACTACTTCGAGCTGCTGCACTCGGGCGAGCATATTCTCGGTGCGGAGTATGCGGTCCTCGATGTCGCCCGACTGGTCGGGGGCGAGCTGTCGCTTCCCCTTCTTGAGTGTCTTGCGATAGGCTTCGAGGAGCTCGCGGGCATCGTCGAGGCGGTACTGGAGCACGGCGGCGTTGGCCAGGGCGAGAATGGCCATGCGGTCGCCCTTGCGGCGCCCCTCGGCATACGCGTCGAGCGCCTCGCGGTCGCGGCCGAGCTGCCACAGGCAGTCGCCCAGCATGATGTCGGCCTCGGAGTTCTTGGGCTCGGCGGCTATCACTTCGCGGAGCGCGGCCTCGGCGGCAGCGGCGTCGCCGTCCTCCATCAGGCGTCGGGCGTCGTCAATTGTCGCCCCCTGGGCCGTGATGGCGCCGCAGAGGGTTAACGACAGCAGTATATGTCTGATTGTCAGTTTCATAACAATGATATTATCAAAGTTCCACGCCCTTTTGGCCCAGCGGATGCAGAATCCTTACGGCCAGGTCGTTGAGCAGGTCATAGGGGTCTTGCCGGGAGCCTACGCCCTTGGTGCGGCAGTCGAAGCGGCGTATCTCCTGCACGATTTCAATCGCGTGCCAGGGCCCGTAGTTCCCCATCGCGGCCTTAATGTCCTTTAACTGGCCGGGCCAGCGGAATCCGAGCTCCTGCATCAGCCCCCGCTCCGAGCGGTCAGTGGCGTAATATGCCGCCAGGAGGTTGGAAAACAGGGTGAAGATGTTGACCGCCAGCGGTTGCACGGGGTGGTTCTTGGGGTCGGCGCGGAAATAGCGCAGAATCTTCATCACCTTGGCCTCGTCGCGGTTGGCCAGGGCCGACACGAATTCGAAATTGTTATACTCCTTCGACACCCCGATGTTGCGCTCCACGGCCTCAG
Organism: uncultured Muribaculaceae bacterium; assembly: GCA_910587075.1. Lineage (GTDB taxonomy): Bacteria > Bacteroidota > Bacteroidia > Bacteroidales > Muribaculaceae > UBA7173. Next base: position 16,452 of record CAJUKE010000011.1, read on the forward strand.
GGGTGACCATGGCGCCAGGCCCGAGCGACACGGTGAGCTTGCCCACCTCGTTGTAGAGCCTCGACAGGTCGGTGCCCACGAAATCGCAGAGCATCGCCAGCGCCTTGGGGTCGACGCTCAGGCCGCGGTCCTTGATGAACTGCGCCACCTGCGCGCCCACGCGGTCCTCGCGCACCTTGGCCGACTCGAACACCACGCCCCCTCCGGCCTTCATGGCCTTCATGAACTCCGCCCCCTTGGCCTCCTCGCCGCGGAAGCACACGCAGAGCACCGTGGTGGGCGAAGGGGAGGCGGCATACGCGGCAAGCGCCTTGAGGTAGGCCGCGGCGCCGAAGCGCGGGGGCATGCCCGACTGCGCCTCGCGGAGTATGACCACCTGCCGCTCGGCCATCATCGGATAGCGGCGGCACGCCTCGACCACCTTGGCGGGCTCGGTCTGCGGGGCGTAGAGCACCGTGAGGTTGAAATCGCGGTCGGCCTCCGGCACCAGCGCCTCGATGTCGCGCGACAGCTGGTCGATAAAGAAGCCCTCCCTGCCGTGGAGCAGGTAGACCGGGGCCGGTTTGCCGGCCTTTATTGAGCGTCGCAGGGAATCGAATGTTACCGCTTCTGCCATACAGAGATCAGGTGTTAGAGGTCGCGTGATTGCGAAAAGTTTCGTAAATTTACGGAGTTTTTCCCATTCCCGCAAAATTAGCCCACCATACCCTACTTAAAAAATGCAAAGCGCCCGAAAACCCGAAAACGCCGTCGCGAGGCTCAACCTCCCCCCGATCACCCCGCGGATCACCCGCGGAGCCGACGGGGTGACGCGCATCCTCGACCCCCTGCGAGGGCGCCCCGTGGCGCTGACCCCCGAGGAGTGGGTGCGCCAGCATTTCGCCGCCTATCTCACCGGCGAGCTCGGCTACCCGCGGGAACTGACGGCCAACGAGGTGTCGCTGCGCCTCAACGGCACCCTTCGCCGCTGCGACACTGTGGTGTTCACCCGCGAGGGGCTACACCCGCTGGTAATCGTCGAATACAAGGCCCCCTCGATAGCCGTCACGCAACGCGTGTTCGACCAGATCGCCCGCTACAACATGGTGATGGGCGCGCCCTGCCTGATGGTGAGCAACGGCCTGGCCCACTACTGCTGCCTGCTCTCCCCCTCCGCCGAACCGGGCCGCCCCCCCTACCGCTTCCTACCCCGCCTCCCGACTTTCGCCGAGCTCCAGGAGCTGGTTTCCCCCGTAAACCGCCCCTGAACCGCGTTCAGCGGGGCACCGCGGCGAAAAAAGCGGGGCGGCGCGAGCGCTGTTTGTGGGGAATTTGCTAACTTCGCGGGAATATCAGGCGTGCGCGCCCCGCGCGTACGCTATAAGCGCACAACCACGAGTGCAATGGAACAGAACGTAAAACAGGAAATACTTGACCGGCGCTACCTCCGCATGGCCGGCATCTGGGCTGAAAACTCCTACTGCCAGCGGCGCAAGGTCGGAGCTATCATCGTGAAAAACTCGATGATTATCTCCGACGGCTTCAACGGCACACCCTCGGGCTTCGAGAATGTATGCGAGGACGAGAGCGGCGCCACCAAGCCGTATGTGCTCCACGCCGAGGCCAACGCCATCACCAAGGTAGCCCGGAGCAACAACTCCTCCGACGGGGCGACGCTCTACATCACCGCCTCCCCCTGCGTGGAGTGCTCGAAGCTGATTATCCAGGCGGGCATACGCCGCGTGGTGTTCAACGAGCTCTACCGCATAACCGACGGCATCGACCTGCTACGCCGCGCGGGAGTTGAATGTGTGCACATCCCCGAACTTTCCTACCCCGCCGAAAGTTAACATTCCGTAACCTACGCCATCGGGCGCCGCGCCAACCCCGGGGCGCCCATCCACACAAGGTTTTCAATAATACACCACTGTTTTGAACCACATCAAGAAAACATCGGTCTGGGTGCCGCTGATCGCGGCCCTCGCCTTCGTGCTCGGCCTACTCACTTCCAACCTGCTGAAGGTGGGGAGCGGCCCGACTCCGGCCCAGAAGAAGTTCCAGACCGTGCTCAACCTAATCCGTAACGACTACGTCGACGAGGTCGACCTCGACAGCCTTCTGGAGAACACCCTCCCCAGCCTGCTGACAAACCTCGACCCCCACTCGGCCTACATCCCCGCATCCGACCTACAGGCGGTCAACGACGACCTCGACGGCTCCTTCTCGGGGGTCGGCATCCAGTTCATGATCAACAACGACACGATCGTGGTACTCGAAGTAATACCCGGCGGCCCCTCCGAGAAGGTGGGTATTCTGCCGGGCGACCGCATAGTGAAGGTCGACGACGAGCAGGTGGCCGGAACCGGAATCACCAACGAGCAGGTGCTCAAGAAGCTCCGCGGCGATAAGGATACCCGCGTGAAGCTCGGCATAAAGCGCCTCAACTCCAAGAAGACGCTGAGCTTCGAGGTGACCCGCGGCGACATCCCCGTGAACTCGGTAGACGCCGCCTACCTGCTGAACGACTCGACGGGCTACATTCGCGTCAACAAGTTCGGCCGCACCACCTACGACGAGTTCTGGCAGGCGCTTAACTCGCTGGCCCGCGACGGCGCCGCCGACTTCGTGATCGACCTCCGGGGCAACACCGGCGGCTTTATGGAGGTGGCCTTCCTGATGGTCAACGAGTTCCTGGAGAAGGGTCAGCCCATCGTGTCGACCCGCGGCCGCGACTACTACGCGACCTCGGCCGTGGGGGCCGACGGCAACGGCTCCTTCACCGACGCGCAGGTGGTGGTGCTCCTCGACGAGTTCTCGGCATCAGCCTCGGAGATTTTCGCTGGAGCCATCCAGGACAACGACCGCGGCCTGGTGATCGGGCGCCGCTCCTTCGGCAAGGGGCTCATCCAGCGCCAGAGCGTGCTCCCCGACAGCAGCGCCATACGCCTCACCATCGGGCGCTACTACACCCCCTCGGGGCGCTCGATACAGAAGGACTACTCCAACCACTCGCTCTACGAGCATGACCTGATCGACCGCTACAACCGCGGCGAGATGTTCTCGCAGGACTCCATACGCCAGAACACCGACCAGGTGTTCACCACCCTCCACGGGCGCACCGTGTTCGGCGGCGGGGGTATCATGCCCGACATCTTCGTGCCCAACGACACCTCGGGCATCACCTCGTACTACATCAACGTGGCCAACGCCGGGCTCTTCCAGAAGTTCGCGTTCGACTACGTCGACACTAACCGCGAGAAACTCGAACAGGCCTCCGGGGCCGACGAGCTCCTGGGCCTCCTACCCTCCGACGACGCCCTGCTGCGCCAGTTCGTGAACTTCGCGGCCCGCAACGGCATCCCCGCCCGATGGTACTACATCAACATTTCCCACGACTTGATTGTTAACCAACTGAAAGCGCTGATCGCGCGCGACGCCTTAGGCTACGGCGCGTACTTCGAAATCGCCAACCGGGCCGACACCAACGTGGCCCGCGCGGTCGAGGAGCTCGCCAAGGGCACGGCGGCCTTCCCGGTGACCATACCGCTGAAGGCCCCCGCGTCGGGCAAAGCCGCGGCCGACAGCGCCTCAAACACTAACGTCAAGCAACCCTGAGAGAGATGAACAAGGATGAGATACGCGACCGCGTGAAGGCCCGCAAGAGCCTCCTTTCCGCGGCGGAGAAAATCGAGGCGGCACGCCGGGTATTCAGCAGGCTGGAACAGTCGGCGGCTTTCATGCTGGCCGACAAGGTGCTCCTCTACCATTCGCTACCCGACGAGCTCTCGACCCGCGAGTTCATCGACAAATGGAGCTCGCGCAAGCGTTTCTACCTCCCGAGGGTCAACGGGGTGAACCTCGACATCCTCCCCTATGACCGCTCGCGGCTGGCCATGGGGGCATTCCACATCGAGGAGCCGCAGGGCGACGACCTGGCCGACATCAACGAGATAGAGCTGATGGTGATTCCCGCCGTGGCCTACGACCGCCGCGGCAACCGCGTGGGGCGCGGCAAGGGGTATTACGACCGCCTATTGGCCGACACCCGCGCCACCAAGGTCGGGGTTGGCTACGACTTCCAGCTTATCGAGGGTGACGGCATCGACGCCGAGCCCCACGACGTGGCTGTCGACATCGTGATCACCGAATCGCGCCGCCTGGTGATCCACCACTACCGCCGCTGAGGCCCGCCCCGCTCTACCCATCTCGCCTCGCCATCCCGCCATCCCGCCTCCGCGCTCCACGCCTCCGCGGTGCCCCGTGTGGAGCGAGCGTAAGCGAGCGGCTTCCCGCTCCTTTTTCCAATCAAGCCAATCATTACCGATGATCTCCATACAGAACCTTTCGGTCGAATTCAGCGCCAAATCGCTGTTCGACAACATCAACTACGTCATAAACAAACGCGACCGCATAGCCCTGGTCGGGAAAAACGGCGCCGGCAAGTCAACGATGCTGAAAATCATCGCCGGGCTGCAGCGTCCGACATCGGGCACCGTGGCCGTGCCCGCCGACACCACCATCGGCTACCTCCCGCAGCAGATGAAGCTGGAGGACACGGTGACCGTGGCCGAGGAGGTGCGCAAGGCGTTCTCCCACATCGACGATATGCAGAAGCGCCTCGACGCGATGACCGCCCGCCTCGCCGAGCGCGACGACTATGACTCGCCCGAATACACACGCCTGATCGACGAAATGACCCTCCTGAGCGAGCGCCTCTCGATGGAGCAGAGCGAGAACTGCGAGGCCGAGATGGAGAAGACCCTCTTAGGCCTCGGATTCCTCCGCAGCGACTTCTCGCGCCTCACGGCGGAGTTTTCCGGCGGCTGGCGCATGCGCCTGGAGCTTGCGAAACTTCTTCTGCGCAAGCCCGACGTGCTGCTGCTCGACGAGCCGACCAACCACCTCGACATCGAGTCGATCCAGTGGCTTGAGCAGTTCCTGGCCACGAAGGCCAACGCCGTGGTGCTCGTCAGCCACGACCGCGCGTTCATCGACAACGTCACCAACCGCACCATCGAAATCTCCTGCGGCAAGATATACGACTACTCGGTCAACTACTCCAAGTTCGTCGAGCTGCGGCGCGAGCGCGTCGAGCAGCAGATGCGCGCCTACCAGAACCAGCAGAAGGAGATCGCCGACACCGAGGCCTTCATCGAGCGCTTCCGCTACAAGGCCACCAAGGCCGTGCAGGTGCAGAGCCGCATGAAGCAGTTGGCGAAAATCGAACGCATCGAGGTCGACGAGGTCGACACCTCGCGGCTCAACCTCAAATTCCCCCCGGCACCCCGCTCGGGCGACTACCCCGTGATCGCAGACGAGCTCGGAAAGGCATACGGCGACCACCAGGTGTTCGACCACGCGACCTTCACCATCAAGCGCGGCGAGAAGGTGGCCTTCGTCGGCAAGAACGGCGAGGGAAAATCGACCCTCGTGAAGTGCATTATGGGTGAGATTCCCCACACCGGTACGCTGAAAATCGGCCACAATGTGAAAATCGGCTACTTCGCCCAGAACCAGGCCCAGCTGATGGACGAGTCGCTGACCGTTTTCGACACCATCGACCGGGTGGCCGTGGGTGACATCCGCACCAAAATCCGCGACATCCTGGGCGCCTTTATGTTCGGCGGCGAGGCCTCCGACAAGAAGGTGAAGGTGCTCTCCGGCGGCGAGAAGACCCGCCTGGCCATGATACGCCTGCTGCTTGAGCCGGTGAACCTGCTGATTCTCGACGAGCCGACCAACCACCTCGATATGAAGACCAAGGACATACTCAAGCAGGCCATCAAGGACTTCAACGGCACGGTGATCGTGGTGAGCCACGACCGCGAGTTCCTCGACGGCCTGGTGGAGAAGGTCTACGAGTTCGGCGGGGGCAAGGTGCGCGAGTGCCTCGGCGGCATCTACGAGTTCCTGGAGAAGAAGAAACTGGCCTCGCTCAACGAGCTTGAGCGCAAGCAGCCCGACCTGCGCCAAAGCGCTCCTGCCGCCCCGAAAGCGGCTCAGAAGAGCGCCCCGGAACCCGAGGCGAAGGCCAACAAAGAAACCGCGGCTTCTGCCGGGGAGCAGAAACCGCGGATGAGTTACGCGGAGCAGCGCGAGCGCGAGAAGATGGCACGCCGTGCCCGTAAGAAAGTCGAGGAGGCCGAGGCCGAAATCGCCCGTATCGAGGCTGAGATAGCCGAAATCGAGGCCAAAATCGCCTCGGGTGATACCTCCGACCCTGAAATCTTCAACCTGCACCAGAAGCGCAACCGCGACCTGGAGACCGCTATGAGCCTCTGGGAGCTCGCGGGCCAGGAATTAGAGCGATTCAATTAACCGCGGCCCGACTGAAGCCGATCGGGTTCAGTTGACGCGGAAGCGGTCGACGCCATCCTTCAGGAAGGCCACAACCTGGCGCGCGGCGGCGATGCCGGCGTTGATGTTGGCCTCGGAGGTCTGCGCACCCATCTTCTTGGGGGTGAAGAACACGCGTCCGGCAAACTCGCTTTCGAGCGCCTCGGCGTTGTCGGGCTTCACGTCGGCCACATATTTGAGGTCGGGGCGGTCGGCCAGTGCGCGGCGCAGCCCCTCCTCGTCGATCACCTCCTTGCGGGCGGTGTTGATCAGCAGGCCGTTCTTGGGGAGCATCGTCACCAGGTCGTAGCCCACCGAGCCGCGGGTTTCGGCCGTGGCGGGGATATGCAGCGACACCACCTTGTTATTCTTGTAAAGCTCCTCGACGGAGTGTACGGGCTTCACGCCGGCCTCCTCCATAGCCGAGTCGGGGCAGTAAGGGTCGAGCGCGCTCACCTCCATGCCGAACCCTTTGGCGATGCGGGCCACGTTGCGCCCCACCTGCCCGAAGGCGTGGATGCCGAGGGTCTTCCCCTTCAGCTCCCAGCCGGAGGTACCGTTGTACATATTGCGGGCGGCCATCACCGCCATACCGAACACCAGCTCGGCCACGGCGTTGGAGTTCTGGCCCGGGGTGTTCTCGACCACCACCCCGTGGGAGGTGGCGGCGGCGAGGTCCACATTGTCGTAGCCGGCGCCAGCGCGAACCACGATTTTCAGTTTCCCGGCGGCGTCGAGCACCTCGGCGTCCACCTTGTCGGAGCGGATGATGAGAGCGTCAGCGTCGGCCACTGCGGCGAGCAGATCGGCCTTCGACCCATACTTTTCGAGGAGCGCCAGCTCATAGCCGGCCCCTTCGACGACTTCGCGGATACCGTCGACGGCCACAGCGGCGAACGTTTTCTCGGTAGCGACAAGCACTTTCATAGCTGTTCCGGGCATTATAGTTTGTTTTCAAATTCCTTCATCGCGGCAACCAGGGCGTCGACCGACTCCATGGGGAGAGCGTTGTAGAGCGACGCGCGGAAACCACCTACCGAGCGGTGACCCTTGATGCCCACGATACCCTTCGAGGTGGCGAGCTCCATGAACTGCTTTTCAAGCTCGGCGTACTCGGGCTTCATCACGAAGCAGACGTTCATGATCGAGCGGTCCTCGTGGTCGGGCACAGTAGCCTGGAACACCTTGCTGGAGTCGATTGCCTCATACAGCTTGGCGGCCTTCGCGAGGTCAAACTTCTCAAGCTCCTTCACGCCGCCCATCTCCTTGTAGTAGCGGAGGGTCTGCAGGGCCGAGAAAATCGGGAGCACGGGGGGAGTGTTGAACATCGAGCCCTTGTCGACGTGGGTCTTGTAGTTGAGCATCGTTGGGATGGGGCGGGGAGGATTGTTAAGCACCTCGTCGCGAACGATTATGAGGGTAGCGCCGGCGGGGGCGAGGTTCTTCTGAGCTCCGGCGTAGATGAGGTCGTATTTGGCCACGTCAACGGGGCGGGAGAAGATGTCGGACGACATATCGGCCACCAGGCGGACCTTCGTCTCGGGGTCCTTGCGGATTTCCGTGCCGTAGATGGTGTTGTTGGTGGTATAGTGGAAGTAGTCAGCGTCGTCGGGCACGGCGTAGCCTTTCGGGATATAGTTGTAGTTGCGGTCCTCCGATGAAGCCACCACGTCGACCTCGCCGAAGAGCTTGGCCTCCTTGATTGCCTTGTGGGCCCACACGCCGGTGTCGAGGTACGCGGCCTTGGTGCGCATCAGGTTGTAGGGAACCATAGCGAACTGGAGCGAAGCTCCGCCGCCGAGAAACAGCACGCTGTAGCCCGCGGGAACGTCGAGCAGCTCCTTCACGAGCGCCTGGGCCTCGTCCATGACAGCCTGGAACTCCTTGGAGCGGTGGGATACTTCGAGGATCGACAGGCCGGTATCAGCGAAGTTCAGCACCGCGTCGGCGGTATTCTTGATGGTGTACTGGCTCAGAATCGAAGGTCCGGCATAAAAATTGTGCTTCTTCATCCTTGTAATAATTTAATATGGTTTTTAATCTGATGCGGAGGTCGGGCCGCGGGGTGTCACATCGTAACCTCGCGCCCCGGCAGCAAAGGTAATGAAAGTTTGGGAAAGCGCAAGCCGCCGGGCGGAAAATTTCGCGGGTGGAGCGCGACTTATGATGAGCGCGGGAAAAGGGGCGAAAAAAAGCCGCGCCCGGGGTGGGCGCGGCTTGATTATGGCGGGATGCCGGATTAGCGGCTGATTGTCGGATTAGCGAGCTACTTTGTAGCTGGCGCGGGGCTTCGCAAGGGAGATTTTGCCCTTGGGAGCAACGTAGTTGGATGCCTCAGCGGCCTGACCCTCGGCGGGGAGAACGATTACGGCGGGCTGGAAGTTGGCCACGTTAGGATCGTTCCAAACGGTGAACCAAGTGCTGCCGGCGTTGCCGGAGATCATCGGGTGGCTGATGGTGATAGTGCGGGTAGCGGCATCGTAGGTATCGTTGAGACCTGCGGCGATTACCTGATCCTTGGTCATCTTCTTGGTGGCGTCATCGGTTGTGGTGTAGTAACCGGCGGCGTTGGCGATGTACTGTTCGGTACCAGCCGAGAAGCCGGAGGCCATAGGTTCGATGATCACGAAGTTGGGATCGGTGCAGTCAACAACCATATTCCAGGGGCCTTCGCCGGGAGCGTCAGACGAAGTACCTGCCAAAGGATAGGTACCGAAGCGGTAGGGGTTCTGGAGGCGGAATACACCGGGTGTATTGGTGTTCTCCATAACCGCAACCTGATAGGTGGGAGCACCCTCACCCCAGTACTGCGCGATGATACCATCGGTGTAGGTAGCCATGCCGAGCGAGCTCCAGCCGAGCGACGAACCGCCTGCGAGCTTGAGGGTCCATTCGGAGCCGTTCCAAAGAGCTTCGTCGTCGTTAGTGAAGCTGCCAAAGATACCTTCCTTATTGTTGAACTCGATGGTTTCGCCGGTGTACTTACCAAAGGCGTTTTCAAACACGGTGTAGGGATAATAGCCGTCGGGGAGATCGATGTTTTCCTTGTTCACGAAGTAGTACATACCGTTCATTATGGCTATGTTGCCATAAGCGGCCCATTCATCGCTCATAAGGAGCTGGACACCGGTATCATACCACTTGAGGTTACCAATCTCGCCGTTACGCTCACACATATAAACGCGGTTGGCGTTTTCGGCATTGAGGTACATATAGTTCGGAGCGTTGGGGTCCAGGGTGAACCTCGAGTTCTCACCACCGGAAGCCGTGTTGAACGCGCCTACCGCGTTAAGGTAGGGGCAGGTGATGCGGAAAAGGTTCTTGCTGGGATGCTTCTCAACCACTACGTCGAGGGTTATTTTAAGGCCGGAGGCACCGCTTGTCCATCGAATGGGGCTGAAAAGGACATCGTCAGTAAGGACAGAAAGAGCGCCGGTAGCGGGATCCTCCATCGAAATCCAGGGAACGTAGGAAACCACGAACTCGTTGGATGTGATGAAGTAGGGAGTGCTCTCCCCTTCGAGCTTGAAGAGGAAGGAATACTCGACCAGATCGACTACCTGTGCCATATCGACTGCATACTTGATGGCGCCGGTAGTAGCACCCTCGGGGAAGATGGGGTCTGTATCGCTGTTGAGCGGAGTGAAGCAGCTGGTGGTTGATACGCCGTCGCCGCTGATGATTTCAACAGCCACATTGGGGTTCATAGCCGCTCCCGCATCGGCGCGGTAGATGGGGAAGCTGATCTCGGTGGAGTTCTTCTCCAGGTCTACCTCCTTGGTGTCGGAGATGTTGAAGTAGGCGGGGGGAGTCACCACCGCGGAAGCGGGGGTGTACTCCTCATCGTCGCTGCAGGAGGCAAGAGCCAGGGCCACAACGCCGAGAGCCATATATAATTTATTGAATTTCATATTCTTTAGTCTGAAAAAGTTACATTAAAGAACAAGCGAGGCGTTGGGGTCGTCGGCTACCGGCGAGGGGATCGACGAGCCGTTGGTGTTGGTACCGATCTGCGGGTTGCGCTGAACCTCGGCCTGGGGGATGTCGTAAAGGAGCACGGTGTTGGTGGGCTCGATGTTGAACACGATGGAAGAGGTGAAGCCGCCACCGATACGGTTAAGAGGCTTGCGGAGACGCATCATGTCGTAGTACGAGAAACCTTCGCCCCACAGCTCGATTCGACGCTGGAACCAGATTTCGTTCTGCAGATCCTGGAAAGAGGAAGCGGTGCAGTTGTAGTCGGGGTCACGGTAGGTCTTGATAAGGTTGGTAAGGGTCTGCGCACCGGTGGTAACGTTGGTGTAACCTTCGCCCTCGGCCTTGATGAGGTAGAGCTCCTCGATTCGCATCAGGGGGTTGTCGATAGCGCCGGAGTTGGTAGAGGGATCGCCGTCGACAGCGCCGATTTTAAGCTGCGCGTAAGGGGGGAAGGGAGCCATACCGTTAGCCTCGGCATTATTGATGTAAGAGGAGTACTGCGGAGGGAGGGAAGCGCGGATGGAGCCGTCGCCGCCAATCCACCAGCCCTTGCGGACATCCATAACGGGGATTTTGTCGTAGAGAGCCTTGTTGACGCAGCGGTAGAAACCGGCGGCGGCGTAGCCGTTGACGGTCCAGCCGGTTACGAACGAAGCGTAGTTAACAACGCCGCGGTACATCGAGGAAGAGACATCGGAATAGGTACCCCAGAGCCAAGCGTTGTCAGCGATGTTGTAGAACTGGGGCTCAACGAGAGCCTCGCGGGTGTAGGGAGTGGCACCCTGAGCCTCGGCCAGGCGGATAGCCTCGGTAGCGTCGGCGGCAGCGGCGGCATACTCTGTTTTGAACAGGTTGGCGCGGGCGCGGAGACCGTAGCATACAGCCTCGTTGACGAAGGTCTTGACGATGGCGGCCTCAGCCTGCGACTGACGGTTGTAACCCTCGGCGTCAGCCTCGTGGAGGTACTGGATCGCCGTGGTCAGGTCGCCGATGATCTGGTTGTAGAGCTGCTCGGCGGTAGCGCGGGGGCAACCCTCGGCGGGAGCCGTGGTCATGTTCTTCTCGGTGAGGATGGGAACGGTGAGCGCGTTGGGGTTGGCGGCGTAGGTGAACTGGTACATCTGCGCGAGGTTGAAGTAGGCCCACGAGCGGAACGCGAGAGCCTGGCCGCAGAAGTACTTGGTCAGGGGTTCGGTGGGTTCAACGTTGAGGAGCACCGAGTTGGCCGAGTGGATCAGGTTGTAGAAGGTATACCAGAACTCAAGGTTGAGGTAGTAACGGCCGTTGAAGTCCTCCAGTTCGAGGGCTGGCTGGTACTGCTGGTAGTTACCGAGGTTCGAGGGCATGTCCATGCCTCGGGTGTCGGTAGAAATCATAATCGAGGGGTAGCCGAAGTCGATGTGCACGTTGCCCCAGCCGTTGCTGAGAGCTGCGGGAGCGACCATCGAGGGGAGAGTGGCCACACTGGCGGCGGCCATCGAGGGATCGTTCTTGATTACCTCGCTTTTCTGTTCCTCAGTGACGATGTTGCTCTTGGGCTCCTGGTCCAGGTCGAGACACCCGGTGAAGGCGAAGCCTGAGAGCGCCAGCGCGCAGGACAGATATATATTCGTCTTTTTCATTGTTACTTGTGGTATCTAATAGTTAAACCCGGATTAGAACACTACTTTCAGACCGCCGGAGATGTTGCGGATGATCGAGTAGTCGCCGGTACCGGCGGAAACGAAGCTCATACGGGGGTCGAGACCCTTGCGAGCGCTCCAGAGAGCCACATTGTCGGCGGCGCCGTAAACGCGGATGCTCTCGATACCGATCTTCTTGGTCCACTTCGAGGGGAAGGTGTAACCGAGGGTGATGTTGTTAAGCGACAGATAGTTCGACGACACCAGGAGGAAAGTGGTGGTCTGGGTGCCGAGGTTGTACTTCTCCATCGAGTTGAGGGCCGGGATGTCGGTGTTACGGTTGGAGGGGGTCCATGCGTTGAGCATATCCTTGTGCCAGTTCTGACCGATCACGTCGCTCTCACCGCCGTAGATGTAACGGCCGTAAGCCTCGTCGTAGGTGCGGCCGCCGAGCTGGAAGCTGAAGGCAACCGAAAGGTCGACGCCGTAGGCCTGGATGCTGGTGCCGAAGCCGCCGTAGAAGGTGGGGAGCACGTTGCCGGTTTCCTTCATATTGGTGTCGGCAGCAAGGTCATAGTTCTCGGTCTTGTACTCCTTGCCATAGATCGCGTTGCCGTCAGCGTCGGTGCCGACAGTCTCGCGGGCCCAGAAGAGGGCGGCGCCGTTGTCGGGGTTAACGCCTGCATAGTCAACCATGTAGAAGTTGTAGAGCGAGGAACCCTCCTTGAGGATACGCATGCCGGAAATCATCTGGCCGCCCAGGTCGGGGTGGAGCTTGATGATCTTGTTCTTGAGGTAGGTACCGTTGACATTGATGTCCCAGGTGATGTTCTTGGTGTTGATGGGGCGGTAGTTGAGCTCGAACTCAAGACCCGAGTTACGCATCGAACCAACGTTCATCGGCACGGAGGTGTAACCGTTCGAGGGAGCCACGGGCTTCATATAGAGCATATCCTTGGTTTCGCGGAGGAAGTACTCGATGGTACCCGAGAGTTTGCCCTGCCAGAAGCTGAAGTCGATACCGGCGTTCCAGGCGTTGGAGGTCTCCCAGGTGAGGTCGGGGTTACCCTTCTGCACGAGCTGGCCGTCGGACCAGGTCTGCGAGCCGGAGATTCCGTAGATGTCGGTGTAGTAGTAGCCGTACGACATACCGGGAGCGAGGTTGTCGTTACCCTGCTGACCGAAGGAGAACTTCACCTTCAGGAGGTCGAGCCAGGTGGCGGCGGGCTGCATGAACGATTCCTTGGCGGCGTCCCAAGCGGCCGACACCGAGAAGAAGTCACCCCAGCGGTGGTCGGGATGGAAGTGAGAGGAAGCGTCGCGGCGGTAGGAGACGCTGGCGAAGTAGCGCGAGTCGTAGTCGTAGTTCAGACGGCCGAAGAAACCGCGGGTCGAGTAGCCTACAGCGGCGCCGGAACCGGTGCGGTTCTCGTCGTTGAGGGTGTTGCTGACAGCCCAGTTGTTGGGGTCGTAGAGGTGGTAACCCATAGCGGTAACCGATTCGGAGTTCTGCTCATAGGTTTCATAGCCGACCATGATGTCGCCGTGGTGAACGTCGTTGAAGGTGCGGCGGTAGGTGCCGAGGAACTGGAGGTTGAGGCCGCTCAGACGGCGGAACTGCTGCTGGGCGAGACCACCGTTGGACTTAACCGAACCGTAGAGGGGCGACATGATCACATGTTCGCGGGTATTGTCGAGGAAGTAGCCGACGTTGCCGGTGATGTTGAGGTTCTCGATAGGAGTGATGGTGGCGCCCCACTTGGCGTCGAGCACGTCCATGAGAGTCTCATTAGTGTCGTAAACGAAGCCCGAGGCGGGGTTCGAGCCCGACATGAAGTTACGGTTGGCACCGGGGAAGTAGGTGTTGTTGTCACCGTAGTCGTAGATGGGGTGGCCGGTGGCGCGGTCGGTGAGGATCTTGCCGTTGCCGTCGCGGATGAACATCGGGTAAACGGGACCCATGTTGTCAACGATGAAGAAGGCGTTCGACACGTTCTGTGTGCCGGAGTCCTGGCCGGTGGGGGCCTTCATATCGACGTGGTTGAACGAGAGCGAGGCGTTGAGCTTGAGCCACTTCTTGGCCTGGTACTCGGCGGTAACGCGCGAGGAGAGGCGGTTGTAGTTCGAGTTCTCGATGATACCTTCGTCGCCGAGGTAACCAACGGAAGCGTAGTAGCGGAAGCGCTCCGTGCCGCCGCGAACCGAGAGGTTGTACTCCTGGCGGAGGCCGTGGATGAAGGTGTTGTCATACCAGCTGTCGGGGCGCACGAGGTTCTGCGAGATAATCTCGCCGGTCTCGGAGTTGCGGGTGGTGATGACGTTGCCGAGGGTGGCGTTGGGGTTGAGCTTGCCGTTGGTGCCGACAATCTGCTGGCCGGCGGGTACGTTCCAAATCTGGTAGCCCGAACCGAAAGCGGTGTAGAGCGCGTTGTTGGCGGCGATGTGGGCGGCGTTGCTGTCGAGACCCTGGCCCCAGGCGTAGCCGTTGCGGAGGGCGGTGTACGCCATCTCGGTGTAGAGCTCGGGCGACTTGATAACGTCGTAGCCCTTCACCTGGCGGGAGTTGGAACCCCAGCGGGCGTCGAAGGTGATCACGGCGTCACCCTCGCCACCCTTCTTGGTGGTGATAAGGATCACACCGTTGGCACCGCGGGCACCGTAAAGGGCGGCGGCGGCGGCGTCCTTCAGGACGGTCATCGACTCGATGTCCATGGTGTTAAGCGAAGCGATGTCGCCGTCAAAGGGCATGCCGTCGACCACATAGAGAGGGGTCGAAGAGCCGTTGATCGAACCGATACCACGGATGCGCACCGAGGGGGAGGTACCGGGCTGGCCGTTGGTGGTGAGCACCTGCACGCCGGAAACAGTACCGGCGAGAGCCGACACGGCGTCGGTCACGAGGCGCCCTTCGATCTGGTCGGCCTTCACTACGGACGCCGAACCGGTATATGCTGACTTTTTGGCGGTACCATATGCGACAACCATCACCTCGTCGAGGTTGGTGGCGCTTTCAGTAAGGGCGACCTTGACACCGTTCTCAGCCTTCACGGTCTGCGGCGCCATGCCGACATAGGTAACCTGGAGCTGGGTGACCTTTGCGGGGATGGTCAGCGAGAACTGACCGTCGATGTCGGTGGCAGTACCTTGACCGCCCCCCACAGGGTGCACTGTAGCTCCCACGATAGGCTCGTCATCAGCGGCGGACACGACGGTGCCGGTGATGGTGCGTGTCTGGGCGGTCATCGTAACCGCTGCCAGCAGCAGAGCCGTCAGTAATAGAAACAGCTTTTTCATACACTTTTATTTGTTAAACTTATAAATTCTGATGTCCTGAAGCGCCGGGGGCGCGATAGAAATGGTTTGAGCGAAATCGGTTGAAAGCCGTCCGCGGAGCGGGGCGGGCTGGTTAAAAAATCAAACTTTAAGTTGCCTGAAATTAAAATCTCATCATCTGATGCGCGAGCAACCGCTTACACAACCGCCGAAAGACCTCCGTCAATCGAGCGGATTGTCACGTCTAATTGCTACCGCATTGTGCAAAGTTAAAACAAAAAGTCAAAAAAATAAACACTTTAAAAGAAATTTTGCTCGACTTTAAGCTAAAAAATCTTCATGCCGTAAAACATATTTTAAAAGCATATCGGGCGGCGGTGCTGTGGTTCAACGTTTTACGAGCTTGATACGATGAATAATTATCCAAAACGCATAATCGAGACCGAGAGTATGCGTTAATAAAAGTTAAATACCGATTTCAGGGAGGGTCTGGAAGCGGGAAACAGGCATAGCGGGAGATGTGGGTTCGGGCCGAAGAAGGAAAAGCGGGACACGGGAAGCCGCGGCCCTCCTCAATAGAAAAAAGCTACCAGAACAACCTGATCAGTTCGCGCCTCTATATTAAATAAAGTGAAAAAGACGGGAGATTAACGGGCAAAATGACCGTCATTAACCAACTTTTTATTACCTTTGCAATTAGTACGCCCCATTTCGCGAGCCTTTTGACACCGGTCGCGAACCCCGGGGGCACTTTCCAACGCTATCAACAAACCATTCCTAATAGAAATCAGAATGAAGAACCTCCTTATCTGCGGACTTTTAGCAGCCGGCTGCTGCCTCTCCGCCGGAGCCCAGAGCAAAATCAACGGCCCGGGGCGCCTTATGCTTGAAGAGTTCAAGGAGCGCGCCGCCCTCTCCCGCGGCCTCGAAGCTCCCCGGACAATGGTTATCGTGACGCTCGAAAAGGGTGTTACCGCATCCGACATCGCCGCCCTCGGCTACGAGGTGGTTTCGGACTTCGGCGACATGATCATCGCCGCCCTCCCCCTCGACAAGGTGGAGGAGTTCGCCGCCCTCGACGAGGTTTACTCCGTAAGCTTCGGCACCAAGTCGTTCCCGATGCTCAACGTGGCCCGCGCGCAGACCGGCGTCGACGCCATCCAGACCGGAACCGGCGAAGGGCTCAACGGTGTATCGTACACCGGCAAGGGGGTTGTTTGCGGCCTGTATGACACAGGTCTCGACCCCAACCATATAGCATTCAAGAACGCCGACGGCACATCCCGCGTGAAAGGCGTGTATGTGCTCCGCGGATACTCCAACGTGCAGACCACCGCTTACACCACTCCCCAGCAGATCGCGTCGTTCACCACCGAGGACGAGAACGAGACCCACGGTACACACGTTCTCGGCATAATGGCCGGGTCGCAGGGCGTCAACGGCAACTTCGGCGTGGCTGAGAACGGCCGCGTGACCGCCGTCACCGACCAGCCCATCCCCTACTACGGCTCGGCGATAGACGCCGATCTCCTGGTTGGCTGCGGCGATTTCTACGATGCCTCGATTCTCGCCGGTGTCGAAAAGATTGTCAACGAGGCCGTGGCACTCGGCAAACCCGCCGTGGTAAACCTCTCGCTGGGCAACAACCGCGGCTCTCACGACGACAACGACCCCGCCTCCAAGATTCTCGACCGCCTGGGCGAAAAAGCGATCATCTGCATCGCCGCCGGCAACGAGGGTCTCAACAATATGTCACTCTCTGAGCCTATGGGCAGCTTCGGCAAGAAGACAGTAAATACCTTCTTCACCCCCGTGAGCAACGCATCCAGCCAGCTCAGCTACGACGCACAATTCTGGAGCAAAAACACCGACCCCTTCGAATTCAAGATCGTGCTCTACAGCGCGCTCGACGGCAAGGTGGTAAAGGAATACACCATTCCCGAATCCGGGGGCAGCATCTCCCTGAGCTCTTCCGACCCGGACTTCGCAGCCAACTATACCGGCACGCTCCGCGCTACCGGCGCGGTTGACCGCGACGCCAACCGCTATTGCGTGACCGTGACCGGCAACTATCAGATGGTGCCCACCGGCGGCGGCGGCAAGGGTTGGACCATCGGCGCCAACATCACCGCCGGAAGCGCCATGGTGGCCGCCCGCGGCAAAATCGACGCCTACATAAACACCACCCGCAACTACCCGACGATGACTTTCACCTCCAACAATGTCGCTGGCTACGTCAACGGCAATCCCAATGGCTCGATCAACGGTATGGGTTGCGGCAAGAACATCCTCTCGGTAGGTGCCTACGTTTCGCGCACATCCTGGCCGATGGCCAACGGCACCCTCGCGTCCTGGACGACCTCCGGCTCGGTTGGCGAAGTGGCAAACTTCTCGTCGTACGGCACCACCAACGACAACCGCTCCCTCCCCCACTGCGTCGCTCCCGGCTCGCAGATCATCGCCCCCATCAGCTCCTATTATTATAAGAGTATGAAGATGACTCCCACCCAGCTCCCCGCCTACGCCAACCAGGGCAACAATCTCAACCCCTACCTCAATATGGAGGGAACTTCGATGGCGACCCCGTTCGCGGCCGGCGTGGTAGCGCTTTGGCTTGAGGCTTGGCCCGAAATGACCATCCAGGAGGTGCAGTCGATCATCGCGATGACCAGCACCGTCGACAACGCCCTGGCCTCCTCCCCCAACAAGGTGCGTTATGGATCCGGCAAGCTCAACGCCCTCGAAGGCATGAAGAAGGCTATCGCCCACTCCGCCTCGATCAACACCGTGCTCAACGACAAGGCCGACAAGAACCTCATCTACGAGCTTCTACCCGGCAAGCAGCTTGAGGTGACCATCCCCGGCATCAACGGCTTCGACGCGGCCCTCTACAACCTGAGCGGGGCGAAGGTGGCCTCCGCCGAAACCTCCGGCGAGGCCCTGACCCTCGACGGCTCGGCCCTCTCGGAAGGTGTGTATGTGCTCTCGGCCAACACACCCGCAGGACCCGTCAGCAAGAAAATCGTGCTGAAATAAGCAACCTGCTGGAAATATACCCCATAAAAGCGGGGCGCTCCTTAAACCATGGAGCGCCCCGCTTTGTCATATATATGTACCGCTCGTGATATGCGGGATAATATTTGACAGTCACCTTAACGACATAAGACAATGGACAGAAAACTGAACGTTTCAACCGTGATCGGCGCCCTTCTGATAGGCGCCGGAATCTTCTTTTTAGGGCTCTTCATCAAGGGGGGTATCGACAATATGGCTTTTCGCGACAGGGAGGTGACCGTGCGCGGCCTGGCCGAGCGCGAGGTGCCCGCCAACCGCGTCACCTGGCCCATAACCTACAGCGTGGCCGGCAACGAGCTGACCAACGTGTACGACCAGGTGACGGCCAACAACAACGCCATCGTGAAGTTCCTCACCTCCAACGGTATCGACAAGTCGGAGATAACAATAGCCCCCCCCGACACTTACAACGCTACCACCAACCAGTACGCCTCGCAGAACATCAACTTCAAGTACTCGCTTAGCAACACCATAACGGTGACCTCGTCGAAGGTCGACAAGGTGCGCGCGCTGATCGACCGCTCGACCGAGCTCCTCAAAGCCGGAATACCCGTTTCCAACGGCTACATCGACTATGAGTACACCGCCCTCAACGACATCAAGCCCGAAATGATCGCCGAGGCCACGAAGAACGCACGCGAGGCCGCCGACCGCTTCGCTGAGGACAGCGGCTCGAAAGTAGGCAAGATGAAGACCGCCAACCAGGGTCAGTTCTCAATCGAGAGCCAGTCGTCGTCGGTACCCTTCATCAAGAAAGTGAGGGTGGTTTCGACTATCGTTTACTACTTGGAGGACTGACAGGTAGCCGCCTGAGCGGCCCGACAGCCATACGAATAAAACATCAGTGCGTTCCATAGCGGCAAGTCGCTATGGAACGCACTTTATTTCAGGAGGGTAGGAATCAGAGGAGGAGGGAGGCGTCGCCGTAGCTGAGGAAGCGGAAGTCGCGGGAGAGGGCGAAGTCGTACATCGGGCGCCAATCGCCCCCCGTGAAGGCCGACACCAAGAGCAGCAGCGTCGACTGCGGCTGGTGGAAGTTGGTGACCATACCTTTGACCACCCGGAAGCGGTAGCCGGGGGCGATGATGATGCGTGTCGATGCCAGGAAGGTATCCACTCCCTGCTTTTCAAGCATTTCCGCCAGGGCAGAGAGCGCCTCGGAGGTGGAAAGGTCGGGGAGCGAGGGGTCGTAGGGGGTCCACTGGGGCACCTCGCCGTCCCAACACCCGGCCGCGGCGAGCCGTCCCGCGTGGTAGAGGCTTTCGAGGGTGCGCACCGAGGTGGTGCCGACGGCTATCACGCGGCGCTCCCCGGCGGCCAGTTCACGGATGAGCCCCAAAGGCACGGCTATGAACTCGCTGTGCATCAGGTGCTCGCCGATTTTCTCCGACTTGACAGGCTGGAACGTACCCGCCCCGACGTGGAGGGTGAGCTCGCGGCGGGGTATGCCGCGGGAAGCGATAGCTTCGAGCACCTCGGGGGTGAAGTGCAGCCCGGCGGTCGGAGCGGCCACGGAGCCGTCGATATGGGAGTAGACCGTCTGATAGTCAGACGCGTCGGAAGCCTCGGTTGAGCGGTTCAGGTAAGGGGGGATAGGAATCTCGCCCGCCGCGGCGATGATGGATGAGAAAGTTACCTCGGGAGCGTCCCAGGAGAAGCGCACAACCGACGCGTTCCCCTCGCGGGCCTCGCGCTCGGCCCGGAGCACCAGCTCCGTACCCTCCACCGTCAGCGGCAGCTCCAGCGCGCCCCGCTTCCATTTCTTCGAGTTTCCAACGAAGCAGGTCCAGGAGCACGAAGCGGTAGAGGCGAAGTTGCGGGCATAGTCGGCGGGTTCGACCGGTTCGAGCACGAAAATCTCGATCGGCGAGCCGTTCTCCCCCGCCTTGCGGAAGCGGAGGCGGGCGTTGATCACCCGGGTGTTGTTATATACGAGCACCGAATCCTCCGGGAGCAGCGCGGGAAGCTCGGCGAAGACGCGCTCCTCGATCGAGCCGTCGGGGCGGCGCACCAGGAGCTTGCAGCGGTCGCGGTCGGCCAGGGGGTGCTTCGCGATCCGCTCGTCGGGGAGCGGATAGTTGAAATCCTCTATCTTTATGTCGGTTACGCCTTTCAGGAGGTCTTCGCTCATATATATTGGTTCCTTTTAGTCTATATTATATATGTATATGGCGCGAAATTACTCATAAATTGTTAAATTTGCATCCAAACAGACAGAATATAACCTAAAATGGCAAAAATAGGAGATACCGTGCGCTTCCTCAGCTCGACAGGGGGAGGCCGCATCGTGAAAATCGAGGGCAACATAGCCCACGTCGAGGAGGAGGACGGCTTCGTAACACCCGTGCTGATCAAGGAATTGGTGGTAACCACACCCGCCGGGGCGGAAAACGCCCGCCGCGACTACTTCGGCGGCACGGCCCAGGCCGCGCAGAAAGCCGCCGCCGAGAAACAGAGCAAGTTCGTGCCCACGGCAATGCCCGAGGTGCCGAAACCCGCGCCCGCGGCCGAGACCCCGGGGGGCGACAAGCTCAACGTGGTGCTCGGATTCGAACCGATCGAGCCGAAGCACATCACCACCACCGACTTCGAGGTGTACCTCATCAACGACTCGAACTACTACCTTTACTTTACCTTCCTGAGCCGCGCCGACGACGAGGAGGGGTGGACCACCCGCTTCGCCGGGGTGGCCGAGCCGAATATGGAGCTGTTCCTCGAAGAGCTCACCCGCGAGAAGGCCGGGCGGCTCGACCGCGTATGCGTGCAGTACATCGCCTTCAAGCGCGACAAGGAGTTCGCTCTGAAGGCCCCGGTGGCCATCGAGTACCGAATGGACACCACCAAGTTCTTCAAGCTCCACTGCTTCCGCGAGAACCCCTACTTCGAGGTGCCCGTGATAGCCATCGACGTGGTGAAGAACGATATACCGCAGCGCCCGATGGCCATTGACTCCTCGCGGATGGAGGACGCCATGCGCCGCAAGCGCGAGGCCGACCGCCCCCGCCAGCGACCCGTGAAGAAGCGCCGCCCCGACCCACGCGACGGCGTGCTGGAGGTCGACCTCCACATCAACGAGCTGCTCGACACCACCGCCGGGCTATCGACCGCCGACATCCTCAACTACCAGATCGACACCTTCCGCCGCACCATGGACGAGCACCTGCGCGACAAAGGGCTGAAAATAGTATTCATCCACGGTAAGGGGGAAGGGGTGCTCCGCCAGGCCATCAACAAGGAGCTGGCCCACCGCTACAAGGGGCACGACGTGCAGGACGCCTCGTTCCGCGAATACGGCTACGGCGCCACCCAGGTAACCATACGCTGACGGCCATGATATTCTGTTTCAGCGGCACAGGCAACTCACTGCTCGTGGCCCGGGAGCTGTCACGGCACCTCGGCCACGGCATCGTGATGCTTGAGAAAGACACACTTCTGCGCCCCAAGGAACGGCTCTACGAGTTAGGCGATGGGGAGGACGCGCTGTGGGTGTTCCCGATCTACAGCTGGGGCGTGCCCCCGGTTGTGAGGCGCTTTATGCGCAAAGTGAAGTTAAAGACCCCCGCCTCGACCCTGCACTGGATGGTGGCCACCTGCGGCGACGACATAGGCCGCGCCGACGACCAGTGGCGCCAGGAAATCGGGCGCCGGGGATGGACTCCCCGGGGTGCCTTCTCTGTGGAGATGCCCAACACCTACGTCTGTATGAAGGGGTTCGAGGTAGACCCGCCCGAGACCGAGCGGCGCAAACTCGACGCGATGCCCGCGAGAGTCGCGGAGATTGTCGCGGAGATACGCCGGGGCTTCTCGGAGAGCGACGTCGTCAGGGGTGACTACGCCTGGCTGAAAACCGCCGCCGTCTACCCGCTGTTCCGCGCCTTCTGTATGTCGCCCGCCCAGTTCCGCACCGACCCGGCCAAATGTTCCGGGTGCGGAGCGTGCGCCAAGGGTTGCCCCCTCGACAACATCGCGATGAAGGATGGTAAACCCCTGTGGGGCCCGGTGTGCGCCCTATGCCTGCGATGCTTCCACGGTTGCCCCTCGCGGGCCGTGGACTACGGGAAAGCCACCGAGGGGAAAGCCGCCAAACGGGTCTACAGGTAAACCAAAACCACTCACGGGGCGTTATAACGACGTATCGCCCCGGCGACTTACCCCATCCATTACGTTTCAACCACTTATTCATCACCGATTGTGAAACGCTTACCGCGCATATTAGGCAAAATTCTTCTCTGGACTGTCTTCGGGATAGTCGGGCTTGTCACGCTCGCGGTTGTGCTTCTCTACATCCCCCCGGTGCAGGATTTCGCCACGCGCCAGGCGCTCTCCATGATCAACAAGGGGGGAGATATGAAAATCGGTGTTGGAAAACTGCGCCTCCGCTTCCCACTCCGCGTCGCCATCGACTCCGCGAGCTTCGCAACCCCCGGAATCGACATTTTCGCCGGGCGAGCCGAGGCCGACATCGCCCTGATGCCGCTGCTGAAAGGCGAAATCAGGGGTGAGCGCGTCGAGCTTCGCCGCGCCAGGGTCGATATGGGTGGCCCCGACTCGGCTTTCCAGATGAACGCCGCCCTGAGCTACGCCCGCGTTATCGACGGCGGCTACAACCTCGTGACGCAGAACATCGCCGTTGACCGTCTGCTGGCCGACGGCGCCGACGTGGCCATAAAGATTCTCCCCGACACGGTGCCCGAGCCGGAACCGACCGACACCGTCAGCTCGCCGCTCACCATCACGCTGAACCACGGCGTGCTGGAAAACGTGCGCTACCGTATGAGCATCGAGCCTATAATCACCGACCTGGGCGCTTTCATGAGCCGCGCGGTGGTCAACAAGGCATCGTTCGATATGCTCCCCCACCTCATCCACGCCAACGACATCACCGTCGACAGCATCGACGCGAAATATATCTACCCCTCGGCCGAATACCTCGCCGCGCACCCCGCGCCGGAGGAACCGGCTGACTCGGCCGACATCGCCGCGTCGCTCCCCTGGACGGTCACCTGCGACAAGGTGCGCCTTATGGCCGGCAACGGGCTCTACGCCGTCGACGGGGCCAAACCCGCCGGACGGAGTTTCGACCTCGACTACATTCAGGCGGCCGAAATCCACGTCGCCGTTGACAGCTTTATGAACCGCGGCACCGAGATAAGGGTGCCCATACGCGGCATAAGCGCCCGCGAGCGGTGCGGCGTACGCGTCAACCTCACCGGCCTGTTTGAAATGGACTCCGCCGCGATGCGGGCCGAGAACATAGCGCTTACGACCGGCGCCTCCCGCGTCAGCCTCGACGCGATGATGGGTATGAACGCCGAGAAGGCCGAGGATATGCCCGTGAGCCTGCGGCTCAAAGCCGACCTGGCCAACGAGGACCTGCGCCGCCTGGCACCCGCCCAGATGGCCGAAATAGCCGATATGCTGCCCCCCTACCAGCCCCTCCTGGTCGAAGCCGACCTCAAAGGGTCAATGGCCGACCTCGACGTGAAGTCAGTTTCGGCGGAGATACCGCAGCACGCCGGAGTCAAGGCATCGGGCCAAGTGGCGGGCCTCACCGACATCAACCGCGCCGTGGGGAATGTCGAGATTTCCGGCTGGATCGCCGACGGCAAATGGGCCAAGCCCCTGCTGCTCGACGCTAAGAGCGGCCGCGGCATAAACATACCCCCGCTGACCATCGAAGGTGACGCACGGCTCGACCGCGGCGTGATCGACGGCGGCATCACCGCCCACACCGGCAGCGGACGGCTCGCCCTCGAAGCGCTCTGGAACAACCGCGCCACCGCCTACGACATCGACCTCCGGGCCGACGACTTCCCCGTGCAGGCCATCCTCCCCGACCTCGGGCTCAAGGATGTGACCGCCACCATCAATGCCTCGGGCCAGGGATTCGACGTGATGAGCCCCAAAACCGACATTGACGCCAAAGTCGATCTCGTGAAGGCCACATATATGGGCCACGACTACCGCGACGTGACCCTCACAGCCAACCTCGCCGCCGGGCACGCCGCCGTCGAGGCCCTCAGCCGCAACCCCTACGCCGCGTTCGACCTCAAGGCCGACGGCGAAATCGGCGCCCTCCCCTACCGCGCCCGTATCGACGGCGACATCACCAACCTCGACCTCAAGGCCCTCGGTATGGCCGACACCGCCACCACCGTTGCCGCCCGCCTCTCGGGCGACGTGAGCTTCGACCCGGCAACCAAGACGCGCCCGATGCTCGCCTCGGCCGACATCGACATAGCCTCGCTCAACTACCGCGCCGGCGCGATGAAGATCGACGCCCGCGACATCGGCCTGAAATTCAACGCCGACACCGCCGCTACCGACGCGCGGCTCACCAACCGCGACCTCGCCCTTACTTTCAACTCCGGGGTATGCCTCGACACCCTCCTGGGACGCTTCACCGCGACCTCCGAACTGCTCGACCGCTGCGTAAAGCGCCAGCGCCTGGCAGTCGACTCGCTCCAGCGCGCCCTGCCCCCCTTCCGGCTCGACCTTACCGCCGGACAGGACAACGTGCTCGCCAGCCTCCTGGCCGACAGCGATATGGAGTTCCGCTCCGCATCGCTCCGGGCCTCCAACGACTCGCTGATCGCCCTCGACGCGCGGGTGCTCAAATTCCGCACCGGCGAGACCCGCCTTGACACCATAACCTTCGACATACGCCAGCGCGGCGCGTACCTCACCTACGAGGCCAACGTGAACAACGCCCCCGGCACCTTTGACGCGTTCGCCAAAATCGGCGCCAACGGCTACATTAGCTCCGACCGCGTTGCCCTCCTCTTCAAGCAGCAGAACATACAGGGGGAGACTGGCTACAGCTTCGGCTCGATAATCAATATGCAGGACTCCTCGACCGTGGCGCTCCGCTTCGTGCCCTACCACCCCGTGATCGGCTACAAGGATTGGGAGATGAACCGCGACAACATCATCACCTACAACCTCGACAACCACCACATCGACGCCAACCTCTACCTCCACAACGATGTAAGCTCGCTGAAACTCTTCACGAACCACACCGAAGAATCCGACTCAACCCAGGAAGCCATAACCCTGCGCCTGAGCGATGTCAAGCTTCAGGACTGGCTCGCCATCAACCCCTTCGCACCGGCTATGGAGGGTGACCTCTCGGCCGATATGAACTTCTCCTGGACCGACAAGAGCCTCGACGGAGCAGGCAAACTAACCCTTGCCGACTTCACCTACGGCAAACAGCGAGTGGGCACCTTCGACATCGACACCAAGGTGCAGACCGCCGGAGGCATCGTGCGCGCATCGGCCGATATGTTCATCGACGGGCAGAAGTCCCTCACCCTCAACGGCAACCTCAATGACTCCACCAAGAGCGACCCATTCCTGCTCGACCTGCGGGTGATCCGCCTCCCGCTGAACATCGCCAACCCCTTCTTAGGGCCCGACGTGGCGAGCCTCTCCGGCACGCTCAAGGGCGAGATGGACGTTACCGGGCAGCTCTCGTCGCCCGTGCTCAACGGCTGGCTGAAATTCGACTCCGCCGCCGTGAAGGTGCCGATGCTCGGGTCCACATTCAAATTCTCCGGCGGCGAAATCCCCGTCGACAGCTCAGTTGTGAAATTCGGCAACTACACCATAGGCGGCCTCAACAAGAACCCGCTGGCCATCAACGGCACCGCCGACATATCCAACTTCGCCAACATACTGCTCGACCTATCGCTCAACGCCCGCAATATGCAGGTGGTCAACGGTAAGAAGGGGGGCCGCGGAGTCGACGTATACGGCAAGGCGTATATCGACCTCGACGCCTCTGTGAAAGGCTCGACCAGCTTCCTCAACGTCGACGCGGCGCTGAAGCTTCTCCCGGGCACCAACGTCACCTACGTCATGCCCGACGCCGTGAACACAATCTCGTCAAAGGGGGAGAACGATATGGTGCGGTTCGTGAACTTCGCCGACACCGCCGCCGTGGCCGCCGCCGACTCAATCGTCAACAAGGGCATGCTGCTCAACCTCGACGCGTCGCTCACAGTGTCGTCGGGCACAACCATCGGCGTTGACCTCTCGGCCGACGGCAAGGACCGCGTGCAGATCCAGGGGGAAGGCACCATAAACTACACCCTCGACTATCTCGGCGACGAGCGCACAACCGGGCGCCTGAACATCAACCAGGGGTACGCCCGCTACTCCCCCCCGATGATTTCCGAGAAGGACTTCACCTTCCGCGAAGGGAGTTATGTGGCCTTCAACGGCGATATGCTCAACCCCGTGCTCAACATCCACGCCGACGACGACCTCCGGGCCAACGTAAACTCCTCGGGCAACTCGCGTATGGTGACATTCGACATCATACTCAACGTAACCGGCTCGATGGAGCAGATGAACGCCTCCTTCGACCTGGCGTGCGAGGACGACATCACCATCGAGAACGAGCTCAAGAGCATGACCGCCGAGCAGCGCGCCAACCAGGCCATGAACCTGATGATCACCGGCACCTACTCCGGCGCCAACACCAAGACCGTGAGCGGCTCGGCCACCAGCTCGCTCTACTCCTTCCTGGAGTCGCAGATCAACAACTGGGCCGCCTCGACCATCAAGGGTGTCGACCTCTCGTTCGGCATCAACCAGTACGAGAAGACCATCGACGGCAACCAGACCCAGGCGATGACCTACAGCTACCGAGTCAGCAAGTCGCTCTTCGACGACCGTTTCAAAATCGTGGTCGGAGGCAACTACACCACCGACGCCCAGGCCGACGAGAACTTCGCCGAGAACCTCATCGCCGACATCTCGTTCGAGTATATGCTCAACAAGCAGGGCACGATGTATGTGCGCCTCTTCCGCCACACCGGCTACGAGAGTATCCTCGAAGGGGAAATCACCCAGACGGGCGTCGGCTTCGTGTACAAGCGCAAGCTACACCGCCTGAGCGATATGTTCCGCTTCCTGCGCCGCCGCAAGCCCGCGCCGCTGCCGCTCCCCGCCGAGGCACCCGCCGCGGCTCCCGCACCCGCCGCCACCCAACCCAAACCGACAACCACCACGACAGATACCGCGAAACAATGAGACTCCGAACACTGAAATCCCTGCTGCCGCTCGCGGGAGCCGTGCTGGTTTTTGCGGCCTGCTCCACCACCTCGCGCCTCCCCGAGGGGGAGGTGCTCTACACCGGCGTCAAGAAAATCGACATCTCCGCCCCCGAGGGCGACAAAGTGCCCGAATCGGTGAAGTCGCAGCTCAACAGCGCCGTGAGCGTGCCCCCCAACAATGCGATTCTCAAATCGCCCAAATACCGCTTCCCCTTCCCTATCGGGCTGTGGGTCTGGAACCACTGGAGCGACTCCTGCAAAGGGATCAAGCGCTGGTTCTACGACCGCCTGGTGTCCGAGCCGGTGCTCATAAGCACCGTGCGTCCCGACGCCCGCACCCATATGGTCGACGAGATACTCGACAACAACGGCTACTTCCGCGGGTCGGCCACCTACGAGACCATCCCCGGGCGCAATCCGAAGACGGCCAAGGTGTCGTACACCATACAGACCGGGCCGGCCTACCACGTCGATTCCATAGAGTTCCTCCCCGACACCTGCCGGCTTAACCACTACATCGACTCGCTGGCCCGCCGCGACAGCTACCTCAAGCCCGGGGCGCGCTACTGCGTAGACTCCCTCTCGGCGGCACGCATACGCATCACAAACTCCCTGCGCGACAAGGGATACTACTTCTTCCGCCCCGAGTATATCGAATATCTTGCCGACTCGCTCCAGAAACCGCAGTCGATCAATATGCGCATGACCCTGGCCTCCAACGTGCCCCGAAATATGTTCAAGCGCTACCGCACCGGCAAGGTCACCGTCTACGCCTACCGCAACCAGGGTGGAGGCACCCCCGACACCATAGTCACCGACCACGCCACCCTCATACAGATGATGCCATCGCGGCTGCGCAAGGGGGTGATCCACGACTGCGTGACCTTCCGCCAGGGGCGCTACTTCGCCGTGAGGAATATGAACAGCACCCAGACCCGCTTCGCCCGCCTGGGGATATTCAACAACATCGACATGGCGGTGGTGCCCGACACGGCCGCGGTCGAGCCAACCCTCGACGTGAACATAGCCTGCACGTTCGACACCCCGCTGGAAGCCACCGTCGAGCTCAACGCCTCGTCGAAGTCAAACAGCTACATCGGCCCGGGCGTGCTCTTCGGAGTGCAGAACCGCAACCTCTTCGGAGGGGGTGAGCAACTCGGAGTGACCCTCACCGGCTCGTATGAATGGCAGACCGGCCGCGAGCGCTCGTCGGTGTTCAACTCCTACGAGGTAGGGCTCGCCGCAAACCTGAGCTTCCCGAGAATGCTCGCGCCCAACTTCATCAAAAGGCGCAACCGCAACCTCAACTGGACCCGCTTCCAGCTCTCGGCCGACCTGCTCAACCGCCCCCACTACTTCAAGATGGCGCAGTTCAACGCCTCGATCAGCTACGAATGGCAGTCGAGCCGCCACTCGTCGCACTCGCTCACCCCGCTGAAACTGACCTACACCAACCTGATGCAGACCACCCACGCCTTTGACTCGGTGGTGGCCGCCAACCCGGCTATAGCCCTCAGTTTCCGTTCGCAGTACATACCCCAGTTCTCCTACACCTACTCCTACGACCGCCAGTTTGACTCCGACAACACCCTCAACTGGACCTTCACGGCCCAGGAAGCTGGTAACCTCTTCTGGTGCATCTACGAGGCGGCGGGCAAGCACAAGGAGAAGCGCCTGTTCGGCACCCCGTTCTCGCAGTTTGTCAAAGGGTCGACCCAGGTGGTGTTCGGGCGTCGCCTGTGGGGCGATAACTGGATAGTGACCCGCGGCATGGTGGGCGCCGCCCACGCCTACGCCAACTCGTCGGAGGTGCCGTATGCCGAGCAGTTCTACGCCGGA
Organism: uncultured Muribaculaceae bacterium; assembly: GCA_910587075.1. GTDB lineage: Bacteria > Bacteroidota > Bacteroidia > Bacteroidales > Muribaculaceae > UBA7173. The sequence continues at coordinate 45,616 of CAJUKE010000011.1, forward strand.
GGCGCCAACTCGGTGCGCGCCTTCCCGGTACGCTCGATAGGTCCCGGCTCATACCGCCCCCCGAAATGGGTGAGCGACAGCTACTTCGACCAGACAGGTACGTTCAAGTTCGAGCTAAATGTGGAATACCGATTCCCGATCATCGGCCCGCTGCACGGCGCGGTGTTTATTGACGCGGGCAACGTGTGGCTGCTGAAAAAGGACCCCCTCCGCCCCGGCGGCGAACTCCGCGGAAGCACCTTCCTGCGCGACCTCGCGCTCGGCACCGGCGCCGGACTCCGCTTCGACATAGGCATGCTCGTGCTCCGCGGCGACCTCGGCATAGGGATCCACGCGCCCTACGACACCGGCAAGTCGAGCTACTACAATATGACCTCGTTCAAAAACTCGCTCTGCTTCCACCTCGCGATCGGCTACCCGTTCTGATTCATACGGGTCGGTCGAGCGGCGAGGGGGTATCGGGAGCCTGCGGTTTCGGGCCGCGGGGCTTCTTGGCAGACTTGGGTTTTCGGGAGGAGTGGGAGTTTTGGGAATTTTGGGAGTTTTGGGAAGATTGGGGCTTCAAGTCCGACTTGTCCGACCTGTCCGACCCGTCCGACGGCTCCGATTGCTCCGCCGGCAGCGGTGTAGCGGCGGGGAGCGGCTCGGGACCTCCGCACCTATTGGCGAGTATCGCGGCGGCGAGGGCCAGCGCGCATATGGCGGCCAGCAGCCAGGTGCCCCTTGTTTCTGTGCGGGTAGGTTTCATATCGGCAATGATAGTTTCCTTACCAGAGGTTGAACCTGAAGCCTACCGAGGCTTCGGCCGACAGAGTGTTGGCTATCAACGTGTGCTCGGGGTCGTTGATGATGCCGGTCATGGAATAGCCCGCGACCCCGAAGAACCAGCGCTTCTTGTAATTGTATACGATGCCGATTTTGAACCTGTTGTTAAGCGAGAAGGTAGTCTCCTTCTCGCCGGGATGGTTGATGTTCCCCTTCCTGACACCCACCACGGGCGACTCCGACACGCCCAGGCACCAACCGCGGTGGAACACCCAGTTGTAGGCGTAGCCGAACTTCAGCGCGTAAGTCTGGCTGGACACGCGGTAGTTGTGGTCCCAGTCGGTCGGTATTTCCGTGTCGGCCTCCGGGAGCGAGGAGAAGTCGAAATGGTAGTCCTCGGCGAAATATGAAAATCCGGCATACATCGAGCCGGAGCTTTTGAGCTGTATTTTCGAGTAATTGAACGCCGCCGCCTGCGAGTAATGCTTGTGGTTGAAAAAGTAATAGAGGTCAACCCCGAGAGCCCTGTTGTTCACCCCGGAGAAGTCAAGGTTCACTTTCTCCACCTCGCCGGGCATACCCATGGGGCGTATGGTGGTGCCCACGTCGTTCTCGACCGTGTAAACCTCGGCGGAGAAGAGCGAGCAGTTGAACTGGAAATTGAAGCGCTTGCGCACCTTGTCGTTGCCGGTGAAGTACTTGCTGACGTTCACGTCGTAGCCCACCGACACCGCCATATACGAGAGATAGAAACCGAGCGAAGTTGAAGGGTCGGAAATCATCTCCATACGGTAGCGGTTGTCGAGCCGGAAATCGTAGGCGTCGGTCCACGATTCGCTTTTGGCCTTGATGTTCCAGGCTTTCCCGGTCGACTCAACATAGGTAGAGTCGTAGGAGTTGAAAGTTCTGTCGCCCCAGCGGTACACGTTGACGCAGAACCGCGGGAACTTGCCCATCGCGGCGATGCTGTCGAGGTCGAAGCTGAGAGCGCTCCCCGCGGGAGTGGCCGCGAATAAAGCCGCGATGAAAAGCAACGCCCGCGCCAGCCGTTGCGTACGGAGGCGGGGCGTCGCTTCATTATGTCGGTTGTTTCTTTCGAAACGATCCATTAGCGGCTTGATTAGTGGGAACGTACGGCGGCTTCACGCCGCCGGGTGACGCGTCCCGGTTACTTTTTGGCGGCTTCCTGGTTTTTGCGCGCCTGCTTGAGCACCTTCTGGTTGATTTTCGCGGGATACTTGTCGCGCAGCGTGGCCACCCACTTCTCTTCGAGATAGTTCTGGTAGTCGCCCGTCACGGCTCCGCGCACGTCGCCGGCATCCTCGGGCTGGAGAATCACGCGGTTCTGGTAGGGGAAGTAATATGCCCAGCGCCCCTTGGGCTGGGGCTTCTCGCCACCGAAGGCGATGAAGTCGGTGATGGGGTTCTCACCCTTGGCGGCGAGCACGCGCTCAACCTTGATGTTGTTGCCGAACTCGCGGCGGAGCACCAGCCCTACCGAGTCGTTGGCCACCTTGTTGTTCTCCAGGTATGCCTTGGCTGCGTCGCGGATTGAGTCGGAAGTGGCGAACACCACGAAGCTCTTCAGGCGGGGCTTGTCCCAGGTGTATTTCGAGCGGTTGGCCTCGAAGAATTTCTCCAGGCCCTCTTTGTCCTCCTTGGCCTTGGACCACACGTTGCGGTCGGAAATCTCGAAGAGGAGCATACCGTCGCGGTACTCGTTGAGGAGGTTGCCGTACTGGGGCTCCTCGCGGGCGAGGTCTTCGCGGGCGGCATCGAGAACGGCGTTCTCAACAGCCTTGTTGACGAGACCTTCGAACTGGTCGGCCTGCTGCTCGCCGGTGCCGATGAAGGGGTTGCCCATCTCGGCCATGACCTCGGAGAGCATGAGGGGCTGCTTGTTGACTTTCGCCATAGGGGTCTCGCTGGCGAGGAACTTCGCGGTAAGCACGGAGTCGAGGCCCATATTGGCGGCGATTTCGGCCTTCACGGCGTCAATGGCCTGGCGGTCGAGCTGTACGCCGTATTTCTTGCTGAGCTGCTCGATGCGGCGCTGGCGGGGGAGCTGGCCGCGCTCATCCTGCGAAATCACCTTCTTGAGCATCGGATGCACAGTTTCGTAGGGGTCGATACCCTTACCTTCGAGGCGCTTGATTATGTGGTAGCCGTAGGCGGTGGCGAAAGGCTCCGAGATGGCGCCGTCGGCCAGCGAGAAGGCTGTCTTCTCGAACTCGGGCACCATCTGGCCCGAGCCGAACCAATTGAGGCGGCCACCGTTCTTGGCCGAGCCGGGATCCTCGCTCTCGCGGGTGGCCACATCCTCGAAGTCGGCACCGCCGGTGGTCACCAGGGTGTAGATCGAGTCGATTTTGGCCTTCTGGGCGGCAGCGGCGGCGGGGTCCATCCCCTGGGTGAGCTTTAGGATATGCTCAACGAGCACCTGACCCTGGGCGGGACGCTCGCCGTTGACCTTCACGATGTGGAAGCCGAAGGGGGTGCGGATCACCGGGGAGATTTCGCCCACGTTGGTGTTATAGGCGGCCTCCTCGAAAGTGTAGGGGAAGCGGGTGGCGGTGATCCAGCCCATATGTCCGCCGTTGCGGGTAACGGAGCGGTCGATGGAGAATTTGCGGGCGAGCTCGGCGAAGTCGCTGCCGCCGAGGATGGCGGTGCGTATCGAGTCGAGGAGCGCGGTCTGGCGGGAGTCGGCCACCGGGTTTTCACCAAGTGAAATCATGATATGGCTCACGTCGCGCTCGGTTTTCATACGCTCGTATTCGGCGCGGAGGAGCGAGTCCTCCACGGCCTGATCCTTGAGGTAAGGCTCCGAAAGGTCGCGGCGGTACCCTTCGAATTCATTCTGGAAGGCCTGGGTCTTGTCGATGCCGGCTTCCTTGGCGGCGGCCACCTTCTGCTTGTAGGCCACGAACATATCGAGGTATTCGTCGACGGTCTGCGGCTGGAGCTGCTGGGTGTTGTTCTTATTGTAGAGATACTCAAATTCGCTGAGTTTCACAGGCGTGCCGCCGATAGTCATAAGCTCGGGGTCCTTCGGGCCTTTAGCGAACGCCACCGAGGAGGCGGTCGCCGCGAGGGCTAATGACAGAAACAGTTTGTTCATTGCTATGAGGTTTTGCTAATGCGTTTTTTCACTAACGATATAACGGCGATACGCCCTCTTTATTATATACCCGCGCAATAAATATATGCGGACGGGCCGCGCCGGAGCTTCCGGCGCGGCCCGTCGATGGGTTGTCGCGGTAAGGGATCAATTGAGGCCGCGCTGGCGTATCACGGCGGCGGGCTCGGGACGGTGGCCGCGGAAGGTCTCGTAGAGCACCATCGGATCCTGCGAACCGCCGCTCTCAAGGAGTGTCTTCATCTTGGCAGCGGACTCGGGGTCGAAGGCACCCTTCTCCTTGAAGAGCTCGAAAGCGTCGGCATCGAGCACCTCGGCCCAGAGGTAGGTGTAGTAGCCCGAAGCGTAACCCTCGTCGCCGAAGATATGCTTGAAGTAGGGGGAGCGGTAGCGGAAGGTGAGTTCGGCGGGCATGCCGAGCTTCTCGGCAACCTTTGCCTCGAAGGCCTCAACATCAACGGGGCCGTCGGTCTCAGGGTTGTAGTGGCCCCATGCGAGGTCAAGCAGGGCGGCGCCGGCGAGTTCGGCGGTCATGAAGCCCATATTGTGCTTCGACGCGGCGTTGATCTGGTTCACGAGCGAGTCGGGGATGAGTTCGCCGGTCTTGTAGTGGTGGGCGTACTCTGCCAGGAGCTCGGGCTGGAATGCCCAGTGCTCGTGGAACTGCGAGGGGAATTCCACGAAGTCACGGTCGACGTTAGTGCCGCTCTGGCTCTTGAGGCGGGCCTTGGAGAGCATGCCGTGGAGGCCGTGGCCGAATTCGTGGAAAGTGGTCTGCACGTCGTCGATGGAGAGCAGTGAGGGGGCGTCGGCCGTCGGGGGCGCGTAGTTACCCACGTTGTAGATGATGGGGCGCTCAACGGAGCCGTCGGCATTGACCCACGAAGCTTTGAGCTGCTCCATCCAAGCGCCCTGGCGCTTTTCGGGGCGGGTGAAGTAGTCGGTGATGAAGATTGCCACATGGTTACCCTCGTTGTCGGTAACCTTGTAGGTCTTCACGTCCTTATGGTACTTGGGAGCGTCAATCTCCTCGAAGTTCACGCCGTAGAGGCGCTTGGCCATTGCGAAGATACCCTTGCGCACGGAGTCAACGGCGAAGTAGGGGCGCAGGGCGCTCTCGTCGAGGGCGTACTTCTGCTGGCGCACCTTCTCGGCGTAGTAGTAATAGTCCCAGGGAGCGATCTTGAAGTCGTTGCCCTCGGCGTTGGCCACGGCCTGCATCTCGGCCACCTCTTCGGCCACCTTCTTCTTGGCGGGCTCGAAAATCTGGGTCAGCAGCGCCTCGGCGGCCTCGGGGGTCTTGGCCATCTTGTCGGCGGTGGCGTAGGCGGCGTAATCCTTGAAACCGAGGAGTTTCGCCTTCTGCGCACGGGCCTTGAGGATTTCAGCGATCACGGGGCGGTTGTCGTTTTCCCCTTGGGTGGCGTTGGTGGTGTAGCCGCGCCACATCTGTTCGCGGAGCGAGCGGTTGTCGGCATACTGGAGCACAGCCAGGCGCGAGGGAGCGTGGAGGGTGAACACCCATTTCCCCTCCTTGCCGCGGGCCTTTGCCTCGGCGGCGGCGTTCTCGACGGTGTTGGCGGGGATACCTGCCAGGTCGGCCTCGTTGTCAACCACGATTTCGAAGGTGTTGTTGGCGTTGAGGAGGTTCTTGTTGAACTTCAGGTAGAGGTTCGCGAGGGTGTTGTTGATTTTCTTGAGTTCCTCCTTCTGCTCGGGCGAGAGGAGGGCGCCAGAGCGCACGAAGTCGTTGTAGCTCTGCTCGATGGCGCGGCGCTCGTCGAGGGGCTGGTTCACGGTGTCGATGTTGTTGTACAGCACCTTGACGCGCTCGAAGAGGGCGTCGTTCATCATCAGCTCGTCGGTGAAGGCGGTGTAGCGGGGGTAGAGTTCCTCCGAAACGGCCTGGAGCTCGGGGGTGGAGTGGGCCTCGGTGAGCGACGCGAGAACGCTCATGACGCGCTCAAGCGTCGGGCTGAGGCAGTCCATGGGGAGCATGGTGTTCTCGAAAGTCGGAGCCTCGGGGTTGGCCACGATGGAGTCGATCGAGGCTCTGGCCTCGGCGATGCCGGCGTCGAAGGCCGGAACGTAGTCTTCGATCTGAATCTCCTCGAAGGGGGGGATTCCGTACTCGTTGGCATAGGACTGCATGAAGGGGTTCTGGCGCTCGTGTCCGCACGAGGCGCTCCCCAGTCCGATAGCCGACGCGGCGGCGGCCGCGCAGATGCTCATAATGATTGGCTTCATAGTTAATGGGTTATGATTAAATCGGTGAATTATTTCATCAGGAATGTCGCGAGCACCGGGTAGTGGTCCGACTCGGGGCAGTCGCCCCTCCCGCAGTCAATGGCCTCCATATCGCCGCGGTAGAGTATATGGTCGATATGGAAGTAGAAACGGTCGGAGTGGAAGGTGATCATCGGGCCGTTGGCGGCGTCGTTGAAGGCGTTGCGGAAGTCGTCGCCCGCGATCTGCCGTATGGCGTAGCATCCGGGTATGTCGTTGAAGTCGCCCGCCACGATCACGTTGGGCACCCCGATGGAGTCGATCGCGTGGCGCAGCGTGCGGGCCTGCCGGGCGCGGTAACGCATAGCCAGCGACACCTTGCTGAAGAGGGTGTTGCGGGCGGCTATTACCTTCCCCTTGCTCCCCTCCCCCTCGGTGAGTTCGAGGTAGAGGTCCTTGTCCTGCCGGCTGAGGCCGATCGACTGCAGGTGCACGTCGACAACGAGCGTCTCCATGCCCCGGATGTCGATTATCGCCGCCGACCACTCCGAGAAGCCGTTGGCCTCGGGGAGCGCCACGCGGCGCATCGGGAACTTCGAGAATATCATGCAGCGGTGCTCGCCATAGGTTCCCCTCGGCCCCTCGGCGAAAAGGCGGTGGGGGTACACGGTGTTAAGCGTGTCGACCATCCGCTGTGAGAAACCGAGATAGAGGTTCTCCTTCACGTCGACGAATTCCTGGGTGAGCACGATGTCAGCCCCGCTGTGGATTATGTAGTCAGCTATTTTGTTGGGCGAGGAATCGGTGGTGAGAGTCCCGGCGGCGCGGCGTTGCTCCCGCTCGATGTCGACGAGGGCGGCGGTGTTGAACGTCAGCAGGGTGAACACCTTGGCGGAATCCTGGTCGGAAACTTTCTTTTTCACGAGGTTCACTGGCGCGTAGCTCGCGATCGGCCCCAGGGAGCACGCGAGGGCTATGGCCGGAACCACCGCGAGCCACCGCTGGCGCAGCAGCAGGTCGGCGATCACGAGCGCCACGGCTCCGCCGAACCAGAAGGGGAATGTCATGGAGAAGAGGGCCGGGAGGGTCGACACCTCCGGGGCGACCTTCCCGCCATAGGCGGCGCAAAGCAAGCCGAGAGCCACACCCAGGTTGATGATGAGGCCCGCCGCGAGCAGTATGCGCTTGGTCCAGATTCCCATAGTCGACAGATTCAGTTATGCCGCGAGCGGCTGAGGGTGAGTTCGTAGAGGTGGCGCTGCTCGGCGGGGGTCAGCGCCTCGTAGCCTCCGGCGTTGGCCTTGGCCACCAGCGCGGCGTACTCGTCGGCAACGGGTGCCGGAGCGGGCTCCGCAACAGACGGGCGGGTTTTGGCCAAATATCTCCACCACAGGGCGGCGGCCACGCCCGACAGCAGCCCGCCCGCGTGGGCCATGGCCTCGGGTATCGAGCAGAAGAAGAACGCCAGGAGCGCCAGGGGCACTATGCGGCGCAGTTCCAGCTCGCCCATAAACGCGAATTTAACCATTTTGCTGGGCGACATTATCCCCGCGGCCACCGTGAGGGCTATCACCGGGCCGGAAGCTCCGGCGAGCGGCTCGCCCGAGGCGAACGGGGTAAGGGAGCAGAGGAGGAACATCGCCGCGGCGGCAACTCCGCCGACGATATACAGCGCGAGCACGCGGCGGGCGCCAACGTCGGCCCCGAGCAGGGTGCCGAAGCCCCCGAGCCACAGCATATTCACCAGCAGATGGCGGAAGTCGCACTGGGTGAACATATAGGTCAGCACCGTCCACGGGCGCCCGGCCACCCCCGCGAAATCCGACGGGAGCAGCAACCCGGCCACGGCGGCGTCGAAATCGACCCCCGCGGCGGGGGCTACGAGCCACAGCAGTTTTAGGCCGAGGTACACCAGGGCGTTTATTATTACGAGGCGCTGAATCATCTGTTGATTGTCAGAAATGGTACGGCCCCCCGATAACTCCCTTCTTGCGCCAGTAGAGCAGTATGGCGAGACCGAAGAGCATGCCGCCGAGATGGGCGAAATGGGCCACGGTGTCGGCCTGGTTGTTATACACGCCGAGCACAAGCTCGATGGCGGCATATATCAGCACGAAGGTGCGAGCCTTGAGTGTGACAGGGGGGAAGAGGAGCGACAGCCGGGCCTGCGGGAACATAAACCCGAAGGCGAGCAGGATGCCGAACACGGCGCCCGAGGCTCCGATGGTCGGGGTATGGAAAAGCTGGTAAAGCATCCCCACCTCGGCGTCGGTAGGCACCACGCCTATTTCATACAACTGGTTGTACATCACCTGCGAGTGCGACAGCAACTCCTTGACAGCCCCGGGGTTGGGGAACATCGAGGCGTAATGCGCTATCATGCCAGCGAACACCCCCTCCTGTACCAGCGCCGCGCCGAGACCGCACGAAACGTAGTAGAACAGGAACTTCGGGGAGCCGAGCACCCGCTCCATGGTCATACCGAACATCCACAGGGCGAACATATTGAAAAACAGGTGCATGAAGTTCGCGTGGATAAACATATAGGTGATCAGCTGCGAGGGCACGAACTGGTCGGAGGTGAAGTAGTACAGCGCCCCGTACTGCTCCAGGAAGCCGCTCACCGGGCGCACGATACCCATCGCCAGCCATATAATCACGTTAATAATCAACAGATTTTTCGTTACCGGGGGTATCTGGTCAAATAAGTTTCTGAAATTCATTGTCGCGAACTTTTCACATATCGCCCGACACCGCGGCCAGGGCTTTTCTTTCTGATGGTTTACTCAAATCGCAAATTTACATATTTTTTCCGACTCACAGCTTAACCGCTTAGTTAAAGGAGGTGAACGCCGGGGTGCGGAATGGGCAAAAGCGGGCCGGGGATTCCGCCCGGCAGAGTGTACCGTGCGGAGTCCCCGGCTGTGCATGCGGGCAGTCGCGCCAAGCGTCAGCTCCCCGCTCCATTTTCCGCACCATTTTCTGCTCTACTTAACTGTATATGAGAAAATTTGGTTATCTTTGCACATGGAATGATGGTCGCAGGTTTGGTAGCGAGGCGATTGTTTCACAACCGCATATAGAAGGTTCGAGTCCTCTCCATTCCGCATAGGGGCGAAAGCCCCTATTTTATTTTGCGATATTGTTGATGGTTAAGGTGATGAGCATCTACTACTCCAATGGACTTGGTCTTATTGAAATACCTTTTCACCTCTGGCGGCGGAAATTCAGGTCCTTATGGCCTATCTCGCACGACATCATATCGCCGTCGATGCGAATGTCGTCAATCTCGTCGAGGTTGAAGAACACCTCCTGCGCGGCGCGGTTGATCTGCTGCTGGGCCAGCCTCAACGCCCCGGGGCGTAGCGCCTCCAGCGACGAGCCGCTGTTGCCGTCGATAATGTCGTAACTGAGCTTCACTGCTTCGGGGTCCACCGAGATCGAGAGCGAGGTCGCGTCGAGGTTGAGGTTGACCTCGTCGTCGTCCTTGACGTTGTACACGCCGGTAATCACAGCCGTACCCGACGCGGTGATAGTCAGCGGGGTCACTATCGAGTCGTTGGCCTGGATGGTATTTTCGACGGTGATCAGAGCCGTCATAGTCACGGTGCCCTGGGTCTGGTCGGCGGTGCGGTTGAAGTCCATCACCCGCACCAGCGAGGCGCGGGCGGCGCCGGTGTTGACCAGCAGTTCGGGAGTCGAGGACCATTCCCCTTGCAACTCTTTGGCGAGCTTCGATTTCGAATCGCAGCCGGCGAGGGCCGCGGCGCCCATCAGGGCCAAAGCGAATAAAGCGGTATTTTTCATATTTTTATCCTTTGTGTTATAAAAATATAACGCCGCCGGGGCATAATCGTTCACGACAAGCCCCGCCATCCGCCCCGAACCACATTTTTCGCGACATTTTTCAGCAACGGCACCTTTCGAAACCATTATTTTTTATAACTTTGTCGTTAACTCGCGCCCGCCGCGAACCCGAATAAACTTCACTTACCTAATAATACCCCAAAAAGCAATGAGCAAACCTTATGTTGTCGGTATCGACATAGGCGGTACCAACACCGTCTTCGGCATCGTTGACGCCCGCGGCGTCGTTATTGCCAGCTCCTCCATCAAAACACGCAAACACGCCACCGTTGAAGCCTACATCGACGAGCTCAACACCGAGCTCACCAAGCTGATGGAAGCCAACGACGCCGTCGGCAAAATCTACGGCATCGGCATCGGCGCCCCCAACGCCAACTACTACACCGGCGTGATCGAGCAGGGCGTCAACCTTCCCTGGCCCACCCCCATACCCCTGGCGCAGCTCGTGCAGGAGAAAACCGGCATACCCGTGGCCGTTACCAACGACGCCAACGCCGCCGCCATCGGCGAGATGACCTACGGCGCGGCCCGCGGCATCAAGGACTTCATAATGATAACCCTCGGCACCGGCGTAGGCTCCGGCATCGTGATCAACGGGCAGCTCGTCTACGGCCACGACGGCTTCGCCGGCGAGCTCGGCCATGTGATCGTGCGCCGCAACAACGGCCGTCTCTGCAACTGCGGCCGCCGCGGATGTCTCGAAACCTACTGCTCGGCCACCGGCGTGGCTCAGAGCGCCCGCGAGTTCCTCGAAGCGCGCCCCAACGAGCCGTCGCTGCTGCGCAACATCCCCATCGACCAGATTACCTCCAAGGACGTTTATGACGCCGCCATCAACGGCGACAAGATCGCTAAGGACATCTTCGAGTTCACCGGCGAGATTCTCGGCGAGGCGCTTGCCGACTTCACCGTGTTCTCCGCCCCCGAGGCGTTCGTGCTCTTCGGCGGTCTCGCCAAGAGCGGCGACATGCTTATGAAGCCGATGCTCAACGCCATGGAGAAGAATATGCTCGGCATCTGGAAAGGCAAGGTCAAGGTGCTCCCCTCCGAGCTCAAGGAAGCGGACGCCGCCGTGCTCGGCGCTTCGGCCCTCGGCTGGGAAGCGAAGCCCGCCGCCACTGCCACCGCCAGCGCCGTGCCCGTCACCCCCACCCCCTCCGTCCCCCAGATTCCCCAGGCCCTCTAAGGCGAACCCCACCGCCTCTGACGGCATATCCCTACCGCCTCCGAAGCACATCCTAACCGCCTCTGAGGCACATCCTCCTTAACAAACAAGGTCGGAGACCTTGCATATTATTAGCCCCACCATAAGCCGCGGTAAGCGGCGGTTGGTGGGGTTATTCATCGTCCTGAAAATCAAGGTCGGAGACCTTGCACAGGTGTATATCGTGCAAGATCTCCGACCTTGCCATAATGCGACACCACAGCACCCCACCAACCGCCGCTGGCGCGGCTTATGGTGGGGCTAATAATATGCAAGGTCTCCGACCTTGATTGTAAATTCAAAAATCGGGGCGTCTAACTATCAGTCAGGCAAGGGCATAACATCAGTCAAACAGGGGTGGTTAACCGTCAGTCAAGCAAGGGGTCGTCACCTTCCGAACCCTCGGGGTAGTCGGGAAGCACTACGGGGGCCGGGGTCGGCTTTACCGCGGGGATTGGCGCAACCTCAGGGATTACCGCGGGTGTTGGGGCGGGCTTCGCTACAGGCGCGGGCGACTCGGGCTTCGGCGCAGGCGCGGGCATGTCAGTGGGTACGGGTGCCGCGGGTGCGGGCACTGGCTCGGCCTCAGGCTGAGGTTCAGGTGCGGGTTCAACCTCGGGTTGGAGTTCAGGCTCAGGCGTTGACTCCGCCTCGGGTTCGGGTTGGGGTTCCGGCTCCGCAGCGGGTTCTTCGGGCTGCGCTGAGGGCTGTTCTTCGGGCTGCTCCGAGGGGAGGGGCGACGGCTCGTAGAGGTCGGGAGGGAGAACGCGCTGCTCGGTGTCGGAGTAGGTTTTGTCGCGCATATATTCGAAATACTCGTCGAAGGAGCCGCCGGAGCGCAGCAGGGCGTCGAAGTTGGCCTGGGAGATGATTACGGGTCGCACCTCGGGGGGGAGCTTGAAGTTGCGGTTGTCGTTGAGCACCGATATATAGTGGTTCATCTCGCGGATGTTCGCGAAGCCTTTGATAATCAGCAGCCCGAGCCGACCGAAATTCATCTGTTCGAGGTCGAAGTCGCGCACGGCGAACGAGGTGAAGTTGTGGCGCGCTATATCGTAAAGCAGGGCGTTGGGCGAAATCACGTCGGTCGGATAGAGGAGCACCAACAGCTGGGGTGCCTCGGCATTGACCTCGAACCGGGGCACGGAGTCGGTGGCCGAAGCCGCCGAGTCGGCGCTCAGGCGCGTTTCCCACACCATGCCGCGCATATTCCTGGCGCCCTGGCGCAGGTCGCGCCCCTGGGCGAGACCTTTGAGGTAGGCCGAGGCGTAGGGGGTGAGGTCGGTGTCGGGGTAGCGCTCCAGCATCTCGCGGAGGGTGGTCTTGAACCCTTCCTGGTTCTTGTCGGAGACGCATGCCAGGGCTTCGAGGAACATGAATTTGGGCATCAGCTTGCTCAGGGGGTAGTCGGTCGACACCGTGCGGTATACGGCGTGCACCTCGCGGTTGCGGTTGTCGAGATACGCCTCCAGGGCCTGGTCGTAGAGCTGCTTCTCGGCGGCCTCCATCCGGCGCAGCGAGCCGATGTAGTCGGGGTCTCGCATAGCCATCCCATACTTCGTGTCGGGGAATTCGGCGAGTATCAGCTGTCGGTAGCGCTCGGCGCTGGCGGTGTCGCCGGCGCGGGTGTACATCAGGTAGAGGTTATAATATGTGTCGAGGCGGTATATGTTGTCGGGGTAACGGGTCATTAGGGTCTCGAACTCCCCCTCGGCGGCGGGGAAGTCCTCCATCTTGTCCTTCAGGATCACACCCATATTGTAGAGACCCTCCTGTATGATGTCGTTGGCGGTGAGCCGTTCCTCGTCGGTTTTCGGAATCTGCTTGAGGTAGTATTCCGGGTAGTGGGGGTCGTCGGCCTGCTTGGCCTTCTCGGCATCCTCCGGCTCGGCGGCGCCATTCTCCCCCCCGGCGGTCTCCTCGCCGTTCTCCTCCTTACCCTCCTCGGCATCGGCGGAGGCGGAGTCGAAGTCGTTGAAGTCGAAGGTCGATTTATTGCGGCGGCGCCAGTTGTCCTCCAGCTTGCGGTTGCCCCATCGGCGCTGGAACTCGGTTTTGCCGGCGTTCTTGGTCATAGTGTTGTAGAAGTACCATGAGTCGTCGCCGGTGTTCATAGTGAAGTTCTGGGTGTTGGTGCTCTGGAGCTCGTTGCCCTGGTTCTTTGCCAGGAATTCCTCGCGGGCGGCGGCCTCGGCCTCCTCCTTCTCCTTCTTCTTCAGCTCGTCGATGATTTTGTTGACCACGGCGAGCTGCTGCTCGGGGGTCATGGCCGAGAGGCGCAGCAGGGAGTCCTGGAGCTCGACGTTCTGCGAGTACACGGCCAGCTCGTCGAGCACGTCGCTGCGGCGCTTCAACACCCTATAGTCGGGGTAGGTGTCGGGAATCAGCGGCATGGCCTCGGAGTAGCAGGGCTGGGCCTTGGAGTACTGGCGCAGTCCGTAGTAGAGCCCTCCGAGGGTGAGCTGGGCGAGCGCCTTGTCGATGCCCGAGCGGGTCGACTTCTCGACGGCCAGCTCGTAGTTCTCGATGGCCTTCAGCGTGTCGGCCCTCGACAGGTAGAGGTTGCCTATGGCGTAGTATATCTGGTCGAGGTACTCCTTGTTGCGGTCGTAGCGGGTCATGCGGCGGAGCGCCTTCACCTCGGGTGCGATGTCGGCCCCGGAAAACACCTCGCTCTGCTTGATGCGCGCGTTGAATTTCGTGCGGTAGGTGGCCGCGCCGCTGCTTCCGGCTTTTTTGAAAGCCTCGTAGGCGGCTGTTTTGTCGCCCACCAGGGCATAGAGCTGCCCCAAGAGGAAGTTCAGCCTCACTTTCTGCTGCCGCCCGGCCATCTTGGCGGCCTCGGCCACGCGGGGTATCGCTTTCTGATAGTCGCCCGAATGGATGAGGAAGTCGGCCCACGCCAGGGCGTTGAGCTCTCGGAGTTTTTTGGAGGTGAGCTGGTCCTCCTTTACGCGGGTAAGGATGGTCTCGGCCTCAAAGAGCCAGCCGAGCGCGGCGTAGGAGCGCGCCTCCCAGAGCTTGGCCTCGGTTACGGTCTCGGGGAGCCACACGAAGTGCTTCGATATGTAGAAAAAAGTGGATGCGGCTCCGAGGAAGTCGCCGTTGAGAAACTGCGAGCGCCCCATCATGAGCCACGAGTTGTGGAGAAACGGATTATACTCGTCGCGCTTCATCCAGGCCTTGTATTTGGGGTCGTTCCCCTTCCCGGCCTGTTTTTTGGGCTTCTTCTTTATGGAGCGGAGCTGGATGGCCTTCTGCGCCTTCTCGATCGAGCGGTCGAAGTTGCCCGAGGGCTGGGGCGCTTTCTCGTCGGCCTTTGCGTTGGCGGGGTGCACCGGCAGCAGACGCGAGTAGTCGTCCTCGTAGGTGAGCTCCATCTCCTCAAGGGTCTCCTTGAAGTGCTTGTCGCCGTTGTAATGTATATTGTAGCGGGTGATGAACTCCTGATACTTGCGGGTGGCGGCGTTGTTGCGCTTGTTGGAACACGACGAAAGCGCTCCGGCTGCCGCGACGAGCAGGAGGAGCAACAAGGGCCATACGCGGCGGAGTTTGCGGAAGTGTCCCATCACCTATATATAACGCCCCCGCCGCGGGTTTATTGCCCCAGGGCGCCGACCCCGGCTCCCGGGCGCATCAGTCGGTACAGCTCAGCCTCCGAGGGGAGCCGCTCGGCAAACGAAGCCTCGATGCGCGAGTCGACACCTATTATATATACGCGCGGGATGAGGGACGAGGCGAAAAGGCGGTAAACCCGGTCGTCGCCCGCGGCCGAATATGGGAGCGTGAGCCCGTTCGCACGCCAGTAGGCCGCCACCGACTCCGCGCCTTCGCCGCGCGAAACGCATATGACCTCCGGCACGCCGCCGACTGAGGCGTCGCCATCGGACGACAGGCGGTCGGCCACGCACTGTATCTCGGGGAGCTCGCGGCGGCAGTCCTCGCACCCCGTGTTGAAGAACACCAGCATCACGCGCCTCCCGGCGAAGTCGGCGCTCGACAGCACCGAACCGTCGGACATCGCGAGCTCGAACCGCGGGCAACGGTCGCCGACGCCGAGCGACGGCTCCGACGCGGGGTCGTCGTTGACGCACCCCGCCAACAGGGCGGCTACGAACAGCCACAGGAGCGCCCAGACGGGCTTCGACCCTACAGAGTATGAATAACACATGTTAATAATATTCTCGCGGCAGATTGAAATTTTACAATTTCGAGAGGCCAGCCCGGTTTAACGCAAAAAGGGATAATTTTAACCCATATTTACCAAAAACAGGCATCCGCCTCGCGAAGCGGGAAAGCGTCCGGAGAGCGATCCCATACGCGAAGTTAACCATCGCCGCCGAGTAAAGCAAACCGCCCCGCCCGCGAAACTCGAATAATACGGAAAAACGCCCCCAGAAGCCCCTGAGAGGGGGAATATTCATTCTGTATACGTTAAAATTGCGTTAAAATTCGTTAAATGGGGGGGGGGTAAAAGGCGCCATCGCTTGCACAGTTCGAAAATAATGAGTTCCTTTGCATGTGTGTTTTTCATAGTATTAGATTAAGATAAAGGTTTAAAGGAAATGGATCGTCGTGAGACGCTCCATTTTTTCGTTTATTTCACCATTATCCTTACACTTTCTCAAACACTACACCCCCGCGCCTTCCACCACGCGCCCAGCTCCACTCCACCACCCGCTTCCGCGAAGCCACCGGGCGGAGCGAACGCTAGCGAGCGGCCTCCACTGCCCCTGCCGCCGCGCCGAGTGCGGAACCGCCTCAAAAACCTCAAAAACAGAGGCGAAAGTGAGCGAAACACTTGCGGGAACCGGGGAAAATTCGTAACTTTGCGGGCGTTTTGAGGCCGCTTTGGCCGCAAACGCCCAAATAACACTAAGTTACATAACTTTCAGTTAACAAAATGAACCACTACGAAACCGTTTTCATTTTAACTCCCGTTTTGTCTGAAGCTCAGATGAAGGAAGCGGTAGAAAAGTTCACCAAAGTGCTGACCGACAACGGCGCCACCATCGTGAACGAGGAACTGTGGGGCCTGCGCAAGCTCGCTTACCCCATCGAGAAAAAGTCGACCGGCTTCTACACCCTGGTAGAATTCGACGGCGAGCCCACCATCGTCAAGAAAATCGAAACTGCTTTCCGCCGCGACGAGCGCGTAATCCGTTTCCTGGTTTTCCGCAACGACAAGTACGCCGCTGAATACGCCGCCAAGCGCCGCTCGCTCCGCGCCAACAAGCCCCAGGAAGCAGCCGCTCCCGCCGAGGCCGAAGCCAAGGAGGCTTAACCCAGTTTCTAACCCGTTCACTTTAAGAAAATGGCACAGACACAGTCAGAAATCCGTTACCTCACCCCCCTGTCGGTTGACGTAAAGAAGAAAAAATACTGCCGCTTCAAACGCAGCGGTATCAAATACATCGATTACAAGGATCCCGAGTTCCTCAAGAAGTTCCTCAACGAGCAGGGCAAAATCCTCCCCCGCCGCATCACCGGCACCTCGCTGAAGTTCCAGCGCCGCGTGGCCCAGGCCGTTAAGCGCGCGCGCCACCTGGCCCTCCTGCCCTTCGTAACCGACCTTATGAAATAAGGCGCGGCCGCCAATCTTAAGCCACCCACTACTTTAAGACTTTGAGAAAATGAAAATCATACTGAAAGAAAACATCCACGGCCTCGGCTACAAGGACGACGTGGTTGAAGTAAAGGACGGTTACGGTCGCAACTACCTCATCCCCCAGGGGAAAGCCGTTATCGCGAACGCATCCTCCCTCAAGCAGCTCCAGGAAGTACAGCGCCAGCGCGCCCACAAGCTCGCCGAGCTCAAGGCAGCCGCTGAGGCTACCGCCGCTTCCCTGGCCGACGTAGAACTCACCATCGGCGCCAAGGCTTCGGCCACCGGCACCATCTTCGGCTCCGTGAACAACATCCAGATCGCCGAAGCACTCGAAAAGCTCGGCCACGAGATCGACCGCAAGGCTATCGAACTCAAGGAAGCTGTCAAGGAACTGGGCAAGTACACCGCCAAAATCAACCTCCACAAAGAGGTTTCGGTGGAAATCCCCTTCGAGGTTGTCGCCGAATAAGGCGCGACCCCGCACGAAAAGACTCCAAAATACCCCAACGTCCCTCCCATTCTTTACCCCACCCGCGGGAGGGACACCCCAATCCCAAATTGGTGACAGGCGACTCGCGTGAGCAAGGCGCCTGTTTTTTTATACCCCTACCGACACGGCGCAAAAAAGAGTCTGTTAGAAAAGAACAGACTCTCGCTTATAAACTGTTTAAAATGTCGTTTATGGCGGCTTCAGTCGGCAACGGCGTGGAAGAGGAGCGTGCCGGGCTTCTCTCCCGGTCCGACGCCGACAAATCCGTCACCCTCCACGGCATGCAGACCTTCGACCGAGCCGATACCCTCACGGACGATTTGTCGCAGAAGGCGCCCGCGGAGCGTTTTCAGCCGCCCGGCGTTGGGGGTGCGCTCGGCACCTCCGGGAAGCAGTTCGCGGAAATCGGCCTTCCACACCCCGGCGACCGCGGCCACGCGGCGCCAGTCAACGCACATTGAGGCATCGCCGGGGAGCAGGTCCAGCACCTCGGTGTGGCCGCCGCGGCGCAAATCTGCCAGTAGCGCGTCGGTAACCATCCTGCGCCAATAGGAGGCGAACGCGCCGCCGTCGGGCGCGAGCCGGGTAGTGAAGTCAAAACGGTACGGTTTCACGAAATCGCCAGGACGCAGCCATCCGTAGAGCGACGATATGACGCGCGTGTTTTCATCAAGCCGCCCCCTCGCGTCAGCCGCAAGCGCCTTGTAATCGAGCGCCTTGAACACCACGCCGGTGAATGCCTCTATGGCGCGGGAGCCACGCCCCTTGCAGGGAAAATCATAAATCATCGAGTGGAGACCGCGGGCAAGCGCCGCGCTGATTTTCACATCGCGGGCAAGTTCATCGACCGAAGCGCCGCGCAACGACTCCATAATGGCGTCAGCCTCCGCCCCGTACAGCGGGGCGTGAAGGGCGTATTCACCTTCGGGCACCGCGCCGTCGCACGGGCCCATTGTTTTCGACTCGGCTATCAGCGCAAGCATACTGGCGGGTATTTTCCCACAGTAAGGCTGCGGCACACCGTCAGGCACCGGCCATTCATTTGGGAAGGGAGTCAAAGAGGGTGATCAGGCGTGCGAGATCCTCCTCGTTGGCGAACTGGAACGTGATGCGCCCCTTGCCGGAGCGGTCGCAGGAGAAGCGCACGGGGGTCTGGAACGCCGAGGAGAGGTGCTTTTTCAGCAGGTCGAAATCGTGGCTCGACGGCGCCGCGGGGCGCTTCGCGGCGCCATCCTTGGCAGCGGGAGCCTCCCCGGCGGCCTCCTTGGCCAACTCCTCGACGCGGCGCACCGAGAGCCCCTCGGCGAGAATCTGCTTGTAGATGCGCAACTGAGCGTGAGGGTCGTCGATAGCCAGCAGGGCGCGGGCGTGACCCATGTCAATGCGGCGGTCGCGGAGCCCGAGCTGCACCTCGGCGGGGAGGCGCAGCAGGCGCAGGAAGTTGGCTATGGTGGCGCGTTTTTTGCCGACGCGCTCCCCGAGCCGCTCCTGGGTGAGCGAATACTGCTCGATAAGCTTTTTGAACGTCAGGGCGATTTCAATCGCGTTGAGATCCTCGCGCTGGATGTTCTCGATGAGCGCCATCTCCGTAAGCTCGCTGTCGGAAGCCTGGCGTATGTAGGCGGGCACCGACGAGAGCCCGGCACGCAGGGCGGCGCGGTAACGCCGCTCTCCGGCGATAATCTGGTAGGAGTCGGGACCCGTTTTGCGCAGCGACAGGGGCTGGATTATGCCCAGCTCGCGTATCGAAGCGGCGAGCTCGTCAAGCGCCTCCTCGTCGAAGGTCGTGCGGGGCTGGTCGGGGTTGGGCGAAATCTGCTCCAGAAGGATGTCGTTGATGGCCGACGCGCCGCGCGCGGGGGTGTCGTCCATCGAAATCAGCGAGTCAAGGCCGCGGCCGAGCGCGCTTCTGTGGTTTACTGCCATCGGTTATGGTGGGTTACTTGTGAGAGTGAGGTTTGTTCTTGGCTATAAGCTCCTTGGCGAGCATGGTGTGCGACGTGGCGCCGCGGCTCTCAGGGTCGTAGAGTATGGCGGGGAGCCCGTGCGACGGAGCCTCAGACAGACGGATGTTGCGGGGAATAACGGTGTTGAACACCATCTGCCCGAAATGGCTCTTCAGCTCCTCGAAAATCTGGTTGGCGAGGCGCAGGCGGGCGTCGTACATCGTCAGAAGGAACCCCTCGATTTCGAGCGATGGGTTGAGCTTCGACTTGATGATGCGGATCGTGTTGAGCAGCTTCGAAATCCCCTCCAGGGCGAAATATTCGGCCTGCACGGGGATGATCACCGAGTCGGCCGCCGTGAGGGCGTTCACAGTGATCAGGCCCAGCGAGGGGGAGCAGTCGATCAGCACGAAGTCGTATTTGGGAGCCACGCTCTCAAGCAGGCGGCGGAGCACCTTTTCGCGGTCGGGCTTCTGGACCAGCTCAAGCTCAGCCCCGGCCAGGTCGATGCGCGACCCCACGAGCTGGAGCCCGTCGACACAGGTATCGACCTGCGAGCCGTCCATCGGATAGTCATCGACCAGGCATTCGTAAATCGACGATTTCATAGTCCGGGGGTCGATACCGTAGCCCGAAGTAGCGTTGGCCTGCGGGTCGGCGTCGATGATGAGCACCTTCTTACCCTCCAGCGCCAGAGAGGCGGCGAGATTGATGGTGGTGGTGGTTTTCCCCACACCCCCTTTTTGATTGGCTATGGCTATTATCTTTCCCATATCAGAGTCTAAAGGTTTGATACCGCAAAGTTAACACCTTAAACAATATAGCGCCCCGCGGCCGACGCCGTTTTAAACATTTTTGTTGATAAATACCCCCTATTGTTAATAACGCTTCAACCATCCGCCGGGGTTAACAAAAGTTAAAGCGCTCCGAAAAATTGTCTAAACGGCCCGAAACCCCTACCTTTGCACCTCGGTAAAATGCACCATCTGCCATCGGGGTGTAGCACAGTTGGCAGCGCGCCACGTTCGGGACGTGGAGGTCGGAAGTTCGAGTCTTCTCACCCCGACATTCTACCGCCGTCGGCGGCTTCAGTCATTCGCTGAAGCCGCCGACTTCCTTTTACCCCGACGCCGCGCGCCGATTAACCGCGGACCACTATAGTTCTCCGAACCAATTATCGGGATAATTGGCGCAAAATCGCTACTTTCGCGTTTATGGAGAAAACGCTTTACAAATTGGTGATCGCGCTGTGTGTTTTTAGCTCGACACATGCCACGGGCAAGCCGATAAACGCCGAACAGGCTTTGGAACGCTCATTGGTTGAGCTGACTTCGGTGACACACACCAATGCCGATCCTTCGCGGATGAAGCTGGTCGGACTGCGAGAATATAACGAAGTTACAACTCTTTATATTTTCTCCTCCCCCTCGATGTTTGTAATAGCGTCGGCCGACGACAACGCGCCCGGATTATTGGCCTACTCACTCGACGGTGGCTTCTCACAGGAAACACCTACGTCGATGGAATGGTGGATGGAGCAATATTCCCAATGCGTCGCGACGGCCGATATTTCATCAAAAGCAGCCGGCGATGCTACCCGGCGCCCCATACCACCCTTGATCACCTCTGAATGGGACCAGTGCGCCCCTTACAACAATTTGATTCCGCGCCATAACGGGAACACACCTTACACCGGGTGCGTGGCCACCGCGATGGCTCAAATCACGCGCTACCACAAATGGCCCGACAAAGGCGAGGGCGCGATTCAGTGGACTTGCGACCGGGACTACGCCGCCCACGACCATATCTTTAATTTTGAGGACGCTCAATTCGATTGGGATAATATGATCGACAGATACGATGAGAGCGCGACGCCCGAACAAGAAAACGCGGTAGCCGAGTTGATGCACGCTTGCGGTGCGGCGGCGGAAATGCAATATGGCTACGGCGCGAGCGGCTCTTTCCTCTACTTGGCGGCCAGCGGAATGATTGCGCACCTTAAATACGATCGCGGGATGGAGTATTTGGAAAACAAATGGTTTGAAAGCCTTGATGAATGGGATAATATCTGTTACACGGAACTTGCCGAGGGGCGTCCAATCCTGTATGGCGGGGAAAATGACGAAAGGCATACCCGGCATGCGTTTGTGCTCGACGGGTACTCCGAGGAAGGCTTGTACCACATCAATTGGGGCTTCGGCGGGCAGAACAACGGCTACTTCAAACTGGCCGACTTCTCCTATCCCGGAGGGAACTACCGCCTCAACCACGCTATGGTGATAGGCATTAAGCCATCAAGCGAGGCATCCTCATTTATCCCGGCAATCTCTATGGAAAGCCGGTTCAGAACGAAAGAGCCTCACTATACTCGCGATGCGGAAGTTGAAGTATGGTTTATGGGAGACTTCAGGAACGTATCGCTGACCGATTTTTGGTATTCGCATGGGGTTAAGTGCGTGCCCGCCGACGGCTCTCCCGCGTTTTATATCAGCTGCGAAAACGAGCAATGGCATCGTCCGCGCGCCCTGAATCGTTTCTATACCATCTCAGCCGACAATTTCCCGGTCGGGACATATGACGTTTACCCGGTTTTCAAGACTGAAGCCACGGAGTGGACACCCTGTTACCAAGATCGCGCCAATGCCGGGAGCGGCATTCGGTTCGAGGTAACCGAAACCGCCATCAACTCATCGACATCCTCTCTCGACGACATCCCCGCCGACGACGCGGAAAACAATGCCTACTACGACCTATTCGGCAACAAAGTCACCCATCCACGGAACGGCATCTTCATCAAAGTCACAAACGGCACCGCGACCAAAACCATCCTTTAAAGGCAACGCATCAGCCATCAAGCTGAGCTATATGTTTGGCTATCCCTGCTTTAGGGCATTCAAAAAAATCACGGCTGTTCCTTTTTTTTGCACACCAGGACATTTCATTGTTGTTGACTACGTCGAATCCTTCGGATTTCGTATATCCATAACGCAAAGATAGCAATAACAGTCTGGTTTAATGCTATTTCCAGCATTAACAATTATCATCGTGCGCCACCTAGAAGCCTTAGAGAACACTTAGGCTTATACTTGGGCTGTACTTATATCCTACTTAGGCTCTTTACTCAGGCTCAAATAATATGCAAGTGCCTTATCGCTCAATCTATATCGTTGATTAGGTGCATTTGGAGAATTAGGATATTCAAGCCACAGAGCTTCATCTTCCAATGCCTTGTGAAGATAATTTGCTCTAAAGTAGCGCATTGATTTATATCCACACATATTCATTATGTCATTTGCGCGTAGGATTCGTGTTCCAACAGCTAAGATTAGTTTTTCTACTTGGGCTGTACTTGGGCTGTACTTGGGCTGTTGTAAACCTTTACTTTCCTCTACTGTGCCATTTTCAACGGCTGCCGTGACCTTATTTACTCCAACTTTATCCTTACTTACTCCTACTGTGTCATTTTCAGCGGCTACTGTGTCATTGGCAAAGCCGTTATGAGTCCATTTCGACATATCGGGGCGCTTGAATACTATGCGGACGAAATTTTCAGTGTTGAAATAACGGGGACGCTCCACACCCGTACGATCGCACTCGTCATACATAAGTGCAAGTCCACGCCCCCAGTGTTCGGTGGTGCCGGTGAGGTATAGAACATTGGCGATAATCTCATTTTGCGGCTGGGAGGTGTTTTTCTTGTTTTCCTCCTCGCTCCATTCAAGCTCGTTGGGATTGATGTCCGCCGGGAAACGTCCCGGGTTTTCAATCTCCACACGGTCGTCATATATAGCTATATTCACTTGAAGGTTGTCAAATTGCCAAGCCCTGTGGGTGAAGGCATTAAGGCAAGCCTCTCTCAACGCGTTTGACGGCACTTCAAGTTCTTCCTTGCGACGTATGCGGTGATGGGTGGTGCCCGTCAACGAAAGATGCTTGAAGAAGAACGTCATCGCAGCATCCATAAGTTCAAAGATATTTCCCGCCACCCACTGGTTATCAAGAAAATCCACTTTCTTAACACCCTTGAACCGCGCCATGCGTAGCGAACACTGAGGATACTCGTGGCGCATATCTTTACCGAACAATATGGCGGCAGCATTACGCAGCCCCTCGTCAGTCATCAGATTCAGGCGGCGTAAGGCAGTCACGGTATCATCGCGCAGTGCCAGCCCGGTAAGGCGATTCTCATTGACAGCGGCATAAATCATCTTCAGAACCAGCCCCTCGTCAAGCATAGAAAGTTTCAACTGAGGATTAACTTCCTTCTCCCACCAATATTTAAGTCCCCGACGCTTTTCATGGAGACGTATCAATTTCTCCAACGGCATCACGGACGTAACACTGTCAAACCGCTGATATGGCCTTCCGTCATACGCAAAAGGAGCACACGGATTATTCCCTATGGACTCAAATACAATCAAATATTTATCCACATCAGGCATTTTGACGTATTTAGGCTGGATCTCCACAGATGGCTCGAAACGGCGCAGAGCCTCGCCAATCATGCGGGTGGTTTTGTCGCCAATCTCCTGCCCGACAATCTTCCCGGAATTTTTGACACCGAAGACCACAATGCCGCCATCGCCATTGAGCATACCGCACAATGTCTCCATCCCCCGGTCAAGCTGCCCGGTGGTTTCCTTAAATTCAACGTCGACGCCTTCATGGCTTTCAGTCAGACGCTGTATGTAGTCAAAATCGACAGTCATAAATTCGGAGCATTACGAGATGCAAAATTAATCATTTCATCGCTTCCCGCAACTGACTGAGATACCGAGCCATGCCCATAAACATCATATGCGTTCATTCCCAAAACCCAATATAATTATACTGGGGGAAGCAACGCAAAGATACGCCAAATATCGGAATACACACGGCAATGCGACCAACAATTTATAGGCAGAGGGCATAAAAGAAAATCCAACCGCTTGCGAGGCAAGCGATTGGATTGGTTGGTGGTGACCCCGGAGAGGCTCGAACTCTCGACCCACTGATTAAGAGTCAGTTG
>CAJUKE010000012.1 GCA_910587075.1 uncultured Muribaculaceae bacterium
TCTTCACCAAATGGACGAGCAAGAGGTGGCTGAAGGTTACGCCCATATTGCCCGAAGGCTCTACCATATTCCCGACGGCGAGAAAGTGCCCGACCTTCTGGCCTTCCATGCCCCGACGCTCCTCGCCTCGGTCTGGAAGGCAATCCTCGCCGGTCCCGTGGAAATCAACGGCAGAAAGATTGATTTCCGCATAATATTCAAGAGCTCCGGCGCCTCGAAGCCCGACGACAAGACCGGGTGGACCGGGATAACGTTCGAGGTGGCCGCTGCCGGACTCTTCGGGACTGTGCCGGAGGTTGAGCGCGCTGATATGTGGGCGGTGCTTATGTACCTGTACAAGTGTAAATTTGAATATCTCAACGAAAAACGCAACACCCCGACCAAATAAGAGGGTTTTAATGTGCGTAATCATTTATTCACTCATAAGTCGCAATAAAATATGGAATTATCGCAGTCAATTAAAGCAAAGATCAAGGCGTGGGAAGGGTGCCGACTCACCGCCTACCGTTGCCCCTCCGGGGTTCTGACTATCGGCTACGGCCACACCGGCCCCGACGTTATCCCGGGCAAACAGATCAGCCGGGAAGAGGCCGACGCGCTTTTCGAGGCCGATATTGAACGGTTCGCCGCGTCGGTGGCCCCGATGGTCGACGGGGTGGGGCTGCGCCCCTGTCAGTTCGACGCTCTTGTTTCTCTTGCCTACAATATCGGTGCCGGGGCGTTCTACCGCTCGACGCTGCTCAACATGGTGCGGGCCAACCCCGACGATCAGGCTATCCGCCGCGAGTTCGAAAGCTGGGTCTACGGCAACGGACGGAAGCTCGCCGGATTGGTCGCCCGGCGGATTGAGGAGGCTAACCACTATTTCGGCCATTTATGATCAATCTCGCACAGTACCGCGAATATTGGGAGGGTGTGGCCGCCAGGATTGACTCGGTTACCGGCGTTCTTCCCGTGACCATCGACGACCAGATGGGCCGTAAAATCCAGTCGCTACCGGCTGACTCAGTCACCCTGTTCGTGCTTCCGCCGCTGGCCGAGTCCGCGGCCCGCGGAGTCGATAATTTCAAGGAGGTTAACAAATGCGTGGTTTTCATCATGGCGAAATACGACCCGCAACGCCGCGGCTCCTTCGACGTGCTGGAGCAGACGCAGCCGATTATCGACGAGGTGAAAAGTATGTTGCTCAGCGACCAGAGAGCCGGATGCCCGGTCATGCGGGTCGACGCGGCAAATATCGACACAGCCCCGGAAACGGAACTTTACGGGCGCTTTGCCGGTTGGTCGATTGCCTTCAACGTGACATCTTACTGATATGGACGGTTCCGACAAGATAGCAAAGTATTTCACCGAGTACGTTAGCCGGGGATTCCGCCGGATATTCGAGGAGCAGCGACGTATCGCAGCCGCCAAGATCTACGGAAAACAAGCCTACCGCACCGACGGAACTCCCCGGAGTCGCTCGGGGCTGCTGCAACAGGCGTTGGCCTCGCCGACCTTCTCGATAACCGGCTCCGGCTCCGGCATATCGGCGAAAGCGCGGTACCCCACATATCTCCGATTCCTCGATATGAAGCGGCTCGGCAATTACCGAATCTATAATCGCCCGGTCTGGGGGATTCTCTATAAAGAAACATTCAATGACATTCGTTATGAGTTTTCCGACTGGCTACGCAAGAATTTTGCCGATTCCATCCGCGAAAGTTACCAACAATCCTAAACAATACCCGTTATGAAGAAATTAATGATCATCATCGGCGCGATGCTACGCTTCGCGTTCCTGGTTGCCCCCGGTGCCGCGTTCGGCTGGTGGGCGTGGGGCAATGCCTCTGCCCTTATCGCGGTTCCCGCCGCCATCGGTGTCGAGACCCTCTTCCTGTTCGTTTTCTCCCTTATAGCAGTGGCTATACAGGCCCGCCGCGATCTGCGACGCAAGGAGACTGGAGCCGAGGCATACGGGGAAGAATAAAGCCGCCTCCCGGCTCGTTGTTGGAATAGGGTAAATAATTCTTGGAATATAGGATTATTTACCCTATATTCGCGCTGTGTTTCTTTAATAAACAATCTCGAACATGAGCAAACGACACATCTCCACTATCAACGGCGTTGAAATCTTCGCCGAATTCTCCGAAAACGGCAGCGTTTTCGTGCCCATTAAACCAATCTGCGAGACTCTCGGAATCGAGCATACCGCGCAAAAACAGCGTATCCACAGGCACTATATTCTCAGTTCAACTGAGGTTACTGTAACCTCAGTTGCCGCTGATGGAAAGTCCCGCGAAATGACCTGCCTCCCCCTCGAATACGTCTACGGCTGGCTGTTCACCATCGACGCCAATCTCGTTGCTGAGCCGGTTCGCGAGCGTGTGGCCGACTACCAGCGCGAGTGCTACGATGCCCTTTACCGGCACTTCGCCGGTTCGATGAAACGGCAGATTGAAACCAACGAGGCCGAAATCGCCGCCCTGAAGGCCGTAAACGATGCTCTGACGGCGAAAAAGCAGGCCGATGAAGCCTACAAACAAGCCCAGAAGCGCCTCGACAAGGTGCGGGCCTCCCGACTTGACAATGCTCCATGTTTGGACTTGTAAATGAAACACAACCCGTCCCGCCGGAAATGCCCGGCGGGATTTTTTATGTGGAAAAACGGGGTAGGTAGTAATATTTCTACCGAAAAAGTTTGTTATAAGAATAAATATTACTACCTTTGTATCGTCAAATCACTACCGCATGAAACGATACAAAGTAAAAGAAATCATTAAGATGCTTGAGGCCGACGGTTGGTTTCTCGCTTGCTGGAGAGGCGACCACAGGCAGTTCAAGCATGACGCTAAGAAAGGCCGCGTCACCGTCGCCGGAAAGCCGAGCGACACACTTGAACAGGAGATTTTAAACAGTATTTTCAAACAGGCGGGATGGCGTTGAACCATCCCGCGCAAAAACGACAATTATATGGAAACGATTAAGGTGGAGGTTTCGTGGAGTGGTAAAAATTATGGCGGAGGTTGGGGCTGTCCCGAAATCGGGGCCGTTATATGCTCCGGCAAATCCCTTGAGGAGTTCAAAGCCGAGTTCGCGGCCGCTCTTGAGTTCCATGTAGAGGCGCTGCTCGCTGATGGCGAGAGCGTGCCGCAGTGGCTTGTCAACAAGGACTACGAGGTTGAGTACGACCTTAAGGCTTCGGCCCTTTTGCGTCAGGCCGAACAGTTTACGACGATGGCCGCTCTGAGCCGGGTAACGGGCATCAACCAGCGCCTGCTCTCCAACTATGCCTCGGAGGTCAAGCGGCCTCGCCCCGAGCAGATGCGGCGCATAGTGGAGGGGATTCGCCAAATCGGCCAAAACTGCCTCGCCTTGTGCTGAAATACAATGTCAGTAGTGATTTGACACCCTTCTGACACGTTGCATCCTCCAGCTCTTTTTGAGCCGGAGGATTTTTATTTAAATTTATTTGCCGTTTCGGTTTTTCGCCGTATCTTTGCAGTGCGTTACATCATTGAATCAGGCGACCGAGTCGCCGAACCGTCCGAGGTCGGCCTTTTTTATGGCCAGCCGAGGCCGTCGAATATTATAACAGTTCCGTCCCGTGCGGTGCGTTAATGCGCCCGCTGCCTGGTTCAAGGTGTAACGCAACGGGGAGCGGGACTGTTTCCTTTTACCCCGGCTCGAAATATTGTTTAATTAATGCGTTACGACAATGAACACAACAACCATCCAAACCAAGCGGAGCGCCCGGCGAAGGCTCGCCATCAGCTCCCGAGTGACTAACCTCGCGCAGCGGATCGCAGCCGCGGCCACAGCCGCCTCTGTGCTCGCCATGTGGGCGCAGCTCACATTTACCGGGACAATGACCCCCTTCGTGGCCGGAGCCGCCGTCGCCTCGATCACCGCGGCCACCGTAGCGGTGGCCCTCGAACCCTCCGGGGAGAAAGGAGGCGCCTTATGAGAATCGAGATCGCCGGAGCGCAGATAACCGACGCCGTTGTCGAAACGCTCGAAAACCTTCAGACCAATACCGACACCGCGGCCATGTACGCCGACACCCTTAACCAGCTCGGGCGGATGCTCGTCGAGAGTTCCGACGGCACGCCGGAGGGTGACGCCGCGGCGCTGGCTCGCCTACGGGTGTTGCAAATGATACGCGACGACCTCGCCCGGCTGGCTTGCCCGCCCGACCTGGACACCCCGGCCAACGATGTGCCCACCGCCTCTTTCTGACACTCCGCCACCATCCCCCGCCGCCACCACGGCGGGGGATATATGTTATATAGCATACTTATTTATTTTGAAAGTGTCCGACAATTCATTAAATTTGCGGAAAACCAACGAATTATGGGAGGAATTGGAAGCGGAGGCGCGCGCGACGGCGCCGGGCGGAAGGCTACCGACGGAGCGCGGACGAAAATTTCGGCCCGCATACCCGTCTGGCTCGTTGACCTCATTAAGGACGAGGCGGCCCGCCGCGAAGTGTCAACCTCACAGCAGATTACCGAGTTATTAACCAAAGCGCTCGAACGAATGTGATACATTTAATCCGTGAAAGTTATGAAAAGTTGCCTTAATGTGTTGTTGGTGGTAGTAGCGGTGGTAGCCGCGATTCACTGGCGGACTAATTTTATGATGGTGTTGTTAGTCGCAGGTGGTATTTTCGCCGTGTTTGTATTACTGGGCGTATATAAGGGATTGACAGAAGAATTTGATCCGGCAAATCTGCCGACAGATGGCCCTGCTGACGATTATTATAACTCTTTATGCCAAGATCTGGAACGAATGAAGGATAATGGAGCGACGGAAAGGGAATGCGCACGCTTCCGCAACGAAAAAATCACGCCATTCGAACCACTAGCGCAATTTTGGAACGAGAGCCGCCAAAGATGGGAGACGGGGGGTCGGACGGCCACTCCATCCCGCTCATTCCGCATGCTTAACCCCAAGCGGCAGCGGTGGGATTCTGAATTTGCTATGTGGGTTGACATACCTATCGATGGCACTCAGATGATGAACGTTCTTAAATTAAGGGAGAAAATCATTAAGGCGGCTTATGAGGAAGCTTTGGCCGCTGAGCGCGAGGCCGCTCTCAGAATGAGCGAGATTGACGAACAATATAGGGCTGAGGAGAAGAAATATGCCGAATTGACGGCAAAACTTGAGGAAAACCGGCGACAGATTATCGCAAAGCGCCAGGAACTTCAGGCCGAAGGCACTTGGAATGAGGCCGAGGCTGAGTCCCCTTACATTGGGGTTGGGTTCGGAGCTGATTATGGCATGTTTGGTAAGAACTGACCATAGCCTCCCGGTGTCCTTCTAAACAATAGTCAGGGGCTTTAACTTCGCGTCAAAACAATACACTGACGCGATGGCAAAACTTCAACCTGATTATATCAAATGGGTGTTGTCTCTCGACTCCTCACAGGCACAACAGGAGTTCGATAGGCTCGCAAAGGCAACTAAAGGAGTAAAACAGCAGCTTGCGGACACACGCAAGCGAATGGTTGAGTTGGAGGCTCAGGGTAAAAAGGGGTCTCCCGAATGGAAGAACCTCCAGCGCTCGGCATCTCAATATCGAAGCGAACTTGACACAATGTCGAGGTCGATGACTCTTGCGGCCACAAAGATTGACAAGACCTCAATGACCGTTGCCCAGCTTGAACAACGCTTGAAAAAACTGACTCGCGAATTTAAGCATACTTCAAAAGCAACGGATCCACAGGCTTATAATGCCTTGAAGAAGGAGATTGAACAAACGCGGGACGCTATTTACAGAGCAACAGGACAAACGGAGAAGCTCCATAATGCGTTCCTTTCGGTCGCGAAGTTGAAGGAAGTAGTCAAAGGTTTCTTTTTGGGCGTTGGCTCTTCAGTGCTCTATTTGGTTTCAACCGGGCTAAAGAATGCCGTTGGCACCATTATTGATTTCGAGGCAGCCAATTCCAAGCTCGCCGCCATACTTGGCACGACAGCCGAGGGAGTGAAAGGGTTGACCGACGAGGCGCGACGTCTCGGGGCAACGACCTCTTACACGGCTTCGGAGGTTACCGGCCTTCAAATCGAGTTGGCCAAACTCGGCTTCTCGCAGGATCAAATCGCGGCGATGGAGGGCGGCGTTTTGAAGTTCGCCAAGGCCGTGGGGACTGACCTCGCCAGCGCTGCCGCGTTCGCCGGGGCCTCAATGCGTATTTTCGACATTGAGGCCGCGAATGTCACTGATATGCTCGCATCGCTGGCTATCGGTACAAACAAATCCGCCCTTGATTTCAGCTATCTACAAAGCGCGATGTCAACTATCGGGCCTGTGGCGAAGTCATTCGGCTTCACTATACAGGACACCATCGCCCTGCTGGGCGCGCTCGCGAATTCAGGCTTCGATGCCAGCAGCGCGGCAACGGCCACCCGAAATATCCTCCTGAATCTTGCCGACTCAAACGGAAAGCTGGCCAGGGCTCTCGGCGCGCCGGTCAAGAATCTCGATGACCTCGCCGCGGGTCTGCGCAAGCTGAACGACGAGGGAATCGACCTTAACGAAGCGCTTGACCTGACTGACAAGCGCTCCGTTTCCGCCTTCAGCCGTTTCATCGCCGGATCCGAAACGCTGACCCGGCTCCGCGACTCTGTAACAGGCGTTACGGGGGAGTTCAACGCCATGTCCTCTACGATGGGCAACAATGTGCGCGGTTCGCTCGCCGTACTTTCTTCGACGGTCGAGGGGCTCGTGCTCCGTTTCTACGAGTCGCGCGGCGCATTGAAGACGTTTGTCGACGCGGTCACCTGGGTTGTCGAGAAGGTGAGCGACGCGGTGGCTTTCATACTCAGGTTTTCATCGGCCATTATGGCCGGTGTGGCAGCGTATGCCGCGTATAAGGCCGCGGTAATAGCTGTAAACACTGTAATGAAGATTCAAATCGCTCTTACCGAGCAGTTGCGCCTCGCCTCGATTGCCGAAGCAGCTGCCGTGAAGGCTCGTGCCGCGGGTTATACGGCGCTCAGGCTGGGAATGCTCCCCATGGTAGCGCTCCAGTCAAGCCTGATAGGGAACACCGTGCGAGCGACGGCGGCGATGAAGCTTTTCAACATCACACTCAAGTCGAACCCCGTGGGGCTTGCGATTTCGGTTTTGGTAACTTTGGTCAGTGTGATAGGGTCTTTTATAAGGAAGTCGAAGGAGAGCGTCGAGGCGCTAAAACAGGAACGGGAGGAACGTTTGGCCGCTTACAAGGCCGTGAGGGAGGGGGTTGCCAATTATGAGGCCGAAAGGAGCAAACTAATTGAACTTCGCAAGGCCGCGGCCGACGAGACACTCGCCAAAAACAAGCGCCTGGCAGCTATTAAAAGGCTCAACGAGATAATTCCCGGTTACAACGCCTCGCTCGACGACGAAACCGGGAAGTACCGGGAGAACACCAAGGCGCTCAACGATTATCTGGCGGCTTTGAAAAAGAAGCTGACCATTGAGGCCAACAAGGAGCAATACCAAAAATTGCTCGCGGAAGACCAGGCTAAGCGCCGCGAACTCGCCGAAGAATGGGAGGGGAAAGGTATCGAGGCGAAGAAGTACGACATTATGATGCGCGGCGAGCGTGTCGGATCCGGCAGATACAAGCAGTACCGAAGGAAGGCCAAGGAAGCCGCCGATGCCGCCGCGATGCCTTTTGAAGAGTTCTACGCCTCGATGAGAACCAAGGAGGCGCGACGCCTCGCCGACTTCGAGGATTACCTGGAGCACTACGGTATGAGTCTCGACGATTTCAAGGAGAAAACCGAGGACGTGGTTCCCGAGGTGATTTCTGACGCGGTTGACGGGGAAGTGTCAAAAATTAAAGCTCTCGACGCTGAAATCAAGACGCTTCGGGAAAGCCTGAAATCCATTACATCCGACGAAGAGTATCGAAAGGTTTCCGCCCGGATCAAGGAGCTTCAGAAGCAGAGGAAGGCGCTTCTGGGTCAATCGTCCGAAAAGGCTACCGGTGTTTACGCCGATGAGAGCATTGCGGAGGTCGAGGCCCCGGTAAAAAACCGCCACGCTGAAAGGCAGTTGGAAATCGACGGGCGCAAGAGCGCGATAAGCGCTACCGCGTATGCCAAGGAATCAGCCCGCGAGCTTCAGCGCTATTATACCGAGCTTATAGCCGCTTATGAGGAATTTGCCGCCGACATACCGAAGGAGCACTCTAAAACCCTCGACAAAGTGGCGGCGAAGACCGACGAGGCCCGCACCGGGATACTGCGAGCCGGGGAACGCCACAATGCCGCCGAGGCCACGGAGGTCGAGAACGGATTCCGCGACAGGCTAGCGCTCGTGGCCGAGGGATATGCCGAGCAAGAGCGTGTTATGAACGAGGCCGTAAGCCG
Source organism: uncultured Muribaculaceae bacterium (assembly GCA_910587075.1). Classification (GTDB taxonomy): domain Bacteria; phylum Bacteroidota; class Bacteroidia; order Bacteroidales; family Muribaculaceae; genus UBA7173. Next base: position 8,347 of record CAJUKE010000012.1, read on the forward strand.
CCGGGAGATAACCCAGGCGGATGCCGACACCTATCTGCTCGCCCTGAGGCAGAACGCCAACCGCGAGCAGCTCGCCGTTATGGAGCGCCACTACGACGAGTTGGAGGACGCGGACTATCTCGACGCGGAGACATTGCTTAAAAACAGGCAGAAACTCGCCGACGAAATCAAGGCTCTGCGAAACCGGGAGTTAACCGACGCGGGCAATTACGCCGAGAAAATCCGCGAGCTGACCAAAAACGCCGATTCCCCGGTGGGAATCAGGGAGGCCCACGAAATGAGAGTCCGCAGCGCCGAAATGATGTACGACGGCATTATCGCCGCCGAGAAAGAGGCCGGGAGGGACACCGAGGCGCTCGAAGCCGCCAAGCTCAGAGCCATGGCCGCGCTCAACTACCAGTATCAGGAAGAGTTGTGGAAGCTGCGCGAGTTCGACGGTCTCTCCTGGGCCGACCAGTACCAACGGCAGATCGCCTCATACAAAAACATGCTCGACCAGCAGTTAATCGACGAGAAGCAGTTCGAGGCCGCTAAAAACAAGCTGAAAGTTACCAACGCCAAAAAGTATTTCGACTATTTCGCCAACCTTTCCGGCTCGATGTTCTCGGCCATACAGGACGCGGAACTCGACCAGGTGGAAGCCAAATACGACGCGATGATCCGCGCCGCCGAGAACAACGGAGTGGACACCGCGGCCCTCGAAGAGGAGAAGGAAAACAAGAAACTCGAAATACAGAAGCGCTACGCCGACGTTAATTTCGCGATCAAGGCTTCGGAAATCGTGGCTAACACGGCGGTTTCAATAATGACGGCCTACAAGGATCTCGGCCCGATTGCCGGATCCATAGCCGCCGCGATGCTCACCGCTACCGGCCTGGCGCAGCTCGCCTCGGCCAACGCCGAGCGCGAGAAGGTCAAGAACCTGCAACCGTCGCGGTCGTCTGCCTCGAAGGTTTCGACGGCCTCGGCCGAGCGGGTGCTGACGGGATACTCCGACGGCGGGTATACAGGCGACGGCGACCGCTACGAGGTCGCGGGTGTAGTACACCGAGGCGAGTACGTCGTGCCGAAGCCGATCATGGGCGACCGCCGGGTGGTCGACGCGGTGGGGATAATCGAGGCGATCCGCCGCAACCGTTTGCCGGCCGCCCCGCGGAATGCCGAGCCCCGCGGGTTCGCCGATGGCGGCTATACCTCCGCTCAGCCCTCCGGGGCCGACCGCGGACTTTCGGAACTCGCCGCTACGACCCGCGAACTCCGCGCCGCGGTCAGGAATATGCGCGCCTACGTCGTGCTTAAGGACATCAAGCGGGCCGACGATACGCTCGAACGCGCCCGGGCACCCTTTACCCGTAAATAATTCCAGCAAGTTATGACAGAGATACGAGTAGGGGGAGGCGCGCTCGACCTCCCCGCGTCCTTCTCGATGGAAATCGAGGACACAAACCCGGTATTCAACGTAGTGGGCTCGCAGTCGCTTCCGGCCACCGTTCCGGCCACACCGCGCAACCGCCGCTTGCTTTCGTTCCCCGACATGCTCACGGCTGCCGCGCATCCCAACCAACCGGCCCGGACGGCGGAGGTGGCCGACGGCGCTCTTTTGCGCCGCGGCACGCTCAACATCACATCCGCCGGGCGGCGCGAGGGAATTTCGTTCAATATCGGTTTTGACAACTCAACGGCCTACGCCGCGTGGCAGGGGAAGAAGCTGGCCGAGCTTTCGACCCTGCCGCTGATCCACGGCCATAACTTCGTGTCGAAACTCCTGGACCTCGCGCGCCGCGTCTACGAGGGTAGGGAAGTGGAGCACCCCGAGCTCGCGGTGTTTCCCGCGGCCTTGGCGTGCGAGAAGTCGTCCGACGGCGGGGCGGAACGGGAATACTGGGAGGTTGCCAACGTGCCGGCCTCCGACGGTAGTTTCAACCAGCCGGAGAAGGTGAAACGCCTTGTCGATGGAAAGGTTACCGAGGTTAGCGTCCCGGCCGGTTACGGGGTGACCCCGTTCCTGAGGGTGTGGAAACTGCTCGAACTGGCGTTCGCCGACCTCGGGGTGGTTATCGAGGAAAACCCCTTCCGCTCGGATTCTGACCTTGAAAGGCTCGTAGTGCTCAATAACACGGTCGACGGTGTGGCCTCCGGGGTGATACGTTACTCCGAGCTGGTACCTGACTGTACCGTGGCCGAGCTGATGAACGCCCTCTGGGCGCGTTTCGGTCTTACCTACGTTGTGAACGCCGACAAGGGAACCGCCACTCTGCGCTTCATACGCGACATAATGGCCGATGATCCGGCAACCGACCTTACCGAGGCGGCCACCGCGCCGGAACTCGTGTCGTTCCCTTCGCCACAATACGTCAAGCTATCCGCCTCCACCTCCTTCGACGGGGCCGAACCCCCTTGCGAGCGATTCGAGGATTTCGCCGGAGATCTCGAAGGGAGGCCGATCCTGCAAGGTTTCGACATCGAAAAATGGTTCGACATCGGGGCCAGCGAGATAGAGGCCGGCAAATGGCTCGAACCTTCGGGAGTCCGCGACTCGGCGGAGATTATCGGTTGTGAGATAGTAAGTGGAAGGTGGTACCGGCTCGACACCGCGAACAGGCTGATACGCAAGTCGGGTTCGAGCTTCTTCAACTGGGACCCTGCGCCCGAGGGGCTTGAGGCGTTCGAGCTGGCGAGCGACGACGAGTGTGTGCCCATGGTGAGGGCTTCCACGGTCGTAACCAACGCGGGTGACGTTCTTACCGGCAACCTGTTCGAAGGTTTCTGCCCCGGGTACCTCGCCGGAGCGCGCCACAGGCATTCGATCATCAAGGGGAGCGCCACCACCGAGGCCGATGCGGAGGCCGACGAGGAAACGCCTCTCGCGTTTATGTTCGCGTATACCGCCGGAGGGCGCACGGTAGGGAGGCCGTCGCCTGAAGGAATCGTGATGGACGAGGGGGTGGCCGCGCCGCGCCTTACGCTGTTCTTCCAGTTCGAGGACGGCCTTTTCGCCAATTTCTGGGCCGCCTACGATGAGTTTCTCCGCCATGGCAACCGCTCGGTTGAGTTTCCCGCCAGGCTCCCGAAAACGCGGCTGGCTCTCGATATGGCGCGCCCGGTATGTTACAGGGGTGTGCGCTGCCTTGTTGATACTCTTTCCTACTCGCTTCCGGCACCCACGATGGTCCCGGTCGATGTCAAGTTGCGGGTAATCCAGCCCCAGGGCAGTTATGACATTAGTAGGGAGCAGGGGGTGCCCCCCTACGCGCTTTCGGGTGGCTCGCTGAACTGGATAGAGGTAAGTTCCGACCGCGATACGGTTCCGGTTGATACCGCGTCACTGTTTGGCACGGCCATAGCGCACGCCGTCGAGCTTTATCCCGGATATGCTTCCCCGGTGTATGACGAGAGTCGTAACGAATGGCGTTTCTTCGCGGCCGGGGGATGCCGGATTTCCGGCCGGCGCGTGGTGACTGACTGGAATACCGACAGCGACCTCCCGGCGCCGACCTCCGAGCTGCTCGCCCTGTCGCGCTCTTACGAGGTGGAAGTTCTCGTCGAGGTTTACCTGGTCACCACTTTCGGGGAGAAGGACCGGCCCGAGGATGAGTGGATGTTATCCGACGAGCCGTATTACAGCCATTGGTACTCGGTTCCGTATTCGGTGGCGCTCGCCGCCAGATGGGTGCGTGGGTAGTCCTTTGCGCGGAAGCCCGTATTGGCAAACTTCGCGGCATGGAAAGAAACACGCCGCTCACCGCCCCGCAGACCGCGGATGCCGCCGCTCTCTACGAGTACTGGCGTCGCGCCCACGCGGGCAACCGCGCGGAGTTCTTCGCGTTCATGACGACGCCCACCTCGCGGCGCGACGCCTTTGTCGCGTCGTGCCGCGAGGTGGTGGAGTTCGTCGGACAAGTGGCCTCCCTAACGATAATCCCCGCTGAGAAATGACAGTTACCGGCATATCCTCTGAAATGGCCTTTGCCCGCTGCCCTATAATGCTGCGGGCTGAGAATCCGGGCGGACAACCCGGATTGTTCGAGGTGTCGCACGGAGGGGCGCCCGTTTATGAAGGCCGCTTTTCCGCCCCGCTGGCGGTAAACCTCTCGGATATAGCCGAGGCGGTGGCCCTCCCTTACCCTGATGTGCCGGAGGGTAACCGCTCGCCCGTAGTCGCGCTTGAGTCGGCCGAGGCATTCCAAAGCCGCCGTATGGATGTCGCGGTTACCGCGGGGGAGGGTAGGGAGTCCCGGGCCTTCAGCCTGGTGCCCGGAGGCGTATCGACGCAGAATCTCCGGCGGTATATGGCCGGAGGTACCGACGCGTTTGCCGCGAGGTTCCTTGATCCGGCGGCTAACTTCTTCCTTACCACCCGCGGCTCGTCGTGGCTTCTCGAAATGGAGGAGGCCGAACTTTCGCCGCTCTACTTCCTTAATCCCGGAGGCGACAAAATCAGTGTCGCGACGCTCGACGGAGCCGTAAGGAGGGAGTACGACGGCATTGACACCGGCGCGGTCGGCGCGCTCGACCTCGCCGCCCTTCGGCGGGAGTTGTTCCTTTCCGAGGGGATTCTCGCGTCGGTGTTCGATGTATTCAGGGCCGGAAGCCACGCGTGCCGCTTAGCCGTCACCAGGTCGGCACCGGCCCGCGAGTCGGTTAGGGTGCGCTTCCGGGGCTCGCTCGGAACCCCCGAAATAATCCGCCTCGTCGGAAAGATTTCGGTGCTCCCGGAGTTCGACGGGGCTGACGAAGCCGGGTTCTCCCGTCTTGACCCGCTTATCGGTTCTTTCCTATCGGACCGCGGGAGGTTGCCGCTGAAGGCCGCTTTGTCTGTCACGGTGACACTCGAAAGCGCTGAGCGTGCCGGATTTCTTCTCGATATGCTCGCGAGCGACGAAGTCGCGGTGTTGGATTTGCCGGGCGGGCCGCTCAAAGTGGTGCCCTCCGCTGAGGAAATCAATTTCGGCCTAAGGCCGGAAGCGCCGTTTTCGGCCGCGGTAAAGCTCTCCATCAGCGAGGCGGAGCCGTCGGTGATGGCAATGATCGCCGACGCCCTCTCCTCGCACCGTCAGCGCGTATTCTCCCCACAGTTCAACGATCCATTCAATTAACGATTACTCCACGACCCCGTTATGGACAACGACGAATTAAAACTTATCACCAAACTGATCCAGCAGATTGAGGACGCGGAGGCACCCGCCTCGGTCACCAACTCGATGGTGGCCCGGGTGTTCCAGTTCCTTAACTCCAGGACGGGGGACCTTGATTCCCGACTCGGCGACCTTTCAATTGAACACGATAACGACATTGCCGCCGAGCGGCAGGACCGCGAGACGGCCGACGCGGCTTTAGCCTCCAGCCTCGCGGAGACGGGGGAGAGCCTTTCGGAAAGGATTGAGGCCGTTAAAACGGCGTTGGAACGTCTGCCGATAGCGGAGTTTGCCGAGATTGTCGAGGGCGCGTTGTCTCCCCAGTCGGCGCCGACGCGCATAGAGTTTATAGGAGCATTATCCTCCGGCACGGCCTCGGTTGTGTTCTCTAAGGCGCTGGGGCGTTTTCTGTTTCGGATTAAGGCGGGTTCCACGTCGCTCTATTATATGACGTGGACCGAAGCGGCCATTGCGCCGTGGCTAAAGCCCTCGTCGTACTATGTCGCCGGGCGGTTGTTTCTCGGCACAAATCCGCCCCGTTTCTACACCTGGAACGGCGGGGGAGCGGCTTTGAAAAGGCTCGGCGACGATTATGACATCCTTACGGGGCTTGCCTCGGTCTCCGCTGATCTCGTAGGTCTGAGGACGGAAACCGACCAACTCGCCGCCAGCGCTGAAGAGCTTGCCGCCAGGGTGGCGGAGCTGGAGGAGTACGGAGTCGGCGGCGGTGGTGGTGACGGCTCTTGCGGCTGTGGCCGTATAACCTCGGCGGAAATCGCGGCGCTGTTCGGCGAGGCCGAGCTGGAACCCGAACTGCCCGGGGAGGCGCTCACCGAGGCGGATCTCGACGACCTGCTCGACGACGGTATCACCCAAAGCCTCCCCGACGCGGTGCCGGGCGAGGAGCGCATCGACGAGGCCACGATTGACAAACTTATCTCCCTTTCGGGAGCGTGATATAAACCATCATTATTAACCACCCAAATTCCAATGAATTATGGCACAGACAAAGTATCTTGACCTCCAGGGTCTCCAGTATCTTATCGAAAAGCTCGTCGCCGGGCAGGTCCAGGGCAAGGGCCTCGTGGACCCCTCGGTGATCACCGAGATTCAGGAGAAGCTCAAGAGCGTGGCCACTACCGCGGGCCTTACAGAGCTCACCAACAAGGTGAACGAGCTTAACGCCCTCGTAGCCGCCGACAGCGACGGCGTGATCAACAAGTTTAACGAAATCGTGGCCTTCCTCGACGGAATCGCCGACAGCAAGACCCTCGAAGGCCTCCTTGGCGACATCGCTACCCAGATCGGGGCCGTTAAGACGACCGCCGAAGGGAAGCAGTCACCCGCCACGACCCTCGCCGGCTACGGCATCACCGACGCGAAGATCGCCGGCGGGGTGATCACCCTCGGCGGCTCCACTATCACGCCGCTCACCGCCCACCAGGACATCTCCGGCAAGGTCGACAAGGTGGAGGGCAAAGGGCTTTCGACCAACGACTACACCGCCGCCGACAAGGCCGAGGTGGCCAAGGTGAAGGACAAGCTCAACGCCGTCGACGTGGTGGCGATCTCCGAGACTGAAATCGACGCCCTGGTGAAAACCGCCTGAATCCTATGACTAAGGCGGGGGCTGACGGGCGCTCCCCGCGGCCCCCGCCTGTTATTTTCACCACAGTTAATTAACGCGTTATGAAATTTCTTGACTATGCCGGGTTGAAGCTCTTTTGGGAGAAGTGCCGGCAGTACATACAGGGCTACGTGGATGCCTCTTGCGGCGAGATTGCCGGGGCGGCAGCCGAGGCTGTAGAGGCTTCCGCCGCCAACGCCGCGGCGATCGCCGACCTCTGCTCCGGCGCGGGGGAGAACCTGCTGCCCGGCACCAACAAAGGGGTTTCCGGCTGGACCGCCATACACAGCGACAACGGCAAGATGTTGCTCCAATCGGTATCCGACGGGAAGACGCTCAAAGTGACGAACTATATGGACACGGCCACCCCCGGATGGCAGACGCTCACCCGGTCGGTTCCCGCCGGAATCCTCGCCAAGGGGGAGAAATGCGTGTTGTCGTTCAAGGCCATTGCCGCGACTGGCGACAACGCGATGTGCCTCTTCGCGTCCGTGGGCGACTCCGCCTCTACCCGCACCGTGGCCCAGTCGGAGTGGTTCTATATCGAGGCCGGAAAGGAGGTCTCTTGCAGCGTGGTGCTCGAAGGTCTTATTGACGGGGGCTCAATATCCGCCGACCTGCTGAAGCTCGGAATCGTCTCGGGGCAGAACGGCGGCTGGAAGGAACTCGCCATATGGGACGTGCAGCTCGAACGCGGCTCCACCCCGACGGCCTACCGCCCCGCACCCGCCGACACCCTCGCGAGAATCGAATCGCTTGAGCACGACCTGGGCGACGCACAACACCAAGCCGACCTCAATCTGGAGCGTATAAACGAACTCGAAGCCCGCCTTTCAGAGTCGATTACCGAAATCGGCGAGTATATCAACCAGACCCATTGCGGAGCGCAGATCTGCGTGCTGGCCGACATCGACAACATCGACATGATCTACGCCGTGGACTACCAGTTAGGCTCCTTCGTGTTCGATGATTCCAGAGGCGTTGTCTACGAGGTTTACAATGACGGCGACGACTATCTGTTTGAGGACGTTAACCAGTGGAACGACCGCTCGCGCGGCTGGAAGGCCCGCACCGACGTGCTTTTCTACTACAGCAAGACGTTCTTCACCGTCAACGATAGCGGCGATATGGACCAGAGTCCGAAGAAAGTGCCGTTCACGCCCCTCGCCCTTACCAACCACGAGCTTAAAACACTCAGCGCGTGACCCCGACCACGCCCCCGCCATCGCGGCGGGGGCGTTCTTATACGCTCGTGATACCGACCTATTTCACTGGTATTGTATTTAATGCCCTATAAAGGTAAAAAAATACTTGCAACAATGAGAATAATACCATATATTCGCGCTGTGATATTAACTAAAACATCTTTACATTATGGCAAAGCAGGTAATAACCACCATTAACGGCGTTGAAATCTTCGCCGAAGTCAGCGAAAGCGGGAACGTCTATGTTCCCATCAAACCTATCTGCACAGCGCTCGGAGTAGATGACAAACGACAGCGCGATAAGATTCAGGAAGACGATATTCTATCGTCAGTTGGGGGCTTGACGCCCTCAACTGGCACCGACGGCAAGCAGTACGAAATGTTTTGCCTTCCGCTGGAATACATCTACGGATGGATATTCACCATCAACCCCAAGAATGTAGCCGACGCTGCCAAGGAGGCCGTGTCGAAGTACCGACGCGAGTGCTACGATGCCCTTTACCGCCACTTCGCCGGGTCGCTTCGGCGACAGGTGGAGGCCAACAAGGCCGAAATCGCGGCGCTTGAGGCCGTCAACGAGGCCATCGCCCGCGAGCGCGAGGCGAAGGCGGAGCGCCGCAAGGCCGAGGAACGTCTCGCCAAAGTGCGGGCCGACCGCCTCGACCCGACTCCCGCGCTCGATCTCTATTGACCTGTTTTTCCTTAATGATAGATTGCTGGCTCGGCAAACGCCCCTCCGGCAATCGGATTGTTTATGCAAGTAACATTCTATCCAAAATCCGCCCCGGGTTCCTCGCGAGAAGAATCCGGGGCGGTGCTGTGTAGTGATGGCGGAGTGTTTGGCTAATCTTGAAGGCGCTATAAGGAATTTAATAATAGCTTCCGCACTTTTTTTCAGCAAAATATTTTGCTAATAAAGAAAAAATTATTACCTTTGTAGTGTAATCAAAGACACCAAGTTATGGACAAAAAAGAACTCATTCAACAACTTATCCACAAGAGGATGGAAGCTCGGGCGATGCTCGAAGCCTTCAAAATCCTAAATCCAAAGAGGTTTGAAAAAGATGTTGACTCACTTCTCGATAGAATCAACGAGATAGACAAGATTCTCAAAGAACTTCAACAGAATTAAAACAAGCTCCCCGCCCATCTTGGCGGACGGGGAGCTTAAAAAAAATCAACTGATTATGATACAGGACAAACTTAACGAACTTGGCAAACTTATGGACCTCGATCCGACTTCGCCGCGGGTGCCCGCCCTTGCCGCTGAAATTAGAAAAGCTTGCGCCTCCCCCGAGGAAGAAAAGCTCGTTGAAAACTTCGTGGGTTCCCGTCTGCCGAAGCTTTCCGGCGATATTGAGGATATTCGCGAGGAAGCCGTGAAATTGCAGCTCGGTGAAATTGGCGATATGCTGAATCTAAGCTACATCGCTAAAAACTATTTCAAAAAAAGCCCGGCGTGGCTTTCCCAGCGCGTCAACGGAAATATAGTCAATGGCAAGCCATGCCGATTCTCTGACGAAGAGTTGGCCGTGTTCAACCGTGCGCTGCGCGATATGGCGCTCCGCCTTTCCAGGGCCATCGTGAAATATTAAGCTCCTCCATAACTTGGTCGATTACGCAAGTCCCGCGTGGGAGCCGCGGGCAGGTGCCCCGTCATTATTTGGCGGGGCACTTATTTTATCCATGGAACCGCCGGTATATTAAGCGCCCCGGGTTCCTCGCGAGAAGAATCCGGGGCGGTGCTGTATGGTGTTTGCAGCGCTGGAAGCGGATGCTTTAGCGCTCCTCTAATTCGGCGTTGTCGATTTCGTCGGCGTGGGCGTTAAGGCGGCGGGCTATGTCGCGGAACGCCTCGGCCAACTGGTGGTACTCCCCTTCGGTGAATTTCTTCTGACGGTTGAGCACGCTGCACCCGTGGAGCTTCTGTGAGAGCCAGGCGTGGGATTTTTTGAAATACTGGTCGGCCAGCTGTGTCTTGTTAAGCAGCCCCTCAAGCTCGATAAAGGCGTTCGACACCGCGCCGCACTTGATGGCGATTAATTCCTTGCGGCGAGCCTCGCTCCCCTCTTTGTCGTAAATTTCTCGTTTGCCTAAATACATAATTTTGATTAAATTTGCCCCCGTCTGTCACCCGGGGGCTTGTTTTTAGATGTTAACTAACTCGTGAAGCAGTCCTCTGATTTGACTGACGATGTGGTGGTTGTCCTCTGTTTCGATAAGGTCAAGGAATCGATGAATCTGGGCGACCACCACTTTAATTCTCTGTCTCATTTCATTTTGTTCTCCTTTCTTTTTAGGTTAATTATTACACTACAAAGATAGTAATAAATCTGTAATTTACAAAATTATTACTCAAAAATTTCAAAAAAATTTGCCGTTTCGGATTTTCGCCGTATCTTTGCAGTGCTAAACATCAACGATGTCAGTCATCGCCGCAGAGCCACGGTTAAAGGCTCGGACATTTTCGGGCATTTTTTGTGCCCATACATACAACGGCTTCGGCTGTCATATCCAAACATTTTTTCGACTCTTCGGAGGTGACTAACTGTTGATGTTTAGCGACGGGATATGGCAGCCGTTTTTCTGCCTATACGCTAAACATCAACAGTTATGACAACAACAACCATCCAAACCAAGCGGAGCGCCGGGCGAAAGCTCGCCATCAGCTCCCGAGTGACCAATCTCGCGCAGCGGCTCGCCGCCGCGGCAACAGCCGCCTCTGTGCTCGCCATGTGGGCGCAGCTCACATTTACCGGGACAATGACCCCCTTCGTGGCCGGAGCCGCCGTCGCCTCGATCACCGCGGCCACCGTAGCGGTGGCCCTCGAACCCTCCGGGGAGAAAGGAGGCGCCTTATGAGAATCGAGATCGCCGGAGCGCAGATAACCGACGCCGTTGTCGAAACGCTCGAAAACCTTCAGACCAATACCGACACCGCGGCCATGTACGCCGACACCCTTAACCAGCTCGGGCGGATGCTCGTCGAGAGTTCCGACGGCACGCCGGAGGGTGACGCCGCGGCGCTGGCTCGCATACGGGTGTTGCAAATGATCCGCGACGACCTCGCGACACTCGCCGCTCCGCCCGATGCCGACGACCCCGCGAACGATACACCCACCGCCTCCTTCTGACGCATAACGTCCCCCGCCATCACGCAACGACGGCGGGGGACGTTTTTTTAAGGAAAAGTATCTGAAAAATTTGCATATTATACAAAAGATTAGTATCTTTGTAGTGTAGAAATCAAACAACAAAATAATGAAAAAACTTAGCGAAAAAGAAAAAGAACTCATCGAAGCACTGAGAAACTTCAGACGCTCGAAACACAATCCCTCCTGGGAACTCGAACAATTCATCGACCAGTTGGTCGCGGAACTGAAAGAAGAGGAAACCGCTAAAGATTAACAATTCCCCCTCCTCGAAAAGGGGAGGGGGATTAAAAAATAAATATATGGAAACAATGAAGCAGAAGCTCGCCCCGATATTGCCGATAGTGAATTGGTCGAATATCTCGCGGGATTATTTTGGGCACACGCGTGCGTGGCTATACCAAAAAATGTCGGGGACTGACGTAAACGGCAATGGGCGCCCCTTTGATTTTAATGAACAGGAGCGTGCGACCCTTAAAGCCGCGCTTCTTGATGTCGCTCGACGAATAACGGAGACCGCGGAAAAGATTTAATGCTGTTGTTTGATTTCTACACCTTTTGCAGCAGCTCGTCCCCCGCCATCACGCAACGACGGCGGGGGACGTTTATTTTTCGTAAGGGCTTTTATATTATGAATGTGGCCTACAAAATCAAAACCGAGATAACCAGCATTACAACAGCCCGTTGAAGTGCTTGGTCTCCTCGTGCACGGGTAGGTCGCGCCCCTGGAGGTACTTGTTCGTTGTCGATACGTCGGTGTGTCGGGCCTGGTCGCGGGCTATGACGATGCCCTCGCTGTTGGCCAGGTCGCGCAGTCCCGAATCCTTCAGGCTGTAGAACTGGAACTCCTTGCCCCAGCGCAGGGCGGCGCGGAGCTTGTTCCACTTGCGCCGGAAAATCTCGCTGGAAGCGCGTTCGCGGGCCGGCGCCATATTCTTGCCGAAGATATAGAACTCCCCCGGGTGGTTGAAAACCCCGGTATCGATCATCAGCTTTAAAATCTCGTCGTTGAGCCCCACCTTGCCGTCGCGGCGGTTCTTCGACACCTCGGCGGGTATGAACACCGATTGCTCCTTTACCGATATGTCGTTGATACGGATTTGGGTAAGCTCCGCCGGGCGGATGAACGTGTAATACTCCATGCGGCAGGCCAGAAGGAAACGCGGGTCGCGCTCGGCCAGGTACGACGAAAGCCGCCTCAGCATCGACTCCGTGAGCGGCTGGCGCTTCTTGGGGGCCTGGGTTAGGGGTTTGATGCGCTCCGCCGGATTCTCGGTTATATAGCGCCGCTCGATGAAGAACACCGCCAACGAACTGCACCAGCAGCGGTAATTGTTGCGCGTGCGCGCCCCGCATTCCCGGTCGAGCAGTATCCAGTCGAGGAAGTCCGACACCAGGGCGGCGTCGTACTGGTAAACGTATTTGGGTGGTAGGATTCTCGAATCGAGAAACTCCCGGAACACCGATAGCCTCGACGAGTAAGATTTGCGCGTCTTGTACTTATCCATCCGCTCGACGTGGGCCTCGTAGCGCTCCAAAGCGTCGGCCAGCGGGGTGTAGCCCCGGTTGTCGTCAACGTTGACCCACGGCGACCAACCCGCCCGCAGCCTTTTCGTCAGCGCCTCGATCAGTTCGGCGGCGCGCTTCCTTCGGTCGGTGATCTTGGGGATGCCGTCGAGCATGTACTTTTTGCGCCGCATCGAGCCGGTGCCCGGGTCGAAGCTCATGAAATCGACGTACCAGGATTTTTTCGTGTGGAGTCTCGGGTAGGTGAATTGCAGTATTATACCGCGCGGGGTGCGTTTTTTCCCGTAATGGCACATTTTTTTAACATTCTTTGGTATTCCAAGAATGTCACGGTTTGAGAATATGGATGACCGCCTCGCCGGACCGCTGTCCGAAATTTGTCCGAGGCTTTAAATGGAACCAAGCCTAACGACTTGATTCAAAGTGCGTTAGGCTTGGTTTCGCGGAGAGGACGAGATTCGAACTCGTGGTAGGATTGCTCCTACGTCAGTTTAGCAAACTGGTGGTTTCAGCCACTCACCCACCTCTCCTTTCGAGGCCAAGGGGCGTTCCGCTTGGGTTGGAGCCGCCGTCCTTGATTATGTGAACTCCATATGAGTTTTACGGATGCAAAGGTAAGGAGTTTTTTCGGAATGGCAAAATTTTTTGGCAGTTTTTCGTATCTTCGCGTAAGATTTCTTAACGGAATTGATTACTGTTTATGGGTGTACTGCTTCAAACTGAGAAACTTACAAAGAGTTATGGTGACAGATTGCTGTTCGGCGACCTTACTCTCGGGCTGGCTGAGGGCGACAAGGTGGGCCTCGTGGCGCGCAACGGCTCCGGCAAAAGCACGCTTATGCGCTGCATAGCCGGGCTGGAAGACGTTGATTCAGGTTCTGTTGTCAAGTCGGACGGTGTCCGCGTCGCGTTTCTTGACCAGACGCCCGACCTCCCCGAAGAACTGACGGTGTGGGACGCCGCCATTTCTTACCGCCCGATTGTCGAGGCGTTGGACGCTGCTGAGCCGGAGGAGCGGGAGGAGATTCTTTCGAAGGCCCGCCGACTGATGTCGCAGCTCGGAATAACGGATTTCGACGCAAAGGTGGCCACCCAGTCGGGCGGCCAGCGAAAGCGCGTGGCTCTGGCGTGCGTCCTCGCGGCGGAGCCGCAGGTGCTCCTGCTCGACGAGCCTACCAATCACCTCGACATCCCCGCGATCGAGTGGCTGGAGCAGACCCTCAGCCGTTCGCGCGTAACGCTGTTGCTCGTGACTCATGACCGCTTTTTCCTCGACCGCGTGTGCTCGCGCATCGTCGAAATCGACCGCGGCGAGGTATTCTCATACATCGGCAACTACGCCAACTATCTCCGGCGTCGCCGCGAGCGGCTTGAGGCCGCCGAAGCAAACGTGGCCAGGGCCAAGAACCTGCTGCGCAAGGAGCAGGAGTGGATGCGCCGCCAGCCGCAGGCCCGCGCCGGGAAGGCCCAGTACAGAATCGACGCCTTCTACGACCTCAAAGAGCGCGCCCGTGCCCGCCAGGCCGACAGGGATGTCAACCTCTCGGTGAAGGCATCCCGCATCGGTTCGAAGATTTTCGAGGCAGAGAATGTGGGCAAGCGCTTCGGCGACAAGGTGATTCTCGACGGGTTCACCTACACGTTCGCTCCGGGCGAGAAGGTCGGCATCATGGGGGGCAACGGTGTCGGCAAATCCACATTCGTCAAGATGCTTCTCGGCGCTGTGAGTCCCGATGCAGGGCATTTCGATGTCGGCGAGACGGTGCGCTTCGGCTATTACCGGCAGGAGGGTATGTCGTTCGACCCCGGTAAGCGCGTCATCGACGCCATAACCGAGCGCGCCGAGGAGGTGGTGATCAATGGTGGCGAAAGGCTCAGTCCGTCGCAATTCCTCACCCGGTTCCTATTCACTCCGGCCGACCAGCAGAAGCTCATCGCCAAACTCAGCGGCGGCGAGCGCAGCCGCCTCCATCTGGCATCCGTGCTGATGGGATCGCCCAATTTCCTGATACTCGACGAGCCTACCAACGACCTCGACATCGCGACGCTCGGCGTGCTTGAGGACTATCTCAGCGAGTTCAAGGGGTGCCTGATAGTCATTTCCCACGACCGCTATTTCCTTGACTCTGTTGCTGACCACCTGTTTGTGTTCGAGGGTGGGGGAGTCGTGAAAGATTTCCCCGGCAGCTATACCGACTACACCCTCTGGCGCAAGGAGCGCGATGCCCGCGAACGCGCCGCTGATTCGGGCCGACAGACTGCCGAGGCTCCCCGCAAACCCAGGGTGGAGCGTGCTCCCAAACTCACCTTTAAGGAGAAAAAGGAATTCGAGGAACTTGAAAAGGAAATCGCTGCTCTCACCTCTGAAAAAGAGGCCCTTGAGGCGTTGTTCGCCTCCGGCGGGAGCCAGGACGACATCGCGGCCAAAGCCGCCCGTTTCTCCGAGGTCAGCGAGCTACTCGACGAGAAGGAGATGCGCTGGCTCGAACTCTCCGAGAAAGCCTGACCGACCGCCGACCTCAGCTCGCCCATCTCCATACCCCGCGAACCATTCCGGGCATAATGGCGTTGGAAATGTCGAACCCTCCTTGCGGCGACGACTCCGCCGGGAGGGCGACGACACCTCTAACTCATTATGATTGTATGGACAAGAAAAGACTGACCGCTGAAAACGGGCGCCCGATCGCCGACAACCAGAATGTTCAAACCGCCGGCCGTCCAGGCCCCGTCGCCGTGCAGGACCCGTGGTATCTTGAGAAAATCTCACATTTCGACCGCGAGGTCATACCCGAGAGGCGCATGCACGCCAAGGGTTCCGGCGCTTTCGGCACCTTCACCGTGACCAATGACATAACTGAATTCACCCGCGCCTCTATCTTTTCCGAGGTGGGGAAGCAGACACCCTGCCTGGTGCGGTTCTCAACCGTTGCAGGGGAGCGCGGCGCCGCCGATGCCGAGCGCGACATCCGCGGGTTTGCGATGAAGTTTTATACCGATGCCGGCAACTGGGACCTCGTGGGCAACAACACCCCGGTGTTCTTCCTCCGCGACCCCTTGAAATTCCCCGACCTCAACCACGCCATCAAGCGCGACCCTCGTTCGGGTATGCGCAACCCAACGGCCAACTGGGACTTCTGGACCCTCCTTCCCGAGGCGCTCCACCAGGTGACCATCACCATGTCGCCCCGAGGCATTCCAGCCTCATTCCGCCATATGCACGGCTTTGGAAGCCACACCTACAGCTTCATAAACAAGGACGGCAAGCGCACTTGGGTCAAGTTCCACTTCCGCACGCTCCAGGGCATCAAGAATCTCACCGACAAGGAAGCCGAGGCCGTAATCGCCAAGGATCGCGAGTCGCACCAGCGCGACCTCTTCGAGGCTATCGAGCGCGGCGACTTCCCCCGCTGGAAGCTACAGGTGCAGCTTATGACCGAGGAAGAGGCGCGACGCTACCATATTAACCCGTTTGACCTCACCAAGGTGTGGTACCACGCCGACTTCCCCCTCCGCGATGTGGGGATTCTCGAGCTCAACAGAAACCCAGAGAACTTCTTCGCCGAAATCGAGCAGGCCGCTTTCAACCCTGCTAATATCGTCGACGGCATCGGGTTCTCGCCCGACAAGATGCTGCAGGGTCGCCTTTTCTCCTACGGCGACGCGCAACGCTACCGCCTGGGAGTCAACAACAACCTCATTCCGGTCAATCAGCCCCGCTGCCCGTTCCACTCCTACCACCGCGACGGCAAGATGCGCACCGACGGCAATTTGGGAGCGACGATAGCCTACGAGCCGAACAGTTTCGGTGAGTGGGCCGACAACCCCGCGCTCAAGGAACCTCCGATGAAGCTCCACGGCGATCTTTACAACTACGACGAGCGCCTATACGACAACGATTATTACACACAGCCAGGCAAACTCTGGCGCCTGATGAGCACGGCCGACAAACAGGCCACTTGCGCCAACACCGCCGCGCAGATGGATGGGGTGCCCCTTTTCATAAAACAGCGCCACACCCGTGCATGCCACCGTGCCGATCCCGAATATGGCCGTATGCTGGCCGAGGCGCTCGGTATTGACCTCGCCGAGGCGCTCGTGGCCGAGGACCCCGCCCACCCGTCGTGGGACGACCGTTTTGCCAAGGGTTAATACCGGTTAAACAACAATAGTATTCAATAATAGTCGCGTCAGACCGCTTAACAAATGCGGTCTGACGCGGCTCTGCTGTTACTTTATACCATCTTCTTTAGGTAGACCATATCACGCAGCGTCACGCCCTCCTCTACAATCGGGTGGTCGTAATGGTCGGTGAAGAAGTCGCGCACGGTGTGGGAGTATTCGTAACCGCAATTCTTGTAGAAGCGCAGGGTCGACGGGGTCTCCCCGGTTCCGAGGATTATGGTCGTGCCGCGGTAGAGTGATTCGACGTGGCGCAGCATCAGCCTCCCGATGCCGCGGCAGCGGTGAGTGGCCGCTACGGCGAGATTCTTTATCTCAACGATCTTTCCCGGTTCCTCCAGCACGGCGCAGCATGCCGCGGGCTCTTCGCAAATATAGCCGATAAAGAGCCGACACTCGTTGAGATAACGCTCGACCATATCCACCTGCTCGTCGCCTATGAGAAGCAGGTCGATGAATCGCCGCTTCTCCGACGACACTTCCTTGATAGTGAGATTTACGTTCACGCTGGTCAGTTTATTGGTTGGCAAATCCGTGTCAGCCGCTATGGGTCATGACGCGGTCTATAGCATAGGCTCTTTGTGCGAAATTACAAAAATCGCTTTAATTATACACCGCAAACCCGTAAATTTGCAATAGAGAATCAGATATCGGATGCAATCGGGCCTCTTTAACAACGACGTTGGAATAGACTATGGATATTGAACGACTTAGGGAGTATTGCCTCTCTTTCGATGGGGTTACAGAGAAAACGCCGTTCGGCAAGTTCGCCGCCCGGTTTGATTCGGTGCTGGTGTTCTACGTCATGGGCCATATGTTCTGTATGTTCGACATGGATAATTTCGAGGGGGTAACCGTGAAAGGGGAGCCTGCCGTGATTGCCGAACTCTACGAGACACGCGCCTCATGCGCTGCCCACAGAAATATGAGCCGGAAATACTGGATAGAGCTTGGGATCGGGGGCGACATCTCCGATGCCGAGATTCTCGACCTTGTAAGGCGTTCCTACGAGATAGTGAAGGCGAGTTACAGCGTGGCTGGTAGGCGAAAACGCGTTAAAACCTGACACCCATAAGCGCTATGACAGCAACTATACCGCTCCACCGCCACGGCGATTTGTCGCGCGACTGCGTGCATCTTAAGGCTGTAAATGCCGGAGATGTGAAGCGCGAGATGGTGAAATACGCCCACCGCGACGATTTTTATATTTTCGGCATCATACTGCGCGGAAGTCTGAGTTGCGACATTGATTTCGTGCGCCGCGACTTCCGCGAGGGTGACCTTCAGTTCATCCGTCCCGGACAGGTGCACCGCTATGTGTCGGGCGACGAGTTCGAAGGTCGCATGCTGATGGTCGAGTCGAACATTGTCGGTGACAAGTATGAACCGGTGTTCGCCGAAGCCGCTCTAAAGGGTGTTACCGCGGGAGGAGACCCCGAGGTTATTTCGGAACTCGCCGCCTTGTTCGATATGATGGACCGTATAATCAAGGCGGGGCGCGATATGGATATTGTGCGCGATCTCGCCGGGGCATTTATCGGCATCATCGCCGAGCGGTTCCGCGCGGTTCTCGCCACCCGGCCTGTCGATGGTGGGCGCCGGCTCGGCATAGTGCTCGAACTAAACTGGCTTCTCGATCGATACATCGCCGAGAACCACGCCCCGGCGTTCTATGCCGAAAAGCTTAACATCACACCGGCGTACCTCGGCGCCGCGGTACGCGGAGTCACGGGCTGGAGCGCCGGAGCCTATATCCGCAACGAAATCGTGCTGCGGGCAAAGCGCTTGCTGTGCCATACAGATTTGTCGGTCAAGGAAGTGGCTGCGTCGCTCGGGTTCGAGGATAGCGCGTATTTCTCGCGCTTGTTCAGCAAAACAGCCGGAGTTTCTCCCGCGAGATTCAGGCGGAATCCTTGAATAGTCCAATCAAAGGCACGGTTAGTCCATTGCGCGCCGTTTCCAAACCCACTAATTTCGCGGTCAAACATTAGACTATGACGAAATTAGGTAAATTAAGGTTGTGCGACTGGGTTCTGCTCTGCGTGAGCGCTATTATGCTTGGGTCGGCTTTATGGCTGGAAATAAACCCGTTCGGTCCCGGAGTATGGGTGTGGTTCCACATACTCCTTGGCGCGGCGATGGTTGGTTTCATATTCTGGCACCTGGCCCTGCACAAGGCTTCGAGGCGCGTGAATAAAAGCGCGGCGCGCAGCAAGCGCCAACACCACGGGGGCCGAGGACTCGGTTTGCTCTGTATGCTTATGATTGTCAGCGGCATCGCGGCCTCTGTTGCCTGGATGGGTACATATACACATTCGACAATCGGGGGCATCCATGGTAAAATCGGCTTTATCTTCCTGATAATGGTGGTTATCCACGTCAGGAAATACCGCCGCTTCTACTTCCCGCGGCGGCGTTGACGCTGGTTCATCGCCGTGGAGGTGATGTCGCTCTCAAGGCAAAAAGAAAGAGAGCAGTGACCACGCTAACAGGTAACCGCAGTATTGGAGTCGGCCTTGCAGTGGCACAGAGGTGAGTCTTACCGGGCGCTTCATTATGGCGTGGAGTGCGATGGTGGTCAGTAGCATGAGCGATAGCGACGCGATTCCAAGCCATGGCCCGAGCGCCGACCAGACTTTGATGGCGCAAACAGCATCGGCGCATAGGAACGCGAGCGTTTGGGCGCGGCATTTGCGGAATATGCCGAACGGCGCGCTTATAATGAACGCGAGCAGTATTATTTTGGCGTAGGCGTTTGGTTCGGCCATTCCGAAGTAGGGTGCGTCCCATCCGGCGAAAAGCCTGAAAATTGTTATTTTACAGATCGCCAGACACACGGTGCCGGTTAAAATCGGTTCCCAAAGTTTGGTTGGTGACCATTTAGTCGCGGTAGCTTCTGGCATAATAGTATGCTTACTGATTTCGAGTTTGACGTTATGGCGAATATCGTGATAACAATATTCACCACTCATTGCTGACTGCGAAAATACTGATTAATTCGGAATTTTCAGTACTTTTGTCATTCAAACCGATTTTTTTGAAATCAGGATTCGCCACATTTAGGTTTTTGCGGAATGAAAAAAATTGTAGGTATGCTCCTCGTCGCCATAATGATGGTGGCGTGCTCCGATGCCGACAGGTACGGAGCGATGCGAAAACAGTTGGAAGATTTCGTCAGGGATAAGGATGCCGAAATAGGCGTGGCGGTGATAGTCGACGGTGTGGACACGGTCGAAGTCAATGGCCGCGGGCAGTTCCCCATGCTCAGCGTATATAAGTTTCCGATAGCGCTCGCGTTCGCTGATGGAGCGCAGGCTGGAGCGGAAATGCTGCCGGACACCATTACGCTTACCCGCGACGATCTGTTGCCCGATACCTATAGCCCTATGCGCGACCGTTATGCCTCTTGCGATACCATCAGGGTGCCGCTAAATGAGGTTTTGGCATATTCCCTGCAGCAAAGCGACAACAACGCGTCGGATGTGATTGTGCGCTTGGCCGGAGGAATGGACCGCGTGCGAGCCGCACTGCGCCGCCTTGGAGTAGAAGGTGTCAACGTGGTATCGACCGAGGCCGAGATGCACGCCGACAACGCACTCTGCTACCGAAACTCCGCGTCGCCACTCGCTATGGCGCGTCTGATGGACCGCTTCGCCGCTGAAATCCCGGAAACGGGAATCACAAGGGAGATTAAGCGACTGATGGAAACCTGCGCTACCGGAGCCGACCGCCTCGCCAAACCCCTCTCGGGCACCGGGGCTGTGCTGGGCCACAAAACTGGGACTGGCTTTACGCTCCCCGACGGACGGCTTATGGCTGTAAACGATGCCGGGTATGTCAATTTGCCCGACGGTCGACGCTACACCATCGCCGTTTTCATTGAGAACTCAGGATATTCTATGCCTGAGACCGAGGCTTTGATTGCTGAGATTTCCGAGATAGTCTACAACGCGGTCATAGGCGCTTGATTATGCGGGCCGGGTTGCCGGCGACGGCGACGTTGGAGGGGACGTCCTTTGTGACAACCGATCCGGCACCGATTACCACGTTGTCGCCTATGGTGACTCCGGGGAGTATGGTCGCATTGCCGCCGATCCACACGTTATCGCCAATCGTGACTGGCTCGGCCCATTCGACACCAGTGTTTCGGCCTTCGGCGTCGAGGGGGTGGCAGGGGGTGTAGATGCTCACATTCGGCCCGATGAAGGCGTGGTTGCCTATGCGCACTTCGGCCTCGTCGAGTATCGTCAGGTTGAAGTTGGCGAAAAAGTCCTCACCGATGTGGATGTTGCACCCGTAGTCGCAGCGGAATGGTTGGTTGAAATGGAACCTTTCGCCGCAAGATCCTAACAAGCCGCGGATTATCTGCTTCTGTTCCTCCAGCCGGGAGGGGCGCAGGTCGTTGAAATCGCGGATTTTCTCGCGGGTCTCAGCGAGCATTTCCAAAAGGCGCGGATGCAGCGCGTCGTAAACTTCGCCGCCAAGCATCATACGCCATACTTTGTCGAAATCTTCGTGTTCAGCCATATCTTGGGGAGGGTTAAAGAGGTTGAGGACTATTCTTTGTCGCCGTCGGCTTTTTCGGAGTCCGCCTCACCTTCGAAAGGATTATCCTCCGGGGTGCTGAACGGGAAAAGTTGGCGGGCCGGGTCGAAACCGGGCTCGTCGATCAGGGCGTACGCCTCGTGGCTCGCCAGCAGCCTCATTTGCTGGAGTGTGAGCTGAATCCCTTTGAATTTCATTATATCCTCGATGTCGGCTATCTGCGGCGGATTGCTGAGAATCACTGAGCTGAGCTGGTCGAGGTCGGCGAAGCGGTGCTCCTTCAGGAGCGACGCGCACAGAAGGAGGTAGCCCATCACGGAAATTTCGATCGAAGTCGGATCGTTTTCCGTGCGGTACACGTTTAGCTGCTCGAACCGGGTGATATAGTCGGCGTAGCGCTTCGCGAGATAGAGCATTCTCAGGTACAGCTCCGAGAGCGTGGTGAACCCGTATTTCTCAGTATGGTAGTCGAGAAGCTCGGCCCCCTGGTCATAAAGGTTCTCGTTGTAAAGCGTAAGCGCCGCCTTATGCCATTGCTCGTTGTCGTCGCCAACGATGCTGTTGTAGATGTCGAGATAGGGCTGAGGATTCTCCGGCTTGAGCCGGAGAATCTCAAGAATGGCGTCTGGGTTGCCTTCGTCACCTTTGGCCATGAACGAGGCGTAGGTTTCGATAGCCGCGCTGTCCTTGTGGCGGCCTCTGTAGCACTCGGCCAGCGCCTTGGTCGCGATAGCGTTGTCGGGCACCCGGCGGAGGAAGGCTTTTAGTTCCTCTTCGGCCTGTTCGCGGGTGTTGTCGGAAGCCGAGAGCACCACGGCCCTGACAAGCGCCCCTTCGAGATTTTCGGGGTCGATCGCGAGCGCGTAGTCGGCGGCAGAAACCGCCTCGTCGAGGTGCGAGTTGGCAAACTCGGTTTTGGCGAGCAGCAGCCAGCAGTCCACGTTGAACGGTTCCGTCTGGGTTAGCTCCTCGGCCAGTTGACGGGCCAGTGCCGAATGGTCGGGGTAGTCCTTGAGTATGGTGGCGGTTTCGAAAAGCAGCGAGCGGGTATCCTCGGCCTTGTCGCGCAGAGCAATATAGGCTTCGGCAACCAGGTCGGGTCGGGTGAGGTCGCGCAGAAGGTCCATCAGCTTCAACACCGACTCGCAGTCAAACTTCTCGTGCTTCGCCAATAGCGCGCGCATATCATCGTCGGGGTGACCGCCGGGATAGTGGGCGATGCTGAGCGCGAGCACATCCCATAGAGGGCTCTCCTCGCGCTGGCGCCGGGCGAGCATATCGGCTCCGGCGTCGTTCGAGATGTACGACAGGAAGAAACCGGCCCGTTCGTCAAACAGGGTGGAGTCGGGATGAAGCCTGCGGGCTGTGAGGAAAACGTAGAACTGCACCATCACATCCCCCTCGTCCTGGGCGTAGTCGTAGATGTCGAGCAGCTCGTCCTCCTCGTAATAGTCAACGGTTTTCTCTTCGAGCACTTCACGGCGGAAGCGGTCGTAGAGTTCCTTCATATATTCCAGGCTGTTGTCTGAATCAAGCACGGCAGAATAGTTTCTTAATACAATCGCGGGGGACGCTTGCGCGCCCCCGCGAGAATTAGGTGATAGTTTCGTAAATGTCGGATGGCGACGTCGCCATCAGCCACCCTTATTATTTCTTCTGGGCTTTCTCCCAGGAGTCTTTGAGGGCGATAGTGCGGTTGAACACGAGGTTCCCCTCCTTCGAATCGTAATCGGGGGTGAAGTAGCCGACGCGCTGGAACTGGAATTTTTCACTCTGGCGGGCGTTCTCGGCGATAAACGGCTCGACTTTGATACCCTCGACGATTTTGAGCGAGTCGGGGTTGAGGAGGTCGCGGAAGTCGCCATCCTCGGCCGACGGGTTCTCGCAGGAGAACAGGCGGTCGTAGAGGCGCGCGGTCGCATCGACGGCGTGGGGCGCCGATACCCAGTGGAGCGTGCCCTTGACCTTGCGCGAGGCGCCGGGGAGGCCGGAACGCGACTCGGGGTCATACTCGCAGTGGATGGTCGTGATGTTGCCCTCGGCGTCTTTGTCGACTCCTACACACTTCACGATGTACGCGCCTTTGAGACGAACCTCCGAACCGGGAGCGAGGCGAAAGAACTTCTTGGGCGGATTCTCCATAAAGTCGTCGCGCTCGATGAAGATTTCGCGGGAGAAGGGCATCTTGTGGGTGCCGGCCGAGGGATCCTCGGGGTTGTTCTCCATCTCCACGGTCTCAACCTGGCCTTCGGGATAGTTGTCGATCACGACCTTCACGGGGTTCATGACAGCCATCGCGCGGGTGGCTATGGCGTTGAGGTCCTCGCGCACGGCGTGTTCGAGAAGGCTCACCGAAATCATCGCTTCCTCGATCTTGGTATAGCCGATGCGGTCGATGAAGTTACGCACACCCTTCGATGTGAAACCTCTGCGGCGCATGCCCGAGAGAGTCGGCATGCGGGGATCGTCCCAGCCCGACACGAGTCCCTCGTTGACGAGCTGGAGCAGCTTGCGCTTGCTCATCACGGTGTAGGTAAGGTTCAGACGGTTGAACTCGATCTGGCGGGGGCGGTAGGTGCCGTCGCTCAGGAAATCGACAAAATAGTCGTAGAGCGGGCGGTGGGGCACGAACTCCAGGGTGCATATCGAGTGTGTCACGCCTTCGAAGAAGTCGCTTTGGCCGTGGGCGAAGTCATACATCGGGTAGACTTTCCAATGGGTGCCGGTGCGGTGGTGCGGGGTGTGGATGATGCGGTACATCACCGGGTCGCGGAAGTGCATATTGCTCGACGCCATATCTATTTTGGCGCGGAGCACGCGGGCGCCTTCGGGAAATTCACCCTTGTTCATCCGTTCGAATAGGTCGAGGTTCTCCTCGACCGAGCGGTCGCGGTAGGGGGAATTGGTGCCGGGGGTAGTGGGGGTGCCTTTCTGCGAGGCTATCTCCTCGGATGTCTGGTCGTCAACGTAGGCTTTCCCCTCCTTTATAAGGCGTACTGCCAGGTCGTAGAGCTGCTGGAAGTAGTCCGAGGCGTAGCGTTCGTTCTCGCCCCAGTCGAAACCGAGCCAGTGGATGTCGTCGCGGATCGCGTCGACATACTCGGTGTCTTCCTTGGTGGGGTTGGTGTCGTCGAAGCGGAGGAAGCACTTGCCTCCGAACTTCTCGGCGGCGCCGAAGTCCATGCAGATAGCCTTGGCGTGGCCGATGTGGAGGTAACCGTTAGGCTCGGGTGGGAACCGAGTCTGGATGCGGCCTGAGTTTTTTCCCTCTTTTAAATCGTCAGCGATAATCTGCTCAACGAAGTTGAGCCCTTTTTCCTCCTGCTGGAGTTCGGCGGTATTTGTTTCAGCCATCTGGGTATGATAAATATATTGTTTGTCGAGGATAAAGATATTAACCCGCGAATATAAGAATATTCGCTGAATTAACGGCAAACGGGACTCTGTTTTTGAAAAATCCCGGCTTGCTGACACGCGTGAAAGCGCCGCTTATTCGAGGATGATGTCGCCGAAGAATTCCGGGCGGTGGAAGTCGGGCTCCGGCGAGTCGATGGGCGCCCAGCTCAGATAGTGGGGCTGCGAGGTGGCCGAGGCGCACTTGTAGAAGTTGCCGCGGACCTCGATAGGCTCCCCCTTGTATTCCAGTCCCACCAGGTCGAGGGGGATGGCTACCGTGACGCACCATATGAACGAGCCTTCAATCTCCTGGAACGGCCGGGTGCCCACCGTCGCATGGCGCCTGATTCGTGCCAACTCCTCGGAGCTGAAGCGGGTGCGCTCCGGGTCGTGGCGTCCGCGCCGCGTGCCGGCCAGGATGGTGCCTATGCAGTTCAGCTCTATGTTGCGGTACGGCTCCCCCTTGCGGGGCTCGATGAAGAACTCCACGCAGGAGTCCTCGCTCACCGGCGAGTTGTCGGCATTGTTGACGGCTCTCAGGAAGTTACAGCGCACCAGGAAATCGACGTAGATGTGGGTGCCGGAGTGAGCCGCGGTAACCACCGTCAGCGGGCGGTACGGGTACTTGTCGGGCCAGTTGATACTCTCCACTGAGAAGCGCGTGCCGCATTCTTCCAGCGCGTTCGCTACTTCGGATATGTTGAGTTGGTCGAGCCAGGGGGCGCGGGGTATGCGCAGGGTCTTGGACATTCTTATACGGTTTGGTTAAGGGGTCATGAC
Organism: uncultured Muribaculaceae bacterium; assembly: GCA_910587075.1. Taxonomy (GTDB): domain Bacteria; phylum Bacteroidota; class Bacteroidia; order Bacteroidales; family Muribaculaceae; genus UBA7173. The sequence goes on from CAJUKE010000012.1 coordinate 33,893, forward strand.
AGATAGCCGGAAATGCCGTTGTAAAGTCCGACGAGTGCCATAATGCATAGCACGAGGGCGATACAACGGTTCAAAATCCACATTGAACGCACGTTGAAGTGCGCGCGGACTTTGTTGACGAAGAACGTGATGAGCCACCACCACAGCAGCGCTCCGCCGAATATTCCCGCGTAGCCGAGTATGTAATGGAAGTATCGCAGTTCCGGCAATATGAAGTTGAAGCGGGCGAAAAGTCCCACTATGAAGAACAATATCAGCGGGTTGGCGAATGTGAACAGGAACCCGGTGAGGAAGTCCTTCCAGTAATTGTCGGGTCCGCGGTCGGGCTTCTTGAGCGATCCGGCCGGATTTTTTCGGAAGAGGTAGAAGGCGAACGCGATGAGCACCAGTGACCCGAGTATTTGCAGCAGAAGCTGGTTACGGGTCACAAGGTCGGTGACGAACGACATACCGAAACCCGTTAGCAGAGCGTAGGTAAGGTCGGACACCGCCGCACCTATGCCGGTGAACAGGGCGGGGAAACGCCCCTTGTTGAGGGTGCGCTGAATCACGAGCATACCGACAGGCCCCATCGGCGCTGATATGAAAATGCCGATGAGGATTCCGCTGGTGATGATGTGAATCAGCTGGTCCATCCCTGCAAAGTTAATGAAAAATTGGAAAACGGAGCCGATTAGAGCGTTTTTTCAGCCTTTTCGGTCGCGGCAGCTTCCGTTTCGACTTTCGCGGGGAAAGGCGAGGGGGCTCCCGGGAGCGCCAGGCGGTAAAGGTTGCAGCCAATGAAGTTGCCGACTACCGCGGCGGCGTAGAAGGGGAGGATCGCCGCCGGGTCGCGTGTCTCGGCGAAGCCGGGGTCGAGAAGCGAGGCCGAGATGTAGAACGCGTCGGCCACGCAGTGGGGGAAGCCGCATATTATGAACGCGGGCACGCCGAACAGGAGCGGCCACCAGTTGCCTCCGGCGGCGCCGCGAACGGCGGTGGTCATTATGAATCCGCAACCTACGGCGAGCACCCCGCACCGCAGCGGGCCGGCGGCCAGGCGGGTGTCAATGATGGCGGAAGCTGCCTCGGAAAGGGTGGGGGTGAAGGCCGCGAGAGCGGTGAGCAGGCATCCGGCGAAATTCCCGGCCAGCATCACCAGCAGCCAGGCGTAGCCCCGGAGGTCGGAGCCCCACACGAATTGCGATTTGCCGGTGAAGAGGTTGAGCTGCAGGGTGACCACGGCGAGCAGGCCGAAGGCGAAGAGCACCGCCCCGGCCACGCCTCCGACTTTGAGATATACGATTCCGCCAATAGAGATGCACACGCCCGCGAGCAGCGAGCGGCCAAGGTTGTTTATTAAATCCATTCAGTCGTTGTTTTGTGAATTCAGATACATTTCAGTGAGGATGCGCGACACGCTGTAAGAGTGGGGGTGAACAAGCCCGAGCGCTTCCTCTGGGCTGTGCCAGGAGGCTCCGTCGACCTCGACCGAGAGTCTGAGCGGAGCCTTGGCTACTTTCACGAAGAAGCCGACCATCATCATCTGCTTCTTCTCGAACCACCAGGTGCCTTTCAGTTCCACCGACAATGGCTTGAGACCGGTCTCCTCCTCTACCTCGCGGCGCGCAGTGTCCTCGCACCGCTCTCCCGGGGTGACATAGCCCGACACGAGATTACGGTACACCTCCGATATATAGTTCTGTCGGAGGAGAAGCACCTCCCCCTCCTCATTTATAACAAGGCATATCACGGCTACAGGGAAAACCGGGAACCAGGGCTTGTCGCAAGAGTCGCACCAGGGCACCGCGCCCTCGTCGCCAAGTATTCTTGAGGAAAGGAGTGCCCCGCAGTCGGGGCAATATTTGAAGTTCATGAAATAGTCGCTTTTACTAAGTAATCGCGAATTTACGAAAAAGCGGCGTAATACGCCCGCATTGGGTCGGCAATTTGGGGCGTGCGTAGGCGTGCGGCTCTAACAGCGCGACTCTGACACGGACCCTAAGGACTCTTTTTTATCGAATTTTTCCATTTTGTTTGCGTATGTTAGATTTATCGCGTAGTTTCGCGTTAACAAAATTGTTAGATAAATCTGTTAAATCAAGATAAGCCATATGACAACACGAAAAAACGCTTCCGCCGAGTTAGCTGAAAATGCTGCCAATGAGGCGAGTGAGCCAAAATCAAAGGAGGAGCTGATACTTGAGGCCGCCGAACGTGAGTTCCTTATCAAGGGTTATGCCGGGGCGCGCACGGTGGCTATAGCCGAGGCCGCCGGGGTGACTCACGCGATGCTCCATTATTACTTCCGCTCAAAGGAGAAACTTTTCGAGCAGATTATGTCGCGGAAAATCCATATTCTCCGCGACCTTATGATGGAGTCGGTCGGCAACCACGGCATGCCGCTGTTTGAGAAAATCAGGCTCACCATTGAAAACCATATGAAGTTCTTGGCGGCAAACCCCGACCTTCCCCGCTTCCTGGTCAACGAGGTTTTCGGGCAACCTGAGAGGATGGGCATGATAAGGAAGATGATAGAGTTCCACGCACCGAGGGTTGTGGAATCACTCCAACGGCAAATCGACGAATACGCCTCGCGCCGCGAGTGCCGCAGGGTCGACGCGCGCATGCTGATTCTCGACTTTGTGTCGCTAAATGTGTTCTCCTTTGTTGCCATGCCCCTCGCGAACGTGCTTATGGGGGACCTGCGGATTGGTAGCGAACGTTTCCTGAGGGAGCGCACGAAGGAGAATATCGACACTATAATGCGTAAACTTAAGCCTTGAATAATATGAGGTATCTGAAGCTATTCCTGATGTCGGCCGCGCTTTTGCTCGGACTGCCGGCCGTCGGGGCGACCATCACATTGGAGCGGTGCGTCGAGCTCGCACGAGAAAATTATCCCTTGATAAAACAGTATGGAATTATCGACAGGATGGTGAGCCTGTCGCTGTCTGACATCAACCGAGGCTGGCTACCGCGAGTAGGGGTCTATGCGCAAGGCACGGCGCAGAACGCGGCGCCGGCCTTCCCCGATATGCTCGGCGATATGCTAGACCGTATGGGGCAGAGTGTGGCCGGACTGTCGAAATACCAATGGAAAGCCGGAATCGACGTTTCCCAGACCATATGGGACGGGGGTGCTTCTAAAGCGGAGCGAACTCTGGAACGGGCCAAGGCCGAGCAATCAAAAGCGTCTGTCGAAGTTGAATTGTACGGCCTGGGCGCTCGGGTGCGCGAACTCTATTTCGGCATCCTGCTGATGCGCGAACAGATGGCCGGCAACAGTCTGACAATCGAACTGCTTGAAAACAACCACGGCAAGATGCTCTCGATGCTGGCCAACGGCACCGCGACACAGGCCGACGCCGATATGGTCGAGGCCGAACTGCTTCAGTTGAGGCAACGCCAGTCGGAGGCCGAAGGGGCTTTCGACGCCTATGCCCGCTCGCTGGAAATCCTGATAGGGGAGCCTCTCGGGGAGCGCGAGCTTGAAATGCCGTCGGCCGAACTTCCCGGGCTCCTCGTGCCGGAACGTCCTGAACAGCGCCTCTACGAGGCCCGTATAGCGGTGAACGATGCCCGGGCCGCGGCGGTCGAACCGTCGGTGATGCCCCGCTTCTCTTTCTTCGCCCAAGGATATTATGGTAATCCCGGGCTGGATTACTTCAAAAGTATGATGACCGGGAATCCATCCCTGAATCTGCTTGCCGGACTAAAGATAACCTGGAACATTGACTCATTCTATACCCGCGGGAACAGCCGTCGGCGTTCCCGGCTCGACAATCTTTCGGTAGAGGCTGAGCGGGGTGCCTTCCTTCTCAATACCTCCCTGACCACGGAGTCGGACCTCGCCAAGATTAAGGCGATGAGAAATATAATCTCCGACGATCGCCGCATAGTGGCCCTACGGGAGAGTGTACGGCGCGCCGCTGAGTCGCGACTGGCCAACGGTGTGATCGACACCAACGCGCTCCTTACCAAAATCAACGACGAGAACCAGGCCAGGCTCTCCGCCGTCTACCACGAAATTCAGTTGCTTCAAAATATCAGTAATCTCCGACATAACGTAAACCGATGAAACCATACGCTCTTATACCCGCGCTTCTGCTTTTGGCATCTTGCTCTGGGGAGTCCGACCACGCCGCTTCGGGCATCTTCGAATCAACCACCGTTACCATCTCGGCCGAGACCTCGGGCCGAATACTCTCAATGGACTTCGCCGAGGGTGACACTGTCGCGCCGGGAAGCGTTGTCGCGGTTATCGACACCGCGATGCTTTCGCTCCGCCGCGGCCAGTTGCTCAACCAGCAGGAGAGCGCCGAGGCGTCGTCGCCCGACATAGCGTCGCAAGCGGCCTCGCTCCGCACCCGCATCGCCCACCAGGAATCGGAGACCGAGCGTCTGCGCCGACTTGTGGCCGACGGCGCCGCCACGAGCCAGCAGCTCGACGAAGCGGAGGCCTCGACACGCTCCCTCCGGGCCGAGCTCACCGCGTTGCTCTCGACCCTGGGTAAAAACAGCTCATCAATTTCCCGCAACGTGAAGGCTTTGGAATTCCAGAGAATGCAGATTGAGGAGGAGATGCGGCGCAGCATTGTGACAACTCCGGCCGGGGGCACCGTGCTCACCAAATACGCCGAAGCGGGCGAATACGCCTCACCCGGAAAGGCGCTTGTTGAGATTGCCGACCTCGGCAATGTTTACCTCAGGGCTTATTTCACCTCGGAAAATCTCGCCGACTTGCGTCTGGGACAAAAGGTGACGGTGATAGCCGACTTCGGAGGCGATCGGCGCGTTGAGTATCCGGGTACGATAAGCTGGATATCCCAGGAAAGCGAGTTTACGCCGAAGTCGATTCAGACCTCCGACACCCGCTCCAACCTTGTGTACGCGGTGAAGATCGCGGTGAAGAACGACGGACTTATCAAGCTCGGACAATACGGGGAGGTGCGTTTATGAGCGACACGGCCATCAATGTCAGCGGCGTGAGCTACTCGTATGGCGATATAAAGGCGCTTGACAAGGTGTCCTTCGCCGTGCGGAGCGGCGAACTGTTCGGACTTATCGGCCCGGACGGAGCCGGAAAGAGCACCCTCTACAGAATACTCGCCACGTTGGCCGGTCCGATGGATGGCTCCGCAAGCATCCTGGGCCTCGACGTGGTAGGTGAAAGCCGTCGGCTGCGCTCGATCATAGGCTATATGCCCGAGAAGTTCTCGCTCTATCCCGATATGTCGGTTATGGAGAATCTCCGCTTCTTCGCGTCGCTTTACGGCTCGGATGTCGATGAGTGCTATTCGCTTATCGAGCCGGTGTTCAGGCAGCTCGCCCGTTTCCCCGACCGTATGGCCGGAGCGCTGTCGGGGGGTATGAAGCAGAAACTCGCTCTAAGTTGCGCGCTGGCCCACCGCCCCTCGGTGCTTCTGCTTGACGAGCCGACCACGGGCGTTGACGCCGTGAGCCGTTCGGAGTTCTGGGAGGTACTGCGGGCTCTGCGCGATGGCGGAATGACCATCCTTGTGTCAACCTCCTATATGGACGAGGCGTCGATGTGCGACCGAGTGGCTATGATCGACAACGGCCGGGTGCTCGCAGCCGATACCCCGGAAGCGCTTGTGGCCTGCATGGACGGATCGCTCTACGAGGCGCGTTCTGGTGATATGTACCGCCTGCTTGCAGCTCTTCGTTCGACACCCGGGGTAGCCGATTGCTATACCTTCGGAGCCTCGATCCACCTCGCGGTGACAGATGATTTCGATTCCGAGGCGGCAAAGCGCCATCTCGCCGCGGCCGGGATTCCCGACGCCGACATCGTTCCAGCGAAAGCCACAATCGAAGACCTATTCATAAAACTCACAAGCCATGCCGGTCAATGAACCAATAATTATCGCGGACCGACTCACGAAGCGGTTCGGCGACTTCACCGCGGTCGACAATATCTCATTCGAGGTGTATCCGGGTGAGATTTTCGGATTTCTCGGAGCGAACGGCGCCGGAAAGACCACGGCTATGAAGATGCTGTGCGGCCTCAGCCGTCCGAGCGCGGGAAAAGCCGTTATCGTCGGTCACGATGCCGCTGCCGACTCGGAGGGGGTCAAGCGCAGTATAGGGTATATGAGCCAGCGCTTCACCCTTTATTCCTCACTGACGGTGGGGGAGAATCTCGAACTCTTCGGCTCGGTATACGGTATGACCGCCGAGGAATTCGCCCGCCGTCGCGACCTGCTATGCGGCGAGCTTGGGCTGGATGGCAAGTTAGGAGCGATGGCCGGAAGCCTGCCACCCGGCTGGCGGCAGAAACTGGCATTCGCGGCGGCAACCATACACAATCCGCGGGTGCTATTCCTCGACGAGCCCACCGGCGGAGTTGACCCGGTAGGCCGACGAGGCTTTTGGGAGTTGATTTGCAAAGCGGCCTCCGAGGGCATGACTGTGTTCGTCACGACCCACTATCTCGACGAGGCGGAGTACTGCGACCGCGTATCTATAATGGTTGATGGAAAAATCGAGGCTCTCGATACCCCGGCGTCGTTAAAGTCGTCGCTCGGTGTGTCAACTATGGACGAAGTATTTCGGCGAGTCGCGGCTTCGGCGAGTCGCGCCGATAATTAACTACGAATTTGAACTTATGGGAATATTCGCATCATTGATAAAGAAAGAGGCACTGCATATTGTGCGCGACCGCCGCACGATGCTGCTGACGTTGCTGATGCCGTTGGCATTGCTGCTCCTGTTCGGTTTCGCCATTTCTACGGAGGTGAATAACGTGCGGGTGGTGGTAGCCGCTGACCGCCACTCGGGTGTTGAGCGAGGCGTAATCGAGAGGTTGCGGGCCAACGAGTATTTCACTTTCGAAGGATTGGTGGCACCGACTGATGTCGAGGCGATACTGCGCGGCGGGGGTGCCGACGCTGCCCTCGTGATGGTTGAGCGCGAGGGCGCGGTGAGGACGCAGCTTATCGTTGACGCGTCGAATCCAGTCATGGGGCGCTCAGCCGCGGCCTATCTGAGCGAAGTAGCCGCCGGAGCCGCCGATACTCCGCTTATAACCACCACGCTATATAACCCGCAGATGAAAAGTTCCTATAACTTCGTGCCCGGAATAATGGGTATGATCTTCATACTCATCTGCGCTATAATGACTTCGGTGTCCATCGTGAGCGAAAAAGAGAACGGCACTATGAACCTGCTGCTTGTATCTCCCGTAAAGCCGGGTATGGTAATTTTCGGCAAGTTAGTGCCATATTTCATCCTTTCGTGCGCGATTCTCGCAGTGATGCTCGGGGTGGCCTATTCGTTGCTGGATATACCTTTTTCAGAATCCGCCATATGGGTGGTGGCTCTTTCGCTGCTATATATCGTGCTATCTTTGTCGGTCGGGCTCCTTGTTTCGACTTTGGTTGACACGCAGGTGTCGGCATTGGTTGTGTCAGCGATGCTTTTCATGCTCCCGGTGGTTATGCTTTCGGGTATGATTTTCCCTATTGAGAATATGCCGCTCCCGCTACAATGGATTTCCGGAATCATACCTGCCAGGTGGTATATCGCGGCTATGCGCAAACTTATGATCCAGCAACTCGACCCCGGCGGCATATGGCTTGAGTCGGTGATTCTGTTCGCTATGACGGCGGTGGTGCTCGGCGTGGCTATTGCCAAATCGGGCCTTAAACGCTCATAAATCCCGTTAACAAATGAATATCAGGATATTAAAAGCGCTCTTAAAGAAGGAACTTCTCCTTATGAGGCGCAACCCGTTCATTCCCAAAATGATACTGGCAATGCCGGTGATGGTGATGCTTCTGCTGCCGTTGGTGGCCAATCTTGACGTGAGCAAGGTGAACGTGGCTGTTGTGGATAATGACAAAGGTATGCTTTCGAGGCGCATGGTGGCTGATATAGATGCCGCCGGAGAGCTGTCGGTTATCGGGGTGTCCGAGTCGTTCGGCTACGGTATGATGCTTGTCGAAAAGGGTGAGGCTGATGTTTTGCTCACCATACCCGAAGGTTTCGAGCGCGGAATCCTTGTAGGCGACACTCCCAAACTTGATTTGAGAGCCAACGGTGTCAACGCCACCAAAGGGATGCTCGGCTCCCAATACGCCGGGTCATCGGCTGCGGCGACCATCAGCCGCTATCTCAAGGGTATGGGTATGGCGGCGGAAACCACCGGGCCGTCGGTGGTGAATCTGTTCAACCCCACGCTCGATTTCAGATACTTTATGATTCCGGCTCTTATGGTGGTACTTATAATCATCATATGCGGATTTCTGCCGACGCTTAACCTCGTCAGTGAGAAGGAATCGGGCACAATCGAGGCTATGAACGTAACTCCCGTGGGCAAGTTCGCGTTCGTGCTTTCGAAATTGATCCCCTTTTGGGCTGTCGGGTTGCTGGTGGTGTCGGTCGGAATGTTGGTCGGATGGCTGGTGTACGGCCTCGCGCCGACTGGTAGTGTGGGCTTGATATATCTCGCGGCCGTACTGTTCGCCCTGGCGATGTCAGGGCTGGGGGTGACGATAGCCAACAAGTCGGCCACAATGCTGCAGAGCATTTTCGTTATGTTCGCCTGCATTATGGTGTTCCAGCTTATGAGCGGACTCTTCACCCCTATTGATTCGATGCCGGAGTGGGCCCGGGTTGTGACGTACGCCATTCCGCCCCGTTACTTCAACGAGATAATGCGCGCCGTTTATCTCAAAGGTGCCGGAAGCGCGGATCTGGCTTTTGATTTCGCCGCGCTCGGTGGTTTCGCCATTTTATTCTGCCTTACAGCCGCCGCGACCTACAGAAAGCAGTCGTGAACCGCAGCCTCAGCGCCGTACGCGGCGTGGGAATAGTTTGCGTATGCGCAGTATCGCCTTGTCAACCGGCCCTCCGGCGACTACTATCGTAGTGGCCGCGACTATGAGCGCGCCTCCGATTATTTCTCGGGCGGTGATGCTCTGCCCGAGAAGCGCCACGCTGAGCACCACGGCGGTTACCGGCTCAAGCGCGCCGAATATGGCAGTTGGTGTGGAGCCTATCGCCTGGATGGCGACAGTGGTGCAAGCAAGTGAGAGAACGGTGGGGATTACCGCCAGCGCCAGCAGGTTGAGCCACGCTCCTCCGCTCGGGGGCAGTGTGAGCGGGGAGCCCAGCGGTATCAAGGCGGCGAACAGTAGAGAGCCGAACCCCAGCAGATAGAAAAGCAGTTTGGAGGTGGGAATCCCCTTTATTTGTCGGTTGACATTCACGATGACGATGTACAGGGCGTAGGTCAGAGCGGAAACCATTACGAGCAGACACCCGTACGGGCTTACCTCGCCTCCCTCTCCGGCACGGGTGAGCAGCGACAACCCGATCGCCATTAGCGCGAGGCATACGGCGGTCGACGCCTTGAAGCGTTCGTGGAAAAACAGCACCATTATGACCGCCACCATTACGGGATACACGAACAGCAGTGTCGATGCAATGCCCGAGTTCATATATTTGTAGCTTTCGAACAGACCGAGCGACGAAAGCGCCATAAGTATGCCTAACAGGGCTACTTGGCCCCATTCACCCTTGTTAAGTCGCAGCGAGTGGCCCCTACCGACAACCATCAGCCCCAACAGGGGGATTCCGAGCAGATAGCGGAAGAGGAGCACCGAGTTGGGGTTCATCCCCTCGGCATAAAGCGGAACGGCGAATGCCGGATTGGGGCCATAGGCCGCTGCCGCCAGCGCGGCCAGCAAATATCCTTTCAGTTTCATCAAATAGTCTTATCGCGAAGTAGTTCTGCAAACATCACGCGAAGGTACATTTTTATTCGTTTCGTGCCAATAACCCGTGTCGCGAAAGAATTGTGGGGAACTTTTATACTATCGCGAGTGTTTGTAAACCGAGTGGTTTTTCCTAACTTTGCGGGAAACCATACTTTGAATTATGAAAGTGAAATCAATCCTCGCGGCCGGGATTTCGGCCCTTACAGTTATGGCAATGACATCTTGCTCACAATCCGGCGACAATTGCGCCAACGGCGCTGACACGGCGAAAATCGTTATAGAAAACATAATGTCGCGCACCAGCATACGGCAGTACACCGGGCAGCCGGTAGGGCGCGACACGATCGAGACCCTTGTAAAGGCCGGTATGGCCGCGCCGACGGCGGTTAACGCCCAGCCTTGGGCGTTCGTGGCGGTTACGGACCGCGCCGTTCTCGACAGCCTCGACGCCGTACACCCTTACGCGCATCTCGCGCAGGCCGGAGCGGCCATCGTGGTGTGCGGCGATATGGAGAAGGCGCTCGAAGGCACAAACCGCGAGTATTGGATACAGGATTGCTCCGCGGCTACTGAAAACATTCTTCTCGCAGCCCACGGGCTCGGCCTCGGCGCTGTGTGGTGCGGTGTCTATCCCAACGAGGAGCGCATACCGAGTGTCAAGCGTGTGCTTGGCCTGCCTGAGACGGTGATGCCTCTCAACGTGGTCACCATCGGGTACCCCGCCAATCCCGACCATCCCGCGAAGGATAAATGGGACCCCGCACGGCTGCACTTCAACCATTGGTAAACTTACCTGCCGAGCGAGAGATAATGTTTGCGCGACTCCTCGGGAAGCTTCTCGATGGAGTAGCGCAGCATAGTGCGGGGCATCTTGGCCGCGTTGCGGTCGAGGAACCCAAGCATCTCTGACATACCTCCGCGTTTGCCGACTTCGCGCAGCATCCATCCCGACGCCTTGTGTATCAGGTCGTGGGGGTGGGTCAGCATCAGTTCGCAAAGGCGGAGGGTGTCGTCGTAATCATGGCTGCGTATAATGGTCCAACAGGTCACTACCGCCACTCGCTGATGCCAAAGCCATCCTTCCATCGCGGCCAATTCGTAGAGAAGCCCTCTCTCCTCGGGGTGGGATGTGAGCCAGTCGCCAAGGATTTTCGGCGCGACCATATCTACCAAGTCCCAGTTGTTTCCGCGGTCAAGCACTGAGAGATAAAAATCGACGATGAAGCGTTTGTCCCGGCTTTTACGATAAATCTCAATCAGCAGTAGGAAGCCGGCCAGGCGGACCTCGTGCCATGCTGACACGAGGAGCGGCTTGATATCCTCCAAGTCGGTCTGACGTCGGTATTCCTTGACGATAGACCTTGTAATCGGCACTCTGATGCCGAGAAACCTGTCACCCTCGCCATACTCTCCTTTCCCGGTCTTGAAAAAACGGCCGAGGTGCGCGGCTTCCGCCGGATCCGCCATAGCGGTCATACGGGATATGATATTGTCGCTAATCTTCGTCATACACGCGTAGCTGTGGTTGGTTGTCGGTAAGTGTCCGCGAAGATACGGAAAAATCGTCCGTCGTCGAAATAATGGCCCCAAGGTTTGCGCGGGAGGGGATAGTTGACTAACTTCGCGTTTCGCGACCGCGTCCCCTTCGGGCGCAGTTAATTGAAAACATCAAACATAATAATGATATGCTGAAAAGGATTTTATCTATTTCAGGCAAACCGGGCCTCTTCCGCCTCGTGTCGAGCGGCAAGAATATGCTCGTTGTAGAAAGCCTGCTGAATGGCAAACGCACTCCCGCCTATGCCCGCGACAAAGTTGTTTCGCTGGGCGATATCTCGATTTACACTACCGATGAGGATATGCCTCTCGGCGAGGTGCTCGAAAAGGTGAAGGAAGCTACCGGCGGCCAGCCCGTCGATGTGAAGGCGCCTGGTGATGACGCCGCTGTGCGCGCTTACTTCAAGACCATCCTCCCCGAATACGACGAGGACCGCGTATACACTACCGACATCCGCAAGCTCTTCTCGTGGTACAACCAGCTGATCGCGGCCGGCGTTACCGAGTTCAAGGACGAGGAGATTGCCGAGGACGAGGCAGCGGAAGCCGCCGAAAAAGCCGACTCCGAAGCCAAGGCATAAACGGATTAGAAATACATCCACGGTTTTTAGCCGCGGGAAATGAAAACGAGGGCGCGCCGATTGGCGCGCCCTCGTCGTATGGTGGGTTGTAAAATCGTATCAGTCGGTTGTGCCGATTTCAGCGGCGGCGTCAACAGCGGCCGCTGCCTCGGCTGTTGTGAAAGGGGAGGGGTTCTCGTAGTTCACGCCTTTGAGCCATTTGTCGAGCCAGCGGAAGAATACGCGCTGCCACATAATGGCGTTCTGGGGTTTGAGAATCCAGTGGTTCTCGTCGGGGAAGATCAGCATCTCGGCGGGAACGCCGCGGAGACGGGCGGCGTTGAAGGCCATCTCGCCCTGAGATGAGAGGATGCGGTAGTCGTATTCGCCGTGGGTCACGAGAATGGGGGTATCCCAGCGGTCGACGAACTTGTGGGGGGAGTTGGCGAAGGTGCGCTGGGCTACGGCGTTGTTCTTGTCCCAAAACGGGCCGCCGAGGTCCCAGTTGGCAAACCACATCTCCTCGGTTTCGAGGTACTGGGCCTCGGTGTTGAAGATGCCGGCGTGGGCTATGAGGGCGGCGAAGCGTCCTTCGTGGATACCGGCGAGCATGTAAACCGAGAAACCTCCGTAGCTGGCTCCTACAGCGCCGATGTGTTCGCCATCGACGTAGGGCTTCTCCTTCATGAAGTCAACAGCCGAGAGGTAGTCGTTCATATTCTGGCCAGGGTAGTCGCCGGAAATCTGCGCGTTCCATTCGGTGCCGAAGCCGGGGAGGCCGCGGCGGTTGGGAGCGATCACGATGTAGCCGTTCGAGGCCATAAGCATAAGGTTCCAGCGATAGCTCCAGAACTGGCTGACAGCCTGCTGGGGGCCACCCTGGCAGTACAGGATCGCGGGATACTTCTTCTCGGGGTCAAATTTCGGAGGATAGAGCACCCAGGTGGTCATCAGTTTGCCGTCGGTGGTGGGCACCATCACTTTCTCAACCTTCGGAGCCTCGATCTGCTCAAGTATCTCCTTGTTAACCGAGGTCAGCGCGGTGGCTGTTCCGTTGGCCACGGAGAAAATCTCGTTGGGGTAGAGCATCGAGTGGCGCATCGTGATCAGCTGCTTGCCGTCGGGGGTGGGGGCGAGGGCGCAGTAGTCGGCGATGTCCGTGCCGGCGGTCACCATCTCGACTTTCTTGGAAGCGATGTCAACCGAGAAAATCGGGGTGCACCCCTGGTAAGCGGCCAGGAAGTAAATCTTCTTGCTGTCGGGAGCCCAGGCGATGGCGTCGGCGGTGTAGTCCCAGTCGGTGGTCAGGTCGGTTTTCTCACCTGTGGCGTTGTCGAGGAGGAAGATGCGGTTTTTGTCGCTCTCATATCCGTCGTGCTCCATAGAGAGCCATGCCACATATTTGCCGTCGGGGGAGAAGGCGGGGTTGGTGTCGTAGCCCATCATCCCCTTGGTGAGGTTGCGGGTCTGCGCGGTCTCCAGGTCGTAGATGTAGAGGTCGGAGTTGGTCGATACGGCGTACTCCATACCTGTTTTCTTGCGCGAGGTGTAAATCACGCGGCGCGAGTCGGGGCTCCAGGCGAACGACTCGATGCCGCCGAAAGGCTTCATCGGCGATTCGAAAGGCTCACCCTCCATGATATCCTTGACGTTGTCGAGCTTCGAGCCGTCAAAGTCGGCCAGGAAGGGGTGGGGGATTTCAGTTACCCACTCGTCCCAGTGCTTGTACATCAGGTCGTCGATCACTCGGCCGGTGGCTTTGGGGAGGTCGGGGTACACGTCGGCGGCTGTGCGGGTCGACTTGAGTGTCGACACGAGTATTACCTTTTTGCCGTCGGGCGAGAAAAGGAAGCCGCCCACGCCGTTTTCAAGCGCGGAAACCACCTTGCGGCCCGAGCCGTCGGCGTTCATGACCCAGAGCTGTGGTTTCCCCTCGCTCTCGGCGGTGAAGGCGATGCGCTTGCCCCCCTCGATCCATACGGCCCCGCTTTCAGAGCCGGGGGTCTTTGTGAGGCGGGTCTGCTCGGAGCCGTCGATGTTCATTACATAGAGCTCGTTGTTGCTCTTGTTCTGCTCCACGCTCTCATAGCTTACGCCATAGAGTATTTTGGAGCCGTCGGGCGATACCTGCGGGTCGCTGACGCGGCCGAGTGCCTCAAGTGCCTCGATGTCGAAAATACCCGACTCGCTGGTGAACTCGGGCTTGTCGATGAGCTGGCTGTCGGCGGCGCCTCCGCAGCCCGTCAGCGCTGTGAGCGATGCTGCGGACATTGTAAGTGCGATGAAAGTACTTTTATTCATTTTGCCATTTGGTTTGATGTGCGTGACAGTTGTGTGAGCCGCACAATAAATATGCAGTTTCACGGGCAAAGTTAGCGAATTTTCCTTGAAATTTTTGTAATTTTGCGCCCAAATAACATAAAATTAAGGAATGAAAGAATTAGCCACCGTCTACTCTCCGAAAGACACTGAGGAAAAATGGTATGACTACTGGATGCGGCACAAGCTCTTCCGCTCCGTGCCCGACGCCCGCGAGCCGTACACCATCGTCATTCCTCCGCCAAACGTCACGGGAGTGCTCCATATGGGCCATATGCTCAACGAAACCATCCAGGATATCCTCGTGCGCAGGGCGCGCATGGAGGGGAAGAACGCCTGCTGGGTTCCCGGCACCGACCACGCCTCCATCGCTACCGAAACCAAGGTGATCGCCAAACTGGCCGCCGAGGGGATTAAGAAAACCGACCTCACACGCGAGCAATTCCTCGAACACGCCTGGGACTGGACCCGCCACCACGGCGGAATCATCCTCCAGCAGCTCCGCAAACTCGGCGCCTCGTGCGACTGGGACCGCACCGCGTTCACTATGGACGAGGAGCGTTCCGAGGCTGTCAACAAGGTTTTCTGCGACCTCTACGACAAGGGCCTGATTTACCGCGGCCTCCGTATGGTAAACTGGGACCCGCAGAACCGCACGGCCATCTCCGACGACGAGGTGAACTTCGTCGAGGAGCAGTCGAAGCTCTATTACCTTCGCTACAAGGTAGCCGGTGATCCCGAAGGACGCTACGCCGTGGTTGCAACCACCCGCCCCGAGACCATCATGGGTGACACGGCTATGTGCATCAACCCCAAGGACCCGAAGAACGCCTGGCTTAAGGGTAAGCGCGTGATCGTGCCCCTGGTCGGCCGCGAGATTCCCGTGATCGAGGACCGCTATGTGGAAATCGACTTCGGTACCGGCTGTCTGAAGGTGACCCCGGCTCACGACAAGAATGACTATATGCTCGGCAAGACCCATAACCTGGAGACCATCGACATTTTCAATGAGGATGGCACCGTTGCCGAGACCGCCGGAATGTACGTCGGCATGGACCGTTTCGACTGCCGCCGCGAGATCGCCAAAGACCTTGAGGCTGCCGGCCTTATGGAAAAGGTTGAGGACTACGTCAACAAGGTTGGCTTCTCGGAGCGCACCAAGGTCGCTATCGAGCCGAGGCTCTCGCTGCAGTGGTTCGTGAATATGAAGCACTTCGCTGACATCTCGCTCAGCCCGGTGATGGACGACATCATCAAGTTCGTGCCTGAGAAGTACAAGAACACATACCGCACCTGGCTTGAAAACATCCAGGATTGGTGTATCAGCCGCCAGCTCTGGTGGGGCCACCGCATTCCGGCATATTATTACACCGATCCCGCCACCGGCGAGGAGAGCGTGTTCGTTGCCCGCACCGCTGAGCTCGCCCTTGAGAAGGCCCGCCAGGCAACAGGTAAAGCTGACCTCGACCTGAGCGACCTGCGTCAGGACGAGGGCGCGCTCGACACCTGGTTCTCCTCATGGCTCTGGCCCATCACCCTCTTCGACGGCATCAACAACCCCGGCAACGAGGAAATCAAGTACTACTATCCCACCGCCACGCTCGTTACCGGTCCCGACATCATCTTCTTCTGGGTGGCCCGCATGATTATGGCCGGATATGAGTATGTCGGCAAGCAGCCGTTCAACAACGTTTACTTCACCGGTATCGTGCGCGACAAGTTGGGCCGCAAGATGAGCAAGTCGCTCGGCAACTCTCCCGACCCGCTCGAACTGATCGCCACCTACGGCGCCGACGGCGTGCGTATGGGTCTCATGCAGGCCGCTCCCGCCGGTAACGATATCCTCTTCGACGACAAGCTCTGCGAGAACGGACGCAATTTCTGCAACAAGATATGGAACGCGTTCCGTCTTGTAAAGGGCTGGACCGTCGATGAGAAGGCTCCCCGTTCCGCTGCCGCCGCCACCGCCGACCGCTGGTTCGCGAGCAAGCTCTCCGAGAGCATCGCGGAAATCGAGGACCTGCTCGGCAAGTTCCGCCTTTCCGAGGCGCTCAACGAGCTTTACCGCCTCTTCCGCGACGAATTCTCCTCATGGTATCTCGAAATGGTTAAGCCCGCCTACGGCGAGGCTATCGACGCCGAGAGCTACAAAGCCACCATCGGTTACTTCGATTCGCTGGTGCGTCTGCTCCATCCCTTCATGCCCTTCATCACCGAGGAGCTCTGGCAGAACCTCGAAGAGCGTGCCGACGGCGAGTCGATTATGTACGCACCCGTGCCCCGCGCGGCGAAGGCCGACGCTTCCCTGCTCGCCTCCATGGAGGTTGCCAAGGAAATTATCGCCGGAGTCCGCAACGTGCGCGCCAAGAAGAACATCCCCTCGAAGGAGAAGCTCGAACTCCGCTGCGCCGGAGCGTTGCCGCTCGATGCCGACACCACCGCCGTGGTGCTCAAGCTCGCCAACCTAAGCTCCCTGGCTGACCATGCTGAGAAGGATGCCGCTGGCAGCACATTCCTCGTTGGCACCGACGAGTTCAACGTGCCTCTGTCAGGCAACACCGACATCGAGGCCGAGCGCGCCAAGCTTGTGAAGGACATCGAGTATTACGAAGGCTTCCTCGCCTCAGTTATGAAGAAGCTCTCCAACGAGCGTTTCGTGAGCAAGGCTCCCGCCGCTGTGATCGATGCCGAACGCCGCAAGCAGGCCGACACCGAATCGCGCCTGGCGACTCTCCGCGCCGCACTCGATGCTTTGAAATAACCCACAAGAATAAACCAACCAAACTCATATAACTTATGAAACTCAAAAACGCCGCGCTCGCTATCGCCCTCGGCTCTTTCGCAGCCTTTGGAGCGAACGCTCAGCAGCATCTCAAGAGTGTCAATCCCTCATACATTGACAACTCGGTGAAGCCCGGCGAGGACTTCTACCACTACGTTAACAACGGCTGGATGAAGGCCCACCCCCTCACTCCCGAATACGCCCGCTACGGCGTGTTCAACATCCTCAACGACGAGGCCGAGAAGAATGTGAAGGACATCGTGCTCAACCTTGGTGCGACTAATCCCGAAAAGGGCTCCAACGCGTTCAAAATCTGGACACTCTACTCGCAGGGTATGGACTCCGTGCGCCGCAACGCCGAAGGCGCCGCCCCCATACAGGCCGACCTCAAGAAGATCGAGAACACTCCCCACGAAGGTATGGAGGACCTCTTCATATGGATGCACCGCAACTACTCCTCTCCCTTCTTCGGTGCGGGCCCCATGGAGGACATGGCTGACTCGAAGAACTACGCCATGTACGTTTCCGGCGGCTCGATCGGTATGGGCGACCGCGACTACTACCTGCTCAACGATAAGGAGAACAAGCGCATCCGCGACGCCTATCAGAAACTCATCGTCGACCAGATGCGCAACGCGGGCTACTCCAAGAAGGACGCCAACCGCATTATGAAGAACGTGATGAAGATTGAGACCCTGCTCGCCGACTCCACCTGGACCCGCGAGGAGAGCCGCAACATCCCCGCGATGTACAATCCCCGCTCGCTGGCCCAGCTCAAGGAGATGTACCCCCACATAAACTGGGACCGCTTCTTCGTTGAGACTATGGACATCGAGACTCCCGAGAGCTTCATCGTCACCGAAATCAACACCGTGAAGCAGGCCGACAACCTCCTGGCCTCGCTTTCCGACCGCGAAATCAAGGACTACTATCTTTGGAAATATGTGGCTCAGGCAGCTCCGTACCTCAGCGACAAGTTCACCGACACCTCTTTCGAATTCTCCAAGGTGCGCAGCGGCGTCGAGCAGCAGCGTCCCCGCTGGAAGCGCGCCCTCGGCGTGCCCGACAGCTATATGGGCGAGGCCATCGGCAAACTCTATGTCGAGAAGTTCTTCCCTGAAACTTCCAAGGCCAAGATGCTCGAACTCGTAGGCAACCTCAAGGTGGCCCTCGGCAAGCACATCATCAACCTCCCCTGGATGAGCGACGAAACCAAGCTCCGCGCTATCAACAAGCTCAACAACTTCACCGTGAAGATCGGTTACCCCGACAAGTGGAAGGATTACTCCTCGATGGAAATCGACCCCGAACTTTCGTACTACCAGAACGTTCACAATGCCGGGATGTGGCACCAGAAGGAGGAACTCTCCAAGTGGGGCAAGCCCGTCGACAAGACCGAGTGGGGCATGACTCCGCAGACCGTTAACGCCTACTATAATCCGATGGCCAACGAGATCGTGTTCCCTGCCGCCATCCTGCAGAACCCCTTCTTTGATCCCGAGGCTACCGATGCTGAGAACTACGGCGGTATCGGCGTGGTTATCGGCCATGAGATGAGCCACGGCTTCGACGACCAGGGTTGCAACTTCGACGCCGAAGGCAATATGACAAACTGGTGGGAGCCCGAGGACGCTGAAGCGTTCAAAAAGCTCACAAAGGGCCTCGCCGACCAGTTCGACAAGGTTGAGATTCTCCCCGGCCTGATGGCCAACGGTTCCTACACCCTTGGCGAGAATATCGGTGACCAGGGTGGTCTCCGCGTGAGCCACACCGCCTTCCTCGACTCGCAGAAGAAGAAAGGCGTCGACATCAATTCCGAAGAGGCTAAAATCGACGGCTTCACGCCTGAGCAGGCTTTCTACCTCAACTACGCCAATATCTGGGCTTCCAATATGCGCGACGAGGAGAAACGCAACCTCACCATCGGCGACGTTCACTCTCTGGCCGAGAACCGCGTGAATGTGACACTCCGCAACATCGTTCCTTTCTTCGAGGCGTTCGGCATCAAGAAGGGCGACAAACTCTACCTCGCTCCCGAGGAGCAGGTTGTCATCTGGTAATCCACCTGCTGCCATATGAATATCGCTATCGTAGGCACGGGTTATGTTGGCCTCGTATCGGGAACCTGTTTCGCCGAAATGGGGGTTAATGTAACCTGCGTCGATATTGATAAAACTAAAATAGAGGCGCTCCGTGAGGGGCGCCTCCCTATTTATGAACCTGGCCTCGACGAGATGGTGCTCCGCAACACGCGCGAGGGGCGTCTCTCGTTCGCCACGGCGCTGTCCGATGTGATCGACGACGTGGAGGTGGTGTTTATCGCCGTAGGCACCCCGCCTGACGAGGACGGCTCGGCCGATCTGCGCTATGTGCTCGACGTGGCACGTGAGTTCGGGCGCCATATCAAGCGCTACACGCTCCTGGTCACTAAGTCAACCGTTCCCGTCGGCACGGCCGCCAAAGTGCGTAGCGCCGTGATCGCCGAGCTTGAGGCCCGCGGAGTCGATGTGCCGTTCGATGTCGCCTCTAACCCCGAATTCCTTAAGGAGGGAGCCGCCATCAAGGATTTCATGAGTCCCGACCGCGTAGTGGTCGGAGTCGATTCGGAAAAGGCCCGCTCTCTGATGGGGCGCCTCTACAGGCCGTTCCTGCTGAACAACTTCCGGGTGATATTCACCGATATACCCTCGGCTGAGATGATCAAGTATGCCGCTAACTCCATGCTGGCTACCCGCATATCGTTTATGAACGATATTGCCAATCTTTGCGAGCTTGTCGGCGCTGATGTCAATATGGTGCGCAAGGGGATAGGAAGCGATTCCCGCATCGGGTCGAAGTTTCTTTACCCCGGCTGCGGCTATGGCGGAAGCTGTTTCCCCAAGGATGTCAAGGCGCTGATCAAAACGGCTGAGAAAAAGGGGTACTCCATGCGGGTACTCAAAGCGGTCGAAGAGGTCAACGAGGCGCAGAAGTCAGTAGTGTTCCGCAAACTCGCCGCGAGTCTTGGCGGCGAGGAAAATCTTGCCGGCAAGCGAGTGGCCGTTTGGGGGCTCGCTTTTAAGCCGGAGACCGACGATATGCGTGAGGCCGCCTCGCTTGTCACGATCGACCATCTGCTCGACGCTGGATGCGTGGTCCGGGTGTTCGACCCGGTGGCGATGGACGAATGCCGCCGCCGACTCGGCGACAGGGTTGAGTACGCTACCGATATGTACGATGCGGTGCTCGATGCCGACGCGCTGCTGCTACTCACAGAGTGGAAGCAGTTCCGCCTCCCCTCATGGGGTGTGGTTACCCGCTCAATGCGGTCGCCGCTCGTGATTGACGGACGCAATATATATGATGCTGACGACCTTGCCGAACAAGGTGTGACATACCACTGCATCGGTCGTTGAATACCAAAATTTCCCATCCCCCGGCAATAGTCCCGCGAGCGACTTTGCCGGGGGATTTCTATTTGCCGTTGGTGAAATCGTGTTGCGAAAATATGTTGTAAAACATATAATAAAGATTTATTAACTAAATTTAGCGATTGGCGGAAAATCCCGCCGAGAGGGTGCCAGAAGGGCGTTTTTGAGTGTTTATAAATGCTAAATAGGTGTGTTATAAGGGTGTAGCGCGAACCGAAATTTGCCCGTGTTGTTGAAATGTCGTATCTTTGCACTCGAAATGAGTAAATAATGCCAGACAAAGAGTTGTCGGCAGCCGAAAATCGGCAAAGAAAGCCGGGTGACTTTTTTCTCAATTCACACCACCCGCCACACATTATTTGGAGTCGCCGGGCCAGCATTGACGGCGGCTTATGAGAAACACAGCGCAAGTGCCTCGCCAATTCGACGATACGCGGTTTGCCCCTCTCGCAAAAGGGAGGGACGCGGCCAGCTCGCGTCAAAGAGATGAGTGCTTGTGATAAATAAGATATGTGTGAGGCTTTCTTAATTATGAACCTCAAATTTGAATAATGAAGAAAACAATGTTGATCATTGTGAGCTTCGCAATGATGCTTCTCACAATGTCGGCGTTTGTCGATGAGCGCCGTGGCGCGCGAATCGGCTCCGAGGCTCCCGCTTTGGTAGTGGAGCGTGCCGACAGCTCGCTGGCCCTCGAAGGGCTGCGTGGCAAGAAGGTTGTACTCTCGTTTTGGTCAGCCGCCGACGCCGAGTCGCGCCTCGACCAGGCCCGACTGGCAACCGCGATCCGAAACAATGGTTCCGACAGCGAGACCGCCGTGGTCTCAGTGAACCTCGATCGCTCCGAGAAGCTCATGCGAGAGATTGCCGCTCTCGACAATCTCGATTCAGACTCACAATTCCATGTTGGCGACGCGACAGCGGAGAACGCTATTCGCGAAGTCTTTGAAATGGCCGACGGCCTCCGCACATTCATCATCGACGAGCGGGGAGTCATTGTAACAGTCGACCCCACGAGTCAGCAACTTGCCGAAGCGCTTGGCGCTTGACAATACCGACAAAAAACATCCCGTCCGGATGGCCGAAAGGCCCGGGCGGGATGCTTTTATATTTCGTGCTCGCTTAAGTTCTTTGCGAGCTATGGGTGCTTTTCATTCAATCCCTTTACTTGGCCGCGTTGGGGAACAGCGATGAAATCGAACCGATGGAGGAGAGTACTGACGATGCCTCGTAGGGTATGTATACAGTCTTGTTGTCCTTCCCTGAAGTCATCTCGGAGAGGGTGGAGATGTATTGGGTGGCGATCATATATGTAGCCGGGTTGGTGTTGGTGCCCTGGATAGCGTCGGCGACGCGGCGTATGGCCTCCGCCTCGGCCTCGGCTTTCAGCACGCGGGCACGGGCCTCGCCTTCGGCGCGGAGTATTTCGGCCTCCTTCACGGCAGCCGCTTGGTTGATCTGTGACACTTTCTCACCTTCGGAGCGCAGAATCTCGGAAGTCTTCTGACCTTCGGCGTTAAGAATCTCGGCGCGGCGGTTTCGCTCGGCCTGCATCTGCTTCTCCATAGCCTCGCGAACGCTTTTGGGTGGAGTGATGTCCTGGAGTTCCACGCGGGTCACTTTCACACCCCACTTGTTCGTCACGTCGTCGAGGATGCTCTGGAGCTTCGAGTTGATTGTGTCGCGAGAGGTGAGCGTCTGGTCGAGTTCGAGCTCGCCGATGACGTTTCGGAGCGAGGTCTGAGTGAGTTTTTCAAGTGCGTTGGGGAGATTGTCGATTTCGTAGACGGCTTTCTTGGCGTCGACAATCTGGAAGTAGAGCACGGCGTTGATTTCGGTCGTCACGTTGTCCTTCGTGATTACCTGCTGCGAGGGGAAGTCATAAACCTGCTCGCGGAGGTCGATCGCGGCCGACTGCGACATCCTTACGACGGTCTTTCCGTTGATGCTCGACTCGATGCGGCGTGTGTAGACTACCTTTGGCTTGTCGATGTAAGGCCATATGATGTTAAGGCCGGGATTCAGAACGGAATGGAACCGACCCAGGCGCTCGATGACTCTGGTTTCGGACTGCGGTACGATTTTAACGGCCGCCACAATCGTGAGAATCAGCAGAAAACCCACGACGCAAAGCACGGTGATGGAGAATGTGGTCATATAAGTTTGAGGGGTATTAAGTTTTCATTTAATCAGGCCGTTTTCACGATCAGGATAATGGAATCGTATCCGGCTACCGTGACCATTGTGCCTTTCGGCAGCGGAGCGCCGTCGGCGGTGCGGGCCTGCCAGTTGTCGCCGTCGATGCGGACGCGGCCCGGCTGCGCCGCGGTGATTTCGCGGGCGAGGGGGGCGGTGCGCCCTATGAGCGCGTCCATATTGGTAGTGGCGGCTTGCGCGCCCTTGCCTCGCGCGGCGCGGTAGCGGTTTACAAGAGGAGCGAGGAACAGCAGCGAGGCAACCGTGCCTACAGCGGCGGCTATCAGTTGCGATTCCATACCGCCGCCAAACACCGCGAAGACGAACGCGGCGAAGCAGCCGCACGCGCCGCAAAGCGCCGCGAGCGAGGCGGTCATTAATTCAAGCAGCAGGAGTGCCCCGCATAGAATGAGCCAAAGAATCCAAGCAGTCATATCAGTGATGTTTATGATTGAGGTGGGTTACAAATATAACCATAATAGCTGAAATCTCAAAGCAATCTCCATAAAATCGCGGAAAAACAGAGCTGTCGCGGCCCGCGGCTCAGAAATAACGCATAAGTGGGCCCGTACGTTGTCGGGAGTGGGACGCGTTGGAGTGATGACTGGAAAAAGAAAAGTGGGTCGGCAGGCTACTTGAATATGGGGTTTGGATGGATGTTGCCTGTCGACCCACGAAAGACTCTATGCGCTTGACGCGTCTTCGCAGACTGCCAAGGGGAGGCAGCCCCGATGCGAGTGCGTTAAAGGTTTATGTTGTGAATTGACCTGCTGAATTTGTAATCGCTGGCAGGCTTTGGGGCCTGTCGGGGCGTAATCACGATCATAGAGTCTTGGTAATTGCTTATTGGAGAGGAATTATTTCAAAGGAGAGAGTGGAAGAGAGAGTAGAGTGAGAGGGGGATGAGTTGGATTAAACGCAGATTTCGGGTTCTGCTGGAGATTGTCAGGAATTTGGTTAATAATGTTTGTCTTCGTATTAATATCTTAGGTAAGAAGATTATGGTTCAAAAAGGTTAATGCAAAAGAGAAAAAACGCCCGCTGAGCATCCCTGAGATGGGTGCTGTTGACATTTTGTCTACTTTTGATGGTGCAAAATTAGTAATATTCAGTAATAACGAAAGTTAAAAAGGGTTAAAATACAAGCCCAATTATATATCGCGAAAAGAAAATGCGGCTATCTGCCTAATTATTCGGGAGGTATGAAATGTTAAAAATCGACCGACCTCACTATGTAGTGGTGGCAAACAATAGAAATCAGGGCCGTCACAACGGTTCCGATAGCCAGAGGGATCCAGATAGGCGCCGGAGTCGTGCCTGACGCTTCGAGCGCGGAGCTCCATACCAGCTCGATTAAGACGAAACAAGCGGCGGCAAGGGCATAGGCTGCAATGTTTGCCGAGACAACCATGCGTCGGTATCCTCGCGATACATCCGCGCCGGAGAATCCGAGCAGCCTTAGATCGCGTATCGCGCCGCGGTTTTTGCTTATAAGGAGTCCGAGCGACAGGGTGGCTATAAACAGGGCGAGCAGGCACAACGCGATTCCGAGGATGGCGACTATCAGCGCAACGCCCCGTAGAAAGTCCGCGACGCGTCCGCTACCACTCTCGCTATCGGAAAGTTCCAACCCCTTCGAGGCGAAGTATCGTTCGGCAGCCGTACCCGCGTCCCCTTTTGTTTCAACGATAAGGCGTAGGGGGGCTGCATTCGGGAGCGTGCCATACCTGCTGTTGGCCCACTCGATGAAGCCGACGGGCACAGCGATGGTGTTCAGCCGGTTGGAGAAGCCCACAACGCGTGCGGGGAAAGACTCCATCCCTTCGCGGCCGGCAATCATCACCCTGAGCGGCACTTTCGTTATCAGTCGTGGAGAGAGTTTAGGCAGACCTCTTGATGGCGCGTAGCCGAAGTTGTACAAGGTGAGATAATCCGATGGTAATATTATAGGTATAACGGGATTCGTTGGATCGAAGCCCCACGAGGCCGGGCGCGTCTCGAAGAAATCGTCAGGAACCCCCTCGAAGAAAATAGCCGTCGAGAATCTCGCCCCTCCGAAGTCAGCGGTTACGGAAGCCTCGAAACGGGAGGTCGCGAACGGGGCGCACCGTTTCACGAATCCCTGCGAGGCAATCTCTTTGATTTCATTCTCGCTGAAACCGGGAGCGGCTGAAAGAAACGAGAGCGGCGAGCTGTCGGATGCCTTGGAAACGACTCGGAAAGAGTCGGGAAACAGCGGCGACGCGGATTCGCCCCCGGCCATCCGTGATACGTCGGCGAAAAGAGCGGCCCCGGCCATTATAATGGTAAGGCCGGCGAAGAGAGCCGCGACATATCCTATTGTCTGAGCAATGCTGATGTTGGCTTTCAGTACTTTCCAGATTAGATGTTTGGCCGCGCTCATAGTGGTTCGGTTTGGTTGCTCGGATTACAGATTCAGGACTAAGTCGATTTTCAGGGCAGGTGCGTTGCCAATGGATGTGACTATGACTCCAGCGTTCCTTGATTCGGCTTCCTCCGCGATCAAAGCGGACAAAGCGGCGTTCGACGATGGGTCGAGATGGCTTACCGGCTCGTCGAGCAGTAGGAACTCGAATGGTTGACAAAGGGCCCGTATCGTGGCCACACGCTGACATTGTCCCACCGACATCAGTCTGACCGGGCGGTCGGCGAGATGTCCGATGCCGAGCCGGCTGAGCATTTTCCGGGCTTGACGTTCCGAGCGGTAACCAGTTTGAGCCGCTTTGAGCATTATGTTCTCAATGGCCGTAAGGGTAGGGAACAGCCCGAGTTCCTGGGGAAGCCATGCGAGCGATCGCTGCCGGATTTCATTCCATTCGGAGCTCCGAAACGAGCGTATGTCTGTGCCGTTGAATAGTATTCGCCCCTCGTAATCGGTTCGCTTGCCGTAGATATAGGCACACAGCGACGACTTCCCACCGCCCGATTCCGAGCCAACGAGGTACGACGAACCGCGGCTGAATGCCACGTTGCCTTTCTGCCACACGTCCGACGATGCGTGGTCGCCGCGTTCCCCGGCGAAAGCCTCGGGAAGCAGATTCTCCAGCGTGATAGTCTCAATCTTCATCGCGGTCAGGGTATGAGCAGCGAGGGGAGGGCCAAAACCCATTCGGCGAAATCCGGGTCAAGTTGGGCGAGCAACACCGGAGCCGGGGTGGAGCTGCCGTAGAATTTCAGACGTCCTTTTGCCGAATCCCTTCCGATAGTGGCGGTGATTGATATTCCGGCGGGGAGCCGCAGGTTGCGGGCAAGCGGCGAGCCGTAAGGGATTTCCACGGAAACTCCGGCGCGTTTCCCTTCGAAAACCGGACCGAATGAATTGGTGTAAGTGGCGCTGACGGGGCGGTTCAACGATTGGGCCAAGTAGCCGTCGGCAAGCGTCATCCACAGGTCGCAACCCTGGAATCGGGTTATAAACTGACCATCGACCGTAGAGAAGCCGCCGCGGCATGCCTCGATTTTCCGCACGAGCGAGTCCTCTTGTGCGGCGTTCGCGGCAGTGACGAACTGGGCGTTGAACGCGCCGAGGTCGGCCATGCGCATATTGTCGACGCTTCCCGCGAGCGAGAGCGAGAACACTGATGTGCCCGAGAGGTCGGTCGCGTCAAGGCAAGTGAATTCCGACAGCAGTTTGCCGAGTCCGGGGAGCTCGACGCGCGGCTTCCCGAAAGCGACCACGACGGAGGCATCGGACGGAACGAACGACAAAGGCGCCTGGTCAATCTCCTCAAATATCTCACCGAACGCCAATGTCTCAGCATCGGCTCCGAACGCCGCCGCGTCAACAGATATGGATGTGGCGGACACATCAAAACGGGCGGTAATCCAATCAGACTTCGTGGTCGAGGCGTAGTGAATCACCGCGCGCACCACTCCCTGGTCGGCTAAAAAATATCGGGCTTTGGATAGCGCGGGGGACGCTTCTCCCGCGACATTCTCCACCAGCTCATTGACGCGGCCGAGGTCGTCGGAAATAAACCGCAGGTCGCCTCGCGAAATGTATGAATCGGCAAACCCCTCCTTAGCCGCCACAGCTTCGAACGCGTCCTCGTCGAAAACCTGAACGCCTACCGCCTCCGAGCGGTTGTCGAAGCGCAGCGTCAGCACTTCCGAATCGTCAACGGCGCCGGCCGCGAGGAGAGCTGATATTTTGTCGGACATAATCGAACGCGTCGCGAGCTCAATCAGGCGCGCCTTGACGGAGTCGGGCCGATGGTCGCCCGAGGTGAGCGGCATTCCCGACTGGCGCAGAACTTCGCCGATATTCGATATGGTTGCCACGGACACATGCCCATCGACATAATCGGAGAGAACGGCAGGCGTATCCTTACCGCATGAGCAGAGCAGCCCGGATAGCAGAATAATGGCGGCAGAACGCCGCCATAAATCGTTGGAAAGCATCACACAAGTTCTTTAATCGAGCGGCATACAAACAATACCTCCTCGTCGGTGAGCGACGATCCGCTCGGCAGGCAGAGACCGCGGGCGAAAATCTCTTCGGAGCACTCGCCGCCGTACATGGGAGCGCCGGCATATACGGGCTGCATATGCATCGGGCGCCATATCAGGCGGGCCTCTATACCCTTGTCGAGCAGCCCCAGACGCAACTGGTCGGGCGTTATACCCACGATTTCCGGGTCAAGGAGTATGGTCGAGAGCCAGAAATTCGAATCGAAGTCGGCCGAGGGGTTGGTATGTACGCTGACTCCGGGCACCCCGGCCAGTTCCCGAGCGTATATGGCGCATATTTCGCGGCGGCGGTCCACCCTGGCGGGCAGCTCCTCGGCCTGGGCGCACCCGATGGCGGCCGAAACATTGCTGAGCCTGTAGTTGTAGCCGATCACCTCGTGGTAATAATAAGGTTTGTCCTCGCGGGCTTGGGTGGCGAGGAATCTCGCCCGACGCGCTTTCTCTTGGTCGGGGCATACGATGGCGCCACCGCCGGAAGTGGTTATTATCTTGTTGCCGTTGAAGCTGAGCGCCCCGTACATACCGAGGGTCCCGCAGCGGCGACCCTTGTATTCCGAGCCGAGCGCCTCCGCGGCGTCTTCCACCACGGGTATGCCGTAACGTTCAGCGATGGCGTTGATTTCATCCATCTTGGCCGGCATGCCGTAGAGATGTACGGCCACTATCGCGGCCGGCAGTTTGCCAGTCGCGGCCCGACGGTCGAGTATGGCCTTTTCAAGAAGCTCCGGGGAGATATTCCATGTGTCCGGCTCGCTGTCGACAAACACAGGCTTCGCGCCGAGGTAAACCACGGGGTTGCAGCTCGCCGCGAAAGTGAGCGACTGGCATATCACCTCGTCGCCCGGTTTCACTCCGGCCATCGCGAGGCCGAGATGTATCGCCGCGGTTCCGGCTGAGAGCGCCGCGCAATTACCCTTCCCGAGGTAGGTGTCGAGCCTTCGCTCGAACTCATCGACCCAGGGGCCGAGGGGGGTTATCCATGTTGACTCGACCGCCTGGTCGACGTATTTCTTTTCATTGCCCGCGAGGTGCGGTACCGACAACTTGATCATAGAATCCTTGTATCTATATCCTTTGTTGCGCGAAGTTAAGCAATTTATCGGGAAAATGTTCGTTATTATTAGTGATACACTATTCTGTCAGCAATGTTTTTTTACCGCCGATATATAACCCTCCTTTTGGCTCTGCTCGTAAGCTGCGCCGTCACAGCGCTTTGCCAGGTGAAGATTCACGGCAAGGTGATCGACCAGGAGAGCCAGCCCCTTGAGTTCGTCACTATCCGCGTCGCGGGTACGGCGATCGGAACGACATCAGGGCTCGACGGCACATTCAAGCTTTCCGCCCCGCAGACCGACACCATCACGGTTGTGTTCACCTGCATAGGCTACGAGGAGCTGCGCCGCCAACTTATCGACCCGAAGGGAGATCTCGCCCTGAACGTGAGAATGCGCCCCAAGGATCACGCCCTTACCGAAATCGAGGTGACGGATTTCCGCAAGCAGACCACCCAGATGCAGGGTATCGACAAAGACAGCTATCGGCTCGCCGCCGACGCCACCGGGGGCTCCATCGAGTCGCTGCTGACCACTATGGCCGGCGTCAACTCCAACAACGAGATGTCGAGCCAGTATTCGGTGCGCGGCGGCACTTACGACGAAAACTGCGTATACATCAACGGGGTGGAGGTTTACCGCCCGCAGCTTGTCAGCTCCGGCCAGCAGGAGGGACTGAGTATCATCAACCCCGACATGGTGGGGGCTATCGGTTTCTCGACCGGCGGATTCGGGGTAGAATACGGCGACAAAATGTCGTCGGCTCTCGATATCACCTACCGCGAGCCCGAGTCGCTCGAAGGTGCGTTGTCGCTCAGCCTGATGGGCGTGTCGGCATCACTCGGTCAGGCAGCGGGCAAATTCTCCCAGCTCCACGGAGTGCGTTACAAGCGTAACTCATCAATGCTCGGCTCCCTGGAGAGCAAAGGAGAATATGACCCTAATTTCTTTGACTATCAAACGCATCTGACGTTCAAGTTCAACAAGAAGTTGAAGGCTTCATTCCTTGGAAACATCGCCGTGAACAACTATAAGTTCACGCCGGTAAGCCGCGAGACTAACTTCGGCACTTCGACTGACGCTAAGAAATTCAAGGTGTTCTTCGACGGTATGGAGAAGGACCGCTTCGAAACTTATTTCGGGGCTCTAAACCTCACTTACAAGCATAACCGCTCTACTGAGTTCACGCTCCTCGCCTCGGGCTACCTCACCAACGAGCTCGTGGCATACGACATATCCGGTGAGTATTGGCTTGACCAGGCCGGAACCACCGGCTCGGGCAATCCCGATAACGCCATAGGTGGCGAACTCGGGGTGGGGCGCTACCACGAGCATGCCCGAAACAGATTGAAAATCGGGGTGTTCGGTATCGGCCTCTCGGGCCATACGTCCATCAAGCGGCACAACCTGACCTATGGCGTGAACTTCAACCGCCAGACCATTATGGAGCGCACCCGCGAGTGGGAACTACGCGACTCGGCGGGATTCACGCTCCCATCCGACGGGCAGAATATCCGCATGATCTACAATCTGACCTCCAACCACGACCTGTCGACCAACAGGCTCGCCTTCTATGTCGCTGATTCCTACAAGCTCAACACATCGCTCGGCTTCTTCTCCTTCAGCGGAGGCCTCCGTTTCTCATATTGGGATTTCAACAAGGAATTCCTTGTATCCCCCCGTGTGAACGCGGCGTTCGTGCCTGAGCGCAACAATGCCTGGACTTTCCGTTTCGCCACCGGCCTCTACTACCAACAGCCGTTCTACAAGGAGTTCCGCCAGCCGGTGGAAGACGCCTACGGCAATAATTTCATACGCCTCAACAGCGACATCAAGTCGCAGCAGAGTATTCATCTGATTCTCGGCGCCGACTACACGTTCCGTATGTTTGACCGCCCGTTCAAACTCTCCGGCGAGGCTTATTATAAAAAGCTGAACAACCTTATCCCCTACGAGATTGACAATCTGAAGGTGGTGTACGAGGGGGAGAACCTTACCGATGGTTACACCACAGGACTTGATATGAAGCTTTTCGGCCAGTTCGTGCCCGGCACTGACTCCTGGATTAGTTTCTCGCTGATGAAAACCGGCGAGAATCTCAACGGCGTTAATGTGCCGCGACCTACCGACCAGCGCTATTCCGTGGCGGTGTTCTTCACCGACTACTTCCCCAAGTTCCCCAAACTTAAATTCTCGCTCCGCGGCATCTTTTCCGACGGTATGCCGACCACCGCGCCCCACTCGTCGCGCGACAAAGGGTATTTCCGCGCCCCCGCCTACAAGCGACTCGACATCGGGCTGCAATACGCCCTCCTCTCGCCGCTGCCTGAAAACCAGACCCCCTCGGGCTTCCGCAAATGGATTAAGAGCATCTGGCTCGGGGTCGACGCCTTTAACATCCTCGACATATCGAACGTGTCGAGCTACTACTGGGTGACCGATGTGAACAACATCCAGTACGCCGTGCCCAACTATCTGACACGCCGCCAGTTCAACGTGAGGTTGTCAATAGATTTCTAATCGTTCCGCCAGTTTCACCACTCCAAGCCCTATGTCGAAAACCCAGTTCAAAAAGGAAATAGCCGCGATGGACCGCGAGCAGCTCGTAGGGTTGCTGCTTGAGGCGTACGACGCCCGGAAGGAAACCAAGGAATATTTCGAGTTCTTCCTTAATCCCGACGTTGACGCCCTCGCGGAAAAGTTTCGCAAGAAAATCGCGAAGGAATTCGCCAGGGAGAAGCGGCGTTACTGCCGGGCGCGCATATCGAACGTGAAAGGCGCTATCCGCGATTTCGCTTCGTTCCAACCGGGCGACGAGCATGTGCTTGACCTTTACATATGGACCATCCGCCACGCGATGGCGGCGGAGAAACGCGTTGATTTCCCGGAGACGCTTATAAAGTCGCTGGCCGGACTGCTTTCAGCCGCGCTCGCTTTCGCCGACAAAGCGTTGCTGGCCGACAAGGCCATGGCGGCGGTCGAATCGTTGCTTTCGGACACCGCGGCTGGGACGATTTATATGCGGCGCTCGCTTTCCGACAATCTCGTACTGCCCGCGGCGGGGCTTAAATAGGGGAGTTTCCGCAAAATTCCTCACCCTATGGGTGTGATTAGTTGTTCGGAGCCCGGGATAATTTCTATATGTGGCGCGAATTTCGTAAATTTGTAAATTATTTCGGATACAGAGATGCGGAAGCATAAGATATACAGATTGCCGGTCGCCCGGCTCGCCGCGGCAGCCGTTGTCGCCGCGGCGGTAATGGCGCCTTTTGCCACATCGGGAAAGAAAACCGTGCTCGAACCCTCGTTCGCCTGGGGGCTTGAGCCGCCGCTCGGCGACCGCCGCGAGGCATCCATCGACACCCTTTACGAGAATTACGCCCAGCGTTTCGTGCCCCAGGAGGTGACGAGCGCCTATGCCGCCACCGGCAACTACTGCGCCGAAGGCACCTCGCTTATCCATTTCGACAAGCCGGGCATCAGCGACTATATGTTTCGCGATCCCATATCGCACTGGCTACCGTCGGAAAGAAAGGCGAAATTCTACAACACCCGAATCCCAATGACCCTCCTGAGCTACAACTTCGGCGGGGGCAAGGAGAACACCCAGGACCATCTGTCGGCGATATTCTCGGCCAACGCCAACAAGCGAGTGCAGATAGGCGCCATGCTCGAATACCTCTACTCCAAAGGTTGCTACGACAACCAGGCGGCCAAGGACCTCACTTGGGGCTTTTCCGGCTCATATATGGGCGAAAGGGTTGAGTTCCAAGGGTACTACTTCCACTACAACCTGGTGAACAAGGAGAACGGCGGCATCACCGACCCGCTTTACATCACCGACCCGGCCGAAGTGCAGGGGGGCGATAATTCTGTCAATCCCAAAGAGATACCGACGTTCCTTTCGGCCGCGCACAACCG
Organism: uncultured Muribaculaceae bacterium; assembly: GCA_910587075.1. Classification (GTDB taxonomy): domain Bacteria; phylum Bacteroidota; class Bacteroidia; order Bacteroidales; family Muribaculaceae; genus UBA7173. Next base: position 65,906 of record CAJUKE010000012.1, read on the forward strand.
CGTCAGAGGTGGTGAGCTTTATCTGAACACCCGCTACAAGCTCGGTTTCTACAAGGAGGAGCAGGTAAACGACACTACGGTGAAGAGAACCCTCGTGCCTGTGACCAGCTTTATATGGACTCTTAAGTATACCTTCTCGCGCCACAGGTTCATATCGACCAACACCGCCGAGAATCAGGAGTTCTGGGACAATATGTACTTCAACCCCTTCGCCACAAGCGACCTTTCGAGCTATTGGAATCTCCGTAACACCGTGGGGGTGGCGCTGATGGAGGGGTTCAACAAATACGCCAAAGCCGAACTTTCGGCATTCTTAACCCACGAGGCACGCCATTACCAGATGGATGTGCTTATGCCGAAGGAGGACGACGGCGCCTTCATTCCCGCCGGGGAGGAGGGCTCGCTCCTCACGGTGAATCCGCATCCCGGCATGCGCACCCGCGAGAATGAGAACCATCTCTGGATAGGGGCGCGGCTCGCCAAGCGCCAGGGGCGCATCCTCAATTATGAGGCAACCGGGGAACTCGGCATAGTGGGTCCGGCGGCGGGCGAGGTGAAGGTCGACGGGCGGCTTACCACCCGAATCCCGCTTTTCGGCGACACAGTGGTGGTCGACGCGTTCGGCAAATTCACAAACCTCGCTGCCCCCTGGCTGATGAACCATTACCGCTCGAACCATTTCATATGGGATAACAAGTTCGAGAAAACACGCACTGTGAGGGCCGGTGGGCAACTGCGAATCCCCTGGACCCGCACCGACCTCGAAATCGGCGTGGAGAATATTCAGAACCAATTGTTTTTCAATGCCAAGGCTCTCCCCGAACAGTACGGCGGCAACGTGCAGGTGTTCTCTGCCCGTCTGCGCCAGGACTTTAAGTTCGGCCCGGTGCACTGGGATAATCTCATAACGTATCAGACAACCTCGTCGGAGCGCGTGATACCCCTGCCGAAGCTCGCCGTCTATTCCAATCTTTATGTGACGTTCAAGGTGGCAACGCTTTTCGTGCAACTCGGGGTTGACTGCGACTATTTCACCCGCTACAAGGCGCTCGGCTACCAGCCCGCGACGATGCAGTTCTACAACCAGTGCGACTATCTCGTGGGCAACTATCCGTTTATGAACGCCTACTTGAACTTCAAGTTATCCAAGACCCGTTTCTATGTGATGATGAGTCACTTCAACCAGGGTCTGACGGGCGACAACTATTTCTCGATGCCTAACTATCCGATGAATCCACGCCGGTTCCAGCTCGGTCTTTCGATCGACCTTGCCAACTGACGCCGGGAAGCAAATCATTTTGACCATCCATTGAACTACTATGTTTGACCGATTGCAGCCGCGCCGCGGCCAGCTCACCCTGAGCGTCGCATTGCTCGCGGGCGTGCTTTTTCTGATGCTCGGGCTGCGCGAGTGTTCGGCTCCCGGACTCCCGCCCCGTGCCGACGACACCGCGAAGGGCGACACCATCAACGTCGCCATCGAGATGTCTCCGATGGGTGTGAGTCTGTCGGGCGACACCCTTTCGGGAGTTTATTACGATATGGTGCGGGAGCTTTGCGGCCGCCACGGGGTGAATGTGCGCTTCCATCCGTTCACACTGCTGTCGACAGCGCTTGACAAGCTCGCCGATGGGCGCTACCAGATGGTGGTTTCCGACATCCCCGCCACAGCCGAGATGAAACAGCGGTTTATCTTCACCGAACCCGTGGAGGTTGACCGGCTCGTGCTGGCCCAGCTTGCCGACAGCGCCGGCGACATCCCCTTCAAATCGCAGGTCGAACTCGCGGGAAAAGAAATATTCGTGCCCAAGGGCACACCTTCCATAACCAGGCTGAAATCTCTCGGACGAGAAATCGGCGACACGATTATCATCAGGCAGGACTCGCTCTATTCATCGGAGCAACTTCTCATACTGGTGGCCAACGGCGAGCGGCCTAACGCCGCGGTGTCGATGGCTGTGGCTCGAAGGATGCGCGAGCGCTATCCGATGCTTGACCTGTCGCTCGGTCTCTCTTTCAACCAGTTCCATTCCTGGGCGCTGAATCCCAAGGATTCGGTGCTCCGCGACTCCCTGTCGGTATGGATCAAAGAACTTAACCGCAAGTCCTCTTTCCAGCAATGAAGAATATCAGACTATTTACCATCATATCATTTTGCGCTGCCTTCGCGTCGGCCGGGGCGCAGATTAACTTTGAGAACTCCTCGGGTGAGGTCATAACCGTTAAACCCGCGGCCTCGACCGGGCTCTCGGCAGTTTATGTTCTGCCGAGCACCGACGGCGTCAAAGTATCATACCGCGATGCGGGAATGTCGGCATCGTCGCACCGCTGGCAGCGTTTTGACTCACGGGGTGGCGGGTATGCCGAGCCGGTGGCTGCAACCATCGAAGGCGACCGAAGCGAGGTTTCCCTCACCGGCGGCGACAGCGGCTATATCGTCACACCATCCGACGGCGCCGCGCAACAATGTTTCTGGGTGGTTGACTATTCGCGGCACGAGTGCGTGCTCGACGCTCTGACCGTTCCCATTGAACAGGATTGCGGGCAGCAACGCCTGGTGCTTGACGGCTCGGCGCCGCGCATTATTTATTACACCGTGAACGGGCGGGGCGAGACCCTCTCCCGCGAGCTCGCGCTGACTTATACCTCGCTAGCACTCGACGAGGAGCGGCGTCAATGGGTGCCCGCCGAGGTGTCTGAATCTCTCGAATATATCAATGGCGACATTATATGCGCCGGGGCTCTGTGTGACACTGATTTCCATCTGGCCGGCGACAGGTTCCAGCAGCAATGGGGCCGCGGACAGGCGGTGGCCACCAGCACTGTGGCCCCGCACTCGGTTGACGCCGCCACTTGGGCCGAACAGATAACTGAAGACCACGACAATGAGATCAAAGATGGCGGCGACGACGGCTCCGGCGGCGCGCTCGGAGGCTCGGCGCCGGTTAGGATTAATTTCACAGCCGCTGTCACCGATGCCGCTATTTACCGCGAATGGCAGTTTGCCTCCGATCCGGAATTTGACTTTATTGATGTGAGGGTCAACGAACTGGAGACGGAGCGCGTGTTCGAGGACTACGGGACGGTTTACGCCCGCTTCGTGTGCGGCAACAACGATGGCTCTTGCGAGAAGGTATCGCAGACTTACACCATAACTATAGGAGAATCACGGCTTGAATGCCCCAACGCGTTCTCGCCCGGTGCCTCAGAAGGGGTCAACGATGAGTGGAAAGTCAGCTATAAATCCATCACCCGGTTTGAATGCCATATTTTCAACCGCTGGGGCGTGGAAGTGGCGCGGCTCGACAACCCGTCGCAGGGTTGGAATGGACGTTACAAAGGAAAATTGGTCCCCTCAGGTGTTTATTATTATGTCATAAGCGCGACCGGCGCCGACGGGAAGAACTACAAACTTTCCGGCGACATAAACATCATCGGCTACAAGGGCACGAATGGAACCGCTGCCCCGGTCGAATAAACATCAACAACTCACTACCTGACAATGAGAATCCACCACCTGACAACAGCGGCTCTGCTTGCCGCGATAGCGTTAGCCCCAGTAGCTACGGCGGCTCAGGACCGGCCGACCGAGATGCCGGCGGTCTACAGTCCCCCAGTGCCCCGGCAGATGACATTCGCCGGACACCGTTTCGCGTTTGACCGCGAGGATATGTACGAGCGGCTCGACCGCGAGCTTTCGCAGATGTCGTACTCCCACGCCGCCACGATGCTGATGCTAAAGCGCGCCCCGCGCTATTTCCCGAGGATGCGGGAGGTGCTAAAAGCCAACGGTGTGCCGGAGGACATGGTGTATCTCGCCGCGCTCGAGTCGAGTCGGAA
>CAJUKE010000013.1:0-30471 GCA_910587075.1 uncultured Muribaculaceae bacterium
TCATCTTCCGCCTCTGCAATATCTATGCCTAAACACAGGGTTTTTACTATGCGCCCTACTTTGGCCACAAGAAGTTATGCCGGACTTGTCAAGCGGGCTAAATCCCGCGGCTACCGCGTAGTGTTGCTCTTCTTTTGGCTCGCTACGCCCGATATGGCCAAAGAGCGTGTCGCGAAACGGGTCAGCGAGGGTGGCCACAACATTCCCGCCGAGGTAATCGAGCGCAGATACTGGCTTGGATTGCGGAATTTCTTCGATATTTTCGCGCCGATTGTGGATTGTTGGATGTTTTTTGATAATGAGGATGACACTGTTCTTCTTGCCAACGAAGAAGAAGCTGTTGATGCTGAGTTGTTTGCTAAAATCAAAGGTTTATGTCTGAACAAGAAAGAATAGAATTGCGCGAAAAGATTACCGCGGGCTTGAAGGTGTCTTATGAGAATCTTCTACGGCGCAAGGCCGCTCTTGGGCAGGATATGGTTTTCGCCGATGAGAATGGCCGGCCGCGCATTGTCCCAGCCAAGGAAGCGCTCGCCGAATATGAGCGGGCCCGTAAGGCGGAGTGACGACTACTTTATTTGTGCGGTAATCGGGGGCGCCGCGTGGCAACCAATGGTCCCCGCGGGGTGTTAGGATAGTATGATCAAGTTTTATTCGTGCGAGGAAGAGGGATTTGTCGAGCGGCCGAGCTGGGACCCGCGGTACTGGATTAACGTCGAGCGGCCGGGGGAGGCCGACCGCGAGGCGCTCGGGCGCCTCGGCGTGCCACGTTCCTTTATGGAGAATCTTTCGGATATGGACGAGCGGCCCCGTTTCGAACGCGAGGACGGCTGGCTGCTCACCATAGTGCGCATCCCGCAACCCCTCGGAGCCGGGAAGCTCGGATTCACGACCATGCCCCTCGGCATTATGACGAAGGGCGATATTATAATCACCTATTGCGCGACCTCCACCGAACTGATTCCCGACTTCATTGACCACTGCAACCGCCGCCATATCGCGGTTGACAACCAGCCCGATTTCGTGCTGAGAATCATATTCGCGTCGACTTACTGGTTTCTCGCCTACCTGAAGGTCATCAACGACACTATGACTGACTACACCGCAAGCCTAACCCGCGGCGTGAGTAATGACATACTCCTGAACCTCATGGAGTTGCAGAAGTCGCTCGTGTACTTCAACACCTCCCTGCAGGGCAACAGCATGCTCATCCAGCGGCTCGACAAGGTGTTCGAGGCCGACTGCGACGCCGACCTCGTGGAGGATGTCGAAATCGAGCTTTCGCAGGCCGCGAACACCGTCAACGTGTATATGCAGATTCTCTCCAACAGTATGGACACCTACGCCTCGGTGATTTCCAACAACGTCAACAACGTCATGAAAACCATGACCAGCGTCTCCCTCATTCTTATGATCCCGACCCTGGTGGCGAGCTTCTACGGCATGAACGTCGACGTATGGTTCGGCACCGCCCCCCAGGCCTTCCTCTTCATCATCCTCTTCTCCTTCGGCGTCAGCACCCTCGCTTGGTACCTCCTCCACCGCAAAGGGTGGCTGTAACACCCACGCCGCGCCACCTCCCCGCCAAGTCAGTCGAAATCGCGGGAACTTTATTGCCCTCAAATTTGTACCAATGCCACCGACATATGTCCGAGCGCCCGGAGGGTGTGGGTTCGTGGTATCTTAATGAAGTGCTTGATCTGCTGAGGCGCGAAGTTGACCTGCCCGCAAAATCCAATAAGCCAAGGTCGGAGGCCCCCGCGCGGTGATTCGCGGCGCGGGGTCTCCGACCTTGGTTTGGTTGCGGGATGGTGGGTCTGTTGTAGCTTATTTACATTATACAATCATTCGTCACTTTCCTCTTGGAGTTCATCCTCAGCCATCTCAAGTTCTAATTCCCAATCCTGCAAACCAATTTCAATTGTTTCATTTACAGAATTAATCATTCGTATTTTAGGGTAGTCATCTTCACCCCAAGAATAAATAATTTCTGACAATTTAGGATTAAGAATGTGGTATTCTGTGTAGATGCGAGGTTGCCCGGAGGAATCTGTGTATCGGAATTTATAGGTAACATACCATCCGAAAAAGTCGGTCGCTTTTTCAAGTCTCTGATTATTCACGATAAGACTATCACCCAAAGTTCGCATCTTTATGTATGCGACTTTGGACTCATCTTGTTTTGCAGATATTTTTTCTTTAATATCCTGTATAGTTAACGCCTGAGACCAAAATCCGCCTCCGTTCCCTGAATATAGGCTTCTAACAGCGGCTTTTTGACTTGATTTGATTCGGTCCTCTAAAGCTGATATTTCAGATTCTAACCGTTGATAATTTGCTTGAGCCAACAGATACTTGTCACCGAGTTCAATCATTTCAGGACTCGATAACCATGCCTTGCGCAAGGTGTCAAGTTTGACTGAGATTAACTCGTGACTGTTAAAGTTGTCGAGTGTCTCAAAGAGACGCTTTTCGATTAGTTCTTCCGCCTTTGATTGACGACGTTCAGACGTGTCGCATTGCGCGAAAAGCAATCCAAGCAGAAGCATTAGTAATAATTTGATTGTTTTCATTATTGTTCTCTGGTATGGATGGGTTAGCTGAATCCTGTATTGTATTTGTGTTTAATGGACGTTGGATATGCGAATTTTATAGCATCTTTAGGTGATATGTAGTTTATGGACTTTACATTATCTCCATCCAATTCTACTATAAAAAGATAATAGTCAGCGTACGTCCGTTTGATGACCAAAGCGACAGTCATGTCTGATGATAGATAAACTACTTCATCTAGTCCTGATAGCACAGTGTCAAATCGTTGATTTGCAATTTCGGTATTATCTTTTTTCTTGAAATAGTAACTGGATCCGTCGCAGGTGAATTTTTTAATCTTGTCTGCCTCTGGTTTGAGCTTATTATTAAAAACACAAGCCCCAAAGGCCGTTGTGCATAGATTTTTTCTTTTTTCGTCCTCCTTGAATTTTTTGTAATCCGCTAACGATATTCTTTCTTTGCTTTTATTTGATGCAGATGGGCTTACGAATCCTTTTTCATATGCGTTTACTAATTCGTTGGCACATTCCGCGCTTAGATAGTACCTGTTTTTTTCGAATGAGGCACATTCTGACTTTCGCCACAGTTTGTACAACTCATTCTTCCATAAATTCTCGATATCATTATCGCTAACATTATTTCGTGAATGGAATTTTTCACGATAGAGCTTGACCCAGTCTGTTGAGTAGTTAGGATTGAAATCAAAATCGGCAATGTTGCCATATCTTACAACATACCATTTCGGTCCTTGGGGAGTATATTCCGGTATTAACACAATATGCATGTCGGCAGAGATTAAGTTGTCGCAGCCGTTGTAATTTGTCCAATTGTCGATTGCTTCAAAGCTAACGTTGTTGGCTTTAACTCCGTCAGAAAATTCGAAAGAGTAATTGTCGTCGACAACAGTGAAACCCGCTACGGGAGCGCAATCCCGTATGAATTTATTAGCTCTGTATACGAGGAATTCCTTGAAAACATGTTTGCGGTCTTCGGCAAATTTAGTGGCATATTCTTCTCCTTGCCTTTGCAGGTCTTCTTCGAACAATCGAATTTTCTCCGCTTCAGCCTTCTTTTCCGCAAGAATCTCTTCAGGTGATTTATATATGATTTCTCTTGATTCGTATGCTTGTAGAAGTTCGCCGTCTTTATATGTGCGTTTCTCTGTCCAGTTGCCATATTCGTCATACACATATTCGTATCTGTAGCCGGTTTCATTGCTACGCAAAGTTCCTACAACATTGTTGCCTATGATTGCTTTGTTCCCTTCTCTGAAGAGATCGCCATTCTGATTATAGCTGTAGTACGTTGTTGTGTTGGCAACGAATGGAACAGACTTTGACATACTGATAACTCTGCCTTCTTTGTCGAGTTTCCCTGTTACGGCAAAAGGCCCTCCGGCTTCAGCAAAGTCAGTGCCCTTTTTTACATAAGTAATTTCTTTCTTGCCGTAATAGTATTTGGTTTCGAACCCGGTAGGTGTATATTCGAATACGCGACGGGTCATCAGCTTTCCATCCTCATAGCATTTGACTTCGATTATTCGGTTGGAAGAATCATAGCGATAAGCGATGGTGTTACGTACAGGGTTCCCGTATTTACCAAGAACGGAATACTCCACGGAGTCAGGGAAGTGTGCGTATGTGCTGACCTTTTCTTCGTTAGTAAAGCTGATCTTTTTTGCGATTTTGCCATTTTCATCAAAGATAAGGCTGTCTTGTTTGTGAACATCGGTTCTTACGACTTGGCCCAGTTCGATGATAGGGGTCATACGCTTAGTGGAGACTGAGTAAACAGGACCTTTAAGGCCAAACCCTTCTTTCGAAAATTGATTCTGAACATTCCATAAAGGATTCCTGTCGTCCGCAGAGGCTCTCATACCGGCCATATGTAGAGCGCAGAAGACGATTACGACTTTATAGATGATACCTTTAATGAGTGCTTTCATAGTTCTGTGTTGATTACGTTATGCCACCGTTCGCGTGAGTAGCCTGCTGAGGGGTGGTATACCCAGAGGACTCGTGATTCGTTGCCGTCAGCGAGACGATAATAGCCGTTTTTAACGTTGTAACCGTCTATTTCGAGAGGTTCGCCTTCGCGCCAGCGTTCTCCGCCGGGGAGAAAGTTGTACATACGTGTTACACCCCATACGATGATTAAATCTGGCCGCAGTTCGTCGATGACCTCAAAAAAGGCGTCTTCGGAATTTCGGAAGTCAACCCATTCGGGAGATTTTCTGGAGCTGTCCATCGCTTTCTGCACATAGTTGTAGAAGGCAAGTGAATTCCAAATTCTGGGGCTTTCTTCGAGGTCTGTTTCGTGATTTACGAGCGAACGCTCGAATTTGTGGAATGTTACGGTCCAAGAACCCGTTTCTCCGCTGAGGAGGACTTTAATGCAGTCGGTCGACGTGAAGTCCGCGCACTCCTCAGCATTTTCGACATGACCACAGTCCTCGCATTCTTTGCACAGATGAGCCTCGCCCAGGACGAGTATCTTCTTTCCGAAGATTCCGCCGGAGTCATAGTTCTCTCCAACCCACGGTTTGAAAAAAACTTTTCCCATGATTGGTTTACGGTGCCGCGGGGCCCACCTCGTTGGCGATTGATTGGTTTATAAAGAAAAAGCGTGAGAGCCGTACTGTTTGCCCGTTCCGCTTGTTGAGGCCCTGGATTGCCCATTGGAGTAGAACGAGCAAACGTGCAGAAGCCTCACGCAGAATATGCTATGCGCCCATAACAGACGCTCTCGCGCCTGGCCGGACGGAATATACATATCCACTAAGACATCTACCGTTTGCTACATTCTTGACTCCAATTGAAGTTTTCCAGGTTTCAACAAGCCAAGAAAGAGCGCCGAGTAAACGCTTTTCATTATGTCTGTCGGTATGCCGTTAGGCGGCAAACCGATGCCGACCCTCCCGCGTTGCCCTTGACCGGGTTGACTCAGCGGCGCTGAGCCTCCGCCTTTCGGCTATCTGCGTGAAGTGGTCTGCGGTCGCAAAGTTAAAAACAAATTTCCACGTTTGCAATAGTTTTGTGGAAATCGTAATATCAGTCAAATATCATCTAATGTAGTGTATTATATAAGCCAAGGTCGGAGGCCCCGGCGCGGCGATTCGCGGCGCGGGGCCTCCGACCTTGGTTTGGGGGTGGGGGATTCGTTGTTGCCAGGGGCGAGCTTATTCCATCAGCTTGCGGTAGCGGCGGCGCGGGGGCTCCTTGCCGCCGTTCTGGGCTTTCTTGTAGGCTTCGTAGTCGGAGTAGCTACCCTGGTAGAAGACCACTTTGCCGTCACCCTCGAAGGAGAGGATGTGGGTGCAGATGCGGTCGAGGAACCAGCGGTCGTGGCTTACCACCACGGCGCATCCGGCGAAGTTCTCCAGGCCCTCCTCAAGGGCGCGGAGGGTGTTCACGTCGATGTCGTTGGTGGGCTCGTCGAGCAGCAGCACGTTGCCCTCCTCTTTGAGCGCCATCGCGAGGTGGAGGCGGTTGCGCTCGCCGCCTGAGAGCACGCCGATTTTCTTTTCCTGGTCGGCTCCGGCGAAGTTGAATTTCGAGAGGTAGGCGCGGGCGTTTACGTCGCGGCCACCCATGCGGAAGCTCTCCACGCCCTGGGAAATCACCTGGTAGACGGTGCTTTCGGGTATGAGGTCGTGGTGGGTCTGGTCAACGTAGGCCACCTTCACGGTCTCGCCGACCTCGAAGGACCCGGCGTCGGGCTCCATCTGCTTCATGATGAGGCGGAAGAGGGTGGTTTTGCCGGCGCCGTTGGGGCCTATCACGCCCACGATGCCGTTGGGGGGTAGGGCGAACTCAAGGTCCTTGAAGAGTTGCTTCTTGCCGAAGGCTTTGGCCAGCCCGGTGGCCTCGATCACCTTGTTGCCCAGGCGCGGACCGTTGGGTATGAAGATTTCGAGCTTCTCCTCGCGCTCCTTCTGGTCCTGGTTGAGGAGTCGGTCGTAGCTTGAGAGGCGTGCCTTACCCTTGGCCTGGCGTGCATTGGGGGCCATGCGCACCCATTCGAGCTCGCGTTCGAGGGTCTTGCGGCGCTTGCTGGCCTGCTTCTCCTCCTGGGCCATGCGCTTGGTTTTCTGGTCGAGCCACGAGGAGTAGTTACCCTTCCAGGGTATGCCCTCGCCGCGGTCGAGTTCGAGAATCCATCCGGCCACATGGTCAAGGAAGTAGCGGTCATGGGTGATGGCGATCACCGTGCCGGGATACTGCTGGAGGTGCTGTTCGAGCCAGTCGATCGACTCGGCGTCGAGGTGGTTGGTGGGCTCGTCGAGCAGCAGCACGTCGGGCTGCTGGAGGAGCAGGCGGCAGAGGGCCACGCGGCGGCGCTCGCCACCCGAGAGGGTGTCGACCGGCTGGTCGTCGGGGGGGCACTGGAGGGCGTCCATGGCGCGCTCCAGCTTGGAGTCGATGTTCCAGGCGTCGGCGGCGTCGAGGGCGTCCTGGAGCTCGGCCTGGCGCTGGATGAGCTTGTCCATCTTGTCGGGGTCCTCAAGCACGTCGGGGTCGCCGAAGGCGGCGTTCACCTCGTCAAACTCCTTCAGGAGGTCCATGATGGGCTGCACGCCCTCGCGCACTACCTCCACGACCGTCTTCGAGGGGTCGAGCTTGGGGTCCTGTTCGAGGTAGCCCACCGAGTAGCCGGGGGAGAACACTACCTCGCCCTGGTAATCCTTGTCGATGCCGGCGATGATTTTCAGCAGCGACGACTTACCTGAGCCGTTGAGGCCGATAATGCCGATTTTCGCTCCGTAGAAGAACGAGAGGTAGATGTTTTTCAGAACCTGTTTCTGAGGGGGATAGGTCTTGGAGACCCCCACCATTGAGAAAATGATTTTCTTGTCGTCGGGATTCGGGGATGCCATATGGTATGGTGAGTGATTTATTTCTTTTTCTTCGGGGCGTATTTCGCGAGGTAGCCGCAGCGGGTTTTTCCGGCAATGATGTTGTTGAGCTTGCCGCGGATAAACTGCTTGCGCAGGGTCGAGATGTGGTCAACGTAGAGGGCGCCTTCGAGGTGGTCGCACTCGTGCTGCACGATGCGGGCCAGGAAGCCGGAAATCTCCTCCTCGTGGGGCTGGAAATCCTCGTCGAGCCAGCGCAGGCGTATGTGCTCAACGCGCTTTACGTCCTCGCTGATGCCGGGGAGGCTGAGGCACCCCTCGGAGCGGCTCACCGGGTCGCCGTCGAGCACCTCCACCTCGGGGTTGATCAGGGCGAACTTGCGCCCCTTGCATTCTGGGAAGGTGTCGCTCACCGGGTCGGCGTCGATCACCACGATGCGGTCGGCCCGCCCGATCTGCGGCGCCGCGAGCCCCACGCCCTCGGAGGCGTACATGGTTTCAAACATATCGGCCAGGAGCTTCTTGAGGTCGGGATAGTCCGGCTCGATGTCGGCGCACTCCTCGCGGAGCACGGGATGGCCGTAGAGATATACTGGAAGTTTCATTGGTTGTAAGTGATAAAGTCGTTAAGGATTATGGCGGCCGAAATCTTGTCGACCACGGCCTTGTCGCGGCGCGCCATGCGGCGCATCCCCCCGTCGATCATCGCCCTGTGGGCCAGCACGGAGGTGAAACGCTCGTCGGCCCACACGATCTCCATCTCCGGGGGGAGCGCCTTGCGCAGGCGCCCCACGGCGGGGAGTATGTAGCGCGTCGAGTCGGAGGGCTGGCCATTCATATTCAGCGGCCTGCCGACCACGATCATATCGACCGGCTCGCGGCGGCAATAGTCGGCCACGAACTCAGGCAGACGGCCCGTCTCGACCGTCTCCAGCGGGTTGGCGACGATGCGTGCCGGGTCGGTCACGGCCACGCCGCAACGCTTCTGTCCCATATCAATCGCCAAAAGTCGGCCCATAATCACACATTGATATAATTATACCGCAAAAATACTAATTTTCGGCGAGGCTCGCAAGCCGCCCGCGGCGCCGCGCTCCCATACGCCGCGAATTCGGGCACCTCCCGCGCAATCTTTCGCGCCCCCGCTGCGTTATTAAAGTATGGAAAACGACTATGACCCCGCCGCTCCCGAGCTTGAGAGCCACCCTTGGGAACCATACGCGCCGCATAATGCCAAAGTGTTGATTATGGGTACATTCCCGCCGCAACCCAAGCGGTGGGCCATGGACTTCTACTACCCCAACCGCACCAACGACTTCTGGCCGATGATGGGCCTGATATTCCTCGGCCACCGCGACGCCCTGCTCCTGTCCGGCACCAAAAACTTCGACCTCGCGGCGATAAAACGCCTACTCGACGACAAAGGTATAGCCCTCAACGACACCGGGCGCAAGGTGCGCCGCCTCAAAGGGAACGCCTCCGACAAATACCTCGAAATCGTCGAGCCCGTGCCCCTGCGCGAGCTGCTCGGCGGGCTCCCCTCGTGCCGCGCCGTGGTGACAACCGGCGAGAAGGCCGCCTCCGTGGTCGCCGAACTCACCTCCACCCCGCTGCCGAAGATGGGGGAGATGGTCGAGGCCCCCGACTACCTTCCCGGGCGTCCCGTTGAAGTGTGGCGCATGCCCTCCACCTCGCGGGCCTACCCCCTGGCCCTCGAAAAGAAAGCCGCCTACTACCGCCGCCTCTTCGAACACCTCGGCATGGTCTGACCCCCTTCCGGGCGTCCCCGCTCCACTCTGTTGCTCAAAAACAGTTTCTAAAACAGGCATAAATTTGGAAATCTTGGGGAAAGGCCGTAAATTCGCGGCAGATTCCGCGGGAGAGCCGCCAGCCGCCAAGGCACGGGTCGCCGGGAACATTCGGGGCGTAGCGCAGTCCGGTAGCGCACCTGGTTTGGGACCAGGTGGTCGCAGGTTCGAATCCTGTCACCCCGACGAACGTAGTGAGAGCCCGCGGGATGGTTTCCGCGGGCTTTGTGTTGTGAAAGCAAAACTGTACGATATATGAAACTTCAGGAAGTGCCGGTGCTGCTGATCACCGGGTATCTCGGCAGCGGGAAAACCACGCTGCTCAACCATATTCTTAACAATGAGAAGGGCTACCGCTTCGCGGTGGTCGTAAACGACATCGGCGAGGTGAACATCGACGCGCGCCTTATACAGAAGGGGGGCGTCGTGGGTGGTTCCTCCGACTCGGTCGACCTCGTGGCGCTCCAGAACGGGTGCATCTGCTGCTCGCTGCAGAGCGACCTCGTCAAGCAGGTGGCCGACCTGGTGTCGTCGCGCCGGTTCGACTACATCGTGATCGAGGCCAGCGGCATTTGCGAGCCCGCGCCGATAGCCCGCACCATCTGCTCGATGAGGCAGATGCCGGGAGTCGCCGCCTGCGGGGCGGTGCCGGTGCTCGACTCCATCGTTACGGTGGTCGACGCACTGCGCCTCAAGGATGAGTTCGGCTGCGGCGACGCGCTGCGCGACTCGTCGATAGGGGAGGGCGACCTCCAGAAGCTGGTAATCGAGCAGATCGAGTTCTGCAACATCGTGCTGCTCAACAAGGTGTCGGAGGTTACCGCCGCCGAGGCCGCCGAGATACGCGCGGTGATACGCGCCCTCCAGCCCAAGGCCGAGATTATCGACGGCGACTACGCCAAGGTCGACCTCGACAAGCTTGTCGGCACCGGGCGCTTCGACTTCGAGGATGTCGCGACCTCGGCCACCTGGGTCGCCGAGCTCGAACACCACCACGACGACGATGACGACGACGACGACGACGACCACGACGACGACCACGACGAGCACCACCACCATCATCACCACCACGATGACGGCGAGCCCTGCCCCATATGCGGCCACCATCACCACCACGGCCACTCGCACACCGAGGAGTACGGCATAGAGACGATGGTCTACTACCGCCGCCCCCCGTTTGACCTCAACCGCTTCGACCATTTCGCCGCTACCCAGTGGCCCGCCAACATAATCCGCGCCAAGGGTATTTGCTATTTCAGCAACTTCCGCGATATGAGCTACCTCTTTGAGAGCGCCGGGTCGCAGAAATCAATTACCGAGGCGGGGCAGTGGTACGCCACCGCCCCTGAGGAGGAGCTCCGGGCCATGATGGCGATTGACCCGACCCTCCGCCGCGACTGGGACGACGAGTATGGCGACCGCATGGTGAAAATCGTAATCATCGGGCGCCACCTCGACCGCTCGGCCATCGAGGCTGCCCTCGACTCCTGCCTCGCCGACAAATAATCGCCAAGGCCCAAACCATTTGACCCCACAGCATAGCGCCCCGGTCGGAATCTCCGGCCGGGGCGCTATATTCGTTATCAGCGCTACGCGGTTCAGTAGATGCCCTGGGCCATCATGGCCTTGGCCACCTTCATAAATCCGGCCGTGTTGGCGCCTTTCACATAGTTGACGTATCCGTCGGGCTGGCGACCGTATTCGACGCACTGGCCGTGGATGTCGGCCATTATGTCGCGCAGACGGTTGTCGACCTCCTCGGCGGTCCAGGAGAGTTTCTGGCTGTTCTGGGCCATTTCGAGTCCGCTTACCGAAACGCCTCCGGCGTTAGCCGCCTTGCCGGGCGCGTAGAGGATGCGCGCGGCGAGGAACTCGCGCACGGCCTCGGGGGTGGAGGGCATATTGGCTCCCTCGCTCACCGCCAGGCACCCCTGCGCCAACAGGGCGCGGGCGTCGTCGCCGTCGATTTCGTTCTGCGTTGCCGAGGGCATGGCTATGTCGCAGGCGGCGTGTTTCCAGGGGCGCTCGCCGGGGAGGTATTCGAGCCCTTCGGCCTCGGCGAACTCGCTGACGCGGCCGCGCATGGCGATTTTCAGCTCGAACAGGCGGTCCCACTGTTCGCGGGTCATACCCTCGGGGAGGAGCACGGTGCCGTCGGAGTCGCTCATCGACACCACCTTGGCCCCGAGCGTGATCAGTTTGTCGGCGGTGTAGAGGGCCACGTTGCCCGAGCCGCTCACGGCCACCCGCTTCCCTTCGATCGCGATGCCGCGGGTGGCGAGCATATTAAGGAGGAAGTATACGTTGCCGTAGCCGGTGGCCTCGGGGCGCATAAGCGAGCCCCCGAAGGAGATACCCTTGCCGGTGAAGGTGCCGGTGAACTCGCGGGCCATCTTCTTGTACCAGCCGAACATAAAGCCCACCTCGCGGGCCCCTACGCCTATATCGCCGGCGGGCACGTCGGTGTCGGCACCGATGTTGCGCCACAGCTCGTTGACGAAGGCCTGGCAGAAGCGCATCACCTCCATATCGCTCTTGCCGCGGGGCGAGAAGTCGGAGCCACCTTTGGCGCCACCCATCGCCAGGGTGGTAAGGGAGTTTTTAAACGTCTGCTCGAAAGCGAGGAACTTGAGTATCGACAGGTTGACCGACGAGTGGAAGCGTATCCCCCCCTTGTAGGGGCCGATGGCGTTGTTGTGCTGCACGCGGTAGCCCATATTGTTGCGCACGCGGCCCTGGTCGTCGGTCCAGCTTACGCGGAACGAAATCACGCGGTCGGGCATGCAGAGCCGCTCGATGAGGTTGTAGCGCTCAAACGCCGGGTATTCGTTGTAAACGTCCTCGATGGAGGTCACCACTTCTTCTACCGCCTGGAGATATTCGGGTTCGTTGGGGAAACGTCGCCGCAGCGAGTCCATCAGTTCTGTCGCTTTCATAATCTTTCCTTGGAAATTGCTATTGGAGTGTATTGGATATTGTGAGATGTCGTAAACGGGCGTTTCGCTCGCTTAATGCGGGCTAAAGTCGCTTAACGGCGGCAAAATTACGCAAAATTTCGCTTTTTACAAACAATATGCCAAATTTTCTCCGTTTTGGCCGTCAAGTGTGCGCCGGGGCGTGGCTCAGCGGTGGTTGCGGAATGAGATTATCACATCGCAGCGGGATATTTCGGGGAGGTTTGCCGCCGGGGAGGCGTCCATCAGGTTGGTGAGATCGCGTAGGATGGCGTATTGGCGCGAGTCGCGGTGAACTGTGTTGATGGCCTTGTATTCCGAGCCGTCCCAGTCGTAGCCCGTCGTGAGCCACTGGTCAGGAGCTGTGTATGACAGGCCGAAGAGGGCCGCGGCGCGCACTTTCGGATCGGCCGACCGGGCGGCGTCGTTCAGCAGCGCGATGGCGCGTCCGGCCAGTTCGTCATCCTTGATCGGGCGGGGCTCATACTGCGAGGAGCCGTATTGCGAGAGGTACCAGCACTGGCCGAACCGCGAAGCCTGGTAAAGGGCGGCTGCGCGCCGCAGGTCGAGGCGCTCTTTCTCAGCCCGCGACGCTCCGGCGGCTTGGGCTTCGAGTGAAAGCATATGTTTGCAGAACTCGACCTTCGCGTTTTTCGCAAGATGCTGCGGGCGGGAAGTCGCCTCGTAGTCGTTGTCGCCAACTCTCTGGAAGCCATACCATGCGGGGATGGTGTAGTCGCGCCGGGCGGCGTAGAAGGCTATCGGCTGTTGGTCGAGATACGGCATGCTCACTTTTTCAAGATACGGGATGGCCTCGCCCCACTTCCCTTCCTGCAGAAGCTTGGTGCCGAGAATGTCGTTTTTGAAATCGTCGGGGAACTCCAGATGCGAGGCGGCGTAAACTTTTAGCGGGTCCTTGCCCGGGTCTTTCACGGTGGCAAAGAGGTTCTTGATGTCGTCGGATGTGCCCGGGTAGATGTCGGATGTCATGGTCGGGAGCGCGTAAGCGCTGTCGGCCTGGACGCGATCGCGGGTGAGCGCTATCAGCGAAGCGAGACGCTTATTGCCCTTGGCCTCGTAGTTTTTAGCCAGACCGAGGTTGAGGATGCGGTCGCGGGCGTTTGCCGCCGCGCGGCTTTTGGTCGCGGCTATGTCGGAATCGAGCCATCGGAGTTCGTCGGCCATATATTTTTTGAACTTCGGCGAGTTGATGTCGTTGGTCGAGCAAGCGATCAGCATCCCGATTCGGCGCGCCATTTTACGGACATCCTCGGAGCCTTTCATCCCCATGGCCTCGGTGGCCAGTCGCTGGGCCCGGGGGTAGTCGCCGATGAAGTACGCGCAGATGGCCGCCGCGGAACCCCAGGCGCAGGGGTCCGGGGTCTTCCCGTCGTGTGCCACCATTTCGGCAAACTGGACGAATCCCTGAACCTCCTCGCGGTAATCCTTGTCGATTCTCGCGTACGCGTCGCCGACCTGTTCCTCCCAGTATGACCGGATTTCGGAGTTTAGCGACTCCTCGGACCTGGCCTCGGCATCAACGGCCTGTTGATGCAGGTAGTCGTAGTGGATGTCTACCACGTCCTGAATCGAATTGACATAGCGCCGGAGCAGGTAGGTGGTTATCGGCGATCCGGGATAACGGGCGTACAACTCTTTGAGTCCGGCGAGGTTGGTGTATTTGCGGGCGCTCCATATGAGGCTCTGCGCGTCGTTCTGTTCGGCGTAGATGTTCCAGGCCTCGACCTTCTTCCCGGAGTTGAGGAGGGCGTTGGCGTAGATGTTGCGGAGCATCTCCTTGAGGTAGCCCGCGGGTTGTTTTTTGCCGCTGGTCTGCCATAGCGCGAGATTCTCGGCGTAGTTGCCAAGGAGCATATTGGCGCGCATTTCAAGCAACAGCCAGCGCTCGGCCAGTGGTCCGGTTTGATGCTTCCGGCAGGTGGCGAGCAGTTGGCGTATCGAGGCGCGGCGGTTTGCCAGTTCGGTCGCCGTAGGGTAGTCCCACGAGTCCCTGTTGACCTCTGCCGCTATTTCCTGGTATTTTTCAAGAGCCGTCAGGTAGGTCACCATCGCGGCGTCGTGTTTCTCCTCTGCCGCCTTCAGAAAGTCAGGTATGTAGAGCCAGTGGAACGGCTGTCGCGGCTGGCAGTAGGAGTTCCAGAATTTGAGGTTCTCGTCAGCGAAGTGGTCCTGGAATGTCGGGGCGTCCGCCTCGAACATATACCACCGTTCGGGGGCGGTCCAGGCGCACGCCGCCGCCGGGAGCGCCAGCAGCAGGCAGGCGGCGTTAATTATAAAACTTTTCAAAAGTCTCGCTGTCATATCTTTCAATGTTGTAATTGTTTAAATCGAAAAGGATGATCTCTGACGAGCAGTCGGGGCGGCGCTTCTCAATTTCGCGCCGGCACCGCAGAATGTGTTCCGGGGGTGTCTCCCTCGCGACTATTGTGTCGGAGGGCAAAACCGGCATTTCGCCCGGGTAGTGCTGTATGTCAATGAATTTCTTGTCGCGGAACACTATGTCCCAGCGGTATATGGGGTAGGCCGATGCCAACGGCAGGTCGAAACCGTCGAGATGTTTGAGATAGGGGAGCACATCCTCGGGGTCGAGTATGGGGTACCGCTTGTCGAAGTCGCGGAGGTCGCCGGTATTGTACACCATGAGCACCCCGCGGTCGGCGGGTGGGGGCGGGGCGGCGAGCTGGTGCAGCCTGATGGTCGATGACAGCGCGATTCCCTCGGCGTTGGCGTCCTTTTTCAGTAGTTCCATGAATCGGAAGAATGGTTGGCGGGTCGAGGTAGTCCAGTCGCAGTCGATCTGCAGCTCGCGCACCTGGCCCAAGCCGTGGGTTTCGTTCATCTGCTTCACCCGGCGAAGAATTTTACGCGCGAGCGTGCCGGGATCTCCGGCAAGGGCCGTCGGGAGGATGAACACGGTCGGCACAATCTCGATGTTCCTCAGCGGAGGGATGCTGTCGAAGCGTATAGTGGCGTTGGGACGCGCCTCTCCCCCCGCTTTGCCCGGCACCACGTCGAAATACCGCACATACATCTTGCTGATGCCGTGGCGCGCGATGAAATCCAACTTCATGGAGTCGATATTGAAAACCGTGTTCCAGTAGTAGACCGACCGCCGCGGTTCGGAATGTTCCGACCCGCAGCTTGTGGCGGCAACGGATAGCAGCGCGGCGATCGCGATGAAAAGAGTTTTCAGACCGGTAAATCTCATTATATTGCGAGGAGGGTGTGGCAGGTTGTTCTTACTTAATGCAAAAGTAGCGCTATTTTATAAACTGGTTATCTTTTTCCCGAAAGATTTCGAGGGCTTTGATTAACTTCGCGTTTGAACTTCCGGGGAGCGCCGGGAGTTACTAAAGGTAGTTTTATAAACCAAGCGTCTATAATACATATGTATAGACGCTAAATGGCTGAGGTATTTATGCGACACATAATTCTGAATATTTCGCGGTGGGTGGCTTTCGTCGCCGCCGCGGTGGTGGCTTTCGCGGCGCGGGGCGCCGGGGGCTGGACACCCGACATCCTTGGCGACGGGTACGAGGCCCGCACGGTCGACCAGGGGCGCGATTATTCCGGCCCGGTGGTGTCGACCATCGTGCGCAAACTGGCGCCCGACTCCCTGGCCACGGGGCGCGGGGTGCTTTATGTGCACGGCTTCAACGACTATTTCTTCAACGCGCGGATGGGCGACGAGTTCACAGCCCGCGGTTACGACTTCTACGCCGTCGACCTCCGCAAGTACGGAAGGTCGATACGTCCGGGCCAGAGTATGTTCGAGGCCCGGAGTCTGAGGGAGTATTTCGCCGACATCGACTCCGCCCTGGTTGAGATGCGCCGCGGAGGTGTGCGCGAAACGGTGCTGATGGGGCACTCTACCGGCGGTCTGATCACCGCGTATTATATGGCCGAGACCGGCAACACCCAGGTCGACGCTCTCGTGCTCAACTCCCCGTTTCTCGACTGGAACTTGGGCTGGAAGGAGGCTCTCGTGCCGCTGATCGACTGGTGGGGCGGATTTTTTCCCGGGACGAGGATCAGCCAGGGCGAGTCAACGGCCTATGCCGAGAGCCTTCTGAAGTCGGACCACGGCGATTGGGAGTATGACACCTCATGGAAGCTGTCGCGCTCGCCCGACGTTACCGCCGGATGGGTGCGCGCCATCAGCGGGGCGCAGCACGCGCTCCGCGACGGCAAAGCCGACATAAATATACCCATACTGCTGATGTACAGCGATAAAAGCATCGACTCCCCGCAATGGAGCGAGGCCCACAACGAGGCCGACGGGGTGCTCGATGTGGCCGACATTCGGCGCTACGGGCTGATGCTCGGCCCCGACATCACCTGCTTCAAGGTGTACGGCGGTCTGCACGACCTGCTGCTGAGCCGTCCCGGGCTCCTCGCGGCGCTCTATCCGAAGATTTTCGGGTGGTTGGATCGGGAGCTCCCCCCGGTTCCTCCCTGCCGCTGAGTCGGGTGGAGAACCCGGCGGGGTGTTCGGTTGTTTTCATTACAGGCGCGGGCCGTAGCGAGGCGCCGCGTAAGTAAAGATAACAACTAAAGACTCCTGATATGAAAACTGTACGCTTTATGGCGGTAATCGCCGCCGCAGGGGCGCTCGCCCTCACCGGGTGCGTCAGCAAGAAGAAATACGCCCTGCTCGAAAACGAGTACAACAACACCCGCACCGAACTGGCCGAGAGCAAGGCTTATAACCGAAGCCTCGACGCCATGCTCGCCGAGGCGAAAACCAACAACCAGCAGCTCAAGGACAATCTCGCCGCCCTGCAGGGCACTCTCAACCAGAGTATCAGCCAGAACGCGCAGGGTAATGTCAACATATCGAAGCTCGTCGACGAAATCAACGCCTCCAACAAGTATATCAAGGAGCTCGTCGCTGCTAAAACCAGGTCGGACTCCCTCAATATGGTGTTGACCAACAACCTCACCCGCTCCCTCTCGCGCGACGAGCTGAGGGATGTCGATGTGAAGGTGCTCAAAGGTGTGGTTTATATATCCCTGGCCGACAATATGCTGTTCAAAACCGGCTCCTACGCCATCTCTGACCGCGCCATGGAGACCCTCGGCAAAATCGCCAAGATTATCAAGGACTATAAGGACTACGACGTGATGGTCGAGGGTAACACCGACAATGTGCCCATCTCCCGCACCAATATCCGCAATAACTGGGACCTCTCGGCCCTGCGCGCCTCCTCGGTGGTGCAGACCCTTCAGGATAAGTTCGGTGTGGACCCGTCGCGCCTCTCAGCCGCCGGCCGCGGCGAGTACCGCCCGATCGCCGACAACACTACCGAGTCGGGGCGCCAGCGCAACCGCCGCACCGAGATTATCATCACCCCGAACCTCGACCAGTTTATGGACCTCGTAGGCCAGGCCCCCAAGGCCGACTGACCCAGCGGCAAACACCCCCGCGACATCCAAGCTAAATAATCTCGCCATATAATAAGGTGCGGAAACTTGCCGATATCGGCAAGTTTCCGTACCTTCGCACTATGTTCCCGCCATAATTCTTGCCGATAGCAGGCGTGGGTGGCGACGTCGCGAACCTACTTAATGGAATAGTATTATATGGAATATATCTCTGTAAAGGAATGGGCCGCGCTCCGCGGAAAGTCGGAACGGACGGCGCGCAACTATTGCGCGCTCGGGAAAATCCCGGGCGCGCGGCTGATCGGTAAGACCTGGAGCATACCCGCTGATGCCGAGCTACCTGAACGCGCGGGTAGGCCGCGTATGTCGCCACTCCTCGCTGTGTTGAAGGAGCAGAAAAAGGGAAAGACCAAGGGTGGCATATACCATCGCGTGCAGGTCGACCTCACTTATAACTCCAACCATATCGAGGGGAGTCGCCTGACGCGTGACCAGACGAGGTATATTTTCGAAACAAATACCATAGGCATCACCGACGATGCTGTTAATGTGGACGACATTATCGAGACTACCAACCATTTCCGTGCCATCGACTATATGATCGATGAGGCGGAGGGAAAACTCACCGAAGCCTTCATCAAGCGTTTGCACTTGATATTGAAGTCTGGCACTTCCGATGAGCGCAAGGAGTGGTTTCGGGTCGGCGAATACAAAAAGCTCCCCAATGAGGTAGGAGGGAACGACACTACTGAGCCGGAAATGGTTGGGAAAGCCATACGGGCGCTCCTTAAGGAGTACAACGCCAAACAACGCCCCTCGCTGGAGGATATCGTCGACTTCCACCAACGTTTCGAGGCGATACACCCATTCCAGGACGGAAACGGGCGCGTCGGGCGTTTGATAATGTTCCGCGAATGTCTGCGCAACGGCCATGTGCCGTTCGTAATAACCGACGAGCTTAAAATGTTTTATTACAACGGACTGCGCAACTGGCCGCGTATCAAGGGGTATCTGATGGATACTTGCCTTACCGCGCAGGACTACTTTAAAGCCCTGCTCGATAAGTTCAGAATCAGTTACACGGATTGAGGCCCGTCAGAAGAGGCGTTCCTGGCCGAGGATTTGGTCGCGGATTTCGTCGTCGGAGACTTCGGTGAAGCCGGTTTCCGGGTCGTTTTCGCCGCTATCGGTGTCGGTGGGGGCGGTCGCCTCATCGTCGGCCTCCTCTGGCAGCGGTATTTCGCGGGGTTCGAGCTCCTCGACCGTGCCAAGCGCGAAGGTGGTGAGGCGTTTGCCCTTGGCTTTGAACGATTTGACTGCCACGAACTCGGCGGCTTCCACCTCCATTGGCTCGCGGAAGGAGTCGCCACTGCCGAAGGTCACGCGGAAGCGCGCACCGGTTTTGTCGGAGAGCGCTATGAGTTTAGACGCGGGGTTTTCGCCTAAGAAGCGCTGCCTCTTGGCCGAGGGTTCGAGGGTGAAGCGTTTCAGGTAGGGGTATTTCTGGTCGGCGTCGTCGAGGATGGCGGTCCACACCTTCTCCGGCTCGAACTTCTCGATGCGCAGCAGCGAGAGGTTCTCGTAGTGGTTGGCGGCATCGAAGTTGGTCATATAGTATTCGCCGTCGGTGGTCATCACCAGCACCTGGTCGTTGCCGGAGAACTCGCCGAGGTATTCGCCGCGGCCGTCGTAGTTGAGGCGCATCACGTCGCGGTCGAACCATACCTGGCGCCCGCCGAGGGTCGACACGCCTTTCTCCTTGAGCGAGAAGCGGTGTACCTCGTTGCGCGTCACGATGTTACCCTGGCTCTGGCGCCCTTTGATGAGCTGCTCCGAGAAGTCGACGTCGAACTGGAGCGTTTTGAGCCTCGGCTTCGGTTTGAGGGTTACGCGCACCACCTCGGCCTCGCCGTTGGGGTTGGCCGAGAACCATACGATGCGCGACCCTGGCTTCTCCTGGGTGAGGTTGTACTCCTTGTCGCGGGTCACGCCGGTCACGGCGAAGCGCTTCATGAAGAAGGTGCCCCCGCGGCCGTCCTGGTATATGACGTTGTAGATGGTGCGCTTGTCGTTGCGAGTGAAGAGCCCGACGTGGCGCACGTTCTTGTCGATGAACAGCTTCTCGGCCACGCGCACCACCTTGTAGCGCCCGTCGTTGTAGAAGATTATCACATCGTCGAGCAGCGAGCAGTTGAAGAGGTACTCGTCCTTCTTTAGCGAGGTGCCTATGAAACCCTCCTCGCGGTTGATGTAGAGCTTCTCGTTGGCCTCGGCCACGCGGGAAGCCTCGATGTTGTCGAAGCCGCGGATCACCGTGCGGCGGGGATACTTCTCGCCGTAGCGCTCCTTGAGCCGTAGGAACCATTCGATCGCGTAGTCGGTTATGTGGTCGAGGTGGTTGTTGATTTCGGCGATGCGCTCGTTGTAGAGCGCTATCTGGCGGTCGGCCTCCTGTGAGGAGAATTTGAGGATGCGCTTCATGCGTATCTCCATAAGGCGCTGTATATCCTCGTCGGTGATGTCGCGCACCAGCTTGGGGAGGAACGGCTCCAGGCGGCGGCGCACATGGGCGCTTACGGCCTCCATCGTCTCCCCCTGCTCGAATTCGCGGTCCTTGTATACGCGCTCCTCGATGAAGATGCGTTCGAGCGAGGCGTAGTGGAGGGTCTCCTTTACCTCGGCAAGCTGTATTTCGAGCTCGCGGCGGAGCAGGTCGCGGGTGCGGTTGGCCGAATGGCGAAGCAGCTCGCCCACGGTGAGGAAGGCGGGCTTGTTGTCGCGGATCACGCAGCAGTTGGGCGACACGGCCACCTCGCAGTCGGTAAACGCGTACAGGGCGTCGATGGCCTTGTCGGAGGAGGTGCCCGGGAGCAGGTGCACCAGTATCATCGCCGTCTGGGCGGTGTTGTCGTCGACCTTGCGTATCTTTATTTTACCCTTCTCGAACGCTTTTAGTATCGAGGCGATTACCGCCGAAGTGGTCTTGCCGAAGGGGATTTCGGTGATGGCCAGGGTCTTGTTGTCGATTTTCTCAATCTTGGCCCTCACCTTCACGGCTCCCCCGCGCTCGCCGTCGTTGTAGCGGCTCACGTCGATGTAGCCCCCCGTCGGGAAGTCGGGGTACAGGGTGAACTCCTCCCCGCGGAGCGCCGCCACCGAGGCGTCGAGCAGCTCGTTGAAGTTGTGGGGGAGGATTTTCGACGACAGACCGACGGCTATACCCTCGACTCCCTGGAATAGGAGCAGGGGGAACTTCACCGGGAGCGTCACCGGCTCCTTCTTGCGCCCGTCGTACGAGGGCACCCAGTCGGTGATTTTGGGGTTGTAGAGGGTTTCGAGGGCGAACTGCGACAGGCGCGCCTCGATGTAACGGCCTGCGGCCGCGTCGTCGCCCGTCAGAATGTTGCCCCAGTTACCCTGGGTGTCGACCAGCAACTCCTTCTGTCCTAACTGCACCAGCGCGTCCTTGATGGAGGCGTCGCCGTGGGGGTGGTACTGCATCGTGTTGCCCACGATGTTGGCAACCTTGTTGAACCTCCCGTCGTCGAGGGTCTTCATCGAATGGAGTATGCGACGCTGCACGGGCTTAAGGCCGTCCTCGATATGGGGCACGGCGCGCTCAAGAATCACATAGCTCGCGTAGTCGAGAAACCAGTTGCGGTACATGCCCCCCAGACGCAGGCGGGCCGTCTCGCTGCCGGGGGCGGCGGGAAGCTCCTCGGCCTCCTCCTCCACAGCCTCGGCGATCTCGTCGGTGCCGGAGTCAGGGGCCCCCGGCGTGGCGGTTGCCGAAGCTTCGGCAGCGGGGTTGGGGTTCTCCTTTTCGTTTTCGGGTTCGGGAATATTGTTGCGGTCGTCAGTCATTCATGCTATTAATTAATGTGCAAAGATACGAAAAAAATCCGAAAAAACCTGTCAGTCGCACCCCGGGGCCGCTCCGCGCGCCGTAAAAAAGCGTCGCCGGAATCGCTCTTCCGGCCGTTGGCAAGCCCCGTTAAGCTCAATTAAGGAAATTTTTCCATAATTATCGCCGCGGTCGCGTTTTTTCGCGAAAAAATTCTTACCTTTGCATCCGGTTAACAAGGCGAACACGCTCCGCCCGATAACTGAAGCGATTATTATTAATATCACTCAATATCTTCTATCAAAATGAGCAAGATTGACTTAACCCAGTACGGTATCACCGGCACTCCCAAGGTGTTCCACAACCCCTCTTGGGACGAACTCTTCATCGACGAAACCAAGCCCGGCCTCGAAGGCTACGAAAAGGGCCAGGAAACAGAGCTCGGCGCCGTTAACGTTATGACCGGCATCTACACCGGCCGCTCCCCCAAAGATAAGTTCTTCGTGATGGACGACGTGTCCAAGGACACCATCTGGTGGACCTCCGACGAATACAAGAACGACAACAAGCCCATCACCCCCGCCACCTGGGACGCCCTCAAGGCAATCGCCGACAAGGAGCTCAGCGACAAGCCCCTCTACGTTGTCGACGCTTTCTGCGGCACCAACAAGGACACCCGTCTCGCCGTTCGCTTCATCATGGAAGTGGCTTGGCAGGCTCACTTCGTTACCAACATGTTCGTGCGCCCCACTAAGGAAGAGCTCGAAAACTTCACCCCCGACTTCGTGGTGATGAACGCTTCCAAGGCCAAGGTTGAAAACTGGAAGGAACTCGGCATCAACTCCGAAACCTGCGTTGCCTTCAACCTCACACAGCGCATGCAGGTGATCATCAACACCTGGTACGGCGGCGAAATGAAGAAGGGTATGTTCTCCATCATGAACTACTACCTCCCCCTCAAGGGCATGGCCTCCATGCACTGCTCGGCCAACACCGACATGAAGGGCGAGAACACCGCTATCTTCTTCGGCCTCTCCGGCACCGGCAAGACCACCCTCTCGACCGACCCCAAGCGCCTCCTCATCGGCGACGACGAGCACGGCTGGGACGACAACGGCGTCTTCAACTACGAAGGCGGCTGCTACGCCAAGGTTATCAACCTCGACAAGGAGTCTGAGCCCGACATCTACAAGGCTATCCGCCGCAACGCCCTCCTGGAGAACGTTACCGTTGACGCCAACGGCAAGATCGACTTCGCCGACAAGAGCGTTACCGAGAACACCCGCGTTTCCTACCCCATCGAGCACATCGAGAAAATCGCCCCGGGTAGCCACGGCCCCGCCGCCAAGAACGTGATCTTCCTGTCGGCCGACGCCTACGGAGTGCTCCCTCCCGTTTCGATCCTCACCCCCGAGCAGACCAAGTACTACTTCCTCTCGGGCTACACCTCGAAACTCGCCGGCACCGAGCGCGGTATCACCGAGCCCACCCCCACCTTCTCCGCTTGCTTCGGCGCGGCCTTCCTGAGCCTGCACCCCACCAAGTACGCCGAAGAGCTCGTTAAGAAGATGGACAAGAGCGGCGCCAAGGCTTACCTGGTGAACACCGGCTGGAACGGCACCGGCAAGCGCATCTCCATCCGCGACACCCGCGGCATCATCGACGCCATCCTCGACGGCTCGATCCTCACCGCTCCCACCAAGACCATCCCCGTGTTCGACTTCACCGTGCCCACCGAGCTCCCCGGCGTAGATCCCAAGATCCTCGATCCCCGCGACACCTACACCGACCCCGCCGAGTGGACCAAGAAGGCCACCATGCTCGCCGAGAAGTTCATCAACAACTTCAAGAAGTTCGAGAACAACGAGGCAGGCAAGGCTCTCGTAGCCGCAGGTCCCAAGCTCTAAACCGACCCCAACCCATCCACGATAAGAGCGGCGCGCCCACCAGGGCGCGCCGCTCTCGCTTTACGTCCGCGCTAACCGCGGCTATTGTCATCGTAGTGGCCTTCAAGCGAGATAACCAGGACAACGACCTCGCTGTCATAGATGTCGTAAATAATCCTGTCGCTTGCGGTGATGTGCCTTGAATATGTGATTCCTCCACCTCCGACCAGTGGTTCGGGGTGGCCTCTGCCAGTGCGCGGGTGGTCAATCAGCTCGTGGAGGATCGCCGATAATTTCTTGAATAGCGTAGGGTCGGACTTCTTCCATTTGCCGATAGTCTTAAGGGCCTTTGGGACAAACCGCACGTCGTAGGCCATCACAGGGAGGATAACAGAGTGTCAAGTGCCTCGTGCGATGACGCGCCCTCGGTTTCACCGTTGCTGAGCGCCAACCGGGCGTCGTTTATGCTTTTCTGCAACTCAGGCGAAATCATAAGGTCCTCACGCCCTATGCGGATAAGGGCGTAAATCTCGTTTTTACGTCTGATGAGTACGTTCTCGCCCTGTTCGGCGCGGTTGAATGAGTTGGCGAGATTACTTCTGAAGTCTCTTATGTTCAGTGCTTCCATACAGTTATATCTTTGTTCTGTAGCAGTGGGGCATCCCGTAATAACGCGAATATACACCCATTCTTTCATAATAACAAATTTGTGCGCGCAATTGTGTACACTTCAATGGCCGCTTTAATATAATCTGCCCGCGCCGCTCTCGCCTTACGTCCGCGCTAACCGCGGCTATTTGTCATTGTAGTCCGTACTTATGCGTCAGCGGAGTGTCTTAACGGCAGTGCCGTCGCTCATCTGAATTATGGCGGGCTGGCCGGGAATGGCTGCGTCTATAATTCTCCCATTGAGGTCAAAGGTTCTGATAGGTTCCGCTAATTTTCGGGGAGCGGCCTCCGGAGTGTCCTCGCCCGATGTCGCTTCTCCGAACGAGAATACTTTCGTGATGGTGGTGTTAGAATAGTCGTAGAAGTAGCATAGGAGGGAGCGCTTACCGTTGATTTCGTACAGGTATTGCGAAGTGCCAAACCGATGACTAGAGGAACCCAGCTCAAAGATTTGCTTCCCATCAGCTGCGTTAAATGCAATCGCACGGCAGTAGTCATTCTGACCAATGACGATGCTGTTTTTGTTGTAAAAGGATACAATGAAGAACATTGTGCCGTCAGCCATACGCATGCTTGGACTGAAATACCCATATTGTACCATATAACCCTCGGGAACGTCAAACGTAACCGAGTAATCATCCCTTATGGAATAGTCCTCGTTATAGCTGCGGAGCGATACCGAATTGCTTTCGAGGTTAGTCAATGACGGAGTGAAGTAGCGGTCGTTGTCTGATTCCGTGTAGAACGGAAAGTTGAACGGGGAGTAGTACCCGTCGAATGTGTGTTCGAGCTTGATTAAGTCTTGGCCCGAAGACACGGCGGAGCCCAGGAATACCAGGGCTCCGCACAGTGTAAGTTTCATATTCATAAGTTGTTGAATAACGTCATTGGTCGGTATTTATCTTCAGGTTTGGGGCGGTCGCTTACTGCTTGCCGCCGTCGATGGTGGCTATGGTGCCGTCGGGGAGGTGGGTGAGGGGGAGCACTTTCATGCTGCGGAGGCGCGACTGGCCGCCCGAAGGCTTGGAGTCGTGGCATACCAGCCACCAGGAGCCGTTATGCTCCACCACGCAATGATGGGTGGTCCACCCGGTCACCGGGGTGAGAATCTCGCCCGCGTAGGTGAACGGCCCGTAGGGCGAGTCGCCCACGGCGTAGCATATCAGATGCGTCGAGCCTGTCGAGTAGGAAAAGTAATAACGCCCGTTGTATTTGTGGAGCCATGACGCTTCGTAGTAGCGGTGGCGGTCACCTTCGGTGAATGGCTTGCCGTCGGCGTCAAGGATTACCACCTCGCGGGGCTCCTCGGCCAGGCTTACCATGTCGGGCGCGAGCTTGGCCACTCTCGGCGCCGCCGCGGGGTCGTTTTTGCCGGGCATCCCGGCATTGGGGTCGTAAGTGTTGCCGCGGTAGTTCTGGAGCTGGCCCCCGCTGAGTCCGCCGAAATAGATGTAGTACTCTCCGTTTTCGGCGTATACCGCGGGGTCGATGCTGTAGGTGCCGGCGATGGGCTGAGGCATCACTTCAAACGGCCCGGCGGGGTGCTCGGCAACCGCGGCTCCGATGCGGAACAGGCCCTCGCGGTCGCGCGCGGTGAAATAGAAGTAGTACTTGCCGTCCTTCTCGGCCGCGTCGGCGGCCCAAAGCTGACGGGCCGCCCAGGGCACATCGTCTATTGAGAAAATCTGCCCGTGGTCGGTGACTTTGCCGGTGAGGAAATCGCCGTCGATCGAAAACACATGGTAGTCGCGCATATCGTAGTGGTTCCCCTCGGCCTTGTCGGTTACGGGCGAGTCCCAGTCGTGCGACGGGTAAATGTAGATTTTCCCCTGGAACACGTGCGCGGCCGGGTCGGCCATGTAGTCTTCGGGCCAGAGGTACCTCTCGGCTGGCTTGGCGGTGTCCGGCGCCTCGGCGCCAAAAGACACGGCGGAGCCCAGGAATACCAGGGCTCCGCACAGTGTAAGTTTCATATTCATAGGTGTTTGAGTAGCGTTATTGGTCACTCCCATTCTATCGTGGCTGGCGGTTTGGAGGAGATGTCGTAGGTTACGCGGTTTACGCCGCGCACGCGGTTGATGATCTTGTTGGATACGTCGGCCAGGAAGTCGTAGGGGAGGCGCGCCCAGTCGGCGGTCATGGCGTCGGTGGAGGTGACGGCGCGGAGTGCCACGGCGCGCTCGTAGGTGCGCTCGTCGCCCATCACGCCCACGCTCTGCACGGGGAGGAGGATGGCGCCTGCCTGCCATACCTGGTCGTAGAGGCCGTTTTCACGGAGTCCGTCGATAAAGATGGCGTCGGCTTCCTGGAGCACGGCCACCTTCTCGGGGGTCACCTCGCCCAGCACGCGCACCGCCAGGCCGGGGCCGGGGAACGGGTGGCGCTTGATCAGGTGCTCGGGCATGCCGAGCTCGCGGCCCACGGCGCGCACCTCGTCCTTGAACAGCAGGCGCAGGGGCTCGCAGAGGCGCAGGTTCATCTTTTCGGGGAGGCCGCCGACGTTGTGGTGGCTCTTGATCGTGGTGCCGGTGATGGAGAGCGACTCGATGCAGTCGGGGTAGATAGTGCCCTGCGCCAGCCATTTGACGTCCTTCACCTTGTGGGCCTCCTCGTCGAAGACGTCGATGAAGCCCTTGCCGATGATCTTGCGTTTCTTCTCGGGGTCGGTCACTCCGGCGAGCTCGCCGAAGAATTTTGCCGAGGCGTCGACGCCGATCACGTTAAGGCCGAGCCCCTCGTAGTCGCGGAGCACGTCGGCGAACTCGTTTTTGCGGAGCATGCCGTGGTCCACGAAGATGCAGGTGAGGTTCTTGCCGATGGCGCGGTTGAGGAGCACGGCGGCCACCGAGGAGTCAACGCCGCCCGAGAGGCCGAGTACAACCTTGTCGTCGCCGAGCTGCTCGCGGAGCTGCGCCACGGTGGTGTCGATGAACGACGCGGCGCTCCAGTCCTGCTTGCCGCCGCAGATGCCTACCACGAAGTTGCGGAGCAGGTCGGTGCCGATGGTCGAGTGATACACCTCGGGGTGGAACTGCACGCCCCAGGTGCGTTCACCCTCGACGCGGTAGGCGGCGATGGCCACCTTGTCGGTCGAGGCTATGGAGCGGAAACCCTCGGGAACGGAGGTGATGGTGTCGCCGTGGCTCATCCATACCTGCGCGCCGGGCTTGATGCCGGCCATCAGCGGGTCCTCGCTGTCGACCTTTTCGAGAATCGCGCGGCCGTATTCGCGGGATGCCGCCGGCTCGACGGTGCCGCCGTCGGTGTAGGCCATGAACTGGGCGCCGTAGCAGATGCCGAGCACGGGCACGCGGCCGCGGATTTCGCCCAGGTCGGCCTTGAAGGCCTTCTCATCGTAAACCGAGAAGGGGGAGCCCGAGAGGATCACGCCGATTACCGACTCGTCACCCTTGGGGAACTTGTTGTAGGGGACGATCTCGCAATACATGTTGAGTTCGCGGACGCGGCGCCCGATGAGCTGGGTCGTCTGCGAGCCGAAGTCAAGAATGATGATTTTTTCCTGCATAACGTAGGGGGGGAGGGGTGTTACTTGTTTTCTGCCGCGAAGTTACGCAATTTTTTCCGCAAACCCCGCGGCTCCCGCCGTTATTTCATGGCGGCGGCGTGGCCGGCGGGACCGACCGTCCAGAGGCGGTCGCCGGGGCGGAGGGGCTCGGCTGCGGGGTGGTCGAGGAAGTCGCCGTCGCGCTCGATGCCTACGACGTGGGTGTGGTAGCGGCGGCGCACTTCGGCGGTGGCCAGCGTGTGGCCTACCAGTGGGGAGGTGCCGGTGAGCACCACGGGCGTCAGGCGGAACTCCGGCACGGTGTCCGACGGGGTCAGCTCCTGTCCGGCCTCAAGCACCGGGAGCACCGATGAAATCTGGTCGTCGGTGCCGATCACCCCGATCGTGTCGCCGGGGAAGATGCGGGTGTCGCCCGAGGGGACGGCTATGGTCTGCGGGCCGCGCTGTATCATCACCACGTCGACCCCGTAGCGCCCGCGGAGGTTGCTGTTGGCCAGCCGTTCACCCACGAAGGGGCACGAGTAGCCCACATGGATGTGGGCCAGGTGGAGGTCGCTTATGAGGTTGTTGTTCTTGCCCGAGCGGCGTAGGTCGCGCTCGTTGAGGTTGTTGATGAACTTGGTTTCGATTTCGCGGAGGCGCCTGTTGAGGCTTTTCGACAGGAGCATCAGCAACAGGAAGAGGCACCCCAGGCCGATCAGGAACCCGACGCGGAGGGAGTAGGCCGAGGCAAGCGTGTGCACTATGAACGCCAGGGCAATCAGCAGGCGGAACACCATCATCACTATGCGGGGCACCCGCAGCTGACGCGCCGAGAGTCCGGCCGACTTGGTGTTCATCGGGGGAGGGAGCACCATGGCCAGCAGGAACGGCGCCATGGCGCAGATCGTCACCACGACCCCCGCCAGGCGGCTCCACGACGGAATCCAGCTGTCGAGCATCGGCTGTATGAAGCGGCCGCACACCATCGAAATCGCCACCAGCACAACCGAGTAGAGCGCCACGCGCCAGAGGTAGCGCTTGAGCAGGGCGGCCCAGGCGCCGCGGGTCGAGCCGCCACCCTCGGCGGTCGCGTCGGCCGCGTCGTCCTGGTAGCGGTCGATCAGGAAGTGGAGCCGGCGGGGCAGGTGCCGCTCAACGAGCCGGTAGGCCGGGTCGGCCATGCGTATAAAATAAGGTGTGGTGAAGGTGGTGATCACCGACACTGCCACCACTATGGGGTATATCTCCGGGTTGAGCACCCCGAGGCCCATGCCGAGGGTCGCGATGATGAAGGCGAACTCGCCGATCTGCGTCAGCGAGAGGCCCGACTCGATGGCCACTTTGAGGCTCTGTCCGGTGATGAGCATGCCGAAGGTGCCGAAAATCGTCATACCGACTATCACCACCACCGACAGCAGCAGGATCGGCCACCAGTAGTCAGCTATCACCTGCGGCTGCACCATCATGCCTACGGAGATGAAGAACACCGACCCGAAGAGGTCCTTCACCGGGGTGGTGACGTGCTCGATGCGCTCGGCGTAGCTCGTGCCGGCCAGAATCGACCCCATGACGAACGCGCCCAGGGCCAGCGAGAAGCCGCAGAGCACCGAGAACACCGCCATCGACAGGCAGAGCCCCATCGACACCACCAGCAGCGTCTCGTTGTTGAGGTACTTGCGGCAGCGGTTGAGGAACGACGGCAGCACGAACACCCCCACCAGGAACCATATCACCAGGAAGAACACCAGCTTGCTGACGCTCATGAGCATCTCGCCCCCCTCGACGCTGTTGTTGAGGGCTATCGACGATAGGATCACCATCATGACCACGGCGAAAAGGTCCTCGACAATCAGCACGGCGAACACCAGCGAGGCGAATTTCTTCTGGCGCAGTCCCAGGTCGGTGAACGCCTTTATAATAATGGTGGTCGACGACATGGAGAGCATCCCCCCGAGAAACAGGCTGTTGATGTTGGTGAAGCCGAGCAGGTGGCCGATACCGAACCCGGTGACCATCATCCCAGCGACGATGATCAGCGCCGTCACCACCGCCGATCCCCCCGTGTTGACCAGCTTCTTGAAACTGAACTCAAGCCCCAGGGAGAACAGGAGCACGATGATGCCTATCTGGGCCCAGAACTCGATGTTGGCCTCGGTGGTAACCGAGGGGAGCGGTTCGAAGTTGGGGCTGGCCAGGAACCCGGCCACGATGTAGCCCAGCACCACCGGCTGGCGTATCCATTTGAAAAGTAGCGTGACGACCGCGCCTAAGAGCAGAATGAAGGCCAGGTCGGAGATGAGGCTTTCCAGCCGCGGCACCGCCGCCGAGCATATAATCAAGTCGAGAATCATCGCGAAAAAAGTTGTTTACGCGAATTTACGAAAAATAAGGCGAAAAAATTTGGTGGTTAGCGAAAAACGTCTTAACTTTGCAGTCGCAAAAAGCCTCAGTCCCCACCGAGGCTGCGAAACTATGAGTTGGCCCATTCGTCTATCGGCTAGGACGCAAGATTTTCATTCTTGAAAGAGGAGTTCGATTCTCCTATGGGCTACTTAATTAACAACAGACACATCGTATAAACTTACAATGGCTAACCACAAATCAGCTTTAAAACGCATTCGCCAGACCGCATCGCGCCGTCTCCGCAATCGTTACTACGCAAAGACCGCCCGCAACGCCGTGCGTCGTCTCCGCGCTATGACCGACAAGGCTGAAGCCGAGGTGACCTTCGTGAAAGTGACCTCCATGCTCGACCGCCTCGCCGCTAAAAAGACTATCTCGAAGAACAAGGCTTCCAACCTCAAGAGCAAGCTCGCCCGCCGCATCAACAAGCTCGGCTGAGCCCCGCTCCTGTAAGGAACGCCGCGGTTCGCCCCGAAAGGGGTACTGACAAAGATATTTACTTATCCAAACATTCTCGTAATAATGAGTCTCCCCACCCGCTTGTGAAAGCTGATGGGTTGATAACGGCCCATTCGTCTATCGGCT
>CAJUKE010000013.1:30481-66047 GCA_910587075.1 uncultured Muribaculaceae bacterium
AGGACGCAAGATTTTCATTCTTGAAAGAGGAGTTCGATTCTCCTATGGGCTACCGCAATACAAAAGTAATTTCCCTTGCTGACGGCTGATGTGAATCAGTCGTCAGTTCGTTTTTTGCGTCCCGCCGCATGCCGCCCACCGACCTCCTCACCTGCCAGGCCTCTATAACGAGGGGCGGATAGGAGCGGTTAGTAATTCCGAGACCAAGCCCAAGGTCGGAGACCTTGAACATTGGAAGCCCCATCATTAGCCGCGTTTAGCGGCGGTTGATGGGGTTAGCGCGAGAGGAAGGGTGCAAGGTCGGAGATCTTGCACAGGAAAAAGCCGCCCCGGGGCGAGGGCCGGGGGCGGGGGGCGTCAGCGAATGTGGTGCGGCATCTCCTCGGGGATCGCCATCGAGATTTCCACCATGCCGGCGATCGCGCCGCCGCGGCGCCACGGGGTCTGGTAAATCATCTTCCGCTGCCCCTTCTTTGAAATTGTGTAGGCGTTGCTCTCGCCGGTCGCGAGCATATGGCGGATTTTGGCGGCCGATTCAGCCGAATGGCATTCGAAAAGGTTGCTCCCAATGAGGTCGCCGTGCGAGGCGAACACCTCGCGGGCGCGGTCGTTCATATACAGGATCACGCCCTCGGCGTCGCACACGGTTATGGCGCAGTTGATGTCGTCGGCCCAGGCCGGAAAAATATCGTTCATAGCAGGTTCGGTTTATCCGCGGGCCGCGAGGAGTCCCGCGGGGGCCGCCGTTGGCGCGAATTTACGAAAAATAGCGCTTCCCGCCGTCGGCCCGCGCCGTAATTATCGCGGGAAATATCGCGGGAAATAAGGGAGAAATAATGGGGCGCGTTTTGGAAGATGCGAACATTTTTGTAACTTTGGGGGAAATTTGGTAAAGTATGGCCGGCGAGTTCCAACAGACCTTAGAGCGGGTGGCGGCAAAGGCCCGCATCGTCGCTCAGCGCTACAAGCTGATCGAGCGGCAGCGCGACGAGGCGTTGGAGCGCGCGGAATTCCTCCAGGAGGAGCTCCGGCGCCGCGACCGCGAGATTCTCGACCTGCGGAGGCAGGTGGAATTCCTCCGCACCGCGACGACCATTGCCCCAGAGCGCGCCGACGTGGCGCGGGCCAGGGCCCTGCTTGCCTCATTAGTGCGGGAAATCGACGCATCAATAGCTGACCTCAACAATTGACTGACAAGCTCAACATAACAATCCGTATCGCCGGGCAGGCCCCGCTCGCGCTCCAGATAAACCGCGACGACGAGGAAGTGTGCCGAACGGCGGAATACCAGGTCAACCGCCTCAACTCCCTCTGGAGCGACCGCTTCAACAACAAGTCGCGGATGGAGGTGCTGGCCATGGTGGCATATCAGTTCGCCCAGCTCTACTACACGCAGCTCCGAACCCAGGAGAGCTGCCGCGAGGAGCTCGCGAAGTTCGAGGCCGACCTCGACGAGATTCTTCTCGACGTGGATCCGGGCCGCGGTTGACAATTTACGGGCGGAACGCCGCTCCGCGTCCCCGGAGGGGGAGGGAGCTCCGCCATGATCGATTACCACGCACGCCGAAGTCGTCCGCCAGCAGCGGGAGGCCCCGGCTCTTTTTGTTTCGACGAGAATTTTTAACGACATAATACATCCACACATTACAAGTTAACCGACACAATGAACATTCTTTTATATCTCGCTGTGGCAGTGGTGGCTATCGCCATCGGTTCGCTCGCTACCATCCTGGTGCAGCGCAACCTGGCCCGCAGCCGCGCCAAAATCATCATCGACGAGGCAATGCGCGAGGGTGAGGTAATCCGCCAGAAGCAGGAACTCAAAGGTCGCGAGGCCGGTATGAAAATCAAGGACGAGGCCGAGCGACAGGCCAACCAGCGCATGCAGAAGGTGCAGAGCGCCGAGGCACGCGCCAAGCAGCGCGAGGGGCAGCTCAACCAGCAGCAGAGCGAGAACCAGCGCCAGCGCAACGAGCTCGACCTCTACCGCCAGCGCCTTGAGGCCGAGGAAACCGTCATCGGCCAGCGCCAGGAGGAACTCGACCGCCTGAAGCGCTCCGCCCAGGACGCCCTGGAACACATCTCAGGCCTCTCGGCCGACGAAGCCCGCGAGCGCCTCGTAGAGTCGATGAAGGACGAGGCCAAGACCGCCGCCGCCGCTTACATCAACGAGATTATGGACGAGGCGCGCATGACCGCCAACAAGGAGGCCAAGAAAATCGTCGTGCAGTCCATCCAGCGCGTCGCCACCGAGGCCGCCATCGAGAACTCCGTGACGGTGTTCCACATCGACAGCGATGAAATCAAGGGTCGCATCATCGGCCGCGAGGGTCGCAACATCCGCGCCCTCGAAGCAGCCACCGGCATCGAAATCATCGTCGACGACACCCCCGAGGCCATCGTGCTCAGCGGCTTCGACCCCGTGCGCCGCGAAATAGCCCGCCTGGCCCTGCACCAGCTCGTGGCCGACGGCCGCATCCACCCCGCCCGCATCGAGGAGGTGGTCAATAAGGTGCGCAAGCAGATCGAGGAGGAGATTGTCGAAACCGGCAAACGTACCGCCATCGACCTCGGCATCCACGGCCTGCACCCCGACCTCATCCGCATGATCGGTAAGATGAAATACCGCTCCAGCTACGGCCAGAACCTGCTCCAGCACGCCCGCGAAACAGCCAACCTCTGCGCCATCATGGCCTCGGAGCTCGGCCTCAACCCCAAGAAGGCCCGCCGCGCAGGCCTGCTCCACGACATAGGCAAGGTGCCCGACGAGGAGCCCGAACTGCCGCACGCACTGCTGGGCATGAAGATCGCCGAGCGCTGCAAGGAGAAACCCGAAATCTGCAATGCGATCGGCGCGCACCACGACGAAATCGAGCAGACCACCCTGCTGGCTCCCATCGTGCAGGTGTGCGACGCCATCTCCGGCGCCCGTCCCGGCGCCCGCCGCGAAATCGTCGAGGCTTACATCAAGCGCCTCAACGACCTGGAGCAGCTCGCCCTGAGCTACCCCGGCGTGATCAAGACCTACGCCATCCAGGCCGGCCGCGAGCTCCGCGTGATCGTCGGGGCCGACAAGATTACCGACGCCGAGACCGAGAACCTCTCCACCGAAATCGCGCGCCGCATCCAGGACGAGATGACCTATCCCGGCCAGGTTAAAATTACCGTGATCCGCGAAACCCGCGCCGTAAGCTTCGCCAAGTAAGCCAGGTAACGCGTCAACCAAACCGACTGTTTACTATGGCAGAAAACAACGATAACACCAAAACCGGAGGTTGCTGCGGCTCGGGGTGCGCCTCGTGCCCCAAGCGCGCCGCCGCCGACCCCGAGGGGGCCGACCCCTGCGGCGGCTCCGAGGGGTGCGCCCGACGCGCCGACGGCGCGGCATGCGCCACCTGCGGCGGGTGCGGCGAGGTGCGCATGAAGCTCCACAGCTTCAACTACCTCGACGACATTCCCGGGGGCTTCGCCGATGACGATATGGTCGAGGTGCAGTTCAAGAACACCCGCAAGGGGTTCTTCCTCAATTCCGGCAACATACCCCTTGAGATTGGCGACTGGGTGGCCGTCGAGGCCGCCCCGGGCCACGACATTGGCCGCGTGTCGATGACAGGCGCGCTCGTGCGCCTGCAGATGCGCAAGGCCAACGTCAAGCCCAACGCCGAGACCCGCCGCGTGTTCCGTAAGGCCAAGCCCTCCGACATGGAGCGCTACCGCATGGCCAAGGGGCGCGAGAACGAAACCATGATCCGCTCGCGACAGATCGCCGCGGGCCTCAAACTGAATATGAAAATCGGCGATGTCGAGTACCAGGGGGACGGCAACAAGGCCATCTTCTACTACATCGCCGACGAGCGCGTCGACTTCCGCCAGCTCATCAAGGTGCTCGCCGAAACCTTCAAGGTGCGCATCGAGATGAAGCAGATCGGCGCCCGCCAGGAGGCCGGGCGCATAGGCGGTATCGGCCCCTGCGGCCGACCCCTCTGCTGCAACACCTGGATGACCAACTTCGTGAGTGTCAGCACCGCCGCCGCCCGCTATCAGGATATTTCGCTCAACCCGCAGAAGCTCGCCGGGCAGTGCGCCAAGCTCAAGTGCTGCCTCAATTTCGAGATCGACTCCTACATCGAGGCTTCCAAGAAGCTTCCACCCAAGGACGTGCGCCTCGAAACCGCCGACGCCACTTACTTCTACTTCAAGGCCGATATCTTCAAGGGGGAAATCATATACTCCACCGACAAGAGCGTGCCCGCCAACCTGGTGACGCTCACCGCCGAGCGGGCCTTCGAGGTTATCGCCCTCAATAAGGCGGGCGAGAAACCCCTGAAACTCAGCGAGGAGGAAGAGGCTCCGGCCAAGGCCGCCGAGTACGGCGACATTATCGGTCAGGACTCCCTCACGCGCTTCGACAACAAAAAGAAAAAGCGCAAGAAGAAGGGTGGCTCAGCCCCCAAGGATGGCGCCAAACCCGAGGGGGGTAAGCCCCAGGGCGCGCCCGACAAGGGGAAACAGCGCCCCGAGGGGCAGAAGCAGCAGAAGCCGAAGGCCGAGAAGCCCCAGGGGGCCGAAGGCGCCGAGCCTCGCCGCGACCGCCCCAAGAAGCACAAGCCCCGCGGCCACAAGCCCGAGGGTGGAAAAAACGATAACCAGCAAAACGCCCCGCAGCCACAGTGATGCACCGCGTCGCGTTACGGACATACCTCGCGCTCGCCGCGTCGCTCGCGCTAGCCGCGGGATGCTCGCGGCCCGGCAACGCCGCCAGCGGCTATGAGTCGCTCCCGGCCGCCGAGGGGTGGTGCTTCAGCGACACCCTTTCGTATCCGCTTGAGCATACCGACTCCGTGGCCCGGGGGAGGTTGGCGGTGGGGGTGACCCACACCGCCCGCTACCCGTTCGCCGATCTATGGCTCGAAGTGACATCCGAGCGGGCCGACGGATCTCACCGCCGCGACACGGTGTGCCTCACGCTGGCCGACCGCGACGGGCGCTGGACCGGCAACGGCATCGGCGTCTCCTTCCAGGTGGCCGAAACTGTTGACGCTCCGCTGCTCCATCGCTCCGGCTCGCCGCTGACAGTGCGCCACATAATGCGCCGCGACACCATCGCGGGTATCGACCGCGTGGGTGTTTTCTTCATCCCCGAGGGCCGGTAGCGCTCCCGCCTGATTGTTCCCGTGCCATGGGCCGCGCCCGGGGCGACGTTATAATTCTGACTATATGGAACCAATTTCACTCCTCCAGCCGCGGGAAAGTTTCCTGCGTTTCGAAAAAACGCGCCGCGCGATGACCGACGCGGGTCTCGACGCCATTCTGGCTTGCGATTTCGCGACGGTCTATTATCTGGCCGGACGCGTTTTCGACGGCTTTGTCTACATCCCCGCCGACGCCGACCCCGTATGGTTCGTAAAGCGCCCGGTGCACCTCGCGGGCGACCGCGTGTGCCATATCCGTAAACCCGAGGATATCCCCTCAGCGCTCGAAGAGCTCGGAGCGGGGCTCCCCGCCCGTCTCGGCCTGGAGATGGACCTCTGCTCCTACTCGTTGGTGGAGCGCCTCAAAGGGGCGTTTCCGGGTGCTGAGGCGCTCAACGCCTCTCCGGCGCTGCGTGCCGCCCGCTCGGTGAAAACCGAGGAGGAGCTGGCCCAAGTGCGCCTCTCGGGCGCTAAGCACGTCGGGGTTTACTCGCGCATCCCCTCGCTCTACACCACCGGCATGACCGACTACGAGCTGCAGATAGCCATCGAGTATCTGTCGCGCAAAGAGGGGTGCCTGGGGCAGTTCCGCATCAGCGGTTCCTCGATGGAGCTGTTCATGGGCAATGTGATCTGCGGCGAGAGCGCCGACGCCCCCTCGCCCTACGATTTCGCAATGGGCGGCAAGGGGATGGACCCCTCGCTCCCCGTCGGGGCCTCCGGCGAGGAAATCCGCCCCGGATGCACAGTGATGGTCGACGTGAACGGTAACTTCACAGGGTATATGACTGATATGACTCGCGTATACTCCCTCGGCACCCTCCCGAAAATCGCCCTCGACGCGCATCAGTGCTCGGTCGACATCCACGTCGAGTTCCGCCGTCTGGCCGTGGCGGGCGCTTCGGCCAAGGCGCTCTACGAGATGGCGCGCGGCATGGCGGCCGAGCGCGGTTTCGAGAAATACTTCATGGGCCACAGGCAGCAAGCCGGGTTCGTGGGCCACGGTGTGGGCATCGAAATCAACGAGTCGCCCGTCCTCGCCCCCCGCAGCCGCGACATCCTGGAGGAGGGTAACGTCGTAGCCCTCGAACCAAAGTTCGTGATACCCGGCGTGGGCGCCGTGGGTATCGAGAACACTTACATCATACACTCCGACCGCGCCGAATGCGTTACCGACGCCCCGGAGGATATTATCCCACTTGATTGAGCAGCAGATGATTGTCGAGCAGATTGACAAACCCATATTTCACACCGTGGGCGAGGTGGCCGATGAGCTCGGCCGCGAGTGCTACGCCGTAGGCGGCTATGTGCGCGACCTCTTCCTCCGCCGCGAGTCAAAGGACATCGACTTCGTGACCGTCGGCAACGGCATCGAGGTGGCCCGGGCCGTGGGGCGCAGAATGCGCGGGGCCCATGTGGCCGTGTTCAAGAATTTCGGCACCGCCCAAGTAAAGAGCCGGGGCACGGAGCTGGAGTTCGTCGGTGCCCGCCGCGAGTCCTACAAGCGCGATTCGCGCAAACCGATCGTCGAGGACGGCACGCTCGACGACGACCTCGCACGCCGCGACTTCACTATCAACGCTATGGCGGTGTGCGTCAACGCCGGACGCTTCGGCGAGCTGATCGACAAGTACAACGGTATGGCCGACCTGCGCGACGGCCTGATACGCACGCCGCTCGACCCCGACATCACGTTCTCCGACGACCCCCTGCGCATGATGCGCGCCATACGCTTCGCGACCCAGCTCGGGTTCACAATCGTTGAGGACACGTTCAACGCGATCTGCCGCAACGCTGGACGCATTTCAATCATCTCCCGCGAGCGCGTCGCCGACGAGCTTATGAAGATCATGCGCTCGCGCCGACCCTCCCGCGGCTGGGAGCTCCTGTTGAAGTCGGGGCTCCTGAAGCTGATTTTCCCCGAACTCGCCGCCCTCCGCGGCGTGGAGGTGGTAAAAGGTGTGGGACACAAGGATAATTTCTACCATACGCTGGCCGTGCTCGACAATGTTGCCGAGCGGAGCGACAACGTATGGCTCCGCTGGGGCGCGCTGCTCCACGACATCGCCAAACCCGTCACCAAGCGCTTCGACCAGCAGCTCGGTTGGACTTTCCACGGCCACAACGCCGTGGGCGCCAAGATGATACCCCGCATCTTCCGCAAGATGAAGCTCCCGATGAACGAGCATATGAAGTATGTACAGAAGCTCGTCGACCTGCATATGCGTCCGATCGCCCTCGTCGAGGACGAGGTGACCGACTCCGCCGTGCGCCGCCTCCTTTTCGACGCTGGCGACGACATCGACGACCTTATGATACTCTGCTCGGCCGACATCACCTCGAAGAACCGCGAGAAGGTTGAGCGCTTCCGGGCCAACTACGAGCTGGTGAAGCAGAAGATGGTAGAGCTTGAGGAGCGCGACCGCATACGCAACTTCCAGCCCCCGGTCAACGGCTTGGAGGTTATGGAGACCTTCGGCCTGGGCGAATGCCGCGAGGTGGGCGTGATAAAGGAGCGCATCAAGAACGCCATCCTCGACGGCGAGATTCCCAACGACCACGCCGCCGCCCGCGACCTGATGCTCCGCTTCGCCGCCTCCGAACTGGGCTTGACGCCCGCGATTCCGGAAACGGCATCGGCTTCGTCCGACCCGTCGGACAGGTCGGACAAGTCGGACGGGTCAGACGAGGCTGAGGCCTGATGATTGGCCGATGCCTGACTTTAATAAAAAAACGAGAGAGTTACCGCCTTGGCGGTAACTCTCTCGGTTTATTGAGCCTGGGGCCGGCGGGAGCCGGCGCGGGGCGTTATTTCTGTGCTTTCTTCTTTTCGAGCTGCTTGTCGATGGCTTCGAGGCAGAGGTCGATGGCTTCCTCGAATGAGTCGGCTACCTTGGTGGCGACGGGTTCCTCCTGGGGTTGCGATACCTTGATCACGGCCTCCTTGTTCATGGCGGTCTCGGGCTTTACCACGGTGAGCTTGACGTCGATGGTGGTGATGTCGGGGAAGTGGCGCTGCAGGCGCTCGGCTTTCTTGTTGATGAAGGCGGTGAGCTTTTCGCTGGCGTCGAAGTTGATTGCTTGAATGCGTACGTCCATGGTTTTTCTCCTCCTTAAGTTTTTTGTGCGCGGGGATGCGCGAGTTCGTAATTCTGTTTGAGGTCGCGGTATGTTATGTGCGTGTACACCTGCGTTGTTGCCAACGACTGGTGGCCAAGCAGTTGTTGCACGGCCGAGAGATCCGCCCCGTTGTTGAGCATATCGGTGGCGAACGAGTGGCGCAGCGTGTGCGGGCTCAGCCGCGAAGCCCGGCTGTGGCCGGTAAGCTCCCGTTTCACCACTCTCTCCACGAGGCTGGGATATATCGGGAGCCCCTCCTCGCGCCTTACGAAGAACATTTCCGTAAACGGTTGGCCGGTATAGCCGGCTCTGGCCTCGCGGTAGCGCTCGATCGCCTCCCTCAGCTCGCTGCCGAAGGGGATCACTCTCTCCTTATTACGCTTTCCGAGTACTTTTAGTTCGCCTTTCGAGGTGTCGACATCGGCGTCGCGGAGCCCTATCAGTTCGGCCCGCCGCATCCCGGTGGAGTAGAACATCAACACTATCAGGCGGTCGCGCGTGGTTTCGAAACCGCCGTCGGTGAACGGTTTTTCTTCGAGCACCTCCTCCATTTCCTTCTGGCGCACATACACGGGGAGCTCCTTGGCGAATTTCGCCAGCGGAACCTCCGAGGCCGGGTTTGACTTCGCCAGCCCCTGGCGCGACAGGTAGGTGTAGAAACTACTCAGGGCCGTCAGCATCTTGCGCACTGTGCGCCCGCTGAGGCCCCGGGATGACAGGGAGAGGGCCCAGGCGCGCGCGTCGGCGCCCGTAACGCTCTCGGGTTGGAATGTTTCCGGCTTACCGCCGGTGATGAATTCCACGAACCGGGTAAGCGCGTTTTTATACGTAGCAACGGTGTGGGCTGAACTGTTCAGCTCACACCGAAGATATGTTAAAAAAGCGTCAATCGGCATAGGCTCGCTGCGGGAGGGGTTTGCTCCCGGTAGCGAAATTAACGAATACTTTCGGAAAAAGCAAAGTTTTTTCGGGTTTTCACCCTTTTTGTTGCGTTTTTTCCGCCGCGGAGCCGCTGTTTGTTACGCGGAGCGGGGTAGTAATCCGTCGGTCGCGGTGTGCTCGCGCTTGTTTGGCGCTTACCGCTTTGCCGGGCCGAATTCGCGAAGGTGACCGATTTATTCCTCTACCAGACGGAGTTTCTGTACGTAGACGGCCTTCATCATCTTCTTGCGGTTGGTAACGGAGGGCTTCTCGAAAGCCTGGCGGCTGCGGAGTTCCTTCACGATGCCGGTCTTCTCATATTTGCGCTTGAATTTTTTGAGAGCTTTTTCGATGTTGTCGCCTTCTTTAACTTGTACGATGATCATTTTGTTATTATTCCTTGATATTGTTGTTGTTATCGTTGTCTGGCACGCTCCTGGGCACGCGGTCGCGGCCTTGCGGGGCGTTTTGCGCGGCAAAGTTACGCATTTTCCCCAATTTACCCAACAATCGGTCGAAAAAAATCCTCCGTTTTCGCTTTCCTACAGCGATTTCGCGCTCCGCGAGGCGCCGCGGAGGGGTGGTGGCGATGGCTCGCGGAGGGGTGTCGGCGGGTCTTCGGGTCGCTGTCGGCGGCCTCCCCGATGGCTTTTCAGCGCGAAATTCGACAAAAAACGCGCATCGGCGAGAAAAATGCCGAAAAAGTTGCGTATTTAAAAAGAATGGCGTAATTTTGCATCGCAAAACCGGGAGAGGTTTTGCGGAAAGGTTTTTTATCGTTTGGATTGAATCTCATCTGAGTTCAATTCTACCTGCTTCAATAGCTCAGTCGGTTAGAGCATCTGACTGTTAATCAGAGGGTCGTTGGTTCGAGTCCATCTTGAAGCGCATTACGGCGGAGCCGCTTTCAGCGGCCCCGCCGCTTTGTTTTTTCATCGCTTTTGTTCCTCCGGGCTCAGGGCTTCTGGCGACTCCGTGCGGAGGCCGCTCGCCACGCTCGCTCCACCCGACGGACCCCGCTGGAAGGGGGCCGCGGAGCGCGTGCGGCTGCAGGACCGAGCGGGTTTGGCGCCTGGCGCGTTCGGCTGTGGCGGCGAGGGGCGTGGTGTGGGAGGCGTATTGATAAAAGAAAAACGGAGCGTCAATCGCGACGATCCGTTTCTAAGGGATAATGATGTATCTTTATACTTTGCTCAAATAATTCGCTATGATTTGTAAACTGTAGTTTCAGGCACTAAGATTTAAGTTGGTTAATCTAAGTTCGCATCCCTTTCGGTTTGCGTTGCAATGGTAAGCAGCGGATATTACGGAAAAGTTACAGACCTC
Source organism: uncultured Muribaculaceae bacterium (assembly GCA_910587075.1). GTDB lineage: Bacteria > Bacteroidota > Bacteroidia > Bacteroidales > Muribaculaceae > UBA7173. The sequence continues at coordinate 41,041 of CAJUKE010000013.1, forward strand.
CGACAATGTAATGACACCGCGCTTTTTTAACATAATTTTAAATTCAAGGCCGCTCTATTCGGGCTTGGGCTTTTTTAACTCGACCGAGGGGGGCTGTCAGTAGGCTTTTTCTTAACTTTGTAACACGATTACTCCAGATGGGCAAGCACTCGAAAAATAAGAGTCCTGAATTACAGGAAAAGATAGCGATACTGCCGGAAACCCCGGGCGTGTATATGTACTACGATGCCGAGGGCACGGTGATCTACGTCGGCAAGGCCAAGAACCTCAAGCGGCGCGTGTCGTCGTATTTCAACCGTACCCACGATGTGCTCCGCACCGCGCTGCTCGTCAGGGCTATAGCGGATATGAGCTATATCGTGGTGCCAACGGAGCAGGATGCGCTTAATCTGGAGAACTCGATGATCAAGGAGTACAAGCCGCGCTACAATGTGCTGCTGAAGGACGATAAGTCGTACCCCTGGATCTGCGTCACGGCGGAGCTATACCCCCGGGTGTTTATGACGAGGCAGCGACTCCGCGACGGCTCGAAGTATTTCGGCCCTTACACCGAGGCCGGGGCGGCGAGGGCCGTGCTCGAACTCATCCGCGAGCTGTACCCGCTCCGCACCTGCCGCCTCCCCATCACCCCCGAGTACCTTATGCGCGGCAAGGGGAGGCTCTGCCTGGAGTACCATCTCAAGCGCTGCCTCGGGTGCTGCGTCGAGGGGATGGTGAGCCCGGAGGAGTACGCCGGGTGGATCGACCGCGTGCGCCAGATACTCCGCGGCGAGACCGGCGAGCTGATGGCCTACCTGCGGGGCGAGATGGAGCGCCTCTCGGAGGAGTTGCGCTTCGAAGAGGCCCAGGAACTCAAGGAGAAGTACAAGCTCGTGGAGCGCTACCGGGCCAAGAGCGTCATTGTGAGCCAGACGGTCGACCAGGTCGATGTATTCGGTGTCGACGACGACGGCGGGCGCGACGTATACATTAATTATATGCATGTCAGGCGCGGCGCCGTGGTGCGCTCGCTTACCTTGCAGTACAAGCGGCGCCTCGACGAGGGGCTCCCCCAGTTGCTCGGCTACGCGATGGGGGAGGTGCGCTCGCGGTTCCAGGCCGATTTCAAGGAGGTCGTGCTCCCGGAGCTCCCCGATGCCGATTTCCCCGACGTCACGTTCACCATACCGCAGCGAGGTGACAAGGCCAAGCTGCTCGATGTGTCGGCTCGCAACGCCCGCCAGAGCAAAATCGACGCCCTGAAGCATCTTGAGAAGGTCGACCCGGCCAAGCGGGCCGAGCGCACACTGGAGCGCATGAAGGCCGACTTCCGTCTGAACGTGCTCCCGCGCCACATCGAGTGCTTCGACAACTCCAACATCCAGGGCACCAACCCGGTGGCCTCGTGCGTGGTGTTCCGCGACGCGAAGCCCTCGAAGAAGGATTACCGCCATTTCATAATCAAGACCGTCGTGGGCCCCGACGATTTCGCCTCGATGAAGGAGGTGCTCACCCGCCGATATTCACGCATGCTGGCCGAGGCTCCCGATGACCTTCCCCAGCTCATCGTGGTCGACGGCGGCAAGGGGCAGCTCTCGGCGGCGGTCGAGGCGCTGGAGGAGATCGGTCTCAGGGGCGTGATCGCCGTGGTAGGCATAGCCAAGCGCCTGGAGGAGATTTACTTCCCGGGCGACTCGGCACCGCTGTATATCGACAAGAATTCGGAGAGTCTGCGCGTGGTGCAGCACCTGCGCGACGAAGCCCACCGCTTCGGCATCACCCACCACCGCGACCGCCGCTCCAAGGCGCAGATCGACAGCGCGCTGTCGGGCATCAAGGGTATCGGCCCCGCCACCGAGCAGTTGCTTCTGAGCCGCTTCAAGAGCGCCAAGCGGGTGGGCGAGGCCACCCTCGACGCCCTGGCCGAGGTCGTTGGGCCCGCCAAGGCCCGTCTGGTCAAGGAGGGACTCAAAGGTAAGGTCTGACTCCCCGGTCGGGCGCGGGCACGCCGCGACAGCGGCCCATCTTTGCCCTGTCGGTAGTCGTTGGTGGTCCGCGAGGGATATTTTGCGGGGCGAGTCAACTTTTTGGGGTAAATTCGCGTTAGAATATAAAGATGTTTCAATTCTGTTACATCAGCGATATTCATCTCCGCGGCATCTCTTTGCCCGGCACAATTAAGAAAGCATCATGAGAGGGATCACAATGAAGTATCATAAAGCGGCTGTTGCGGCTCTGCTGCTCGCCGCGGGCGGTTTCGCCGCCGAGGCTCAGAAGTTCGAGCCTCTGAAATTCGGCGATTTTGAGAACTGGGTGACGCGCAACGTGCCCGAGTCGCGCATTATCGGGGGCCATACCAAGCAGCTCTACGAGATCGCGCCCAACGCCACCATCAACGGCGACAAGCCTTATTCCAACCAGGGGGGCTCCCCCTGGGCTACCTCCAACATCATGGCCAAGGTGGCCGGAATCACCAAGGGGAGCAACGCCGTGTTCCCCGACAAGCGCGAGACCGGCGGACGCTGCTGCAAGATGACCACCCTTATGGAGCAGTGCAAGGCTCTGGGTATCATCAATGTCGACGTGGTTGTTGCCGGATCGATATTTCTCGGCCAGTTTTTCGAACCGGTGAAGTCGACCTCGAACCCTTATTCGAAGATGGAGATGGGGATTCCGTTCACCAAGCGCCCCTCGGCCCTGCGGTTCGACTATAAGGTGGAGGTGCCGAAGGAGGGGGGCCGCGTCTACTCCTCCGGGTTCGGCAAGAAGCGCGAGCTCAAGGGCACCGACAACGCCGAGGTATACATCATACTCCAGCGCCGCTGGGAGGATGAGGAGGGGAACCTCTACGCCAAGCGCGTCGGCACAGGCCGCGAGCACTTCGGCCGCTCGACGGGCGGATGGGTCAACGGCCACAAGCTCCCGGTGATGTACGGCGATATTACCAAGCGCCCCGAATACAAGAGCTGGATGGGCCTTATCCCGCAGGATAAGAGCTACTACGCCCGAAACTCCAAAGGGAAAATGGTGCCGGTGAAGGAGGTTGGCTGGGACTCGCCCGACGCCACCCCGACCCACCTGATGGTCATGGCCTCCTCGGGCTCGGGCACCGCCTATGTGGGCACTCTGGGCATGACCCTCTGGCTCGACAACGTCGGCCTGGTTTATTAAGCGCCTGAGAGCTTGAATGACATATGCGTCGCCTCTGTGAGCCAACGGTTAAGAGCTTGTTTAAAACAAATGTGAATTTCTCGGTCGAAAAACTTGAGGTGGATTTTATCCTGAAACGAAGGAGCATAGCGAGCTATGTGACTGAGTTGAAGGATGAAATACGCCCAAGGTTTTCGCTATTAAGTGTCTTTGATGTTCATATTAATGTATTTGCGGGCTTGAACGGATGAGAATTACTTTGGCCTCGGTGTCTCTTTGGCTAAATTTCTGTTATTCGTCAGTCACGATGCCCGCATCGCTCCTTCCTCATAACAAGAAATTTACCTCAAAGATACACCGCCGAGAAATTCACATTTGTTTTAAACAAGCTCTTATAGGGGCGACGTTTTTAACCCCTTTTTGAGCCAGTAGCCGCCGCGGAGCCTCCAGAGGAATATGACGCCGCGGAAACAGAGCTCGGCGCACATCGCGGCCCATACGCCGGCCAGCCCCATCGTGGGGGCAAGGATGGCAGCGAGGGGTATGCGCACCAGCCATATGCTGCCGAAGTTCATCACGGCGGGGAGCACCGTGTCGCCTACCCCCACCATCGCGCCGTAGGCCACGATGGAGGCCGCGTACATCGGTTCGGCCCAGGCCTCGATGCGCAGCGCCTCGGCCCCGAGCACGCAAATCTCCTCCACGGGGCTCATAAGCGCCATCACCGCCGGGGCGGCGATGTAGAGTATCACGCCCATAATCGTCATAATGGCCATACCCATCCCGACTGTGATGTAGGCGAACTGGCGCGCCAGCTTCGGGCGCCCGGCTCCGTAGCTCTGGCCCGTGAGGGTGGTCGCGGCGTCGCCGATGCCGAATCCGGGCATATAGCAGAGGCTCTCGGCGGTCACGGCGAAGGCGTTGGCGGCGATGGCCATGATGCCTAAGGGCGCGACGATGATGGTGATCATAATCTGAGCGGCGGCGAACACGGCGTGCTCCAGCGTCATAGGCGCGGCCACCTTCACCGCGTTGCGGAGCACCGGGCGCGTCGGGCGGAAGGATACCTCCCTACCGCGCAGCGATATATGCTTCTGGCGGGTAAGCAGATACCAAAGTATGAGCGCCACGGTTACAACCTCGGCCGAGACGGTGCCGAGCGCCGCACCGAACACCCCGAGCCCGGCGCCGGGCATAGTGAACGTGGCGCCCATCCAGCAAACCTCGCGGGTGGGGAAAATCAGGAAGAGGTTGAACACCACGTCGAGGAGGCACATCATCACGTTCAGTCCGCCCGGCACCTTCATATTGCCCGCGGCGCGGAGTATGCCCGACCCGAGATAGTTGAGAGTCAGCAGGGGGAGCGCTCCCACGAACACGGCGAAGTAGAGGGTGGCGTTGCCGCACACCGCCTCCGACCCTCCAAGCCAGTGGGGTAGGGGGCGGGCTATCGCCAGCCCGATGAGCGCCATCACCAGGCCGAAAGCGAAGGACGACGCGAGCCCCTGGGCCACGATCTTGCGGGCCGAGGCGTAGTCCGAAGCTCCCACGCGGTGGGCCACCTGCACGGAGAAGCCCGCGGTGGCCGCGGAGCAAATACCCCAGAACAGCCAGAGCGAGGAACTCATAAGTCCGATCGAGGCCGAATCGTCGGCCCCGAGCCTCCCCACCATCGAGGCGTCGATATACTGCATTATGATGCTCGACAGCTGGGCTATGATGGCCGGCCACGATAGTTGCGCGGCCAGCTTGAGCCGTTGGCCGAAGTCGAGTGGTTTCCCTTGTTGGATGAGCGCTATACTCAAGATTGATTGGTTTTTATATGGTTTATGCCGTCGACGAGGCGGCGGAGCCCCTCGGCCAGGCGTTGGCGCGGGCAGGCTATGTTGATGCGGAGGTACCCCCCGGCGCCGTACATCTCGCCGCAGTTCACCCATACTTTCGAGTGGTCGCGGAGCCACTCCTCCATCTCCTCCGACGGCATCGCGAGCGAGCTCACGTCGAGCCAGGGGAGATAGGTGGCTTCGAGCCGCGACAGGGGGAAGCCGGGCAGGCGCTCGGCCAGATATTCGCGGGTAAAGCGGTAATTCTCCGTGAGATACGCTTTCAGCGCTTCGAGCCACTCGGCCCCCTCGGCCGAGTAGGCGGCTTTCAGCCCTTCGACTCCGAAGGGGTTGACGTCGCACACCTCGTTGATGTTTATGGCCTTGTCGATGAGCGCTTTCGTGGCTTCGTCGGGGCACACGATGTTGGCGATCTGGAGCCCGGCGGTATTGAAAGCCTTTGAGGGGGAGAGGCATACCACGGCCGCGGGGTCAATCGGCCCGTAGGGGGTGTATCGGTGGGCGCCGATCGTGAGCTCGCAGTGGATTTCGTCGCTGACGACCCTCACGCCGTGCCGGGCGCATAATTCGGCCACCCGGCGCAGCTCGTCGGGAGTCCACGCCCTCCCCGCCGGGTTGCCCGGGTTGCAGAGGAGCATCAGGGTGTTGGCCGGGTCGGCCGCGGCGGCTTCGAGCGCCTCGAAGTCCATCGCGTAGGTGAAGCCGCCGTCGGCGAGATTCTCGCGGCGGAGCGGTGCCTCGGCTATGCGGCATCCGTTGTTGCGGATCGAGGAGAAGAAGCAGTTGTAGACCGGGGTCTGCACTATCACCCCCTCGCCGGGGCGGCATAACGCCTTGATGATGGCCGAGATGGCGGGTACCACGCCGGAGGTGTAGATTACCTGCCCGGGGTCGAAGCGGTAGCCGTGGCGCGAGGCGAACCAGTCGGTGAGCGCCCGGTAGTACTCCTCCCCGACGAGCGTGTAGCCGAACACCCCGTGGTCAACGCGGCGTCTCAGCGCCTCGATTACGCAGGGGGCGGTGCGGAAGTCCATGTCGGCCACCCAGAGGGGTATCACATCGGGGTCGGGATCGGAGTCCCATTTATAAGAACCCGAGCCCCGGCGGTCAACCGGGGCGTCGAAGTTGAAGCGGGATGTCAGGAGCGTGTCTGCCATCAGATTTCTGTTTCGATCACGCAGTCGGCCGGGGCCAGGATATTCTTGTCGAGTATTACCTCGCCGATGCTCAGGGCCTTGATGGAGCCGGAGCGGGGATTCTTGACGCTCACGATGGAGTTGCGCACGGTGGCTTGCAGCGTCGAGTCCTCGAACGCTAGGTCGCACTCGGGGCCGAACTCGCAGTCTTCGAGAATCAGGTTCTCGCAGTAGCAGAGAGGCTGGGTGCCGTTGATTTTGCAGCGCACCAGGCGCAGGTTGCGCGAGTGCCAGCCGAGGTATTCCCCCTCGAACTCAGAGTCGTAGACCGTCACATTGTCCGTCTCCCAGAAAGCGTCCTTCGAGTCGATCACCGCGTGGCGGATTTCTACGTTGCGGCAGTACTGGAACGAGTAGTTGCCCTGCTGGCGGTAGCGGTCGATGTTCACGTCGGCGCAGTGGAAGAAAACGTAGTCGGCCTTGGCCACCTCCACGTCGCGGAGGCGCACCCCGCGGCAGCTCCAGAGCGTTTCCTGCGCGTCGGGGATGCGCACATCCTCAAGCGATAGGTTCTCCATCTCGCGGAACATCTTCGGGGCGTCGACCTGCGTGTGGCTCATCTCCAGGTTGCGCGAATACCAGAGCGCGGCGCGGGCGCCGGGGGTGAACTCGCAGTTGGTAACCCGGAAGCCGTCGGTGTGCCAGAAGGGGTACTTCCCCTCGAAGCGGCAGCGTTCGGCGTCGATCTGGCGGCAGCATTTGAGCGCCGACTCGCCCGGGTGGAACACCGTGTCGACCAACCGAAGGTTGCTGGTGGCGAACAGGGCGCGTTCGCCGCCGAATTCCGCCCCTTTCACTTCCTTGAGTTCCGAAGGCTCCGTTATGCTTTTGATTTCCATAATATGCTGAAATTTCGTAATATGCTGAATTTGATTTGTGTTCTTCGCAAAGTCCTTGGAGCTTGTTTCCGTACAAGCTTTTCATCCGGGCCCCTGCGGGTGGCCCCTCATAAAGACAAACAAAAATAACTCCGCGATGTTTCAATCGCGAAGTTACTTAAAAATCCCGACACCCCGTTACCCGAATCGCCGCAACCCTTACCAATTCCACAAGATATAACCGCGATAGCGAAGTCGCGGCGGGGGCAGTAGGGACGCTTTTCAAAGCGTCCGCATCAACGCATCAGCCGCATAAACGCATCATCTATCCCGGTGCTTCTGGAAAGTTTTTCCGTGCGAAGTTGCATTATCGCATACGGGTGCGGGCAGCGGGGCCGTAACTTCGCGTTGTCGGTTGTCGGGGGAAGGCGAGCAGTCAAGCTCTCCCCATCTGACGGAGACTGCTTGACATTTTGGAGAGGAAGTCGGGAGCGGCGTTGGACGGGAGGTAGGGGAGTGGCGTTGGCTTCTTAGAAGCTGTAGCTGAGGCCGATGGCGGGGACTATGGCGTGTACGGCGTAGTCGGCGCGGAAGTCGACGGTCTCGGGGACCTCGGCCTTGGGGTAGGAGGGGAGCTGCATACCCATGGCGTTGAGGGCGGCTATGGAGGCGTTGTACTGGTCGACGGCGGCCGAGTAACCCTGGGCGAAGCTCTTTTGGTCGATCTGCCCTACGCCGTTCTTCAGGCCCATACCCTTGATGTACATGAAGGCGATGTCGATGGCCAGGCGCTTTGTGGGGCGGAAGGTGAGGCCCACGGCGGGCTCGATCTTTGTCATGGCCGGGGTCTCGGGGTTGTAGTGGTGCTTGTCGCAGGGGGAGAGGTCTACCATCAGGCCGGCGCGGAGATCGAGCCGTTTGGTGAGGGTGTACTGGGCCCCGAGGTGGAAGGTCATCGCGTCGCGGTAGTTCTTTTCGATTTTCTGGTCGAATTTCGAGAGTCCGGCGAACTTGATGTCGAGGTAGTCGTATGAGGCCCAGCCGTTGAGTTGGGCGTCGAAGGCGATTTCAAGCTTCTCGATCGGGCGGTAGGCGGCTCCGATGGTGAACACATAGGGGCAGGGCATCGAGGCGGAGAAGTTGGTTGAGCTCATCTCGTCGAGGTTCTCGCGGAGCACGTTCTGGAGGAATTCCGAAGCGTCGTAGCTCACGGAGGCGTCACCTTTCTTCACCTTCATATCCATTTCGGAGCGGAGCGAGGCTCCGATGGTCCATTTCTCGTTGATGTTGTACATCAGGCCGACGCTGAAGCCCAGGGCCAGGTCGGAGGTCCCTTTGAGGCTCACGGAGGCGGGGGGTATGTTTTTGTCGGCGGGTTCGGCGGGGGGATTCCCGGGGTTGGGGTTCGAGGGGTCGAGCTGGTGCTTGAGGGCCGCGGCCTGCCAGGCTATGTCGCCGAGTTTTGAGGCCATATCCCAGGTGATCAGTCCCTTGGTGAGGTCAACGCTCCCCCAGGAAATCATCAGTCCGGCGCCGATCGAGAACTTGTCGGACGCGCGCCAGGCCAGGGTGGGCTGCACGGTGAACACCTGCAGCGATACCGACTCGCTGAGCGTCGCTCCCGGCCACGCCTTCCCCCAGTTGATCGAGGAGCCGTAGGGGGTGTATAGCGTGATGCCGGCGTATAGCTCCTCCCATACGCGGAATGAGGCGGCGAAGTTGAAGGGGGTGGAGATTTTGTTGGAGGTTTCCCACTGCTGGCCGTCGAGCTTGCAGTAGGCGCTCGCCTTTATGGCGCTCATCCCCGCGGATATGTCGAGAGTCTTGTCGGTGAAGGCCATCGCGGCGGGGTTGAAGAGCTGGCTCTCGGCTCCGAGTTTCAGGGCGACCCCGGTGTGCCCCATGCCGGTTTGGCGGGCGCTGAACGAGTTTACCTGGTACCCTTCGGCAGCGGCCGCGAGAGCCACTATGGAAGCCACTGCGGCGGCTAAAAACTTTTTCATTTGTTGAAATTTTGTTAAATATGCGCCAAAGTTACTAATTTTCTCCCAAAACGCCAAATAAAGACCCCGTCATGAACCGAACAGATCAGTCATAACGGGGTAACTATGGTCAGGAAACGCGGCCTTGGCGGCTCGCGTTTATTTGGTCACGCGGAACCAGTCGATGTCCATCCAGCCGCGGTTGGGACCCTGGGGCTGCACCGCGAAGAAGCCTACGCGGGCGCCGATCCAATGCCCCTCGCGGGCGGTGAAGGGCTTGCCGCAGGGGATGAATTTCTTGCCGTCGAGCGAGTAGGAGAACTCGCACACCTCGCCCTTGCCGACTTTGACGCGGAGCCAGATTTCGAGGTCCTGGGTGGCGCGGCCGCCTTCGCCGTTTACGCGGGTGGGCTTCACGGTGGCGATCTCGATGGTCTGCTCGGGCTTGTTTTTGTCGGCCTTGAGGCAGATCGACTCGCTGATCACGAAGTCGGCGCCGCGCTTCTCAACCGAGAGGCGGGCGTAGTCGCGGCCCATGATTATGAGGCCCGACTGCTGGCCGTCCTTGGTGGCGGAGACGGTTACCTTGGCGGTCGCGGTGAAGGTTTCGTTGGGGAACTTCTGGGTGAGCAGGTTGGGCACCTCGCGGAAGTTCACGAAGTTGTCGCTCAGGGTGTGGCCGTAGAGGCGGAAATAGCCGTCGGGGGTGGCGAAGCCGAAGGGGAGCTGGTAGTTGGCGAACCACTGCCACTGCTTGCCAAGCTCGATGGAGTCGAACTCGTCGCTCTCAACGGGGGTGTGGATGGCTATTTTTTCGTTGGTTTTGGGCTTGGCGTAGATCTTCACGGGGTCGCCGCAGCCGTCACCGTCCTTGTCAACGCCGATCACGGGCCAGCCGTCCTTCCATGTCATGGGGTTGAGGTGGCACACGCGGCCTATGATTCCTTTGTCCTGGAAGTGGAGGAACCAGTCCTCACCCTGGGGGGTGCGCACCCATCCGCCCTGGTGGGGGCCGTTGATGTCGGTGTCCCCCTGCGCCATTACGATTTTCGACTCATAGGGGCCGAAGGGGCTCTTCGAGCGGAGGGCTACCTGCCATCCGGCGGCCACACTGCCCGCGGGCGCGAGTATGTAGTAGTAGCCGTCGTGCTTGTAGAATTTCGGGCCCTCGATGGTGTGGTTACCCTCGGGGAGGCCGTCGTAGACGAGCACGGGGTCGCCGATGAGGCGGGTGCCGTCGGGCGACATCTCGGTGACGGTGATAGCGGCGTTAAGTCCGGCGCGGCTCTTGGCCCAGCCGTTCACGAGATATGCCTTGCCGTCCTCGTCCCAGAGGGGGCAGGTGTCGATCAGGCCCTTGCCGGCTTTGACGAGCACCGGGGCCTCCCACTCGCCGCGGGGATCCTTGGTCTTCACCATGTAGATGCCGAAGTTGGGGTCGCCCCAGTAGATGAAGTACTCGCCGTTGTGGTAACGGATGGCGGGAGCCCATACGCCGTCGCCGTGGCGGGCCGAGTTGTAGTATTCGGCGGGTTCGAGGGTCTTCACGGCGTAGTTCACCAGCTCCCAGTTCACCAGGTCGCGGCTGTGGAGTATCGGCAGACCGGGCATGTTGCAGAAGCTGGAGGCGGTGAGCCAGTAGTCGCCGTCGACCTGGATGAGGTCGGGGTCGGAGTAGTCGGCGTTGATTACCGGGTTCTGGTATTTACCGTTGCCCAGGTCGGCGACCCACACCTTGCTGACGTAGGTCGATGGGTCGGTTTTGGCGGCCTCTTTAGAAGCCGCGGCTCCCTGCGCGGCGGTAACGGCCAGGGCAGAGAGCACAGCGGATTTAAGGATGTAGGTTTTCACGCTTGTAACGTTGGAAAATCTTTGATAATGATTTTATGGAGCGAGGGGCCGTATGAGCGGCCCCTCGCCTCAGTGGGATGGTTTATTCGATCCAGCGGCGGTCACCGGCGCCCATGATGTAGGCGGGCGAGGAGTAGTCCTTGATGGTGTAGTCGCCGTTGACGGGATCCTCGAAGAGGTCGGCCGCGCTCTGGGGGAGCTGGGTGGCGCTGATCTGGTTCAGACCCGAGCGGCAGTCGGTGGTGGCATAGTTGTTGGAGAAGTTCTTCACGGTTCCCGAACCGGGCACGAAGAGGGTCGAAATCGGGGAGGCCACGAGGATGTTGCGCACCGTCACGGTCGATTTCTCAGTCGAGGAAACGTCGATGAGCGTCGCGTTGTTGAAGAACTCGTAGAGGGTGATGTTCTCGACTATGAGGTTGATGGGAACGTAGCAGTTGGCGTGGGCCACGAGCATGCGCCAGCCGTAGGAGGCGTCCTGCAGAGTGCCGCCGCGCGAGAATGTGCAGTCGCGGATGGTCAGCGCGTCGATCTGGTCATAGGCGCCGATGTTACCCTTGCCGGCCGAGCAGAAGTCGAAGGTGGCGTAGCAGCCTGCCTGGTAGCCGCAGTGGTCAAACCAGCAGCCGTCGAGGGTGAACTCGATGATGTGCTTGTTGTTGGCACCCTGGTGACGCCAGAAGGCGCGGTTGACGTTGTAGAACTTCACGTTGATGAAGCTGCCGCTCTCCAGGGTCCAGCTGTTGCCGGAGTTGAAGAAGTACTGGTTGATGGCCTGGTTGCGCACTTCGACGTTCTCCATGGCGAAGGTCGAGATGTAGGCGCCGGAAGCGAAGTTCCAGGTGCCGTTGAGAATCAGCACGGGCTTGGTGCCTTCCTCGGGGCCGACGATCTTGAAGCCCTTGCTCATGGCGAAGGGTGAGATGGTGTAGGTCGAACCTTCGGGGAGCTCGTAAACGGTTCCGTCGGGAATCTCGGGGTCCTCGTTGTTGAGCGAGAGCATGCCGGAGAGGTCGTCGGTAACGCTGACCTCGATGGTCTGGGGAGCCGGGCCGGTGGTGCGGAAAGTCACCTGGTTGTAGGGCTTGTCGTACTTGCGGGACTTCGACGTGTCGTAGATGTTGACGTTGTAGAGTGTCGAGGGGGTGAGCTCGTCGGTGAGCACCAGCTCGCCGGCCTCTTTCTGCTCGGGGGTGAGGTAGGCGGTGATTTCGGGGAGGGTGGTCGACATCGCGGGCTTCACCGAGATGGAGTCAACGGGGTTGAGCGGGTCTACGGTCCAGCGGATCACGGCGCCGTTGTCGGTAATATCGCTGTGCGAAACGCCCTGGAGGAGCTGCGCGTACTCGGGGCGGTCCTCGGTGGTGAAGTCGCACTGTGCCCACTGCGAGTTGTGCTCGGCCTTGGAGGCGTTGCAGCGCACGCGGGTGTAGAAGCGGCTACCGTAGGGGAGGTCTTCGACGGTGATGAAGGGGTCTTTGACTTCCCATTCCTGGAAGAGGTTCTGGTAGTACTGGTCGTGGAAGAACTGCACCGTGTAGGAAACGGCGTCGTTCGACTGGTACCAGACGATAGCCACATCGTTGTGGTTGGTGATCACCGGGTCGGCGGCGAAACGCGGCTGGAAGAGGTCTCCGCGGGAGGTGAATTCGTCCTCCTTGCAGGAATTGAGCGCCAGGGCGGCCACCGCGAGGGTGGCTACGCCGAGGGCTTTCATTGTATTGCGGAATATATTGAGATTCATTGATTTAATGCTGATTGGTTGAGGAGAGTGGGATTAACGGTAGCCGTACTGCTGCTGGATAGAGCCGCGGTGCGATGTAATCACGCGCGAGGGGTAGGGAGCCAGGTAGCGGATCGGGTCGTTGGCGCCCACGCTGGCGGCGTTGCCGTAGTTGATGAATCCGCGGAAGCTGTACTTGATGTCGGCGTGGAGCTCCCATTCGCCGAGGTCCTCGTTGAGCGACCACCATTTCTTGGCGTATTCGGGGGCGTTGGTCCAACCCTGCGATGCGGGGTGGTCGCCGATGTTCTCGCCGTACTCCTTGAGACCCATGATCTCGATGCGCTTGCCGGTCGCGGTGGCTGCCACGGGGTTGCCGGAAGCGTCGACATGGCGCCAGTAGAACACGTCGCGCACGTCGCCGCGTACGCCGATACCGTTGGCGCGCTTGCCCCAGTCCTCAAACTGGAAGTAGAGGTCGCGGATGGTCTTGCCGTAGATGCCCCAGCGGGCGAGGTCGTATTTGCGGACCCCTTCGCCGCCGAACTCCCAGGCGCGTTCATTCTTGATGGCCTCGAAGAAGTCGTCGGGCGAATTGAGGGCGTCGACATACTGGTCGACCATCTCGTTCTGCAGAGTGGGCTCGAACGCGCGGCGGCGTACCTCCTTGAGGGCGTTCTTGGCTTCGGCCACGGGGCCGGAGAGCTCGTTGACGGCCTCGGCGTACATCAGGAGCACGTCGGCGTAGCGCATGCGGATGGCGTTGATGCCGGTGTTGCCTTCGGCGCCGGAGAGGGAGGTGTTCATCTTCATCTTGTTCCATTTGCCTACGTTCCAACCGGCCACGCAGCTGCTGCCGACGGAGATCACCTGGCTCAGGCCGGTGTCATACTTGTAGGGCACGCAGGTGACGTCGAGGCGCAGGTCGCGCTGGTCGAAGGTGAAGGGGTAGATGCCGCAGAAGTTAACGGAGTTGCTGCAGCGGCCCATATTGTGCTCGGGGGTTTCGAGGGTCAGGTCGATGCCAACGCCCACGCGGTAGCCCAGCGAGCCGGAGCCGTCCTTGAGCATGGGGATTTCGAAAATCACGTCGCCGTCCTTGAGCACGGTCCAGTTGCACTCGTCGTTCCACATCTGCTCGAAGCTCTGCTTGGTGAGGGTGTGCTTCTGCTCGGTGATAACCTTGCCGAGGTATTCGCGGGCTATTTTGTAGTACTCCTGGTAGTCGGCTTCGCGCTTGATTTCGCCGATGCCGCTGCCGGGGGCGAGGTAGAAGCCGCCGCGGTACATCGCGAGCTGGCCGATCAGGGCCTGGCAGTATTCGCGGCCCACGCGCTCAACGCCTTCGTCGAGTTCGGCGGCGTATTTGAGCATTTTCTCAACGGGCTTGAGGTCGTCGATGAGGTCGGAGAGAATCTCCATGCGGTCGGTGACCCCTTCATGGTAGAAGTCCATGCCTACCTGGGTGGATGTCTTGCGGTACACCACGTCGCCCCAGGTGCGAACCAGGTCGAGGTAGAGCATCGCGCGGAGGCACTTAACCTCGGCATACATATGCTGCATGTTGGAGGGACCCGACGAGGATACCTCGGAGGAGAAGAGGGGCGAGTCGCCCATATTCTCCAGGAAGTCGTTACAGTAGTTGATGGCCTCGTAGGCGGCGTTCCAGGTACGTTCGAGCTGGTTCCAGTTGGCGCCCATGTCGAAGCAGTAGGCGTCCTGGCCGTCGGATGAGCTGGTTTCGCTGCTCGACGACTTCATTTCAACGTCGGTGTTGGTGTTGAAAGAGTAGGGGAGGTTCTGGCCGTAGAGATAGCTGCTGGTAAGTTTTGAATAGACGGTTCCCAACATAGCCTTGGTCTCGGTCTCGGAAGAGAAGATCTCCTCGTTGGAGAAAGAGGATTCGGGCTGCACGTCGAGGAAGTCGTCGCACGCCGGGAGCACCACGGCGCCGGCGGCGGCCAACGCGATTCCGATATATTTCGATTTGCTGAGTTTCATTTCTTTGGTTCGGTTTAAGGTTTAGAAAGAGAGCTGCACGCCGAAGGTGTAGGTGCGGGCGCGGGGATACATATTGTAGTCCACGTTCGGGGTCAGGCCCTCGCCGATGTTAACCTCGGGGTCGTAACCGCTGTACTTCGTGATGGTGAAGAGGTTGTAGCCGGTCGCGTAGAAGCGGCACTTGGTCATACCGATGTGCTTGAGGAGCTTCTGCGGCAGCGAGTAGCCCAGGGTGAGGGTCTGCAGGCGCAGGAAGGAGCCGTCCTCGACGCCGTAGGTCGACACGAACGCCTTGGTGATGTTGTTGGGGCTCCACATAGTGGCGTTCTTGTTGTATTCCTCCATGACTTCGGGGGTGTACCAGAGGTAGTTGCCCCATTCGTCGGTGCGCTTCCAGGCTCCGGCGAACTCGGCCGAGAGGTTGCGGTAGTCGCTCGAAGAGGAGGGTGAAGTGCTCATATGGATCTTGTTGAGGTTGAGCACGTCGAAGCCGCACATGAAGTTGAAGAACGCGCTGAGGTCGAAGCCGCGCCAGGTTGCGTTCACGCCGAAGCCGCCCGAGAATTTGGGGGTGGTGTTACCGATGATCTTGCGGTCGTCGGCGGTGATGACGTAGCTTTCGGGGTCGTCGGGGTCAACCGGGGTGAGCTTCTTGAACTTGGGCGAGCCGGGGCCGAGGTCGCCAGCCAGGGGGCTGGAGTCGACGATGCCGGGCTTGAGGGTGTAGGTGCGGGCCTCCTCGTTGTAGATGAAGTCCTTAGTGGTGTAGAAGCCGTCGTTGACGTAGCCGTAGATCTGGCCCATGCGCTGGCCCACGCGGTACCAGAACACGTCGTCGTTGATGTCGACCTTGCTAACGTTGGCGTAGAAAGCGTCCTCGCCGTCGGCGAGCTTGTCGATCTTGCCCTGGTTGAAGCCGATGTTGAAGTTGGCGCCGAGGGTCCAGTCCTTGGTTTCGATGATGTAGGCGTTAAGGTTTAGCTCAAAGCCCTTGTTGGAGGTCTGGCCGATGTTGGTCAGCATTTCGGTGAAGCCGGTGTCGCCCGGAATCTGGGTTTCGATCAGGAGGTCCTTGGTGGTGTTGAAGTAGAGGTCGAAGGTACCGTCGAGTCGGCCGTTGAAGAATGAGAAGTCAAGACCGAGGTTTCGGGTGATGGTGGTCTCCCACTTTGCGTCGGGGTTTACGGGGAACTTGCTGTTGAACTCGTACCAGTAGCTGCCGGTTTCGTTCCAGCCCGGGCCCACGGAGGTGTCGCCGAGCTTGTAGAGGCGCATATAGAGGTCGGAGTCGATGCGGTCGTTACCGGCGAAGCCGATAGAGGCGCGGAGCTTGAGGTTGGTCAGCCAGGTGTAGTCGCGGAGGAATGCCTCGTTGGACATACGCCAGGCGAGGGCGCCGGCGGGGAACCAGCCCCAGCGGTTTTTCTTGGAGAACTTCGTGGAGCCGTCGGCGCGGAGGGTGAAGGTCGCGAGGTAGCGGTCGTCGAAGCTGTAGTTGATACGTCCGAAGAAGGAGCTTACGCGCACGGGCGAGCCGTGTTCCGATGTGTTGTAGCGGGGGGTGCCGAGTGCGAAGTTGTCGAACGCCTTCTCTGCGTCGAGGTTGGTGGGGAATCCGGCGATGCGGATGTTCTGGGTGACGGAACCCTCGTGCTTCATTTCCTGGCCGAGCATGAACTGGAGGTCGTGGGTGTCCTTGAGATTGAGGGCGTAGTTCCAGACGTTGGTGAGCTGCCAGCGGTTGCGGTTCTTTTTCTTCTGGGTGAGATAGGGGCCCCAGTTGCGCGAGTTGCTGTCGGAGTTGGCCGAGTTGAACTGGCGGTCGTCCTCGTCATAGTCCTCCCAGGTGAACTCGTTGCGGAGTGTCATACCCTTGATGATGGTCCAGTTGAGGGCGCCACCCATGTTGAGGAGCTTGGAGTAGCGGTTGCGGTAGTAGCGCTCGTTGGTTTCCAGGGGGTCGAAGTGGTAGTTGTTGGTCATGGTTTCCTCGTCGAGAATATCGTTGTTCTCAGGCGCGGAGGTGAAGTCCTGGAGGCCGGCGGTGGGGCGTTCCTGCAGGGCGGTGAGCAGACCGATACCCTCGGTGCCTCGGCCCTGGAGGGTCTTGTTCATGTAGCGGGTGCGGTACTCGATGCTGAGGAAGTCCCAGAGCTTAACGTTAATGTTACCGTTGAGGTTGTTCTGAACCAGGCCGTTGTCGGGCATAACGGAGGGCTGGTCCTGGTGCATGAACGAGAGCTTGAACTTGAATTTCTCGTTACCGCCGCTGATGCTGCCGTCGACAGCCCAGCTCACGGGGTGGGTCGAGAAGATGATGTCCTGCCAGTCGCTGCCTTCGTAGCCCTGGTAGATGTACATTTCGAAGGGTTTGCCGAAGGTGTTGGCGAAGCCGGTGCGGGTGCTGGAGCCTTTGGAGTAGATGCGGTCGTAGTTGGCGCGCACGAAGTCGTAGGGGCTGAGCACGTCGAGCTTGTTGGAGAGTTCCTTGGTCTGGACGTACGCGTTGACGTTGACCGACACCTTGCCTTCGGAGGGCTTCTTGGTGGTCACGAGCACAACGCCGTTGGCGCCGCGGGCACCGTAGATGGCGGTCGAGGCGGCGTCCTTGAGCACCTGGATGTTGTCGACGTCGGTGGCGGGCACGTCGTTGAGCGAGCCTTCGAAGCCGTCGATGAGCACAAGGGGCTGGTTGGACTGGGTGACGGAGCCGCCGCCACGGATACGCACGGTGACTTCGGCGTCGGGGGAGCCGTCGGCGGTGGTAACCTGCACGCCGGGCATGCGGCCGATGATGGCCTCGCCGACGTTGGCCACAGGCATGCGCTCGATCACTTTGGCCTCAACCGACGACATGGAGCCGGTGAGGTTGCCGCGCTTCTGCGTGCCGTAGCCGATGACCACGACTTCGTCCATCATGGTCGCGTTGGCCTCCATGAGGATGTCGACGTTGGTCTGCCCTTTGAGGGGCACTTCCTTGTTGTCGAAGCCGACGTAGCGCACTATGAGCACGTCCTTGGCGGGATTCACGTTTTTGAGCGAGAAGTTGCCGTCGAAGTCGGTCGAGGCGGCGTTCTGGGTGCCCTTGACGAGCACCGTAGCCCCGATCAGCGGACCCTCGCTGTCAGAAACCGTACCGGTGACGGTGGTTGTCTGCGCACAGGCCCAAATGGAGGCCAGCGCCAGACAAATCGTCATTAATATTCTGTTCATTGGTATGTTTAGAGCTTAAGGTTTAGAGATTCTGTTGGTTGAGGAGCTCCTCGTAGGTTGTGGCGCTTTCGGCGGGGGTGTCGATGCCGTAGGCGGCCATGGAGTAGCCGGCGGTGCGGGAGTTGCCCGAAGCTGTGGCGGTAGCGCCTGAAATCGTCAGGAATGTACCCTTGCCGTTGGCGTTGGCGGAGCCGGAGACGGTGTTGCCAGTGAAGGTAACGTTGGCCGAGGAAGCCGAAGCGAGGTCTATATTAAAGTATGTGTAGTTGGAGCCGCGGGTGTCGACGAAGATGTTGTTGGTCACCTTGATGTCGACGGGGCCGTCGAGCTTCTGGAGGTTGCAGAGGATCACGCCGTTGCGGGTCGAGAAGTTCTTGCCGTGGAAGAGGCAGCCGTCGATTTCCCAGTTGGCCACTGTGGTGAGGCGCTGAACCTGCGGGCGGAAGAGACCGGCCGAGGAGTTGGCGGTGTAGTTGGTCACGCGGCAGTTCTTCATGCGCATGGTGCCCACCTTCTGCTGGTTGTCGGCGTTGGAAGCCTGGTACCAGATCACGCCGGTGCTCCAGCTGTCGAAGTCGCAGTTGAGCAGCTCGATGGTGTTGATGTCGAACTGGGTGTTGCGCAGGTTGAAGAGGCGGGTCTGCGGCACGAAGCGGATGTTCTCGAAGGTGATGTGGTCGAAGGTGCCGGTGAGGCCGATCTGCGCTTCGGAGCCCATGCTCATGGTGGCGTAGTTCTGACCGAAGCCGGGGGTCTGGCCCAGGATGTGAATCGACTTGGTCCAGGAGGCGGTGGCGTCCTTCTTGACATTATAAGTGGAGTTGGCCTTGAGGAAGATCTTGATTTCACTGATCGACTCGTCGGCCATCTGCTCGGTGATAGCGGCGGTGAGGTCCTGGTCGGGAGCCACATAGGTGTAGCCGTCGGGGACGTCGACCTTCACGGAGGGATAAATCTCGGCCTCGGTCCAGCGTTGCGAGCCGATCTGCACGTTGTAGTTCACGATCACGCGCTCGTTGGCGTCGTTGAGGTTGAAGGATACCTCTGTGGTGTCGTTGGGGAGCACGGTGATGGCATCGGCGAACGGTTTGGAGCGCACCACGTTGTCCTGGGCGTCGAGGTAGTCGATGCGGACGTTCACGGGGTTCTTCTCCGAGCCGAAGATCACGGCGTCCTGGGTGTAGCCCACGCCGCCGCCGGCGGTTTCCTTCTCGACTTCGAGGTCGTAGGGGTCGCCGGTGATCACGCTTGCCGAGCTAACCTTCCATCCGGTGATGTTGGTGGTGATCACGGCCTTGATTTTGGAGTAGCTCTTGTCGGCCTTCTCGTCGATGGCGCGGAGGCGGAGCATACCGGTGCGGGTCTTGATGGCGATTTTGAGTTTTCCTCCGGCGCTGTAGCTAACGGGGTCGGAGATCGCCAGGGGGAGCTTCATAGCCTTGTCCTGGTCGAAAACGACGTCGCCCAGCGAGGAGGGGATTTTGGTGAGCATTGTGTCGACCTGCTGGGTGGCGAATATCTTATAGGAGCCATCCTCCAGGGCGAAGCGGTGCGTCGAGCCGTAGTTGCCGAAGTAGGAGCCGTTGTCGCGGTAAATGAAGAGGATGCGCTGGTTGTCGTGGCTGTCGTCCTGGCCGTAGTGTACGTTGTAGGGCTTGCCGTCGAGGGTCAGCTCGATGTCGCGGGTGACGGAAGTCTTGTAGACCTCGTCCTCCTTGCACGCCACGATGGTGGCCGCGGCCATCAGGGCAAGCACCCCGTATTTGAACTGTTTATTCATTGGTAAGGTAGAGTTTTTTAAGGTTTAGAGGGGTGTGGCTACCACGGAAATCTTCATGCGCGAGCCGGCGGGAATCAGCGAGGCCGAGCGCCAGGGGGTCTGCACGAAGCCGTTGTCGGTCACGGGCACAGTCACCGTGTAGTGGGTGGCGGAGGCGAACTTCTCGTTGGTCTCCAGGGCCGAGGAAGAGGTGTTGACCTGCTGGCCACCCTTGAAATAGTTGATGGTGACGGTCCAGGGGTCGGCGAGTGCCGTCGTGGGGAAAGTCGAGAAGCCACCCTTGAAGTCGGAGGCGGCGTCGACGGTGAGGGTCACCGATTCGTCGTTCACGGCGGCGCCGTTGACGCGGTAAGAGGTGGCCACATGGTCGAAGGTGACGTCGAGGCGGTCGAAGTCGCCGGTGGCGGCGATGTCAGCGGCGGTCTCGGCGGTCTGGAAGTCGACCGACGCGATCACGCGGCGCAGGGCCACGTCGAGGGTCGAGAATGACTTGTCGGAAGAGAAGCGCACGGGGTTTGAGATCCACACGTCCTGGCGGGCGGCCGGGTCGATGTGCACCGTCACGTTCTCGTAGCTCTCGGTGTCGGTGAAGTTGTCGGCGTTAGCCACGGCGAAAGTGGTGTAGGTCTCACCCAGGGGGAAGTCGAGCTGGAAGCGACCTTCGGAGGTGCCGCATTCGCGCATTTCGACGAGGGTGTACTCGCGGCGGTTTACCTGGTAGATGAACACGGTGAACTTGGAGATGCCGGCAGCCTGGAGCTCGTCGGCCGAGGCGCGTGAGAGGGCCATCTCCACTTTCTGCATCCCGCCTTCAGCCTCACCCTTGGGGGCGGGCTCGTCGGCTCCCTGCGAGCAGCCTGTGAGGGCCACGGCGAGGGGGAGCAGGAAACTGGACAGTTTTTTAATCATGATATAGTTAGGTTTTAGATTGATTTTTTCACGGTAAAGGCGGGGCATCAGCCCCGGTTCGAGGCCCCCTGAGGGGGAATTTCCCCGTCACGCGGGGCGGAATCACAGGCTCGGCGAGGCGGCGTTCGCGGCACGCGTCGCTCTTACGGGTGCAAATTTGCTAAAAAATACTAAAGTCGGTGGAGTAAAAATTGCCAATTTTCGGGGTTATAACAATTTTTCACGCTTTTAACGCACGCCATTTTGTATATCCGCCAATCTTTGCTAAATTTGCACTGCACACGCTTATGATCCGCTAAATAACATCCATGAAACGAACATTGTGCCAAGCCATATTCCTACTCGGTGTACTGCTGACGCTCCCGCTTCAGTGGGCCGCCGGGCAGCCTTTCAGCCAGACGCGTACGTTCAATGTCGGCGACGGCCTCCCCTCCAACAGCATATCGAAGGTAGCCCAGGGTCCCGACGGGATGATCTGGATCGCGACCTGGAACGGCCTGAGCTCCTTCGACGGCTACGGCTTCGCGTCGTTCCGCTCGGGCGAGCGCCACGGCTCCCTGACATCGAGCCGCATAGTCAGCATCGCCCCCGACAGCCGCGGGAAGGTGTGGCTGTTGGCTTATGACCGCAAACCCTACATTTTCGACCCCGTGGAGAGCCGTTTCGAGCCGCTCGACGGGGTGCTTTCGGCCAAGGCCGGGCGCTCCTGCCGGGTGCAGGAGATATATCCCGCGGGTGAGTGGATGTGGCTCGTGGCCGACGGGGGCGCGCCGAGCGCCAGGGTGGCGTCGGGGAACCCCCTCGACACCGCCTCGGTGGAGATTTTCGGCCGCGACAAGCTCCGCGGGGGCGCTACGCGCGTCAACAAGGTGCTCCTCGACTCGCTCGGCAACGAATGGGTGTTCACCGACGCCGGCGTGCAGCTCTACGGCGGCTCGGTGGCGTGCCAGGGGAGCTTCCTGGACCCCGCGGTGGCGGGCGAGGCGACCTACTTCGCGACCACCGACGGCCGGTTCTTCTCTTTCAAGAATGGTGACACCGCCCTCACCCCGATCGCGCCCGCCGAAGGGATGGGCTCGGGGCGCGTGAGGGGGATTAAAACGCTCGACGACAATAACATTATAGCCGCCGTGCCGGGCGGGCTGGCAGTCTACGACCTGCGCAACCGCTCCTGGAGGATGGTGGCCGCCGGGAGCGCCGCCGACCAGGTGGCCGACGTGTATGTCGACTCGCGTCACCGCGCCTGGGCCTTCACCGAGGGCGGGGGCGTGTGGCTCACCAATCCGGCGGTAACGTCGGCGGTGGCCGTGCCGACCGCCCCGGGCGACACCGACGGCTCGCGCAGCAGCGTGTCGCTGTGGGTGGAGGACGGTTACGGCACCATATGGCTCGCGCCCAAGGGGCGCGGCTTCGGATACTACGACGAGGAACAGGCCCGCGTTATACCCCAGAACTTCCGCCTCAACAACCTGCAATACAGGGCCTCGCTGCCTGAAATCGACCGCTTCTTCGTTGACCGCCAGCGCAACCTCTGGATCGGCACCACCCACGACCTCTCGCTCGTTAACTTCAACCACCACAGGATGAAAACCACCCCGCTGGTGCCTAACGAGGAGGTGAGGTCGCTGCTCCCCTGCGCCAGCGGACGCTTCCTCGCCGGGGCGCGCAACGGTGTGCTCGGACGCTTCACCGCCGACGGGGTGCCCGACGGATATTACGCCAAGACTGAGAAACCCGACGGCACGGGGCGCTACTTCGAGACGCGCGTGCCGGAGCGGTTCTCCGACCATATCTACGCCATGTTCGAGGACTCTGACCGAGACATATGGGTGGGTACCAAGGGTGACGGCCTGTTCCTGCTCCGCCCCGACGGCTCGCTGACCCACTTCCGCCATAACCCGGCCGACCAGTTTTCGATACCGACCGACACCGTGTACGACATCGCCCAGGACGAGAAGGGGAACATATGGATCGGCACCTTCGGCGGGGGGCTCCTCAAAGCCGAGAAACTCCCCGGCGGCAAGGCCCGCTTCATCCACGCCGGCAACACGATGCGCAACTACCCGGTGGCCAAGTTCCCGAGGGTGCGCCGCATCGCTTTCGACGGCAAGGGAGCTGTGCTCCTTTCCACTTCGAGCGGCCTGATTACCTTCTCGAACAACTTCAAGACACCCCGCGACATCAAGTTCTACCCCACGGTGCACATCCCAGGCGACCCGACGTCGCTCCAGACCGCCGACGTGCTCCAGACGCTCGTGACGGCGGGGGGCGACATCTATGTGGCCACCATGGCCGGGTCGCTCCAGATACTCGAACCGGGCAACCTGCTCCGCGAGCAGTTGAAATTCAAGACCGGGGGGAGCGTGCGCGAGCGCCTGTTATCGCTGCAGAACTCCTCGATGGGTGGCAACATCCTGTCGATGATCGAGGACACGAGCCGCAACATCTATGTGGTGCGCGAAACGAGCATCCAGGTCTACTCCCCCACGACCAACTCGCTGGCCGTCTACGGCCGCAACGACATCGGGGGTAATATCGACTTCACCGAGGCCGCCCCGGTGTTCTCAGCCGCCGGGGGCAAGATACTGTTCGGCGCCATGGGGGGAGTGGTGTTCCTCAACCCCGGTGAGCTTGCCAAGAGCGACTATGTGCCCCAGATTGTGTTCACGGGCATCCAGTTCCAGGGTGAGCCGGAGAAGCGTCAGATGCTCAACCCTGCGAAAATCGAGGTGCAGGGGGGCAAACGCAACTTCGCCGTAAGCTTCGCCGCTCTCGACTACAGCGACAACGGCAACATACAGTACGCCTACAAGCTCGCCGACGATCCCGACTGGACCTATATCGGGGGAGCGCACACGGCCCACTTCAACCACCTCGCTCCCGGCTCGCACAAACTCTTAGTGAAGAGCACCGACGGCAACGGCGTGTGGCTCGACAACCAGCGCGAAATCACCATCGAGGTGCACCCCGACTTCTGGGAGTCGATATGGGCCAAGATTCTGTATGTGATTCTCCTGATCGGCGCCGGTTGGCTCGTGGCCTATTTCTACCTTCTGAACCGCAAGAACAAGATGTCGGACCAGCTCCGCAAGAAGGAGAAACAGTTCTTCATCAACGCTTCGCACCAGCTTCGCACCCCGCTGACGCTTATCGGGGGCCCGGTGGCCGAGGTACTGGAGACCGAGCCCCTCTCGGACCGCGCCCGCGGATACCTGGAAAAGGTGCACCGCAACTCTCAGGAGATGCTCAGCATGGTCAACGGCATCCTAACCAACGCATCCGACCATAACTATATTACCGACGACAAGATTCCTGCCCATCCGGCCCATCCCGTCGAGAGTGCCCCGACCCAGCCTATGCCGGTGTCGACGGCTGTGCCCGTGCTCCCCGCCGAGCCCCAGGCCCCGAAAAACAACGGCCACAAGGTGAAGATACTCGTGGTGGAGGATAACGACGACCTGCGCTCGTTCCTCTGCGACATCCTCGCGGTGCAGTACGACGTGATTTCGGCTCCCAACGGCGCTGCCGGGCTTGAGAAGGCCGAAAAAGAGCAGCCCGACTTCATAGTCACCGACGTCACTATGCCCGAAATGGACGGCTTGACGATGGTGCAGAAAATCAAGCAGAACAAGAAACTGAGCCATATACCTATAATAGTGCTCTCGGCCCGCGCCTCGGTCGAGGACCGCGTGCGCGGCCTCAGCGAGGGGGTCGACGACTACATCACCAAGCCGTTCAGCGCGACCTATCTGCGCCAGCGCATATCGTCGATACGCGCCCAGCGCAAAATCCTGCAGCAGAACTTCTTCGAGCAGATCGGCCAGAACTTCAGCGCCTCGGGCCAGGAGGCCGAGCTCCGCGAGCGCGAACGCGAGGGGGCTCCCGCGCCGGTTGCCGACGATGAGAGCGCCCCGGTGGTGGCCGAGACACCCGCCGCCGCTCCCGATACCCCTGTGCCGGAGGTTGCCGAGAGCGCCGAGTCGGCTGATGCTGCCGCGGAGAGCGCCGACGCTCCCGCGCCCGACGCCGGACGCCGCGAGTGGCGCCTGGAGTCGCCCCAGATCGCCGATGCCGACCAGGAGATGATGGAGAAGCTTCTCCGTTTCATGGAGGAGCACATCGCCGACGAGGACCTCAAGATCGAGGAGCTCGCCGAGGCGGTGCATATGGGTCGCACCGTGTTCTACGGCAAAATCAAGGCACTGGTGGGGATGTCGCCCTCCGACTTCCTACGGCGTCTGCGCATGCATCGCGCCGAGGAACTGATAGCCCGCAGCAAGATGAACTTCTCGCAAATCGCGTTCCGCATCGGATTCTCCGATCCTAAGTACTTCACCAAGTGCTTCAAGAAGGAGACCGGGATGACCCCCTCGGAATACCGCCAGCAGGCCAACCGCCAGCGGGAGGACGCCACGTCGTGAGGCCCGTCCCGAGCCTGTGCAAGATCTCCGACCTTGCACTGATATGGCTGCACATAACCCCACCAACCGCCGCCTTTGGCGGCTAATGAAGTGCACCCCAAAAGTTAGACACAAAACTTTTGGGGTGCCTTATGTACAGA
>CAJUKE010000014.1 GCA_910587075.1 uncultured Muribaculaceae bacterium
GTAAGCATTATACGGCAACCCACCATCCTCACCAACCGGAAAAATCTACTGACCCTAAACCAGACTATGGGAAAAACCAATTATTTATCACTTCTGCTGGCAACGATGGGTTGCTTCGCGTTCGCGTCATGCTCCGACGACCCTGACGCTGATGGCAAGGGCGGCAACAATGGCGGAGCTTCTTCGGCAACTGTCAAGCCCAGCCGTATGGACCTCTCCGACGCAACGGCTCTGACTCTCGTGGCGACTCCGCCGGTATCAAAATCCGACGCTCAGACCAACACGCTGTTCAAAATGGATGCCGACGGACGGCTTACAGCGGCCACCGTCACCATGGTTGTCGGCAAGGATGGAAATACCGTAACCGAACGCACCGGCTACACTATCCATCCGAAGGAGATTCATAGCATAAGCGGAGCATACACTTATCTGTATGACTGCACCTTTGCCGACTCCAAAGGCTCTCCCGCTGACAACATTTCGACGAGCGACTATGGTGACTCCGGCTCGTACTTGTTCAACATCCTCGTGGCTAACGCTAACGGCAAAATTTATTATGTACCCTCGGCCGCACACTCCTACTTCCCGCCATTCCCGTGCAATTCAGCCATCGACCGCGATGGAAACATTTTCCTCAACGGTGAATCCCATCTCGCGAAACTGACTTTCACCGACGACGCGGCGCGACTCGCCCCTTACGGCCCGGAAGACAAGAGTTGGTCCGGCGATATGACCGTGCTCGACAACGGCACTATCGCGTTTCTTAGCTATTACAACTCGATGGCGTTCGTATACCCAAACGGTGGATACGAATACCTTGACGGCTCAAGCGAGAATCCCCGTGAAAGCTCGACCTCCGACGAGGTGCAAAAAGACCGCTACACCTACTCGGTAATCGATGGTAAAATCCTGGCGGTATGCCTCCCCAAGGATAACTTCCGCTACGACTGGGTGCAGACCGGGATCTACTCCCACGGGAATATGTTCCTTTTTCCCGAAGTCGAAGCGCGCATAGTCGGCGTGAACGTTGGCAACCGCCACGGGGGCTTATCATACACCGAACCCCTAGCGTCAATCAAAGGAACCTGCACCCAGTCCTGGGCTGACTACTACGGAGCCTACAACTGGGACAAGACCTCGTGGACCCAGTTCGCACGCGAAGACAGAGCTATGCCGATTTTCGATGGGGGCCGATACTACTTCCTCTCCGACGTTCTCGCATATGAAAAAAATACAGGACGCTGGATCGACCTCGTGGCCGAAGGGACAAGGGAGCACATCATCTTCCCCACCTCCAACAACGTGTTCCGCGGTAAAGCCTGGCAAATCTGCGCCGATATCAGCGAATGGTTCGACGTCGAGAAGCTTGAATACGGCCAGGTGCCACTTCCGATTCTCAACGGCTACGAAATCATTTCTATAACCAGTGACATCCCTGCCGGGAAAGTATACTGGACCGTGCTCTCGCCTGTCGACGGCAAGAAACACCTTCTCAGCATCGACATCACAACCGGCGAATACACCGAATCGGAAATCGGGCAGAACCGCGAGATTATATCGCTCATACCCCTCAACTGAACCACGCAACCAAATAATACTTTATATGCGAAGCCCCCGCGCGGCAATGCCGCGCGGGGGCTTCGGATTTCATTAAATGAGGTTAAACGCTATTGTGTCGGGGCGGTTCAGAGTTTCACGGAGGTGGCGGCGAGGCCGATAGTCGAGCCGGTGAAGCCGCCGCGCTGCGTGGCTGTGTGCGCCGCGGGAATGTCGGCGGCGAGGAGCCGCCAATCGGCTTCGTTGCCGGGGCGGTAATAGAAATCATAGACCGAGCCTCGCGACACGGCGCGGAGCCCTATGGGCGCCGATGCGGTGGTAGCGACCGGGGCCGAAGCGAGCCGTGTGGCGTTCCCCTTGCCGAGACTCAGCAAAGCGACCTCTCCGGCGCGCACCGCGAGATAGTACTGACGCGTCTCGTTTTTCACAATGAGCAGCCCAGCGCTCTCATCCCCCTCGGGAGTGAAGGCCAACTCGGTCTCTGCCGAGAATTTATGATGCTGGATGCGGCTTCCGAGGTAGGCCGGGGTCGAGGAGGAGCGCGGATCAACCGGGGCGCACTTGAGCGTCAAACAGTCATTCACGGCATAGAACTTGTCGGCCGGGCCGTGGAGCGACATCCATCGCGGCGCGAGCGCGCGCCCGGCGAAACGGTCGGTCCAACCGAAGTTGCCGGCCTGCCCGGGTTGCTGCGGCGCGGCCGCGCCCTTAACCTCAGCGCGCAGGGGCACGGTGTCCTTGAAGTTGTGGATGATGCGCGGGAAGCTGTCGGCACTCCACTCCACCGGCATCAGAAACGTTTCGCGCCCGAGCTGGTCCTCGCCGCCGTTCCAGGGGCGGCATCCGAGAAACACCGCGTACCAGTCGCCCGCCGGGGTCTCAACCACATCGACGTGGCCGGTAGAGGTCACCGGGTTTGAGCGGTTCGCTTTGAGCAGCCGCTGGGTGAGCATCGGGTTGCGCCCCCACCGCTCGTAGGGCCCCATGACGGAGTCGGCCTTATAAACGACCTCGGAGTGGTTAATCCCCGTGCCACCCTCGGCGGCAATGAGATAATACTTGCCGCGGGCCTTGAAGATGTGCGGACCCTCGTCGCGTTCGAGGCGCTCCTCGGGACCGACACCTTTCTCGCGGAATTTCACGGGGTCGCCGACGGTCTGCCCCGTGGCGGTGTCGAAGCGTATGATGCTGAGCGCCCTATTGTTGCTCCACTTCACGGGGGAGTGCTCGTCAGACTTGTAGACGATGTAGCCGCTCCCGTCGTCGTCGAAAAAGAACGATGGGTCGATACCGGTAACACCCGGAAGCACCACGGGATCGCTCCACTCACCCGCGGGATCCTTGGCGGTAACATAGAAGTTGATCGACCCCTCTTCGACACCTTTACCCTTTGTCACGCAGGTGGTTATCAGCTAAAACAGGTCGTTGTGGCGGTTATAGGTTATAGCCGGGGCGTATATGCCCCCCTTGTCGAGCGACAACCCTTCGAGCCAGGGGAGCTGCGAGGGGCGCGACAGGGCGTTGGCCGCATGCTCCCAGCTCACGAGGTCGCGCGAATGGTAGACGGGCACACCGGGGAAATATCCGAAAGTCGAAGTGACGAGCCAGTAATCGTCGCCCTTGCGGGTGATGCTCGGGTCGGAGGCCCAACCGCTTATCACGGGGTTGTAATACTCCCCCGGGGCCTTCAACTCCTCCCGATAATAATCATCGTCGCCATTGTAGGTAAAATGGCTGAACAGCGCGTCGCCTGCAAACGCCGGAGCGCCCCAGGCGACCAACAGGGCCGTAAAAATAAGTTCGCGATAGTGAGTCATAGGTAACAGACTGTTGGTTTAGCCTCGGGTCAGTCCATCCGCGACTTGTAGTCGGCGTAGGTGTACACCCGGAGCGGCTCCGTCGAGCCGTCGAGGCGGCGGAAGAGGATGGCGGGGTGCTGTATACCGTTGAACATATTGGTTTTCACCGTGGTATAGTGGTTCATATCCTCGAACGTCAGGCGGTCACCCTCCTTAAGCGGCGCGGGGAAGTACCAGTCGCCCATAAAGTCGCCGCTCAGGCAGGAGTTTCCCCCGAGGCGGTAAGGTTTGAGTCCCGGAGCCTCGTCGACGCTCTCGCTCACGGCTGGTTTGTAGGGCATCTCCAAGCAGTCGGGCATATGGCAGGCGAACGATGCGTCGATTATGGCGGTGTGCACCCCCTGGTTCTCGACCACGTCGACCACGGAGGCTATGAGGTCGCCGGTGCGCCAGGTGAAGGCGCTTCCCGGTTCGAGGATTACCCGCAGGTTGGGGTGTCGCTCGCGGAACCCGCGCAGCAACCTCACGAGATGGGCGGTGTCGTACCCCTCTCGGGTCATAAGGTGGCCGCCACCCATATTGACCCACTTGAGCGAGGGGAGCAGGTGGCCGAACTGCTCCTCGAACGCCGCGAGCACCTTCTCAAGGTCGTGGCTCGACGATTCGCAAAGGGCATGAAAGTGCAACCCTTCGAGCCCCTCGGGAAGCGAGTCGCCGATTTCCGCGGCAGTGGCGCCGAACCGCGACCCCGGGAGCGCCGGATTGTAGATGTCAGTCTCAATCACGGAGCACTGCGGGTTGACGCGGAGCCCCGGCGACACGCGGTGCCCGTCGCCCGCCGCGTTGAACGCCTCCACATCGGGTCGGAAGCGCTCGAACTGCGCCAGGGAGTTGAACGTGATATGGCTGCTCCCGGCGAGGTACTCCCCTATCGTGGCGGCGGTGTAGGCCGGACAGTAGGAGTGCACCAGGGCGCCCAACTCCTCGTTGCCGAGGCGGAGCTCGTTGAGCGAGGAGGCGGTCGATTTCACGCCATACTCCCTCATAACTCCGAACGTTTTCCAAAGGGCGTTGGCCTTGAAGGCCATAATGATTTCCACCCCGGCCTCGCGGGCCACGGAGGTGATGAGGTCAAGATTGCGGCGCAGCCGCTCCTCGTATACTATATAATAAGGTGTGGGGTATTCGTTGGTCACGGTGGTCATTCTTCCTGGTTGATTTTGAATCGGGCGTACTTCAGCATAAGGGTGCGCTGCTCGGCCCCGGCGAAAAGCACCACTATTTTCGGGCCTGACGGGTCGTTGAGCACTTCGGCGATTTTTCCGCCGCCGAACCTCTCGTGTATGATTGACATTCCCGGCCTTACCTCGTCAACTGAGTGCACCGAGCATCCCGAGGCCGAGTCCTGCGGCGAGGGGGCCGACGGGGCGGGAATCTTGCGGGTATCCTCGCGGCGCTGCCAGTTGGAGCGCTGCTCGGGGCGCTTGGGCGAGGGGTCGATGATGCCGAGCGTGGCCGCGGGCGTGTGGAACGACTCGCGGTATGATGCGTAGGGGTCGTGGCCCCGGCGGGGGGCGTCGTCAATGGAGGTGCCCTGCATCAGTTTCAGGTATTTCGGGTCGATATCGCGTATGAACCTCGACATCTGGCATATCACGGGCTGGCCATTGCGGAAGCGCGACCCGGCGTAGGTGATCATGCAGAAACGGCGGGCGCGGGTGATGGCCACATAGAGCAGTCGCCGCTCCTCCTCGATCTCGCTGAGCGAACCCTGCGACATCGCGGAGGGGAAAAGATCCTCCTCCACCCCCACGATGAAAACGTTGTTGAACTCCAGCCCCTTGGCGGCGTGGGCCGTCATAAGGGTCACGGCGGGCTCGTCGGCGTCCTGGTCGCGGTCCATATCGGTAGCCAGCGAGGCCTGGGCGAGGAAATGCGACATGGTATTCTCGTTTTCGCGCCCCTCCTCGGCCGCCTCGTCGACAAACTCGCGCACGCTCTGCAGGAGCTCCTCAAGGTTCTCCTGTTGCGAAATGCTTTCAGGCGTGGTGTCGCTTATGAGGCTCGCGAGGATGCGCGTGCGCGAGAAGATTCTCGACGCGAGGTCGAAGGCGTTCACACCCTGCGAGTTGAGCACGTTGAACTCACGAATCATCTCCTCGAATCCGGCCAGCTTTTTCAAAGCGGCGGCCTTGCACCCCGAGGGGTACGCGGCGGGGTCGGAGAGCGCCGTCCACATACTCACATTGGCATCCATCGCGGCGCGGAGCACGCGTCCCACAGTGGTGTCGCCTATGCCGCGGGCCGGGTAGTTGATCACGCGGCGCAGCGCCTCGTCGTCGTCAGGGTTAACGGCCAGGCGGAAATAGGCTATAGCGTCTTTGATTTCCTTTCGCTGATAGAAGGAGAGGCCCCCATAGATGCGGTAGTGGATGCCGTCCTTGCGGAGCGACTCCTCCAGGCGGCGGCTCTGCGCGTTGGTGCGGTACAGCACGGCGAACTCGTCGTAGCTGTCCTTCGACCGCATTTTCACCTGCCTGATGCGCGAGGCCACGAGCGTGGCCTCCTCGAACTCCGTGTGGCAGTGCAGCACCTCTATGCGCTCCCCGACCTCGTTTTCCGAGAACACCTCCTTGCGTATCTGCTCGCTGTTCTTGGCGATGAGCGAGTTGGCGGCGTTCACGATGTTCTGTGTCGAGCGGTAATTCTGCTCCAGCTTGAACACGCGCAGGTTGGGATAGGCGTTGCGCAGGTTGAGGATGTTCTTGATGTTGGCGCCGCGGAACGAGTAGATGCTCTGGGCGTCGTCGCCCACCATGGTCAGCGCGTTGGTATCGCGGCAGAGCTCCGACACGATACAGTGCTGGGCGAAGTTGGTGTCCTGGTACTCATCGACGAGCACATAGCGGAAGAAACCGCGGTAGTGGTTACGGATGTCGGGGTTCTCGCGGAGCAGCACGTTGGTGTAGAACAGCAGGTCGTCGAAGTCCATCGCCCCGGCCACGAAGCAGCGGTGGCGGTAGGCTTTATAGATTTCCCACGTCAGGGGGCGGCGCGCCCGGCGGTCGGCCTCCATCAGGTCCTTGTCGGAGGCGTACTGCAGGGGGGAGATAAGGGCGTTCTTAGCCATGGATATGGCCGAGAGCACCGTCGAGGGCTTGTAGACCTTCTCGTCGAGGTTCATCTCCTTGATGATGGTCTTCACGAGGGCCTTTGAGTCGGCGGTGTCGTAGATGGTGAACCCGGGCTTGAACCCTATGCGCTCGGCGTTCTGGCGGAGCATGCGCCCGAAAATGCTGTGGAAGGTGCCCATCCAGAGGCGCCCGGCCACGGTGGGGCCCACCAGGCGGCAGATGCGCTCGCGCATCTCGCGGGCGGCCTTGTTGGTGAAGGTCAGGGCCATTATGCGGTACGGCTCGTAGCCGTGGGCCAGCAGGTGGACGATCTTATAAGTGAGCACTCGGGTCTTGCCTGAGCCGGCGCCCGCGATCACGAGCTGGGGGCCGTCCATATAAGCCACGGCGTCGCGCTGCTGCGTGTTGAGTTGCTGGAGATAATCTTCCATTTTTCGTCGCGCGGCGGGGTCAGGAGAAACGGTTGTTGGCGGGGTCGTACTCGTAGCCTATGGCGGCGAGCTTGCCGCGGAGGGCCTCCTGGTCGAGCTGGAGGTCGTCGCACAGTTCGTCGAGCGACCGGTACTGGTCGCGGAGTTTCATATTGATGGCGCTCAGGAGCATCACTGGGTCGTTGGGTAGTTCCATATAGCGGGTTGGCAAATTATTTTGAATACAAAATTAGTCATAATAGCCCGAATTTGCCTACCTTTGCATTTAAAAGTTACTTACAAGATGTTTTCTACCGATATTTTCGCCGAGATGGTGGAAGGGAAACTCCTATCGCTTACCGCCTCGAAAACACCGGCGACCCTCTTCGCCCCGATAGAGTACACGCTCAGCGGGGGCGGGAAAAGACTGCGGCCCGTGCTGCTGCTCGCGGCCGCCAAGGCTTTCGGCCTCGACCCTGAAAAGGCGCTCGACCAGGCGCTCGGCATCGAGGTGTTTCACAACTTCACGCTCCTGCACGATGACGTGATGGACAACGCCGACGTGCGCCGCGGCCGCCCCGCCGTACACCGCCGCTGGAACGCCTCCGCCGCCATACTCTCGGGCGACGCGATGCTCACCATGGCCACCCAGCTGATGGCCAAGGCTCCGGCCGCGGCGCTCCCCGAGGTGATGGATCTCTTCAACACCACCGCAATGGAGGTCTACGCCGGGCAGCAGCTCGACATGGACTTCGAGGAGCGGCAGGACGTGACCGTCGAGGAGTATATCGAGATGATACGCCTGAAGACTTCCGTGCTGCTGGCTTGCGCCTGCCGCATGGGCGCACTGCTGGCCGGCGCGTCGGAGGAGTGCCAGCGGGCCATGTACCGCTACGGCGAACTGCTCGGCCTCGCGTTCCAGCTCCAGGACGACCTGCTCGACACCTACGGCGACCCGGCCCTGTTCGGCAAGGAGATCGGGGGCGACATCATCAACGAGAAGAAAACATGGCTCTGGATCAACGCCATGGCCTGCGAGCCGCGCCGCATAAAGCAGATTCTCGACCAGAAGCTCACCGACTACCTCAAAATACGCGAGATCACCGCCGTTTACGACTCGCTCGGCCTCGCCGATGAGTCGCGCAGCCTGATCGGGCGCTACACCGAGGAGGCCGTGGAGGCGCTCGCCGGAGTGGATATGCCCGCCGGGGCCCGCGAATACTTCACCTCGCTCGCCCGCAAAGCGGCCGAGCGGGCCAACTGACAAAAAGCCCGGCGGAACGATGTTAGTCGATACCCACACGCATATATATATGCCGGAGTTCACCGAACCCGCCGCCGAGGTGCGCGCCGCGCTTGAGGCCGGGGTGGGCAAACTGGTGCTTCCCGGCACCGAGCCCTCGGATTTCGAGGCGCGTAAGAAACTCGCCGCCCAATTCCCAGGGCAGGTGTTTCTCGGGGCCGGAGTCCACCCCACGGAGATGGGGCCCGACCCGATGGCCGATGTGGCCGCCGTCGAGGAGGAGCTGCGCGCCAACCGCGGCGCCTATGTGGCCGTAGGGGAAATCGGCATCGACCTCTATTGGGACACCTCGCGCCGCGAGGAGCAGCTCCGCGTGTTCCGCCGCCAGTGCGAGCTGGCCCTGGAATTGGACCTGCCGGTAATCATCCATTGCCGCGAAGGGCTCGACGACGTGCTCGCCGTTCTCGGGTCGCTCCCCGAAGTGCCGCGGTGCGTGTTCCACAGCTTCACCGGCACCCCCGAAGAGGTGGCCCGGGTGCGCCTCACGGCTCCCGACGCCTATTTTGGCATCAACGGAATCGTGACCTTCAAAAACGCTAAAGTCCGCGAGACGCTCCCCTACATCGGGCTTTACAGGATGCTCCTGGAGACCGACTCCCCCTGGCTCGCGCCGGTGCCGCACCGCGGAAAGCGCAACACCTCGGCCTATATCCCCCACATCGCGCGCCACATAGCCGACTCTATGGGCCTTCCGCTCGAAACGATAGAAAACGCCACCACGCGCAACTCTTCGGCCCTGTTCGGCATCTAAAGAGAACCCGCCCTATTAATTTGAAATTTAATAATCTCTATATTCAACCGTTATGGAATATCAACAGCAGAACTTCGGCCAGGCCCCCTACGGCCAGCCCCAGCAGCCTTACGCTGACTCGGCTTTCAACAACCCATTCAACTACGGCCCGACAGGCAAGAGCCGCGGCATATTCTGCCTCCTGGCTCTCATGCTCGGCTCGATAGGCCTGCACTACTTCTACGCCGGAAAGGCAGCCGCCGGAATCATCACCATAATCCTCACCTGCGTGACCTGCGGCGCGTGGGCCATCATCCCCTTCCTCCAGGGCATCATCATCCTCTGGAACCAGAGCAACGAGGAGTTCTACTACAAGTTTGTAGCCTCCAACTCCACCTTCCCCCTGTTCTAAAGTAAATAATCTCTATATGAAGAAAATATTCATCGCGTTAATCGCGGCGCTCAGCCTCGGCTCCTTCAACGCCAGCGCCGACATCACCGACCTCCTCAAGGGGCTCGGCAGCGCCGCCTCGTCGGAGGGCGCGCAGAGCACCGCCGCCTCCGGCCTCGAAGGGCTCGTGAAGGGGCTCCTCTCCAATAGCAAGCTCACCGAGAAGGACCTCGTGGGCTCCTGGAAATACTCCGGCCCCGCCGTGGCTTTCCAGGGTGGCAACTTCCTGGAAAAAGCCGGCGGCGCCGCTGCCGCGGGCATCATCGCCGACAAAATCGCCCCTTACTACAAGAAAGTAGGCATCGACAAGATGACCTGCGTTTTCAACGACGACAAGACTTTCGAGTTCAAGGTGGGCCGCGTGACCCTCAAAGGCAACTACGAGGTGGCCGACGCCAAGAACCCTGACGGCTCGTTCTGGTTCAACTTCACCGTTGGCAAAATACCCATCGGCAAGATGAAGGGACACGTCGAAAAGCAGATTTCCACCATGACCCTCACCTTCGACGCCAGCAAGCTCATCACCCTGGTTACCACCATCGCCAAGGTCAGCGGCCAGTCGTCGCTCCAGGCCATGTCGAATCTCCTCAACCAGTACGACGGCCTCAACTGCGGCTTCGAACTCGCCAAAGCGAAGTAACCTCCACCCCTATCCCACCCCCTTAACGCGCCGCGCGGTACGAACCGCGCGGCGCGTCGCGTTTGTTTAAATACTATGAATTGATTATATTCGCGTTATGAAGTTGATTGAGCTGAATATGGAACGTATAATAGCCTTATGCCGCAAGTATAAGGTGGCGAAATTATGGGTTTTCGGCTCAATTCTCACTCCGCGTTTCAACGACGACAGCGATGTCGACCTATCAGTTGATTTTGACTCCGCCGCCATCGCTGATGAAGGCCTCGACTGGGCTGACCTGTTTTTCGACTTTCTGCATGACCTGGAGGCTATATTCGGGCGCCGGGTCGACCTTGTCTGTGATGATTCCGTCTCAAACCAAGTATTCCGCCGTGAACTCGATTCAACTAAAAAACTAATCTATGGATGACCGCATAAACAAATACATCGCCGATATGCTCAACTCTATCGCTGAAATAGACGAAGCAACTGAACGATTCGGCAGACATTACGACACGTTCGCTAATGACGTCGTTTTCAGAAAGTTTGTTGAGCGGAATATCGAGATACTCGGAGAAGCAATGAACCGTATACTTAAGATTTGGCCGAATGTAAACGTTTCGTCTGCGAGAAAAATTGTCGATACACGGAATTATGTGATTCATGCTTATGACTCATTAAAGCCAGATATTTTATGGGCTATAGTCATAAACCACATACCTCGCCTGAAAAAAGAGCTTGAGGCTTTAGCCGTTGGCCATCTCTAAGCCGGTCTGTGACTTGGGAACCTCATAGTCGATTGATACATAATTAATCGAGGAGAGTTTCTTGGGCGGGTTAACGAGGTCGTAGGAAGTGAACATCAGCGACATTGTGCGCATGCTTGAGCCGGAAGTCGATTCGTCGTCGAGCGTCCAGTAGGCATGCGAAAGTTTGAGTGTCTTCCCGTCCAAGGTCACCTCGAACTTGTCGGATCCTCCCCCGTCGGGGAAATCCTTCCCGTCGTCGCTATCGCAAGCGGAAGTCAGCGCGAGCGCGGCCACTGACATTATTGCTAGGCCGATTATCCTGAGTGTTTTCATTGAGGTTTTCGCTATATTGATTAGTTAATAATGTTGTTTTTCAAGCGTTTCACGACGGGCATCCGACGGGGTATCCGATGTCCGAAGCGTTTCTCCGGCAAAGGTGAATAAAACGGCGCTATCTACCCCATTGTTAAATATTGTTAATAGTGTGATTTTGGGGAATTTGTTTGTAACTTCGCGGGACATTTGATCTATAGCTGTGTGATTAATTCAACAGCGCTAAAAAAGTTATAGGGGTGCGACGCCGCGCCGTGATTCTCCGCCAACGTTGGCGGGGTGGCGGGCGAAGCTGAGATCATACCCTCCGAACCTGATCCGGGTAATACCGGCGTAGAGAAATTAACTAATGAAAAAAAACCGCTTTAGCGCGGGGCTGCCTGTATTGTGCGCCGCCGCGTTGCAGGCCGCGGCGATGCCCGGCGCTGCCGCCGAGAGCGCCCGCGGGGGCGCCGAGGCTGATTCCCTGGGTGTTGACCTCCGCGAAGTGGAGGTAGTGGCAAACCGTGCGTCGGCCAAGTCGCCGATAGCCTACACCAATGTGCTGAAATCGGAAATCGAGAAGTCAAACACCGGGCGCGACATCCCATACCTGCTCGGCATGACCCCGTCGGTGGTATCGGCGAGCGACGCCGGAGGCGGCATCGGCTACACCTATATGCGCGTCCGCGGCTCCGACGCGTCGCGTATCAACGTCACCACCAACGGCATCCCCATCAACGACGCGGAAAGCCACCGTGTCTACTGGGTGAACATGCCCGACCTGGCCTCATCGGTGCGCGACATACAGGTGCAGCGCGGCGTGGGCACCTCCACCAACGGCGCGGGCGCTTTCGGCGCGAGCATCAATATGGTGACCGACGCGCCTTCCTACGACCCTTACGCCGAACTCAGCGCCTCCTACGGCTCCTACAACACTAACAAGCAGACACTCCGCGTAGGGTCGGGACTGCTGGGCGACCGATGGTCGGTCGACGCGCGTCTGAGCCACCTCGGCTCCGACGGATACATCGACCGCGCTTCCTCGAAACTTTGGAGCTACTTCGGCCAGGCGGCCTACAACCACGGGGGCACGCAGCTGCGCCTCGTGGCTTTCGGTGGCAAGGAACAAACCTATATGGCCTGGGACTACGCCTCGAAAGAGGATATGGAGAAGTACGGCCGGCGCTATAACCCCTGCGGCAAATACACCGCCGACGACGGCTCGACGGCCTTCTACCCCGACCAGCACGACAACTTCATCCAGCATCACTTCCAACTGATACTCAGCCAGCGGCTCACCGACGAGTGGCACCTCTCGGCCGCCCTGCACTACACCGACGACAACGGATACTACGAGCAGTACAAAACCGACCGCGACCTGGCGGAATACGGGCTGAAGCCCTTCACGCTCGCCGACGGTACCGAGGTGACGGAAAGCGACCTGGTGCGACTGAAGTTCAACCGCAACCACTTCGGCGGGGGACTCGCCTCGCTCCGTTTCCGCAAGGGGCGCGTCGACGCTACACTCGGCGGCGCTGTCAACCAGTTCCAGGGCAACCACTTCGGACAAGTCTCCTGGGTGCGCAATTATGTAGGGCCGATCGACCCCCTGCAGGAATATTACCGCAACCGGGGCGAGAAGTTCGACGCCAACATTTACGCACGCGCCACGGTTGACTTCGGCGCCGGATTCTCGGCCTACGCCGACCTCCAATACCGCCATATCCATTACACCATCAGCGGCGTGAGCGACAACTTCGACTGGAACACCGGGGCTATGGGCCGCCTCAACGTCGACGAGCGCTATGATTTCTTCAACCCTAAAGTGGGTCTCAGCTGGAGCAACCGGGGCCACCGCGCCTACGCCTCCTGGAGCGTAGCCCACAAGGAGCCGGTGCGCGACAACTTCACCGACGGCGACCCGGACCGCTACCCCTCGCCCGAGCGCCTGTACGACTACGAGGCGGGCTACTCCTACGACTGCCGCCTTTTCAGCCTCGGTGCGAACCTCTATTACATGGACTACAAGGACCAGCTCGTGACCACCGGCCAGCTCTCCGACACAGGCAACGCGCTCAGCGTCAACGTGCCCCGCAGCTACCGCCTCGGCATCGAGCTGCAAGGCGCCCTGCGCCCCCTGAGCTGGTTCGACTGGCAGATAAACGCGACCCTGTCGCGCAACCGCATCAAGGACTTCACCGAGTACATCTACGAGGATGAGTGGAAGAACCCCATCGCCATCGACCGCGGCGACACCCCGATAGCATTCTCCCCCTCGTTCACCCTCAACAACGCGTTCAACTTCAATGTCGCCGGATTCGACGCCCAGCTCGTTTCGCGCTACGTCTCCAAGCAGTACCTCAACAACGCCGCGAGCGAGGAGACGGTGCTCGACGCCTACTTCGTGACCGACCTGCACGCGGGCTACACCTTCCGCCGCCTGCCGGGCATCAAGAGCCTGCGCATAGGAGTGTCGGTCTACAATCTGTTCAACGAGGACTACTTCGCCAACGGATATTCCGGCGCCGGATACACCGTGGCCCCCGACGGCACGAAGAAGATATACCGCTACGCCGGTTACGCCGCCCAGGCCCCGACCAACGTGATGGGTATGGTGACCTTGAATTTCTGAAACCCCGAAAAAGAATGTTCGATATAGCCTTACAGATACTCGGGCTGACCGTAGGCCTGGTTTACCTCTATTATGAGTACAACGCGAGCCACAAGGTTTGGATAGCGGGGCTGATCATGCCGATGATCTCGATGTTCGTATACTTCCGCAAGGGGCTCTACGCCGACTTCGCAATGAACATCTACTATCTGCTGATGGCCGTCTACGGCTACCTCGCCTGGACTGGCAAACTGCGCTTCGGCAAGAAAAAGGAGGCCGCGGCCCCGCTCCCCATCAGCCATATGCCCTGGAAAAGCTATCTCTGGCTGGTACCCGCCACCGGGGCCATATGGGTGGCCATAGCCCTCTTCCTTATCAACGCCACCGACAGCACCGTGCCCTGGGCCGACGCGTTCACTACCGCGATGAGCATAACGGGCACCTGGATGCTCGCCCGCAAATACCTGGAGCAGTGGTTCGTTTGGATTATGGTCGACATCGTGTGCGTCGGGCTTTACCTCTACAAGGACATCTACCCCTACACGGCGCTCTACGCGGTTTACACCATAGTGGCCGTGCTCGGTTACCTCAAATGGGTGCGGTTGTCGTGCGAGGCTCAGAAATCCTGACAGCCGGGCAGCTATCCCCCAACCCCCTAAAACAACGGCGCCGCGTCAAAACTGCTTTGACGCGGCGCCGTTGTTTTAGGGCTAAGTCCGG
This sequence comes from uncultured Muribaculaceae bacterium, assembly GCA_910587075.1. Taxonomy (GTDB): domain Bacteria; phylum Bacteroidota; class Bacteroidia; order Bacteroidales; family Muribaculaceae; genus UBA7173. The sequence continues at coordinate 14,399 of CAJUKE010000014.1, forward strand.
GGGCATCAGAAGTTGTAGCCGAGGGTGATGGTGAAGAGGTCGCGGCGAAGGTTGCGGATGAGGTAGTCGGCCTGGTCCTTCATACGGGTCATGCCGAGCGAGCCTTCGAGGGCCACATAATAGTCGTCATATTGGAGGCCGAGACCGAAGTTCCACTGGAAATCGACGTGCTTGAAACCGCCGGTGCCGAAGATACTCTCCGAGAATGAGGCAACGCGGTGGCCCGAGGGGGTGATGTAGGCCCCCTGGTGGTAGCGCGCCATAAGGCTCAGATTGACCTGCGGCCCGGTGAACACGTGCACTTTGAGATTCTCGGCGAAGTCGAAGTGGTAGCCGAACTTCAGCGGCACGCGGAAGCCGAGGTTCCGCATCGACCCGTCGACCTTATAGAACACCTCCTCCGGCTCAACGGGTTCGGTCGGAGCCTGGGTAAGCGCGCCACCATCGGGTGCCGGAACAATCTCCTCCGACTGGAAGTGCATCGTGCCGAAAGTGTCGTAGAACAGCGACAGCCCCGGCTCGAAGTAGAAGTTGGCCACGATAGGGATATTGTAGACACCACCCACGCTGAAACCGGCCTTGCTGCTATAGTAGGCGCCTCCGTTGGCGGCGGAACTGATGTCGACCGCGGCGCGCACGCCGAGGTAAGCGTGGTTGTCGGGATTGTCGACCGCAAGCGACGCGGCCGAGGCCCCCACGGGAGCGAACCCGGCCATGGCCGCGAGCGCTATATTTCTGAATATTTTCATCCTGTTATTCCTTGAAATTAATAATCATACAATAGTTCGAAGTCGTCGAGCCACAAAGTCGAGCCCTCGCCTCCCACGAAATAGTCGCCGTACTTGCTCGCCGAGCCTACCACGATGATATACTTCGGCACTCGCTGCGTCGAGCGGTAGTCGAGTTCGAACTCGAAGGGGATGAACTGCGGCACGGTCTGCGCGCACTCCATCTTGCCGTAGGCTATCACATATGAGCCCTCCGGGTCGAACAGATGGCGGTCCGAGGGTTTCGTGCGTATCTCAAAAGGATCGGGCGAATCGATCAGCGCGCACCACACGGTGCAGGTATCCGGCTGCCCCTTCATATACACGAAATCCCCCTTGGCCTGGTTGATCTTGGCGCAATTGTACTTGAAATAGCCGCGAAGCTTGGTCGGACGCAAGTCGTACGGGCGGCCGAAGCTCAGCACGCCGTCTGCGACATCCGTACGAACGTATGTCCCGGCGAATATACTTCCAGCGGCCAGTTTAATGGTCTTGTAAACCGTTTGCAGTTCAGCGGAGTAGCCCGTACCCGTCGATGTCTCGTCGGATCGAAGCACATTGCCGGCGCCCAATGTCGAGGCACCTTTGTTGCCCGTATCCCAGTAAGGAGTCTGCCCCTCGCCCCAGGGAGCCCAGTATTTATTGTCGAACCAAGTCCACTCGTCGAAGCTGCTGTTGGGGAGTTGGCGGGTCTCACCGGTGGTGAACGTGACGGGGGTGGCGTATTCGGGCTCGCCGCCGTTGTCGGAGGTAAGCGCGCGGGCCTCGTACTCGGTTTCAGGTTCGAGGTTTCTCAATGTTGCCGAGAAGGTGTTGCCGGTCTGCGTGATCCAGGAGTCGGGAGCCGTGCGCCACTGGGCCGTACCCGCCACGCGGTATTCGAAGCCACCCTTTGTTCCGGCGAGTCCCGAACCAAATACCCAGGCCACCTGCGACCCGGCGTCGGCGCGGAGAGTGTAGACGTTGAAAGTGGCGATTTCGCAGAAAAGCTCCCACTTCTCCTCCCTGCCGTGTACGTTGACCGTGATTTCGAGCGGCATCGAGAGGTCGTAGGTGTTACCCGTCGGGTCGGGGGTCATGGTGGAACCCTCAGGGCCGAGTTTGGCGGTGAGCACCTTCACGGCCTTGCGGCCCATGGTTTCCGAAACGGTTACCACGGCTCGCTTGCCGGCCACGTCGATCACCGTCTCGCCTATCTGCCCCTCGACCGTGAGGTAGCGTTCGATGGGCTGCGAGCCGCGGATCACCCAGTCGTACTCCTGGTACATACGCAACCGCAATATCAGGTAGCGGGTGAGGTTGACCGGCTCCGAGAGGTCGGTGCCGATAAGCTCCACACCCTTGGGCGAGAGGGTATACGAGGTTACTTTAACCTGCTCCATATCGACCGTCTCATCGAACACCAGGTCGATTATGCGGTTGGCGGAGTCGATTTGCGCCGGGGATTTCAACCCCTCGGCGTCAAAGGATGAGAAGTTGGCCTGGATTCTGGGGTAAGGGATGTCGTTCTTTATGCAAGACTGCGACATTACCGCCAGGAACGCCGCCGCGATCAGCGCCGCGGCGATCATGACCCAGCGCTGGCGCCTCACCATCGCGAGTGATTCCTTCTGTTTGCGTTTTTTATCGCTCATAGCGCATTATATATACACGGCCATGCCGAAGTTGATGTTGAAGATATTGAAGCGGAAGTTGGCCCCCGAGGTGAAGCGCGAGCCCTCCTCTTTACCGTCGGTCCACTGGCGCTCGTTGCGCACGTTGAGGCCGAACACGCCGAATGACACGTTGAAGCTGATATAATCCATAATGAAGACGCACACGCCGGGCGAGAAGTTGAGCGACGCCGTGACGAAGTTGGTGCGGGTGTCCTTCATATTGCCCCCGTAGTAGCGGCGGAAGCGCGACGAGCCGCTGCCGAAAGCGAGGTCAACCTCGTTGAACACGGCGAAGCGCCGCGTGCTCCCCAGGCCGATGTAGTTGCGGTAGGTGAGCGAGGTCGAGAAGCTCTGCTGGTAGTAGCTCACATCATTTAGCGAGAAGTTGAGGTCGTCGCCGAAATCGACCGACACGCTCGGGAGGTCGCCCGTCATACGCACATAATTGAACTTCAGACCCATCGACTGGTTGTGGGAGAAGAAGTACGAGATCGAAGGCTGTATGGAGTAGGCTTTAAGCTTTATGTCGAGGTCCTTGATCATACCGAGAATCTGAATGTCGTCGGTGTTGAACTCGCCGTAGGAGGCCATCAGGCCGAACGACCACTGCCCTTTGGGGATGAAGAGGTAGTTGAAGAGTCCGCGGTCATAGCGCCCGTAGTTCTTCTGTGGCAGAATAACGCTGATGGTGTCGGAGCCGACAATCACCCTCTCCTTGAGCGAGGGGTCCTTCAACGCCGCCGAGTCGAGCAGCACTTTGGGTGAGTTGGCCATATTCCTCAGAATAGGCAGACGGTCGAGCGAGAGAATCTCCTGGGCCTGCGAGCGGAACGAAGCCGCCCCGAACATCGCCCCGAGGGCGAGCAAAACGGATAATATTCTGTACTTCATACCGGCTCAGAGATAAAAGGCGACGCCAAAGGTTATCGAAAAGAGGTTCACCCGGAAGTTGGCCGACTTCGAGTCGCGCTCGGCGCGGTAAATCTGGTCGGTCTTGGCCGTGGTGTGGCTGTAGGAGAAGCCAAGCACCCCGACGTTCACCTCGATCGCCGAATAGTTGTTGAGGAACATCACCATGCCCGGCGCGAGCCCCACGTTGATATCCCACGAGGTCTCGAAAGTGCCGGTCAGGTCGTCGCCCCGCCCGTTGGCCACCTTCGACTGCGAGCCGCCCACCTGGAGCTGCACCTCGTTGAAGAAGCCGAAGCGGCGGCTGTGGCCCAGGCTGATGTAGTTGCGGAACGCGGCCATCGCCGAGTAGCTGTGCGAAATCTGGTAGAGGTTGTCGAGCGAGAAACTCGTGCCCTCCCCTACCACGAAGTCGGCCTGGTCGAGTCGGGTGCGGGTGCGGGAGTAAGCCATCTTGCCGCCCGCGGCGAGGTTGTCCTTGAAGCTGTACATAACCATCGGGCTCACCTTGAACGAATAGGAGTCGCCCGTGAGGTTCTCCACGATGACAAACTGGTAGTTGCCTTGGTCCGACTGCGAAAAGCCGACGCTTACGCCGGTAATCCACTGACCCTTCGGGATGAAGGAGATTTGTTCCAGTCCGCGCTTGAACTCAACCTGCGCCGCGGCCGGGGCCGTCCCCGCAGCGAGCGCCAGCAGCAAGCCCGCCAACCGGATTATGAAAAGTCGTTTCTTCATTACGGTTCTTTGCGTAATAAGCACTATAAGTGCCTCAAACAAATCAATCTGGCATAAACGCTAAACCATTTATTCGAGCCACTTTATCGCAAAATGCGAAAATTTCCGTAAAGTTACGATTTTTTAACCAAAACACCCTGTCTTTCATCCGAAAAACTCACCGCCCAGCCCCGCCAACGCCCCAAAAAAAGCATCACTCGACCTTGACGGGACGCGCCGAAACACCTTGAACGGTCCAGACACCGAATCCTCCCTCGATATTCCCCGGCAATGAGCCGGGAACGCCGACAAACACAGATCCGGCCACCAACGCGGCGTTATCGAAAGCGTGCCAGAAGCAATAAGCCGGATAGTCGATCCGGGCCAATTGCACCGTAACGATTTCACCTACAGGAAAATCTGCCGCATAATCGGTTCCAGAGGTGGTTCTATTGGCCCTGTAGACGGGAAGGGTGACCGCCGCACCGGCTTCAGTCACGGCGTGGGTGCCAACCATGCAGGGATACATACGCCCCTCGGCGGAATGAACCTGGGCCGACAAATGGTAGTAGGCGGGCACGTCAGCCGGGGCTGTGAACCGCACGGCGAGATGCCGAAGGGTGTCGCAACCCTCAACAGGGCTTACCTCAATCTCCTCGATAGGAGTCGGTCGGTGCATATAGCCGGAGGAGACAACTTCCCTGCCCTTGTAGGACGCACGGAGGGTATACACGCGTCCAGGTTCCCCCCGCATCTCATAGGTGTAATAATGGTACGGCGGGAAAAACTTGTCGGAAGGTCCCCCTGTGAGCACGACCTCACGCTCGCCATCGTTAATTGTGACGACACCCCACCGCACTATGCTCTCCGCTATGCCGCCACCCTCCGCCGTAGGCACCAACGACATATTGAGCAGCACCTCGGGATACCCGTCGCTGTCGACGTACCCCTCGACTACAAGCCGCGGCTCGGCAACCTCGGGGTTGTCGGCCGCGCACGCCGCCGCAAACAGGGCGGGCACACAGATCTTTATCGCGTCAATCACTGTCATAAGTCGGCTGTCGGCAAATCAGTTGGTTCAAAAAATAATAGCATAGCTCAGCGATGGGAGAAATCGGTAGAGCGAGGTAATGTCGCGGCGATAGAAGGTGCCGTCGTCGTAATCGACCGCGAACGTGCGTATCTCGACATTGCGCCTGCCGTAGGCGTTGACAAGCGAGATATTCAACTCGTGGCGCAGCGGCACCCGGCCTCCTGTATGGAAGCTGTAGGTGGCCCCGAGATCGAGCCGGTGATAGTCGGGGAGTCTCGCCGAGTTGCGCGGCCCGTACTCCATCATCAGTTGCTCGCCGATGAAATAAACCGCGGCTACAGGTGTGTAGGGGTGGCCAGTGGTATAGTTGAAGGCGGCGGTAAGGAGCCAGTGGTCACCCGGGCGCCAGCCGGCCGACACACGGACCACATCGCGCAACTCGGCCGCGGAACTGAACTCCGACGCCTCGCCCGCCATACGCCGACGCGTATGGGTGTAGGCGTAGGAAGCCGAGGCTGAAAACGGACCGCGCACCAGGCGGAGGCTCAGAGAGCCTCCCACGTTCCACCCCCGCGTGCGTCGTATATAATTTTCGGCGACATAGCCGGGCACGATCACGTCGAGCACTCCTCCGAGATACTCCGGTTCGTCGATGACCCGCTTATAGAACGCCTCCGCCCCGGCCACGAGTCCATCGGTCAAATTCACATTGGCGCCCATCGAGATAGAATAGCAATTGGAGGGCGCGAGGCGCCTACCGGCGGCGATTTTGAAGTTCGACGACAAACCGAGGTCGGAGAAACCCACCGTGTGGAGATACTGCCGCGAGCGTGAGGCGTGGAACGACACCGCACCACCCCTCCAGCGCTTGGTAATGCCGACTCGCGGATTGGCCGAGTAAGTTCGGTAGCTATCAGCGCCATACGCGTCGAGCGACACCCCTGCCTCGGCCATCCAGCGCCCCGGCAGATCGACCTCTGCGTCGGCATACACCGAGCCATAGGCCGAACGCTCGGCACTCCGCCGCTCCCCGTTCCCCTGGCCGATGCCCGAGAGCGCCGCGTACTGCGGCGTGACAACGAACAGCCTGGCGTTATACCCCGCCGAAAGCCGCCAAGGGGCCGGCAGGGAGATAAAGTTAAAAGTTCCGCGGACACCACCCTCGTCGATGCCGGTCGGAGCCGTGAGCCCCACCCCGACCATATCGAGCGTCAGGCGGTTGTGGAAACGGGTATAGTACAACTGGTTGGTCATTTCAAACCGCTCAGCCCGATGGCGCCACCTCGCTCCGGCGATTACGTTGTGCCATTTCAAACCGGTTGCCAGGGCGTAGTTAGAGTCGTCGTATCGTATACGGTCGCCGTTGTAGTGTGCCGTGATTTCGACGCGGTCGGCCTGAGTCGGAGCGTAGTTTACCACGAGGTCGCAGTCGGCAAGGTTGTACCTGGCCGCCGCGCCCGCGCCCCGCAGCAGACTCCCGTAGAGCGCGTCGATATAGCTCACACGCCCCGAGAGAGCGACCGACACCTTCTCCCCGAACGGCACCGAGGCGTACAGCGAAGAGGCAAGCATGCCCGCGTTGACTTCGGCTGACACCTTTTCGGGTATCGCCGACCGCGACTCCATGGAGGCCACCGCCCCCGCGACATCTGAAAAACCGCTACCCTTGGAGGTCTTCTCAAACCTGACGGACGGGAATAACGGCGACGACACCGTGGAGAACATGCCGCCGAAATGGTAAGGGAAATGCAATGGTATGCCGTTGAGCCGGAAAGCGGTGCCGGAATAACCCATGCCATCGGCCGACACACCCGACGCGTAGTCGCTGGCCACCGACACTCCGGGAAGAGTCGCCAGGTAACGGAGCGGGTCGGCCTCGCCAAGCAACCGCGGCACCGACGCGACAGCCCGTCGGTCGAACGCCGCGGCACCATCGGCCCCGACGCGCAGAGGGCGCTCGGCGACACCGCTCACCGACACCTCGCGGAGCGCGACCGTGTCGGCGCGCGCCCCCGAGAGCCCCGACGGGAGCTGCCGCGACGCAAGGCGACCGCCCGGCAGCAGTAAAGCCGCGAGGACGGTCGCCATATATGCCTTAGGGCAGAGCTTTAACATAGTTGACGGCTCAGAACGCCGCTTCAAACATACGTTCGTAGGCGTAATAGAGCGATTCAAAGCGGTTAAGGACGTTGCCGAAATCGCCGATAACGTACTGCGACACGTTGTAGGTCGAGCCGTCGGCGAACGAGATCACCCCTTCCGGCACCCAGGCCTGATAGCTGTAGTCATCCCAGTTCGACTCATAGTCGAGATAGGGTTGCCATTTCAGCTTCGCGGTCGACTTGCTGTTGCCGGCGAGGAACACATAAGCCTCGGTGTTGCTGTTCAACACGTCGCAAGCCTTCTGGCATTCGGCCTTGGCCTTGCTGTCGTAATCGTCGGTGTCGAAATAGAGTTCATCGAGAGCGAACAACTTGGCGGCGTTCGAAACCTCGGCCCTTACGAGCACGCGGTCCATCAGCTGCGCCGAGGCGTTGCCGTTCTTGAACATCTTGCCCGCCTTCGAGGGGTTGAACTCGTAATAATACTCGGTTTCGGTAACATATTCGTAGCCGTTCCAGTACTCCCACGAATCCACCTCTTTGTCGAATATCCCTTCCAAAGCCTTGGTGCTTACCATATTGGTGCCGTTTACCACACCCTCTGCACGGGCGAGCATGGAGCCGTCGATATAGAGTTCGTCAGTAGTGGTGACAACGCTGTTGGTGGCGTTCACCGAGCTGGCGGCGCGGATGTTCATCGCGGTAACGTCGGCAGCCATACGGAGGGCGTCGCCATCCTTCCAATAAGTCTTGGCGGTACCCTCAACGAGCTTCGCGCCGCCGTCGGTCAGCGAGAAACGGATCTCGCTTGGGATTTTGGCGGTATACTTGTCGGTGTCATCGTCAGCCGTCACGCTCCAGGTGTCAGCCGAAGGGGTAACCACAAGCTTGCAGGGCTTGCCATCGTGGTAGAACTCAACCTCGACATTGTCGCTGTCGGCAGCGCGGTAGAACATCTTGCGGGTCGCGTCGGGGCGGTAAACACCCTTGAAAGGCGCGATTTCAACTATCGTCACGGCGGCGCGGCTAAAATCCATATACCTGCCGGTGGGGGCGACGCGGAGCGAGTTGAAGAACTTGTTGAGAGCGCGGGCCTTGACCGCGCGGCCCTCGAAAGCCGAAGTGTCAAACCCGTAGTCGGAGTAATCGTTGGCAAACGAGGCAGCGAGGTCGACAAGCGGTTTCTGATCGGCCGGGGTGAATTTATCCATCACCAGGGAAGCCGTTTGCCCGAGGAATTCCTTAGCCTGTTCGTCGGTAGTGATTTTGTCGCCGGAGGACACATTGCCGCTCCAGTCGCCGTTCTCGATGTCTGTGTCGGGGCCCTTGGGCTCGTCCTCATCGTCGCCTCCGCACGCGGACACGGACAGCGCCAGGGCTACAGCCGCGGCACCGTTCAGCAAAAATTTAATCTTATTCATTTGAAAGATAATGTGGTGTTTTTGAATCTACGATTAAGAAGCAATTTCTAACAGTCTGTCTTCATAGATAGCGCGAAGATAGCACTTAACCCCGATTATTCAAAATCGCGGGTCAACAAAAAAACAACATTATCACAGCGGAGGCGGTCAAAAGATTGCCGATCGGCGGGTGGCATAATCAGGAAGCGAAGTCAGCCATCAGTTCGCCGACGATGTCGGCAACGGGTTTGATCGAGCGGATGGAGGAGATGCCGGTGTTGACGCTCACGATGCCGTTGGCAACATCGCCGTGGAGCATCGCCGGGCCCAGACCACCCTTGCGCATGATCTCTTCGTGAATAGCCTCGGCCGACTCGCCCGCGAGCAGCCGCCGGTTGTACTCGATGGCCGCGGGGGTAGGTAGCGACCGTTCGTTGGGCGTGACGGCGATAACCTCCTCGCCGCTGCCCGCCACGATCATCTCTTTAACATCCTGAGCCGCCGGGCATTCAGCGGAGGCGATAAAGCGGGTGCCCACATATACGCCGCTGGCTCCGAGCGCGAAAGCGGCCCGCACGCCGCGTATGTCGTTGATGCCCCCGGCGGCCATCACCGGAACCGATTTCACCGCGTCGACAATAGTCGGGACGATGGTGAACGTGCCCATACATCCCGACGGAATCATTCCCCCCTCGTCAATACCTGTGGCGACTATGATGTCGGCGCCATGCTCCTCGGCCACGCGCGCCGACTCGGAGGTGGGCGTAAGCTCGCGGTGAACGATGATGCCCCCGGCCTCCTTGACCGCCTTGTAAATCACATCGTCGAAAGTGCCCACAAGGCAGTAAACATTGACATCGTTGGCTTTCGCCGCCGCGATGGACTTCATCGCGTAGGCCCGTGTCGCATCGTCATTGGCCGAGAAGATGTTGATGCCCACGGGCGCGGAGGTCAGTTGGCGAACGCGCGATAGTTCGATACCGATACGCTCCTCGGTTGACACCCTCCGGCCGTCTATTTCCTTAGGCCCGGCGTTGGGCCCGAGCACGCCGAGCGCCCCGGCGTTCGACACCGCCGCCACCATTTCGGCATTGTTGATCCAGTTCATCGGGGCCTGTATAAGGGGGTATTTAATGCCGAGCACGCGGCAAACGGGATTTTCAGACAAGATCATTATCTATTTCTGTGTTTGGTGATTGTACGATTTAGCAGGTTTGGCGCCCGCCCCGGGAGAGCGGGACGGGCGCCGGTCGCGCCTCGATGGGCGCTCTGATATATAAACTCCGCGGTACTCCGCACCACGAGCGGCGCGGGAACGTGGCGGAGAGAGGGGTCAGTAGGTCAGCACGGGTTCGAGCTCCTTGGCCTGGTCGATCATGCGCTGTACCTCGGCCTCCGAGGGAACGCGACCGCAGAGATGGCGGGCCTCGTTGATGGCCTCAAGACGGGGCTGGAGGTTGGCTGCCACGCGGTGACGGAACTCTTTAACGGTGTCGACCCCGGCGGCTTCAAGGAGTTCGGCAAACTGGCCGGCAACCCCCTTGATGCGGAAAAGGTCGGCATGGTTGGCCCATTTCAGAATCAAGGCCGGGGAGATACCCGTGGCCTCGGCAAGCGCCTGGCGCCCTTTGGGGGTGGCGGCGGACTGGAGCAGGTCGGCAGTTGTCGCGATGCCAGCCTCTTCGAGCTTGGCGGCGTAAGCGGGGCCAATGCCCTCGACTTCGATAATCTTGTATGCCATAATGGTGAGTTTTAGTTGTCTACATATATAACACCCCCGCCGCCGCAACGGTTCGCGACCAGCGAGGATTCCGTAGCATACTAAGAAAGTGCTATAAAAAAGGAGCCCTCGACCGCAGGGTCGAAGGCTCCTTTGATTTATCGTTGCCGGGATGGCCCGGAGCGGCTGATTACATCATGCCGCCCATGCCACCCATACCGCCCATGCCGGCAGGCGCGGGCGCGGGGGTTTCTTCCTTCTTGTCGGCGATGACGCACTCGGTGGTGAGGAACATGCCGGCAATCGAGGCGGCGTTCTCCAGGGCCACGCGGGTTACCTTGGCGGGGTCGATCACACCGGCTGCCATAAGGTTCTCGAACTTGTCGGCACGGGCGTTGTAGCCGAAGTCGGCGGTGCCCTCCTTGACTTTCTGAACAATCACGGCGCCTTCGAGACCAGCGTTGGCCACGATCTGGCGGAGCGGTTCCTCAACGGCGCGGAGCACGATGTGGATGCCGGTTTCCTCGTCGTCGTTGGCACCGCGGAGACCCTCGGCGTTCTTGATGGCGCGGATGTAGGCCACACCGCCGCCGGGGACGATACCTTCGGCGATCGCGGCGCGGGTAGCGCTCAGAGCGTCGTCGACGCGGTCCTTCTTCTCCTTCATCTCAACCTCCGAGGGGGCGCCGATGTGGAGCACGGCGACACCACCGGCGAGCTTGGCCAGGCGCTCCTGGAGCTTCTCGCGGTCGTAGTCGCTCTTGGTCTGCTCGATCTGGGCCTTGATCTGTGCCACGCGTGCGGCGATGGCGTCCTTGTTGCCCGCGCCGTTGACGATGGTTGTGTTCTCCTTGTTTACGGTGATCTTCTCAGCGGTGCCGAGCATCTGGATGTTGGCTCCGTCGAGCTTCATACCCTTCTCCTCGCTGATCACGGTGGCGCCGGTGAGGATGGCGATGTCTTCGAGCATCTCCTTGCGGCGGTCGCCGAAGCCGGGGGCCTTCACTGCGCACACCTTCAGGGAGCCGCGGATGCGGTTCACCACGAGGGTGGCGAGGGCTTCCTGGTCAACATCCTCGGCGATAATCAGCAGGCCGCGGCCGCTCTGGGCGGTGGCTTCGAGGATGGGGAGCATATCCTTGAGGTTGGAAATCTTCTTGTCGTAGAGGAGGATGTAGGGTGAGTCCATCACGCACTCCATCTTCTCGCCGTTGGTGATGAAGTAGGGGGAGATGTAGCCGCGGTCGAACTGCATGCCTTCCACGATGTCGACGGTGGTCTCGGTGCCCTTGGCCTCGTCAACAGTGATCACGCCTTCTTTCTTGACCTTCTTCATAGCCTCGGCGATGAGGTGGCCGATAGCCTCGTCGTTGTTGGCGGAGATGCGGGCCACGTCCTCGATTTTCTTGAAGTCGTCGCCTACCTCTTCGGCCTGGGCCTTCACGCCCTCGACGATGGCTGCCACGGCCTTGTCGATGCCGCGCTTAACGTCCATAGAGTTGGCGCCGGCGGCCACGTTCTTCAGGCCGTGGGTGATGATGGCCTGGGCGAGCACGGTGGCGGTGGTGGTGCCGTCGCCGGCGTCGTCGCCGGTCTTGGAGGCAACCTCCTTCACGAGCTGGGCGCCCATGTTCTGGAAAGCGTCCTCAAGCTCGATTTCGCGGGCCACCGACACGCCGTCCTTGGTGATGTGGGGAGCGCCGTACTTCTTCTCGATGATCACGTTGCGCCCCTTGGGACCGAGGGTTACCTTTACGGCGTCGGCGAGAGCGTCAACGCCTTTTTTAAGCTCTTCGCGAGCCTTTATGTCGAATTTGATTTCTTTAGCCATTTCTGTGTTGTGCTTTAGTCGTTAAGTTTTGGAGAGATTCGGTTTGCGCGTCGTTCGGATTATTCAACGACGGCGAGGATGTCGCTCTGGCGCATGATGAGGTACTTTTCGCCCTCGACCTCGATTTCGGTGCCGGCATACTTGCCGTAGAGCACCTGGTCGCCCTCCTTCACCTGCATCTTCTCGTCCTTGGTGCCTTCCCCGGCGGCGAGAACAGTGCCGCGGAGGGGTTTCTCCTTGGCGGAGTCGGGGATGATGATACCTGCGATAGTGGTTTCCTCTGCCGGGGTCGGCTGTATGAGCACCCGGTCTGCAAGGGGTTTGATTTTCATTGGTAGTATATGTTTTTAGTTATTTTTATTCTTTCGGGACGCGGCGGCTTTGCCCAAGAGTAGCGCGGGAGCCGACCGCCGTCCGTGGTAAAGATACTGCACATTCCGTGCCAAACCGCGCCGAGAGGGTCCGCGCCGCCGCGCTCTGACCATATGGCACGACAAAGGTGACAAAGTGACACCCGGCGCCCGCGCCGTCTGCCTACTTTGTCACCTCCTATAACGTTTGCCGGGGACGCATTGTTCGGTCAGCGGCCCTTCTTTTCGACTGCGGCTTTCTTCGCGGCCTGTCGCGCCGCCTTCTTGGCGGCTTTCTTGGCGGCTATCTCCTTTTTAAGCTTCGCGGCGACCGTCATATCAATGGCGACCTTCCCCGCGGGGTCATAGCGGTCGGCCCAACGGTCATACTCCTCATAGAGGTATGCCGGGAACTCGTTGTACCAACTGTAGCCGTTGCGGCGCTCCAGCCCTATCTCCTCAAGCGAGCGGCGGGGCACGCCGTCGCGGTCGCACACGAACACCTTGCAGCTGTCAAGGTCGTAGAACCGCCCCCAGAGCGCGCTCCCGTCGGGGTCGGCAACGAGGAGCGTGTTGGCCGTCGGTGTCTTGTACTCGCCCGTGCGCTCGATTCTGTGACCGGTAATCTTGTTCGCGTCAAACCATCGCATAGCGCCGTGCACAGCCCTCTTCACCCGCTCGTCAGGGTCGGGCAACCGCATAAGCATCGCCACCAACTGCGCGCTCTCCTGCGAGCAGAACGACGGCAGCTCGAACGCACGCGCCTTGGCCGGGGCGAGAGTCTCGCGGTCGTGCTGCTGGCACCATACCGTGGGCTCGCCGTCCACCATGATCTGAGTCGCCAGCACGCACTCAATGCCGCGGTTGAACGATTCGCGGAGGCGTTCCCTCAGGGGGGCGTCAATAAGCCCCTCCGCGTCGTAAGGCTCCGCGCCGGCTGCCACGTCGCGGATAAGCTCCATAGTGTTGGCCATCGCGCCGTCATTATAAGTAATGTGTATCTGATAGCGCTTCGGGCCGGGCCAGAACTGCGGCCAGCCGCCGTTGGCGTACTGCCCCGAGAGCAGATACTCCATGCCGCGGCGGAACGCGTCGCGGTAGCGCACGTCGCCCGTGCCCTTGTAGAGGCGCGCCAGGAAGGTGAGCTGCGTGGTGGTTGCCATATTGTCGGTGGTTGAGTCGTCGGTGCGGACGCTGTCAGCCGCCACCTTGGCAAGTTCGTCGGCCGACATCGGGCTCTCCATATCCACATTCTTCGGCCATCCGCCCGTAACGCGCTGGAACGCCAGCACCTGGTCGCCCACGCGCCTGGCTTCCGCCGTAGTGTAAAACTTAGCGTCCGTCTTCCGCAACAACGCCATCTTCTTGGCAACCGACACCGGCCCCCATACGCAGGCCGCCATCGCTATCGCCGCGGCAACCGCGGCCATCCTCTTTCTCATAAGCAAATTCAAGGTAAGTTCAATAAGGTAAGTTCAAAAGGGTCCATTCAGCAGATTCTCTGCCCCGCGAAGTTACCGCGTTTTCCCCAACCGCGCAACCCCAACCACAATCAAGTATCGACCACTGCCCTACCCCCACCCGAACACGAAACGTCGCCCTCCCGGTTTTCGGGAGGGCGACGTCAGTATTGTCGGTTAGGGCCGGGGGGCGCGATCAGAACATCACGACGCGGCTTTTGCCATTCTCCTTAATTATATAGGCGCCGGAGGCGAGGGCCGAACGGGCTTCCGCGGCGGAGGTGAAGCTGCCCCGGTAAACACCATCGAGAGTCCACACCTCGGCTCCCTCAAAGGCATCAACAGAGATATTCTCCACACCTGCCGCATCCGGGAGGCTGGCGTCGGGGGTACCCTCCTTGATTGTGAATTTCTTCCATACGTCGGCGGCGGCGAAACGCTCTCCGCTACCTTCGGGCACCCATACGGTCAACGCCTTGCCGAGCGGTGCGGCCGCCCACTCCAAGGGGCATGGTCCCATCAATATCGACTCGCCCTCGCAGACAACCTCGCGAAGGTTCATCGACCCGCGCAGCGTGTTGCCACAGGAAAGGCACCCTTTCGAGAATATAACCCGCTGCAGATTCTCATAAGTCGGGAACGCGTCTTCGAAGAGTATGGCGTTCTCGGCGAATCGAAGCTCGCGAACTACTTTCTGCGTCCCTAACATCGAGCCCCTGCTGATTGTGCCGATCTCCAGGCTTCGCAACGATTTGCAATTCCATACCGACATTCCGAACGTGCCGACACCAACGGGAATCCTTAACGACTCCAATCCGCAATTATATATTGAGCAGACCATCGACTCCAATCCCTCGGGCAGAGTCAGCTGCCTGAGGTTAGGCAGATTCATAAACGAGTACATTTTAAGCTTGGAAAGACCCTCGGGTAGCGTTACGGACTCCAGTCGGTCGCAACCGACAAAATTGTGTCCGCCGAGTCCGTCGCCATTGATGGTATTGGGAAGCACCACCTCGGTCAGATTCTCGTCGTTGGTAAACACGCTTTCGGCCACGGTTGTCACAGTGAACGACTTTCCGCCCTCCTCCACCGTCGCGGGAACCACTACGACGAGCCCATTGTCGCTATCGGCCCAGCTATTGCCAACGTGCAGCCACTTGGTAAGCTCCACGGTTCCGGCCTCGGAATCAGAAACAGTATATTCCAGTCCGTCGACCACGAAGTAACGCTCCTGGGCAATACCCAGCTGCGCCACCATCGCCGCAAGGATAAATAATAGTTTTCTCATAGTGTTATTTTGTTAATGTGATCGTGGTTTGTTTCAAATCAGTGAGAGAATACACAAGTTGCACAAAAGTAAGCCTGAATTTTGATTTACACAATACCATAATATACCATACAGCGTTTAAGACCAGTAATTTAAGTTTTTTTTAACACACGACTATTTCAATCGAATGGCCTCCCTAATAGAGCAAGCAAACGCCTCCCACGCCGTTTTTTTGCGGCTTTGGGAGGCGTCTATTGTATGCTTGGCGCAAGGTCATTTATTCAGACGATGCTCCAAGTGCTGTGTTTACGGGATTAGCGGAAGCGTTCGGGGAGGGCGGAGGCTACGGCGGCACGGGAGGCGTCGATTACGCGTTTGCGGTCGGCTTCGTCGACTGGGGCGGAGATCGGCTTGTGGATGGTCAGCCGGATGGTGCCCCAGTGGGGGAAGGAGTCGCCGCGGCGCAGGATGTCGTAGGCGCCGTCGATGCTGACGGGCACCACGGGGAGCCCGAACTCCATAGAGAGCTGGTAGGCACCCTTGTGGAAGGGGCCCATATGGCCGGTGAGTGTGCGCGACCCTTCGGGGAACACCACCACCGACATACCCCCCTGGAGAGTGCGCTCGGCCTTGGCCATGGTGCGGCGTATGGCCGCCGGGGAGGAGTTGTCGACGAAGATATGTCCCGCGGCGGCGCAGGCGCGCCCCACGAACGGAATCTTACGCAGCCCAACCTTCATCATCCAACGGAAGTTGTGGTTGAGGAAGCCGTAGATCGAGAAGATGTCGTAGGCCCCCTGGTGGTTGGCCACGAAGACGTAGGAGGTGTCCTTGTCGATATTCTCGCGACCTTTGACGCTGACCCTCACGAACGACAGCCAGCAGAACAGCATGGCCCAGATTTTGGCGGGCCAGTAGCCGAAGACGCGCGACAGCCCGAGGGCGCACCCGGCGATCGTAACCGTCGCCGCGAGCACCGTCAGCACTATCAGTATAGGCAGCATCACCAGTATCTGGTAGACGCGGTAGAATATCAGTTTCATCTTTTCAAACTACAGATTAAGAGAGCGTTTCAGAGGGGCGGATTACCAGGCGAACATCGGGCGGTCCTCCATCATGGAGTTCACCTTGGCGCGCACGGCGGCGATGGTCTGCTCGCTTTCGGGAGCGGAGAGCACGGTGTCGATCATCTCGACGATCTCGCCCATCTCGTTCTCGCGGAGGCCGCGGGTGGTGATGGCGGGGGTGCCGAGGCGGATGCCGGAGGTCTGGAAGGGGGAGCGGGAGTCGAAGGGCACCATATTCTTATTGGCTGTGATGTCGGCCTCGACGAGCACGCGCTCGGCCACCTTGCCGGTGAGTTCGGGGAACTTCGAGCGGAGGTCGATGAGCATGCAGTGGTTGTCGGTACCGCCGGAAATCACGTTGTAACCCTTGTCGATCATCGCCTGGGCCATAGCGGCGGCGTTCTTCTTGACCTGGGTCTGGTATTCCTTATATTCGGGCTGGAGCGCCTCGCCGAAAGCCACGGCCTTGGCGGCGATAACGTGTTCGAGCGGGCCACCCTGCACGCCGGGGAACACGGCGGAGTCGATGAGCGACGACATCTTGCGGATCTCGCCTTTCTTGGTGGTTTTGCCGAAGGGGTTGTCGAAGTCCTTGCCCACGAGGATCACGCCGCCGCGGGGGCCGCGGAGAGTCTTGTGAGTGGTGGAGGTAACGATGTGGGCGTGCTTCACGGGGTTTTCGAGCAGACCGGCGGCGATGAGGCCGGCGGGATGCGCCATATCAACCATGAAGATAGCGCCGATTTCGTCGGCCAGACGGCGCATGCGGGCGTAGTCCCAGTCGCGGGAGTAGGCGCTGGCACCGCCGATAATCAGGCGGGGACGCTTTTCGCGGGCGAGGGCCTCCATCTGATCGTAGTCGACCTTGCCGGTGGCCTGGTCAACGTTGTAGCCGATGGCGTTGAACACCAGGCCGGAGAAGTTGACGGGGCTTCCGTGCGAGAGGTGGCCGCCGTGGTCGAGGTTCATGCCCATGAAGGTGTCGCCGGGATTGAGCACCGACATAAACACCGCCATATTGGCCTGCGCGCCCGAGTGGGGCTGCACGTTGGCGTATTCAGCGCCGAAAAGCTGCTTGAGGCGCTCGATGGCGAGGTTCTCGGCCTCGTCGACAACCTGGCAACCGCCGTAGTAGCGGTGGCCGGGATAGCCCTCGGCATACTTGTTGGTAAGGCAGGAGCCCATAGCCTCCATCACCTGGGGTGACACGAAGTTTTCCGAAGCGATCAGCTCAATGCCTTTTTTCTGGCGCTGGTGTTCGCGGTTGATAATCTCGAAAATAGCGTCGTCGCGTTTCATTTCTTTATGTGATTTTTGTATTGAGTTCTTATTTTAAGCCAAGCAGCGGCATCTGTCTGCCTATGCCGCGGGCGGTTATTTCTTCTTTACCGAGAAGCCGAACCGACCGATCTCGGGGCCCTGCTCGAAGTAGTGGCCGTGGGTGTAATTCACAAGTCCGGCACCTTCGAGGTTGAAGGCGTCGGTCGCGGGGTCGAAGAGATCAGCGTCGGCCAGCACGTTTACCACGTCGGCCAGGAACATATCGTGGCTCCCCAAGGGGATCACCGACTTCACCCGGCACTCAATGCTGAGGGGCGACTCCTCGATATACGGGGAGCGCACCATCTGCCCCGGCCTCGGCGTGAGCCCCGTCTCCTTCCATTTGTCAAACGAGGCGCCGCTCCGCACCCCGGCCCAGTCGGTAGCCCGGGCCATATCCTTGGTGGTCAAGTTGATGGTGAACTCCATATTCTCCCTGATCATCGGATAGGAATGGCGCTCGGGGCGCACGGATATATAGCACATCGGCGGATTGGTGCACACGGTGCCCACCCAGGCGACGGTAAGCATATTCGACTCCCGCGGCGAGGTGCCGCAGGTGACGAGCGCCGCCGGGAGCGGGTAGATCATGGTGCCCGGTTTCAGAGACCTTTTCTCCTTAGCCATTTCCAACAGTTTCTTAGCTCAGAATAGCCTGCGAATTGGCCACGACGTGGTTGCAGTAGTAGCAGCGAATATGGCCAGGTTTGTCGGGCACGACGTCGAAGCGGGTCTCCATCGGCTCGTTGTTGGTGATGCACTTGGCGTTGTCGCACTTCACGATGCCGCGGATGGTCTCCGGCAGGGCCACGGGGCGCTTCTCGGCCACCTCGTAGTCGCGGATGGTGTTGACAACCGCCGTAGGCGCAACCAGCGCGATGCGGTTGAGCATCGCCTCGGGGAAAAACACGTCGGCCACCTTTATAATACCTTTGGTGCCGAGGCCGAGGCGCTCGCTGTGGAGGTTGTTGCCGATGGTGAGCTGGTGGCCCATCTCGGTAAGGCCCAGGATCTTGACGCACTTGAAGAGGGCGTCCGACGGTATATGGTCGATGACGGTGCCGTTGCGCAGTGCCGCTACCGCCAGTTCTTTCTTGCTGTTGCTCATAGTTTTCAGGCTTGCGCTAAAGTTTCTTTCTTGAGTTTCTCAACGTCGATACCGAGGGCGTCGCATATGATTGCCTCGCGGGCGAAGAGCCCGTTGCGGGCCTGGTCGAAATAATACGCCTTGGGGTTGTCATCGACATCCTGGTTTATCTCGTTGACGCGCGGCAGCGGGTGGAGAATGCGCAGGTTGGGGCGCGAGGTTTCGAGCATCGAGGCGCGCAGGGTGTAGAAATCCTTCACGCGCTCATATTCGTCGAGGTCGGCGAAGCGCTCGCGCTGCACGCGGGTCATATATATGATGTCCGACGAGTCGATCACCTCGCGGGTGAGTTCCTTGTGTTCCTCGAAGGGGATCCCCTGCTCGCGGCAGAACTCAACATACTCGCGGGGCATACGAAGCTCGTCGCACGCCACGAAACGGAACCGGGGCTTGAAATACTTCATGGCCATCAGCAGCGAGTGGACGGTGCGGCCGTATTTCAGGTCGCCCACGAGGGTGATGGTCAGGTTCTCAAGCGTGCCCTGGGTTTTGAGTATCGAATAGAGGTCGAGCATCGTCTGGGTGGGGTGCTGGTTAGCCCCGTCGCCGGCGTTGATGATCGGCGTGTCGGTCACCTCGGTCGCGTAGCGCGCCGCCCCTTCGAGGTAGTGGCGCATGATGATCAGGTCGACGTAGTTCGACACCATAATAATAGTGTCCTTGAGCGTCTCCCCTTTCGACGAAGAGGTGGTCGAGGCGTCGGAGAAGCCTATCACTCGGCCGCCCAGACGGTTGACCGCCGTTTCAAAACTCAGGCGCGTGCGGGTCGACGGCTCAAAGAAGAGCGTCGCCACCACCTTGCCGTCGAGCACCTTATGGTTGGGGTGCTCTTCAAAAAAGCGAGCCGACTCCAGGAGGCGCAGAATCTGCTCCTTTCCCAGGTCGGCGATAGAAACCAGACTGTTGGTGTTCATTGGTGCGGGGGGAATTATTTTGCCAACAAAGTTACGCAAAATCCACGACACTTACACCAACACCCGGCTAAGATTTTTTCGCTCACTTTCGCATTGAGGGCTCAACGGGCCGAAGCCACTGCGCCCGAATAGGTGAATCCGGCGAGAAGCACTGCCTTCTCCACGGCGGCGGGGTCAACGGGGCCGGCAACGGTGGCGGTACCCGCGGAGAGGTCGACCGTAACCTCCTCAGCTCCGGGGAGCGCCGAAAGGGCTTTCTCAACCGTTGCGCGGCAGTGGGCGCACGCCATTCCGTCAATCTTGTAAGTCGTTGTCTGTATCATATCGTTGGTTTTAGAGTTATCAATGTGGTTGTCTATGTCGCAAGAGGAGTTGCCGTCGGCGCAATGGCAGGTGTCTCTCCGGCCGCGGAGGCGGTTTCTGACCGCGGCGTAGATAAGCAGCCCTACGAGGAGCACCGAGCAGACGGTCTCGAAGATGCCTACCCCGTGGTGGCACGAGGGGTCGAGGCTCGTAACCGCCGGGAGGAACCAGGACGCGGGGAGCAGGTAGTCGATAGCGAGGCCGAACAGGAGCGCCGTGAGCACCACCGAACCGACGTAGACGGCTGTGGCCTTGCGCCCCATGGCGCGGCCTATCACCATCACCGAGGCGAAGTTGGCCGCCGGGCCCGCCATCAGCAGCACGAACGCCACTCCGGGGGTCAGCCCCTTGAGCATCAGCGACAGAGCGATGGGTATGCTCCCGGTGGCGCACACATACATCGGCACCGCGATCAGCACCATCAGCAGCATGGCTATTATCGGATAGGCGCTGAGCCGCACGAAAAGCTCGTCGGGAACAAAGACGGTGATCACCGCGGCCACAAGCAGTCCGATCACGAGCCACTTGCCCACGGAGGCCACCATGTCGACCAGCCCGTAGCGCACTGCCTCGGCTACCTTCCCAAGGAGGGTGCGGGGCATCTTCTCAGCCTCCTCGGCCTCGAAACGCCCGGGGTCTGTGGCGCCGCCGGAGTCGGAGCGGTCAACGGCCATCCCGCCGATCGCGGCGCCGAAGAGCGCGGCCACGGGGCGCATGATGGCGAACGGGAGTCCGAGCAGCGAGTATGTGGCGGCTATCGAGTCGACGCCGGTCTGCGGGGTGGCTATAAGAAACGAGGTCGCGGCCCCCTTCGAAGCGCCGCGCCGACGGAGGGCAACCGCCGCGGGGAGCACGCCGCACGAGCATAGAGGCAGGGGTATGCCGAAGAGCGCGGCCTTGACAACCGGCTTCCACCCTCCCCCGGCCAGATGGCGGGCCATCACCTCGGGGCGCACGAACACATGCAGCAGTCCGGCTATAAGGAAGCCGAGCAGCACATACGGCGACATCGCATTGACGATCGCCAGCAAGGAGTATAGGAAATGTGTGATGTTCATAAACCTTAATTTTTCTTTACCGCGAAATTACGGCTTTTCGGCGGCCCGCGCGTTACACGCTTCCGCGCCGTCGTTGCACAATAACGCGTCGGCGCGGCCTCAGACCTCGCTAAGGGGGAGGCGCGCCGAAGCGTCGAGGTCGGCGAGGTACTGGGTAGGGGTAAGCCCGGTGACGGTCTTGAACTGGCGCGACAGATGGGCAACGCTCGAATAACCCGCCTTATCGGCTATCTCGGTGAGGGTCAGGTTGCCATAGCCGATGAGCTCTTTCACCAACTCAACGCGTTGGGCTATGAAGTACTTCTCGATTGTGCGCCCCTCGCGGGCCGAGAATATACGGCTCAGGGTGTCATACTCGATGCCGACATTGTCGGAAAGGCACGCCGAGAGGTTGAACTTGCAGTTCTCCTCCCTCACATGGTGCATGATGGCGTGCTTCACACGCTCCACAACGGCGTCACGCGGGTCGGTGACCAGCTCGAAACCCTCGGTGCGCAACGCGGCGTCGAGCCTCGCGAGGGTCTTCTCAGAGAGCTGCCCCCCGCCGATGGAGGCCAGTCCGAGGCGCACGTCGCGCACATCGAACCCGGCATCGCCCAGCACCCTGCGCACGGCCTGCACGCAGTGCTGGCACACCATATTCTTGATTTTGACCTCCATAAGCCGTCAACCCATTACGAGCTTTTCAGGCAGACGCGCCCCGCGGAGGAATTCCCCGGCGGTCATACGGCGCTTGCCCGATGGCTGAACCTCGGTGAGTTCGAGCGCGGAGCCGTCGGCGCATCCGGCGATAAGGCGCCCCCCGGCCACCGACACCTCCCCCGCCCCGAGTCCGGCATTCCCGATCGGCGACGCGGCGAAAACTTTCAGCGTCAGCAGAGCCGGTTCGCCCGGCTTCCCGGCGTCAAAGAGGTCGCACCAGGCCGCGGGGTAAGGCGAGAGGCCGCGAATGAGGTTTCTGACCTCCGTGGCGGGACGGTTGAAGTCGATGTGGCAGGTATCGCGGAAAATCTTTGGCGCGGGGGTCGGCTCCTCATCCCCCAGGAGCGCGTCCTGCGGCTGCGGCACGAGGTCGCCGGCCAGGATATGCCCTATGGTGTCGAGCGTGAGTTCGGCCCCGAGCTCCATCAGGCGGTCGTGGACGGACCCGACATTCTCGTCGTCGCCGATGGCGATACGCTCCTGACGGAGGATGTCGCCGGTGTCGATTTCGTGTTTGAGGAAGAAGGTTGTCACCCCGGTCTCCCGGTCGCCGTTTATCACGGCCCAGTTGATGGGCGCGGCGCCGCGGTAGCGGGGGAGCAGCGAGGCGTGGAGGTTGAAGGTACCAAGGCGGGGCATGGTCCACACCACCTCGGGTAGCATTCTGAAAGCGATAACCACGAACAGGTCGGCCTCCAGCGAGCGTAGCTCCTCGACAAAATCGGGGTCCTTGAGCTTCACGGGCTGCATAAGCTTCAGTCCGCACTCAAGGGCGAACTCCTTAACGGGCGACTGGTACATACGGTGGCCGCGCCCGGCAGGTTTGTCGGGCATGGTAACCACGCCGACCACGTTGTAGCCGTCGTCGACGATACGCCGCAGGCTCTCCACGGCGAACTCAGGTGTTCCGAGAAAAACTATCCTTAGGTCCTTCTTATCCATCAATGCTTCGTTAGTTATTATTCTCACCCGCGGGGTTCGGCTGCTCGTGGTTCGGCTACGGTAGCGCCATCGGCGGTGCGGTTCGCGGCATCATCCTCCAGGGCGTGCCAGAGATTGTCGTCAGGCACCGGCGCTGTAAGCGATATGGGTTTGCCGCTCACGGGGTGGACGAACTCGATATGGCGCGCCATGAGCGAGATGCTGCCGTCGGGGTTGGAGCGTTTGTCGCCATACTTGAGGTCACCCTTCACCGGGCAGCCGATCGAGGCGAGCTGGGCGCGTATCTGGTGCTTGCGCCCGGTGAGCAGCTCGATTTCCAACAGGCGGTAGCGCTCCGTGGAGCCGATCTGCCGATAACGGAGGCGGGCCTCCTTGGCCCCCTCGCGAGGTTCGTCGGAAAGATACGATTTGTTGGTCTTCTCAACCGAACGGAGCCAGTGGCGCAGCTCGGCGCTCGGCTCCCGGGGTATGCCGCGAGTAATCGCCCAATACGTCTTACGCACCTCGCCGTCGCGGAACAGACGGTTCATCCGCTCCAGGGCCTTCGAGGTTTTGGCGAACACCACCAACCCGCCGACGGGGCGGTCGAGGCGGTGAACCACGCCGCAGAACACGTTGCCGGGCTTGGCATATTTCTCCTTGATCCAGCGCTTGAGGGTTTCGACCAGCGGTTCGTCGCCGGTCTTGTCGCCCTGCACGATCTCGCCGGGTGCCTTGTTGACAACTATTATATGGTTATCCTCGTATATAACTTCCATAGCGCGAATTTACGCGCTTTTGGGCGTAAAAGCAAATCGTTTCAGGCATCGTCATCGCCGTCGCCGTCCCCGCCGGATCCGTCGCCGCGCTCGAAGGCCCGGCCAAGGTACATAAGCAGCGTGCCTACAAGTACCAGCCCGCACAGCGTGAGCGCCGACACCCAGGTGGTGAACGGAGCGACGCCTATCAGCATCATTACTATAAAGCCGGCCACAACCGCCACGGTCAATATGAAACCTGCCCAAAACAACGAGCGCCCTGTGTTATTCGTATCCATTATCCCATGATTTTATAATTAGTACCCCTACAAGGGGGATTTCCACTTTCTTTAGAAACTGTTTAAAATCTTTCGAAAAATTTTTAAACAGTTTCTACCACTTAAAGGCTTTTTTAACGTCAATTGTTCACACCGCGGCGCGCCAATTTACCGCATGGGCAAAAGAAAGCCGCGCCACCCATTGCGGGAGGCGCGGCCATTAGCGGTTGTTGCCGTAGTTATTTCGCTTCGGCGGGAGCGAGGGTCTCGATGTAGGCCTTCAGCTCTTCCGAGGGGGATATTTCATAGAAACGGGTGAAGGTGGCGCGGGCCTTGTCGGTGTCCTTCAGGGTCGAGATCTCGTAGTTGCCGAGGCGGCCGAGCACCTGGGTGTACATCGACTTGCGCTTCTCAAGGTTCGAGGGATCGGAGTCGAGGCACGCGAGGGTTGCCATGTCAGCGTCGTATACGGCCTGGTCGTAAACGTTGCGGTTGGCGGTCATCAGGATGCGAGCGTAGTTGTTGAGCACGATCGGGTTGTCGTTGATCTCAGCCTTAACCTTCTCGATGGCGGCGATGGCCTTCTGCGAAGCGGCCTGCGATGCTACGGAGTCGGTATCCATCTTCGAGGCGGCAACGGCGTTCCAGCGGAGGGCGAGCTGCAGCTGGTCGTTGAGGTTGTCGTCGCCGGAAGCGGCCATATAGCGCTCCATAGCCTCGGCGGCCTTGTCGAACATATGGGCCTGGTTGTAGGCGCTGGAGAGGTCCTTCAGCAAGGATACCTTCTCGGGGGAAGCGCCGACGGCCTTCTCATACATAAGAACGGCGGTCGAGTCGTCGCCCATATCCTGGAGCAGTTCGCCATACTGGGTGTAGTCCTGCGAGTTGAGGTCAGCCTTGGGGTTGCTCATCAGGGTTTCGGCGGCAGCCTTGGCGGCTTCCTTCTCGCCCATGGCCTTCTTGTTGTAGAACTGCATGCGCTGCATGTAGAAGTTGGCGG
Organism: uncultured Muribaculaceae bacterium; assembly: GCA_910587075.1. Taxonomy (GTDB): domain Bacteria; phylum Bacteroidota; class Bacteroidia; order Bacteroidales; family Muribaculaceae; genus UBA7173. The sequence goes on from CAJUKE010000014.1 coordinate 39,138, forward strand.
GCTCCTCCTTCAGAATCTCACCGGCGAGGGCGTAGCTCTCGGGGTAGCGCTGGGCGAAGAAGAGGAGGCCTACGAGGCGCTGCTTGTCCTTATTGAAGTGGTTGGGGTTCTGGATGTACTGCTCGTACTGCTGGGCGGCGAGGGTGAGCTGGTTGTTGTCGTAGTACTTCTCGGCAAGCTCGCGCTGTGCCAGGGCCGAGTTAGGCTGCTGGGCCAGGAGGTCCTTCAGCTTCTGGATGGCGTATTGCGGGTTGACGCGGAAGTAAGTGCGGGCATACTTCACATAAGCCTCGGGGTGCTCGTTGGCGGTGTCGAACTGGGCGGCCATCTCGTACATACCGGCGGCGTCGCCGACGTTGGTCGGAGCGAGACGGTCACCTTCGAGGATAAAGGGCGCGGCAGCGTTCTTCTTGGCCTTCTTGGCGTCGAGGAGGGCCTTGTCGATCTCGGTAGCGTACTTCACGGGGTCGGCGATGAAGTATGCGCGGGCTATTTCGGTGAGCACGTCGGGATCCTTCTTAGCCTTCCCCTTGGCGTCCTTGAAGTAATCCTTAGCCTGGCCGAGGTTGCCGTCGGCGAGAGCCAGGGCGCCCATACCGATGTAGTTGTAACCGTTGTTGGAGTCAGCGGCCAGACCCTTTTCGAAGTTGGCCTTGGCTGTGGCCTTGTCGCCCTTCTGCATGGCGATCTGGCCGAGGTAGTAGTAGGAGGTGGCCTGTTCGGTGCCGGCCTGGTTAAGTGTGTTGGTGAGGATGATCAGAGCTTCCTCGGGCTGGTCGGCGCGGTAGTACTCCACGCCATCCTTGAAACCCTGGGCCGAGAGGCCGAGGGCCGAGCCTAAGAGCAGGCTGAGAAGGAATTTTGATTTCATTGGTCGTTATGTTTTAAGCGATTTGTAATTTGCACTGTCTGTGGGAGCCGCGCGGGCGTCCTCCTCGCGGAGCGGCGTCAGCGCGGCCCGGGGTCAGTCGACCGACACCATGCGCTGGTGGACGGTCGCGGGGAGCACCCCGGTCTGCTGGATGAGCTTCTGCCCGCGGAACGAGGTCACGAACGAGAAGAAACCCGAGGCGAGCGATCCGGCGGCGCCGGTGTTCACCATCCATATCGAGCGGTACAGCGGGTAGCGTCCGTCGAAAATGTACGCCTGGTAGGGCTTGTAGGCGGTAAGCGAGTCGTCGCGGCGTATCGGGAGCACCTTCACATCGTTGGTGAAGGAGGTGGCCGTGGTGTCGTCGGCCTCAAGGGTCTTCAGGCGTTCCTCGGCCGAGAGGTCGGCGCTCTTGAGGTCGGTCGAAATCCAGCTCACGCTCACCAGGCCGATGGCGTTGCGGCGCTCCTTCACGGCGTCGAACACCGCGGGCATCGTTTCAGCCGAGGCCACCGTCGGGGCGAACTTGCCTCCGCGGAGCACCGAGTCGGCCATATACTTCACCACCGACGAGCCGCTGTGGTCAAACACCACCTGGATCTTGCCGAGCTTCGTAGGCGATAGCTGGCTCCATTCCGTAACCTCGCCGCTGAGAATCTCGCGAAGCTCGCTAATCGAGAGGTTTTCGACGGGGTTCTCCTCGTTGACAATCACGGCGATGGCGTCGACGGCGATTTTCTTCGTCTTGGCGAAATGCTTCTTGTCGCGGAGGAACGAGTTCTCCTCCTTGGTGAGCTCGCGCGAAATCACAGCGCACCGGGCCGAGCCGAACAGCAGGGAGTCGACGGCGGCATGCTCGTCGGTATAGCGGGCGAGCACCGAGGCGGCGGGGTAGATGTACTCGAACACGTCGATTTCCTCCTGAACGATGTTCTGGAACGACGCGTCGGCCGCGATCACTACCGTGCCCGAGGTCGAGGTGTTGCCGGTAGGCAGCTTGCGCTTGCCTCCCTTCCCCTCGCACGCGCCGAGCGGGAGCACGAGGGCGGCGGCGAGCGCCGCGGCGAATATGTTGCTGAGTTTCATTGTCAGATCAGAAAGATTGTTTCCAGGCCACCCGCGGCCAATGCCGCGGTGGTCCGAGAGGCGTTAGCTGGTGCCTATTTAAACGTTAGACTGCTAACGGAAAGCAAAGTTAGCAGAAGTTTCGCAAAAAAGGAAACTTTTGCCACAGAATATACACGCGGGGCGACCGACGCCCCGGCCTCAGATACTCGAATCTATGCCGGAGAACTGCCGGTAAGCGCGCCAGAAGCCGTAGACCACGAACAGCGACCCGCCGACCCAGCGCAGCCACTGCCAGCCGGCCGAGAAGTGGAAGAAGTCGATGAAGAGCAGCACGCCCATACCGACGTAAATCAATATCATGAAGATGCCGAAAACGGTTCTCATTGTGGAAGGTATCCCTCCTCCGTTGTCCTGATGTGCCATAATAATAGTTGTTTGGTTTTTAAAGCGGAACAATCCGGGAGGCGGCTTTGTTCAGCCCCGCGCCGGCGGCGCTTCGATTTGTAAAATTAACAAAATTCCAGCGAACCGCCCTACCCCTCCGGCCGGCCGGCGCGATAATTAAGCAAAGTTAACACCCGCACGGCCCAGCCGCTCCCCGAAATTCAGTAATTTTGTAGTTACAGCGCCCCTCGGTAGGCTCTGAAACGCAAAAACACCATCTAAGAAATGCTCGCACCTCTCGCTGAACGGCTCCGACCCAAAAACCTTGACGAATATATCGGCCAGACCCACCTGGTCGGGCCCGGCGGCATACTGCGCCGCATGATCGACTCGGGCAACGTAAGCTCCTTCATCCTCTGGGGGCCTCCGGGGGTCGGGAAGACTACCATAGCGCGCATCATCGCCAACACCACCAAGTCGCAGTTCTACACCCTCTCGGCAGTCACCGCCGGGGTGAAGGATGTGCGCGACGTGATCGAGCGCTGCCGCGCCGACGCCCGCTCGATGTTCTCCCAGGGGCGCCCGATACTCTTCATCGACGAAATACACCGCTTCAGCAAATCGCAGCAGGACTCGCTCCTGGGGGCCGTGGAACAGGGTATAGTGACCCTCATCGGTGCCACCACCGAAAACCCGTCGTTCGAGGTGATACGCCCGCTGCTGAGCCGCGCGCAGGTCTACACCCTCAAACCGCTCGAAGCCCCCGAACTGCAGACACTCCTCGACCGCGCCATCTCCGGCGACGAGATTCTCGCCACCCGCGACGTTAAAGTCGAGGGCACCGACGCCCTGTTCCGATTCTCCGGCGGCGACGCCCGCAAACTGCTCAACATCCTCGACCTCCTCGACCAGTCGACCCAGGCTGGCCAGCCCCTTGTGATTTCCGACGAAGTCGTGACCCGCTCCCTCCAGCAGAACCCCGCGGCCTACGACAAGCAGGGGGATATGCACTACGACATCATATCGGCCTTCATCAAGAGCGTGCGCGGCTCCGACCCCGACGCGGCCGTCTACTGGCTGGCGCGGATGATCGACGGCGGGGAGGACCCCGAATTCATCGCCCGGCGCCTGGTGATACTCTCCGCCGAGGATATAGGGCTGGCCAACCCCAACGCCATGCTGCTGGCCAACGCCACTTACGACATCATAAAGAAAATCGGTATGCCCGAGGGGCGCATCCCCCTGGCCGAATGCACCGTTTACCTCGCGACCTCGGCCAAGAGCAACTCGGCGTATCTCGCGATCGACGCCGCGCTGGCCAAAGTGCGCGAGACAGGCAACCTGCCCGTGCCGCTCCACATACGCAACGCCCCGACCTCCCTTATGAAGGAGATGGGCTACGGAGCCGACTACAAATACGCCCACGATTATCCGGGCCACTTCGTGCGCCAGCAGTTCCTCCCCGACCGCCTCGACGGCACCCGCTTCTGGAATCCCGCCGACAACCCCGCGGAGGCCCGACTGGCCGACCTCCAGCGCTCCCGCTGGGGCCGCTGACCTCCCCAAAGTCCCAATTCTCCCAATTTTCCCAAATCTCCCATAAAAACACCCAAGCCCCGGGTCGCGATTCGCGACCCGGGGCTTGGGTGTTTTTATCAGCTTCCGACCACTCAGAGGGCGATCTTCACCGAACGGGTTGAGCGCCCGGTGGTAGCCTTCAGGAGGTAAACACCCCCGCTGAGTGCCGACAGGTCGAGATCGACAGTGCCGCGCCCCTCGGCCTTGGCGACAGAGCCTCCGGCGAGAGAGTAAACCTCGGCGACAATATTCTCATCGCCGGGAGCGAACACCTCGTAGAGCGAGCCACCCTTGGGCGATATGATTATGGTCTCCTTGCCGGCTTCGGACTTGACATCGGCCACGCCTGAATAGTTGAGAGCCATTTTGAGCCCGGCGAGCGCGTCGACCTTGCCGCTGCCGCCCCACTGGGGGTTGTCATTTTCCGGCATAATGGCCGTGGCGCGGGCTATCGTGCGGATATCCTCGGTCGAGAGGCTCGGGTTGGCCTCAAGCCAAAGAGCGGCAACGCCGGTCATAAACGGGGTAGCCATCGAAGTACCCGCCATATAAGTCCAGTAGTGGGTCTTGCTTGTGGCGGGGTCGGTGTACTGATAATACTTCGGAGTGCCGAGGCTCGACAGATAGCGGTTGTTGGCCGTCACATACGGACCCGACATAGAGCTTACGATCAGGAAACCTGGAGCGCTGATGTCGGGCTTCACGCGGCCGCCGGGCAGGTTGCCCCACGACGAGAAATACGCGGGCTCGCCAATTGGCTGTTCTCCCCCATAAACTTTGTCGGAGGCGATGTTGCGGGTAACGTAGGCGCCAACGGCGATCGTGTTGTGGCCGCAGGCCATCCCGGAGATCGAGCCGTTGCCGTCCGACGAGCTGTAGCCCGCCAGATTGCAGCTCGCGAATGACACCGGGAAATATGCCTCGTAACCGTACACGCTATCGTAGTAGGAGGTGTTGACGTATCCGTAGACCTTCTGCCCTTCGGAGCCCTCAACGCGGAGCGCCATCCTGTAGTTGCGCTTGGTCGAGGTCGAGCGGCTCGTAAGGTCGAACCTCACCACCGAGTAGAAGCGGCCGTTCTGGGCCGACACCTCGGTTTCCGCGCCGATGTAGCTTTGGGAGTAAACCGAGTTGAACTGCGTGTCGCCGCGGTTGATTGAGTTCGAGCTTACGCCGGTGGGGGTGGTGCCGTTGGCGAAAAACATACCGCCGTTCTGCGGGATCTCGATGGAGGTCACAGGTTCCGACGGCGCAGTCAGGTCAACGAGGTCGATGTAGAGCTTGAACGGGGTCGCGTCCTCGCTCCATATCTCGATATTGCCTTCCGTGGGATAGGAATAATACGAGTTGCTGTCATCTGGCTGAAGGCAGGTGCGCAGAGTGGTGTCGCCGCTCTTGAACTCCTTATATATACCTATGTCATACGAGCCCTCGTTGCCCGACGCGAGGAAGAAGTGGGCGCCGGTGCGCTCAGCGATTTCGTCGAGCATCACGGAGAACTCATCGGTGCCGTCGTGCGCCCCTTCGTTGTCGCCGAGGGAGAGATTTATCACCAGGGGCTTGCCGACACTGGCGGCGTATTCGGTCATATCGGCGAACGCGATCGTCATCTCATCGGTGCTGCCGTAGCCGCCGCACATAAATATTTCGGCTTCGGGAGCCACTCCTGAATAGTCCGTGCCGTCGCCGCTGACAAACGACCCGGCGGCGGTACCCATAACGTGGGTGGCGTGGGTGTCGTCGCTTGAGTCAGTGGAGAACCGGGCGATGGCCGAGGGGGTCTCGTTGCGGCTTACCGTCGGGGCAACCCCTTCGTAGCGCTGGAAATAGGTGTTCATATGCTTCACGCGGCTATTCCCCTCGCTGTCGTTGAAGGTGATATGGTTGGGGTCGAAGCCCATGTCGAAGATACCGACTATGACGCCGTCACCCTTATAGGCGCGGTCGAGCCCCTCGCCGGCATGCACGGCGTTGACGTTCGACACCTCGCGGGCCTTGTCGTTAAGCTTGCGCACTCTACGCGCGAGCGACGCCGAACGTATTCCCGGGGTCTGGAGCAGCTCCTCAACCCGATCCGACGGCATGGCGACCAGGGCCGCGGTGGCCTCTTTATGGAGCACCGTGGCTCCGGCGGCTTCCAGTGCCGCGAGCGCGTCGGCGTTCGCGTAACGCACCATAACGCTCACCGAGGCTTCCTCGCCCGAGCGCGAAACAGCTATCTGGCGCCGCGTGTCGGCGAGCCTGCCGCGGTCGATGATGCCGAGGGTCGTCTGCGCGCCAACGCTCCCGGAGGCGGCCAGGGCCACCGCTACAGCGAGGCCGTATTTTCTGAATATTGATTGGTTCATCTGAGTTTAATATAATATTAATGTGCCAAAGTTACATTATTCGTATAAATTTTGCAAATTTTCACTCTAATTTCCTTGCGGCGCCTTCCAAGAATAGCCGCCGAGCTACCGAACCATCAAGCTCGCCGCGACGTTTTTATTGCGTCTAAAGTCTGCTTCCGCGTTTTTCCGCCCGGGCAGAATTTTATCCTCTCCGGCAGTTTTTTTAAGGGAAAATAATATAAAATGATGTTTCAACGCTTTCTCTTGCTCGCTATCGCCGCCCTTGCTTCCTTCGGGGGCGCCCGGGCCGAGGCTCCCTCCGACAGGGCGCCCGAAATTCCGGAACACTGGGCCTGGGAGCCCGCGCACATACAGCAGGCGCCCGACGTTTCCGACCGCTGGTGGCGCCAGTTCGCCGACCCGACGCTCGACTCTCTGGTGACCCTCGGACTCGAACGCAACTATAACCTCGCCATAGCACAGCGGCGCTCCGAAATGGCGCGCGCCGCCATCGGACAGGCCCAATCGGGTTGGATGCCGTCGGTCGGCCTCAACGCGGGGTGGACCCACTCGCGCTCCAGCGGCGCCCTCGGCAAGGGTGACACTTTCAAGCCTGAACCTTCGTCATACTTCAACGCCGGACTCTCAGCCTCCTGGGAGATCGACATCTTCGGCAAAGTGGCCTCGGGCGTGAAGCAGCGCAAGGCCGAATACCGGGCCTCCCGTGCGGAATATGCCGGAACAATGGTGAGCATCGCCGCGCAAATAGCATCCACCTACTTCACTCTCAGGCAGTACCAGCAGCAGTACGAAATAGCCATGGCCCACTCTGAAAAACAGATGAAGACCGTGAAAATCGCCGAGGCGAGGTTCGAAACCACTCTCGCTTCGAAACTCGACGTCGCCCAGGCCTGGGGTACCTATTACTCCACCCAGTCGTCGATTCCGATGCTCCGCAACTCCATCCGCCGCACCATCAACGCCCTCGCGCTCCTCATCGGGGCCTATCCCGCCGACATCGAAGAGTGGCTCGCCGTGCCGGGGCAGCTCCCCGCCGACAACGAGGAGGTGGCCATGGGGGTTCCCGCCGACCTGCTCCGCCGCCGGCCCGACATCGCCAAGGCCGAAGCCGAACTGGCGGCCGCCGCTGCCGCCGCGGGGGTGGCGAAAAAGGACTTCCTCCCCACCCTCACCATCAACGGCTCCATCGGCACCTCAGCCCGCGACATCTCCAACCTATTCTCCTCCGACTCATTCACCTACTCGATAGCCCCTACCCTCAGCTGGACCCTCTTCGACGGCCTCAACCGAAAATACGCCCTGCAGAGCGCCCGCGAGAACCTCGAAGCGTCGGCAGCCTCATACCAGCTCGCCGTTATGACGGCCATACAGGAAGCCGACAACGCCATTTCGGCCTACTACTCATCGCTTGAGCAGGAAGGAGTTATAAGAAAGGTCATCGAGCAGAACACCGAGGCCCTCGCGCTCGCGCTCGACCGCTACAAGCACTCCCTCTCCCCCATGAGCGACGTGATCACCGCCCAGCTCAACGCCCTCTCATCCGAAAACAACCTCGTGGCAGCGCGAGCCGCCTCGCTCCAGGCTCTCGTATCGCTCTACGAAGCCCTCGGAGGGGGCTACAACGCCGATTAAAAACTCTATTGGTTATGAAAGCATATTCCCCTTTGACGGCACTGGCGCTCCTCGCGCTCGGAGCCGGTTGCTCCGATAAGAAATCGGCCGCCGCGAGCGACGGCCCGATGGAGGTCTCCGTGGCCTACCCCGCCGTTGACTCGGTGGTAATCCACCAGACGTACCCCGCGTATCTCAAAAGCTCGCGCTCGGCCGACGTCGTGGTGCGCGTGAACGGCAACATCATCGCCAAGCATTACACCGACGGCGAATACGCCCGCCAGGGACAGCCGCTCCTCTCTATCGACCCCACCACATACCGCAATAAGCTCGAACAGGCCGAGGCACAGCTCGCCAGCGCCATAGCCTCCGAGGAGTTCGCCTCCCGCCAGTACGAGGCCATGAAGAAGGCGCTCGAAAGCGACGCCGTGAGCAAGATGGACGTAATCCAGGCCGAGAGCGCCTGGCGCGAGGCCCAGGCTCAGATCAAGAATTGCCGCGCCGCGGTCGACAACGCCCGCCAGATGCTCGGCTGGTGCACCGTCCGCGCCCCGTTCCCGGGCCAAATCTCGGCGCCCAACTACACCATCGGCGCCTACGTCGGGGGCGAGGGTTCACCCGTCACGGTGGCGACCATCGTCAACGACTCGATAGTCCGCGCCAACTTCTCGGTTACCGACAACCGCTTCCTGCAGCTAACGGAGACCCCCGAGGGGAAGCGCGTCAGGCTCGACAGCGTGCCCGTGACCTTCGGCGACTCTATCGCCAAAACCTACTATGGCCGCTTCGACTACTCCGGCCTGGAGGTCGACACATCGACCGGCACCATACGCATGCGCCTCGAAATCAACAACAGCGCCCGCGAGCTGCGCCAGGGTATGTACTGCTCGGTACACCTCCCGGTAGCCATCGACCCTAAAGCCGTGCTCGTGCTCGACGCCGCCATCGGCACCGACCAGCTCGGCAAATACCTTTATGTGGTCAACGATTCCGACAAGGTCGTCTACACCCCCATCGAGGTCGGCGAGCTCGTGCGCGACTCGCTCCGTATCGTCAACAAGGGGATTTCCCCCTCCGACCGCTATGTTACCAAGGCTCTCCTGAAAGTGCGCGACGGCATGGAGGTAAAGCCCGTCTCACCATCGAAATAAACTATCTCTGCCATGTTCTCGAAGTTTTTCATTGACCGCCCGATATTCGCCACAGTTCTGGCTATCATAATGATTCTCGTGGGACTCGTCACTGTGAAATCGCTCCCGGTGGCGCAATACCCAGACATCACCCCGCCGACAGTCAACGTGTCGGCCACCTACCCCGGAGCCGACGCGCAGACCGTGGCCGAAACCGTGGGTGTGCCTATCGAGCAGGCCGTCAACGGGGTCGAGGGTATGATGTATATGAGCAGCTCCTCGGGCTCCGACGGCTCCTACAATCTGACGGTCACCTTCGAGAACGGCATCGACCTCGACGACGCCACAGTGAAGGTGCAGAACCTCGTTGACCGAGCCGAACCGCAGCTCCCCTCGGCGGTAACCCGCCAGGGGGTCGACGTGAGCTCGCGCTCGTCGAGCATTCTGCTCTTCGTGGCTCTGGAGAGCGACGACCCGGCCCGCTACGACGCGCTCTACCTCACGAACTACGCCCAGCTCCACATCATCGACCCGCTGTCGCGAGTCGACGGCGTGGGTGAGGCTTCGGCTTTCGGCTCCGGCGAGTACAGTATGCGCGTATGGCTCGACCCCGACCGCATGCAGGCCCGCGGCATCACTCCCGCCGACGTCGTGGCGGCCATCGAGGCGCAGAATATGGAGGTGAGCGCCGGGTCGGCCGGCGCGCAGCCTTCACCTTCGGCCACCCCGTTCCAGTTCACGCTCAAATCGCAGGGCAGGCTCACCACCCCCGAGCAGTTCGCCGGTATCATTCTCCGCACGGGCGACAACGGCGCCCTGCTCCACCTGGGTGACATCGCCAAAATCGAGCTTGGCAGCAACAGCTACGGCTCCATGTCGCGCGTCAGCGGCAAACCGGCCGGACTTATCGGCATCAACCAGCTCCCGGGGGCCAACGCCATCGATGTGGCCAACGCCGTGGAGAAGGAGCTTGAAAACCTGCGCCAGTATTTCCCTCCCGGTGTCAACTACCGCATACTGATGAACACGACCAACTTCGTGTCGGCCTCGATTGACGAGGTGCTCGTGACCTTCTGCGAGACCACCCTCATCGTGATGATCGTGATTCTGTTCTTCCTTCAGAGCTGGCGCGCGGTTATCATACCGATGATTACCATACCCGTGTCGCTCATAGCTACATTCGCGGTCATGAGGATGCTCGGGTTCACCCTCAACACGCTCACCCTCTTCGGACTGGTGTTGGCGATAGCCATTGTGGTCGACGACGCGATAGTAGTCGTGGAGGACTGTTCCCGACTTGTCGACGAGGGTACGCTATCCCCCCGCCAGGCGGCTGAGAAGGCTATGAAGGAGCTGCAAGGCCCGGTGGTCGGCGAGGTGCTGGTGTTGCTGTCGGTGTTCATACCCACGGCTTTCATTTCGGGCATCACCGGCGAGCTCTACAAGCAGTTCGCGCTCACCATAGCCGTATCGACGGCCTTCTCCGGCTTCAACGCGCTCACGTTCACCCCGGCCATGTGCGCCCTCTTCCTCCGCAAGAGCAAGCCTGGCAAGTTCTTCCTCTACCGCTGGTTTAACGCCGGATGGGCAAAGACCCTCGACGCCTACACGCGGATTATCGGCAAATTCCTGAAACGCCCGGCGGTGGCCATCGGCTGCTACCTGCTCCTCTGCGGGGCGGCGTTCTGGGGTTTCGCCAAATGGCCGTCGAGCTACATTCCTCAGGAGGATATGGGCTACTTCATGGGCTCCGTGCAGCTCCCGGCGGGTGCCTCGCTCGACCGCACCGACAAGGTGGTATCGGAGGTCACCGAGCGGCTCCTGGCCATGCCGGAGGTGGAGGATGTGATCGAGATGTCGGGCTTCTCGTTCCTCGCGGGGGGCAACGGCAGCAACCTGGGCTCGTTCTTCGTGATGCTCAAACCTTGGAACGAGCGCAAGGGTAGCGACCACAGCATATTCAGCGTGATTGACCGCTTCAACGCCGATGTCGCCTCGGTCCAGGAGGCGCTTGTGTTCGCGATCAACCCGCCGGCCGTACCCGGCCTCGGCATGAGCTCGGGCCTGGAGATGCAGCTGCTTGACATCGACGCCCGCGGCCCGAAGGAGATGGCCCAGGCGCTCGCCGACATCGAGGCGGCAGCCGCCAAGGACCCGCGAATCAAGTCGGTGAGGTCGCTCTACGAGGGCGAGGTGCCGCAGTACAAGGTGCGCGTCAACCGCGACAAGGTCGAGATGATGGGCCTCTCGCTCAACGACGTCTACTCCTCGCTATCGTCCTTCATGGGGGGCAGCTACGTCAACGATTTCGTTGAGTTCGGGAATGTCTACGAGGTAAACGTGGCCGCCAGCGGCGACGCCCGCGCCAACGTGGCCGACGTGCTCCGACTGAGCGTGCGCAACGCCTCGGGCGCGATGGTCCCCTTCGCGTCGTTCGCGACTGTCGAGCCTGTGATGGGCTCCCCGACGGTTAGCCGCTACAATATGTACCAGTCGGCCTCAATGACCGCCACCCCCGCCGACGGAGTCTCCTCATCGGAGGGTATCAAGGCGATGGAGGAGATTGTCGAGCAGGCGGGCGCCGGCAACTACGCCTACGCCTGGACCGGCGAGGCTTACCAGGAGACCCAGGCGGGCACCACCATCACCACCGTGCTCCTCTTCGCCATCATCATAACCATACTCGTGCTCGCCGCGCAGTATGAGAGCTGGACCGACCCGCTCGCGGTCGTGATCTCGATGCCTACGGCGATTCTCGGCACCATCCTCGGATGCTGGATCATGAGCCAGAGCATCAGCATATACACCCAGATCGGCATAATACTTCTCCTGGGGCTGTCGGCCAAAAACGCCATCCTCATCGTGGAGTACGCTGTCGACTACCGCAAGTCGGGACTCCCCGTGAGGGAGGCAGCCCTGAAGGGGGGCGTGGTGCGTTTCCGCCCGATTATGATGACTGCCCTGGCCTTCGTGTTCGGCGTTATGCCGATGCTCTTCGCGACCGGTGCGGGGGCCGAGAGCCGCGTCAGCCTCGGCACCGCGGTGGTGTTCGGCATGGCGGTCAACGCGATCGTCGGCACGCTCTTCGTGCCCAACTTCTGGGAGCTGTTCGAGAAGTTCCGCGAGCGCTATCTCTCGAAACTTTTCGACGGCAGCGACAACTCCGGCAACCCCGCGACCATCCCCGCGGAGACCCCGGAATCAACCGCTTCGGAAACCGCCCCGGAATCGGGCGCCGACAAGGGTGTTTAACTTGCGTATATTCGGTTTTTTTGTTAATTTTGCGCTTTGAAGCGCCCGGGTTACGACACATCGGCGCGCATTGGAAATAACGAACAACAGCAAAGCGTGAATACAGCTGAAAATCAAATAGTCCGCCCCAAGAGGGTGGCGGTCCTCGGCTCCACCGGATCCATCGGGGTGCAGACTCTCGACGTGATCGCGGAATACCCCGGCCTGTTCAAGGCCGAGGTGCTCATCGCCGGAAGCCGGGTCGACAACCTTATCGAACAGGCCCGTCGCGTACGCCCATCCTGGGCTATCATAGTCGACGAGACCAAATACCCGGCCCTCAAGGAGGCCCTCGAACCGCTCGGCATCCGCACCGCTTCGGGACAGAAGGCCGTTGACGACATTATGGAGGCCGACTGCTTCGACACCGTGGTGACCGCCACGGTGGGCTACAGCGGCCTCGCCCCCACCCTCCGCGCCATTGCTGCCGGAAAGGAAATCGCGTTGGCCAACAAGGAGACGCTCGTCGTGGCCGGCGACCTGGTTACGGAGCGCCTCGCGTCATCGAGCTCGGTGATTTACCCCGTCGACTCGGAACACTCGGCCATCTTCCAGTGCCTCCGCGGCGAGGCCCCGGAATCGGTGAAGCGGCTCATCATAACCGCCTCGGGGGGCCCGTTCCGCACCTGGTCGAAGGAGCGGATCGCCCTCGCGACCCCCGCCGACGCCCTTCGGCACCCCAACTGGGATATGGGCGCCAAAATCACAATCGACTCCGCGTCGATGATGAACAAGGCTTTCGAGATTATCGAGGCCCGCTGGCTCTTCGGCGTGAAGCCCGAGCAGATTTCCGCGGTGGTGCACCCGCAGTCGATCATCCACTCGATGGTGGAGTTCACCGACGGGGCCATCAAGGCACAGCTCGGGGTGCCCGATATGCGCCTCCCGATAGCCTACGCCCTGGCCGACGCCCGCCGCTTCGCTACCGAGCGCCCGGGGCTCTCCATTGCCGACATGGCCAACCTCACTTTCGAGGAGCCAGACCCGGAGCGATTCCCCTGCTTCTCCTTGGGGCACTACGCGCTCAACCGCGGCGGCAACACGGCCTGCGCGATCAACGCCGCCAACGAGATCGCGGTCGCGGCCTTCCTCCGCGGCGAGCTCTCCTTCCCCGGCATTTACGACACAATATCCGAAACTCTGGCCAAGGTGCCCTTCATCGCCCGCCCCGGCTACGACGAGTATGTGGCGTGCAACGCCGAGGCCCGCGCGGTGGCCGCTTCGCTCCTCCGCCAGCCCCAGCCGGCTCTGTGATTCCCCCGGGCCATCAACCATATCAATACACGGCCTCATCGAAAAACGGCAGAATCATTCCTCGAATCAGAGAATCGGCAATGTTTTTAAACCGTTTATTCAAATCAGGCTACTAATCCGCATTAATCTTGGAAGCATTCCTCATAAAAGCGGCGCAGCTCATACTCGCGCTATCCCTGCTGGTTATCATTCACGAATTCGGCCACTTCCTTTGGGCCAGGGTTTTCAAAATCCGCGTGGAGAAGTTTTACCTGTTCTTCAACCCCTGGTTCTCGCTCGCGAAGTGGAAACCCAAAGGTAGCGACACTGAATACGGCATCGGCTGGCTCCCGCTCGGCGGCTATGTGAAAATCGCCGGCATGGTCGACGAGTCGATGGACACCGACCAGATGGCCCAGCCCGCCAAACCCGACGAGTTCCGCGCGAAACCCGCTTGGCAGCGCCTGCTGGTGATGACCGGCGGCGTGCTCAACAACTTCATCCTCGCTCTGATTATCTACGCCGGGATAGCCTTCTACTGGGGCGACCGCACAATTCCTTACCCCAACGCCTACGAGGGCATGGACTTCGCTCCGGCGGCGATTGAAATGGGCTTCAGAAACGGCGACATCATCCTCGCCGCCGACGGCGAACCGATTGACCAGACCGACCGCACACACCTCTACAAAATGCTTGAGGCCGAGTCGGTAACCGTGCTCCGCGACCACAGCGACACAGTGATTGTGAACCTCCCCGATAAGGCCGTCACACTCCTCGACCCCGACCAGGGCTTTATGGCCTTCCGCATCCCGGTGGTCGTGAAGAAGGTATCGAACGGCTCCCCCGCGGCCGATGCCGGAGTGCTCCCCGGCGACCGCTTCATCGGGGTCGACACCATAGCCACCCCCGCCTACTCGGAATTCGCCCCGGCCCTCGCGCTCTACGGCGGCAAGCCGGTCGACCTGCGCGTGCTCCGCGGCAACGACACCATTACCGTCAAGGCAACCCCCACCGAATACGGCAAGCTCGGCTTCGAGCTCACGCCTCCCACCGAACTCTTCGAATTCCAGAACAAGGAATACGGCTTCTTCGAGTCGCTTCCCGTAGGCATCGCCAACGGCACCAACACGCTGGTCACCTACGTCGGCTCGCTCAAGCACCTCTTCTCCAAGGAGGGCGCCGAAAGCATCGGCGGCTTCGGAGCCATCGGCAGCATGTTCCCCGAGAAATGGAACTGGCGCACATTCTGGGAGCTTACGGCCTTCCTCTCGATAATTCTGGCATTCATGAACATCATACCCATCCCGGCGCTCGACGGCGGCCACGTCATGTTCCTCCTCTGGGAGGTTGTGACCCGCAAGCCGGTGTCGCAGAAGCTGCTCGAACGCGCCCAGGTGGCCGGTATGCTATTCCTCCTCGCCCTACTCCTCTACGCTAACTCTAACGATATTTACCGTTTCCTCATAAAATGACAGAAACTTCCCGCCATAACGACCTCCCCGTACTCCGCCTCAAGCGCGGCAAGGAGGAGAGTGTCGACCGTTACCACCCCTGGGTGTTCTCCGGGGCGCTGATGCTCCCCCTGCCCGACGGGCTCGAAGAGGGTGACACCGTGAAAGTAGAAGCCAACGATGGCCGCGTCATAGGCGTAGGCCACTACCAAATCGGCTCCATCGCCGTGCGCATCCTCGATTTTTCCGACCGCGAAATCAACGCGCTTTTCTACCGCGAGAGGCTCGGACAGGCACTTAAACTCCGCCAGGCCCTCGGGCTCGCCCGCCCCGACAACGATGCGTACCGCCTCGTGCACGGCGAGGGTGACTTCCTCTCGGGACTCGTGGTCGACATCTACGGCCCCACCGCCGTGGTCCAGGCACACTCCCCCGGCATTCACTACGCCCGCGAGACCATAGCCTCGCAGCTCGTCGCGCTCGAAGGGCTCGACGTGCGCAACGTATACTACAAGAGCGAGACGACCCTCCCCTACAAGGCGAGCCTCGACCCGCAGAACGACTATCTGATCGGCGGATTTGAAACCGCGGTGGCCACCGAGAACGGCCTGAAGTTCAATATCGACTGGCTACGCGGCCAGAAAACCGGCTTCTTCGTTGACCAGCGTGACAACCGCTCGCTGCTCGAACACTACTCGCGCGGGCGCAACGTGCTCAATATGTTCTGCTACACGGGCGGTTTCTCGGTCTACGCTATGCGTGGCGGCGCCGAACTGGTTCATTCGGTCGACTCTTCCGAGAAGGCCATTACCCTCACCGACGCCAACGTGGCCCTGAACTTCCCGGGTGAGACGCGACACCAGTCATTCGCCCGCGACGCCTTCAAATTCCTCGACCAGACCGAGCCGGGCTTCTACGACCTGATTGTGCTCGACCCCCCGGCATTCGCCAAGCACCGCAGCGCACTCCGAAACGCCCTCCGCGGCTACCAGCGCCTCAACTTCCGCGCCATGGAGCGCATTGCCCCCGGCGGCATCCTCTTCACCTTCTCATGCTCCCAGGCAGTGAGCCGCGAGCAGTTCCGCCTGGCGGTGTTCTCGGCCGCGGCGCAGAGCGGGCGCAAGATACGCATCCTCCACCAGCTGACACAGCCCGCCGACCACCCCGTGAACATCTACCACCCCGAGGGTGAATATCTCAAGGGTCTCATCCTCTACGTCGAGTAACACATCCGTCTTTAACCCTTTGACTCTCCACCTTAAACTACCATTAAATCAGATGAAAGCAATCCTCGCAGCGGCTTCAGCCGCCATATTAGCCTCCGCTTCAGCTATGGCAAACAACCTCGACCCCAACAACCCCTCCGGCAACGTTGTCGACCGCTTCGCCGACATCGAAGTGCTCCGCTACACCGTGCCCGGTTTCAACGAGCTCTCTCCCAAGCAGAAGCTCCTCGTTTACTACCTCACGGAAGCCGCCCTCCAGGGACGCGACATCCTCTGGGACCAGAATGGCCGCTACAACCTCCAGCTCCGCCGCACGCTCGAAGGGCTCTATCAGAACTACAAGGGTGACCGCTCCTCGGCCGAGTTCCTCGCCTTCGAGAAGTACCTCAAACAGGTCGAGTTCGGCAACGGCCCACACCACCACTATTCCGCCGACAAGTTCACTCCCGGATTCTCCAGCAAGTGGTTCGAGAGCGCTCTCGCCGAGGCCGGGCTTCCCAAGCCATCCGCCGAGGTTTCGCGCCTGATTTTCGACCCGGCCTTTATGGCGAAACGCACCAACCAGGCCGCGGGTGAGGACCTCATCCTCACCTCCGCCAACAACCTCTACGGCCCCGGCGTCAGCCAGCCCGAGGTAGAGGCATACTATGCCGCCGTGAAGGACACCACCGACCTCACCCCGATCTCCTACGGCCTCAACTCGCGCCTTGAAAAGGGCGCCGACGGCAAGCTGTTCGAGAACGCCTATAAAGTGGGCGGTCTCTACTCCGCCGCCATCGAGCGCATCGTCGACAACCTCCGCAAGGCGCTCCCCTATGCCGAATCCGAATCGCAGGCCGCTGTGATCCGCGAACTCATCAAGTTCTACGAGACGGGCGACCTCGCCACCTTCGACACATATTCTATAATGTGGACCGAGGACACCGCGCCCAAGGTCGACTTCATCAACGGCTTCATCGAAAGCTACAGCGACCCCCTGGGCATGACCGGTAGCTGGGAGTCGATCGTCAACTTCAAGAACGACGCCGCATCGCACCGCACCGAGGTTATTTCCAATAACGCCCAGTGGTTCGAAAACAACTCCCCCGTCGATCCCCGCTTCCGCAAGCCGGAGGTAAAGGGTGTATCCGCCAAGGTAATCAACGCCGCGGTGCTCGCCGGCGACGCATACCCCGCCACCCCTATCGGCATCAACCTCCCCAACGCCAACTGGATCCGCGCCGCCCACGGTTCGAAGTCGGTAACCATCGAGAACATCACCCAGGCATATGACGACGCCTCGCACGGCGACGGCTTCAACGAGGAGTTCGTAATCGACCAGCCCACCCGCGACCTGCTCGACAAATACCTCTTCATCACCGACAACCTTCACACCGACCTCCACGAGTGCCTCGGCCACGGCTCGGGCCGTCTGCTCCCCGGTGTCGACCCCGATGCCCTCAAAGCTCACGGCTCCACCCTTGAGGAAACCCGCGCCGACCTCTTCGCACTCTACTATCTCGCCGACCCGAAACTCCTCGAACTCGGTCTGCTCGACAATCCCGACGCCTACAAGGCCGAATATTATAAGTATATGCTCAACGGCCTTATGACGCAGCTTATGCGCATCGAGCCGGGCAAGGACATCGAGGAGGCCCATATGCGCAACCGCGCCCTCATTGCCCGCTGGGTGCTCGAAAAGGGCGCGCCCGACAACGTGGTCGAAATGGTTACCCGCGACGGCAAGACGTTCGTGAAAATCAACGACTACAAGGCGCTCCGCTCCCTCTTTGGCAAACTGCTCGCCGAAATCCAGCGTATCAAGAGCGAGGGGGACTACGAGGCCGGCGAGGCTCTCGTCGAGCACTACGGCGTGAAGGTCGACCCCAAGCTCCACAAGGAGGTTCTCGACCGCTACGCCACCCTTAATATCGCTCCCTACAAGGGCTTCGTGAACCCGGTTTACACCCCGGTGACCGACAGCGAGGGCAACATCACCGACATCAAGGTGACCTACGAGGAGAACTACCTCCCCCAGATGTTCCGCTATTCCACAGACTACTCCCCCCTTACCAAGTAAGGGAAGGCTTCAACCTCTAACCTACCAGCCATGAAAAAAATTATCGAATGCGTGCCCAATTTCAGCGAGGGGCGCGACAAGGAAATCATTTCCGCGATCACCTCGGCTATCACCGCCGCCGCACCGGTGGCTCTCCTCGACGTTGACCCGGGGGAAGCCACCAACCGTACGGTCGTTACCTTCGTTGGCTCCCCCGACGATGTGGTTGAAGCCGCGTTCGCGGGCATCAAGCGCGCCGCCGAGCTGATTGATATGCGCAAGCACCACGGCGCGCACCCCCGCATGGGCGCCACCGACGTCTGCCCCCTGATTCCCGTCAGCGGCGTCACCCTCGAAGAGTGCGCCGAGCTGTCGCGGAAGCTCGCCAAGCGCGTCGCCGACGAGCTCGGCATACCCGTGTACTGCTACGAGGCCGCCGCCTTCACCCCCGAGCGCAAGAACCTGGCGGTTTGCCGCGCCGGCGAGTACGAGGCGCTCCCCGAAAAGATGAACCACCCGGGCAAGGGCCCCGACTTCGGCGACCGCCCTTTCGACGAGGCCGCCGCGCGCACCGGTGCCACAACCATCGGCGCCCGCGACTTCCTGATCGCCGTCAACTACAACCTCAACACCACCTCCACCCGCCGCGCCAACGCCATCGCCTTCGACGTGCGCGAGAAGGGGCGCCCGATGCGCGAGGGGGGCAAGGTCAACGGCAAGCCTATGAAGGATGAGAACGGCAAGCCCATCATGATTCCCGGAACCCTCAAAGGCACCAAGGCCATCGGCTGGTTCATCGACGAATACGGCATCGCCCAGGTGTCGATGAACATCACCGACATCAACACCACCCCGCTCCACATCGCCTTCGACGAGGTATGCCGCGCGGCCCGCGAACGCGGCATCCGCGTAACCGGCACCGAAATCGTGGGCCTCATACCCAAGCGTGCCCTCATCGAGGCCGGTAAATACTTCCTCCGCAAGCAGCAGCGCTCTCTCGGCATCCCCGAGGCCGAAATCATCCGCATGGCGGTGAAGTCGATGGGCCTCGATGAACTCAAGCCCTTCAAACCCGAAGAAAAAGTCATCGAGTACCTCCTCGAAGCCGAGCAGAAAAAGAACGCCGGACGCAAGCTGGTCGATATGACCCTCGAAGCGTTCGCCGACGAGACCGCTTCCGAATCGCCCGCACCCGGCGGCGGCTCGATCGCGGCATATATGGGCTCGCTCGGCGCCGCGCTCGGCGCCATGGTGGCCAACCTCTCGGCCCATAAGGCCGGGTGGGACGAACGCTGGGAAGAGTTCTCCGACTACGCCGAGCGGGGCCGCGACATCCTCGACCGCCTCATCGGACTGGTCGACGAGGACACCGCCGCCTTCAACCGCATAATGGGCGTGTTCGCAATGCCCAAGGGCACGCCCGAAGAGAAGGAAGCACGCGACAAGGCTCTTCAGGAAGCAACATTATACGCCACCGAGGTGCCCCTCCGCACCATGAAGACCGCCGCCGAGGCTTTCGACCTCCTGGAGGCCATGGCCCGCGAGGGCAACCCCGCGTCGGTCTCCGACGCCGGAGTCGGCGCGCTCGCCGCACGCTCCGCCGTGCTCGGCGCCCAGCTCAACGTGCGCATCAACGCCGCCGGGCTCGCCGACCGCTCCATGGCTGAGGCGCTCTGCGAGGAGGCCGAGGAGATTGCCTGCAACGCTTCGGCACGCGAAACACAGATTCTCGAAATTGTCAACTCTAAGATCGGATAAGGCCATGGAAATGACCCTTAAGGAATTTCAAGACGATATTCGCGGCGGCATCCCCGCCCGTCTGCCCGAACCCCGGGAATATGACCCCGCGGTAAACCACGCCCCCAAGCGCAAGGAAATCCTCACCCCCGAGGAAAAGAAGCTCGCCCTCCGCAACGCCCTCCGCTACTTCCCCGCGGAGCAGCACGCCGAGCTCGCCCCCGAGTTCGCCCGCGAGCTGGCCGAATATGGCCGTATATATATGTACCGGCTCCGTCCGGCCTACGATATGTACGCCCGCCCGATCGACCATTACCCCGCCCGTTCGCGCCAGGCCGCGGCCATCATGCTCATGATTCAGAACAACCTCGACCCCGCCGTGGCCCAGCATCCCCACGAGCTGATCACCTACGGCGGCAACGGCGCCGTGTTCCAGAACTGGGCGCAGTACCGCCTGGCCATGAAGTACCTCAGCGAGATGACCGACGACCAGACGCTCGTGATGTACTCGGGCCACCCCCTGGGCCTCTTCCCCTCCCACCCCGGCGCGCCCCGCGTCGTGGTGACCAACGGCATGGTAATCCCCAACTACTCCAAACCCGACGACTGGGAGCGCTTCAACGCTCTCGGCGTGTCGCAATACGGCCAGATGACCGCCGGATCATATATGTATATCGGTCCGCAGGGCATCGTCCACGGCACCACGATCACCGTGCTCAACGCCGCCCGCTCCCACCAGCGCCCCGGTAAGCCGGGCATCGGCGGAATGCTCTTCGTTACCGCCGGACTCGGCGGTATGTCGGGCGCCCAGCCCAAGGCGGGCAACATTTCGGGCGTTGTCAGCGTGACGGCTGAAATCAACCCCGCGGCCGTCGAGAAGCGCCACCAGCAGGGGTGGGTCGACGAGGTCCACTCCTCGCTCGACGAGCTCATCCCCCGCATCCGCAAGGCTGTCGAGGCCGAGGAGGTCGTTTCGCTCGCCTACCTCGGCAACGTGGTCGACCTCTGGGAACGCCTCGCCGACGAGAATATCCCCGTGAACCTCGGCAGCGACCAAACCTCGCTCCATAACCCCTGGGCCGGCGGCTACTACCCCGTGGGCTACTCCTATGAGGAGTCGCGCCGTATGATGGCCGAGGAGCCCGAACGCTTCCGCGAGGCGGTGCGCGAGTCGCTCCGCCGACAGGTAGCCGCCATCAACCGCCTCGCCGACAAGGGTATGTACTTCTTCGACTACGGCAACGCCTTCCTCCTCGAAAGCTCCCGCGCCGGGGCCGACATCATGGCCCCCGACGGCAAGGGCTTCCGCTACCCCTCGTACGTCCAGGACATCATGGGCCCGAAGTTCTTCGACTACGGTTTCGGCCCCTTCCGCTGGGTATGCACGTCGGGCAAGCCCGAGGATCTGGCCGTCACCGACCGTCTTGCCGCCGAAGTGCTCCAGCAGATGCTCGACGAGGCTCCTGAAGACATCAAGGGGCAGCTCGCCGACAACCTCCACTGGATACGCGAGGCCGCCGAGAACCACCTCGTGGTAGGCTCGCAGGCCCGCATCCTCTACGCCGACTCCGAGGGGCGCACTCGCATAGCCCTCGCCTTCAACGACGCCATTCGCCGCGGCGAGATTTCCGCGCCCGTGGTGCTCGGCCGCGACCACCACGACGTCAGCGGCACCGACTCACCCTACCGCGAGACCTCCAACATCACCGACGGCTCGCAGTTCACCGCCGATATGGCCGTCCACAACGTCATCGGCGACTCCTTCCGCGGCGCCACCTGGGTTTCGATCCACAACGGCGGCGGCGTGGGATGGGGCGAGGTGATCAACGGCGGCTTCGGCATGGTGATCGACGGCTCCGACGAGGCATCGCGCCGCATCTCCGAAATGCTCCTCTGGGACGTCAACAACGGCATCGCCCGCCGCTCCTGGGGGCGCAACCCCGGCGCTATGGACGCCATCCGCCGCGAGATGGAGCGCACCCCGGGCCTCCGCGTAACCCTCCCCAACATCGTCGACGACGCTATCATCAACTCAGCTTTCTAAAATCATGGACCACCATCATATTTCATCCCAGTGGCTCACCATCGACATGGTCGAGCAGATTCTCAACAGCGGTTGCCCCGTTTCCCTCAGCCCTGAGGCCGAAGCAAAGGTTACCGCATGCCGCGAGTACCTCGACCGCAAGATGGCCTCGCAGAAAGAACCGATCTACGGCATCACTACCGGCTTCGGCTCGCTCTGCAACATCTCCATCTCCTCCGACGACCTCTCCCAGCTCCAAAAAAACCTTGTAATGAGCCACGCCTGCGGTTGCGGCGAGCGCGTTCCCGCCGAAATCGTGCGCCTGATGCTCCTCCTAAAGGCCCAGTCGCTCAGCTACGGCAACTCGGGCGTGCAGCTCGCCACGGTGCGCCGCCTCCTCGACTTCTACAACGCCGGGGTGCTCCCCGTGGTCTACAGCCAGGGCTCCCTCGGAGCCTCGGGCGACCTCGCTCCCCTGGCCAATATGTGCCTCCCCCTCCTCGGTCTCGGCGAGGTGGAGGTCGACGGCGTTGTACGCCCCGCCGCCGAGGTTCTCAAGGAACACGGCTGGGAGCCTATGACCCTCCAGTCGAAGGAGGGGCTCGCCCTCCTCAACGGCACCCAGTTCATGAGCGCCCACGCAGTGTGGGCCCTCATCCAGGCCAAGCGCCTCAGCGCCGCCGCCGACTGTGTGGCCGCGATGTCGCTTGACGCTTTCGACGGCCGCATCGAACCCTTCGCCGCCCCGGTCAACGAGGTGCGCAACCACGCCGGGCAGACGGCCACCGCCGCCGCCATGCGCCGCATCCTCGAAGGCTCCGAACTCATCGCTCAGCCCAAGAAGCACGTCCAGGACCCCTACTCCTTCCGATGCATCCCGCAGGTACACGGCGCCGTGAAGGACGCCATCGCCTACGCCACCCGCATCATGGAGGAGGAAATCAACGCCCCCACCGACAACCCGACCATCTTCCCCGAGCTCGACACCATCGTTTCCGCCGGTAACTTCCACGGCGAGCCTATCGCCCTCCCGATGGACTACCTCTGCCTGGCTCTCTCCGAGCTTGCCAACATCTCGGAGCGCCGCATCTACAAGCTCATCTCCGGCACCCGCGGCCTCCCCTCGTTCCTCGTGGCGAAGCCGGGTCTCAACAGCGGCTTCATGATTCCGCAGTACGCCGCCGCCTCGATTGTCAACCAGAGCAAGGCGCTCTGCTACCCGACCAGCGCCGACAGCATCCCCTCCTCGCAGGGTCAGGAGGACCATGTGTCGATGGGTGGCAACTCGGCCACGAAGCTCTGCCGCGTGGCCGCCAACACCCGCCGCGTGCTCGGCATCGAGCTCTTCAACGCCGCCCAGGCCCTCGACTTCCGCCGCCCCCTTAAGAGCTCCCCTATCGTCGAGAAGCTCCACGAGGCTTACCGCGGCGTGGTGCCTTTCGTCGAGGTCGATTCGGTGATGTACCCGCTCATCGACGCCTCCGAGCGCTTCATCTCCTCCTATAATTTCGACTGACACGATGCGCACGCTCATCAAGAACATATCCTCCATTCTCGGTGGCCGCACCGCCCCCCTCGGCGGGGCGCTGGCGGGCGCCGATATGGCCCTCCTCCCATCGGTCGACAACGCCTGGCTCGCCATCGACGGCGAGCGCGTCGAAGCGTTCGGCCCGATGGAATCCGCCCCCTCGGAAGACTCCTTCCAGCGGGTCATCGACGCCCGCCGTGGCATGGTGATCCCCGCTTTCTGCGACTCCCACACCCACATCGTCTGGGCCGGTAGCCGCGAAGGGGAGTTCCGCGACAAAATCGCCGGACTGAGCTACGCCGAAATCGCCGCGCGTGGCGGGGGCATACTCAACTCCGCCGACCGCCTCAACGCGACCCCCGAGGACGAGCTTTTCGCCCAGAGCCTCCGCCGCCTGCGCCTCGCCGCCTCGCGCGGCACGGGCGCCATCGAAATCAAGACAGGCTACGGCCTCACTCTCGAAGGGGAGCTGAAGATGCTCCGCGTGATCCGCCGCCTCCGCGAGGCCATGCCCTCAGTGGAGGTAAAGGCTACCTTCCTCGGCGCCCACGCCGTGGGCCGCGCCTTCGCAGGGAGGCAGGGCGAGTATGTCGACCACCTCATCAACGATATGCTCCCGGCCATCGCCGCCGAGGGTGGGTGCGACTTCGTCGATGTTTTCTGCGACGAGGGGTTCTTCACCACCGATGAGACCGCACGCATCCTCGATGCCGCGACCCGTTTCGGCCTGGTCGGCAAAATCCACGCCAACGAGCTGGCCGTATCGGGCGGCGTGCAGGTGGCGGTAAGCCGCGACGCGCTCTCCGCCGACCATCTCGAACGGATCACGGAGGCCGAAATCGAGGCTTTCCGCGGCTCCCGCACCATCCCCACGATGCTCCCCGGAGCGTCCTTCTTCCTCGGCATGCCCTACGGCCCGGCGAGGATGGCCATCGAGGCCGGACTCCCCGTGGCCCTCGCTTCCGACTGGAATCCGGGCTCCTCACCCTCGGGCGATATGCGCTTCGTTTGGACCCTCGCCTGCGCGAAAATGAAACTCACCCCCGAGGAGGCGCTCAACGCCATGACGGTCAACACCGCCGCGGCTCTCGGCCTCACCGCCGACGGCTGGGGCTCGATTACCCCCGGCGGCCCGGCCTCGCTGATTATCACGAAGCCGCTCCCCTCCCTCGCCTACATCCCCTACGCCTACACCGAGCCCTGGATCGAACAGGTCATCCTCAAAGGCTCCTAACGCTTAATTTCTCTCTCCTATGAGGAAAATCTCCTTAATCTTTTGCGCGGCTCTCGTCTTTCCGGCTGTTTACGTTAACGCCGGGGA
Organism: uncultured Muribaculaceae bacterium; assembly: GCA_910587075.1. Taxonomy (GTDB): domain Bacteria; phylum Bacteroidota; class Bacteroidia; order Bacteroidales; family Muribaculaceae; genus UBA7173. Next base: position 63,979 of record CAJUKE010000014.1, read on the forward strand.
GGCGGGAGCCTCCGCTTCCGTCTCTCCCATCGCGAGGGTTCTTTTCTCCTCCGCCGACTTCCGAAGCCGTGCCGCCGCCGATTCCGAGCTTCCCGAATACATCCCGGCCATCATCCGCGTCGCATCCGATGCCGACATCCCCGATTTCGTGATTCCGCTCGGAAGGAGGGCCGACCTCGCGCTCGTAAACGTCCCCGCCGACCGTATTTCCGAGGTTATGTCTGCCCCGGGCATCATCCGTATGGAGGCGGGAATCTGCGGCATGCCCGATATGGATATGGCCCGCCGCTACTGCGGACTGGCCGAAGCACAGGCAGGCGGCGCCGACCTCCCCCGTTCTTTCACAGGCGAGGGGGTGGTATGCGGTTTCACCGACACTGGCTTCGACCCCGCGCACGTCAATTTCGCCGACCGTAACTCCGGCGCTTCCCGCGTGAAACTGCTCGCCAACTATGGCCGCTACCTCCCGCACCCCGACATCGCCGACTCCGATGCCGCGATCGCCGCATGGACCACCGACGACTCGGCCAACTGGCACGCCACCCACGTCGCCGGAATCCTCGCCGGAAGCTACGACGGCCCCGACGCGCCCTATATGGGCGTGGCCCCCGACGCCGAAATCGTCGGTACCACATCATCGCTCGACGCTGCTTATCTCCTCGCCGGATGCGACCGCGTGGTCGAATACGCCCGCTCGCAGGGGAAACCGGCGGTTATTAATATGTCGATTTCCTCATTCACTGGCCCGCGCGACGGCTCGACGCTTTTCAACGAATATATGGCCATGATCGCCTCCGAGGCCGCCGTGTGCGTCTCCGCCGGAAACGACGGCTCCCGCGACTCGGGCTACTTCCGCTTCTCCCCCTCCGCGGAGAAACCCGCCGTCGAGGCCCGCGTGCTCGGCTCCGACTGGGACGCGGTCGATGTCTCAGGCATTGCCGACCTCTGGAGCCGCGACTCAACCCCCTTCTCCCTCCAGCCTTTCGTTTGGGACGACCTCGAACACCGCGTCTGCCTCACCCTCCCTCCCCTCGACCCCGCCGGCGGTGGCGACCCACACATCGAATACACCTCTGATAACACCCCGGCCCTCGCCTCCCTCCCGGGCTTCACGGTCTCCATAACACTCTCCTGCGAGGTGAACCCCGACAACGGACGCTTCAACGCCGCCGCGGCGATCAGCTACTTCAACAACAACGGCGAGCACTATTCCGGACCATACGATGCGTCCAAGTCGCGCTACCACGTCGGTTTCCGCCTCTCGGCCCCCGACGGTGCCGAAATCGACTGCCACGTCTCCTCGTCGCTGATGATGATGTCGTGCGCCGACTCCACCGCCCCCGCTTTCTCCAACGCACTCACCATAAACGACTTCTGCTGTGGCGACGGCGTGATAGCCGTCGGGGCCATATGCACCCGTACCACTGTCCCGCAGATCGGCTCCGACTACCTCCGCGTCGTCACTTCAGCCACCCCCGGCACCCCCGCCTCGTTTACCAGCTTCGGCGACACCCCATCCGGCTCCCTCCCCCACATCAGCGCCCCCGGCGCCCCCGTGATCTCCTCCATATCCCAGCCATACATCGACGCCTCCGAAGCCCCCGAGTCCGACTACTCCGCCAAAGTCGAATCCGCGGGCCGTCCCCACATATGGGGCGAAGCCTCCGGCACCTCCATGTCCTCCCCCTACGCCGCCGGAGTCCTCGCCCTCTGGCTCCAGGCCGACCCCTCCCTCACCCCCTCCGAACTCAAAACCATCGCCATCGAAACCGCCACCTCCCCCTCCGATCCCTCCGATCCCCGCTGGGGAGCCGGCATGATCGACGCCCTTGCCGGATTGCGCCGCGTCCTGGGTCTCTCCTCCCTCACCTCCGTCACAGCCGAGCCCCCCACCGCCGAGTTCCGCCTCGAAGGCGCCACCCTCGTCTGCACCCCCCCCCCCCCCCCCCCCCCCCCCCCCCCCGCCCCCCCCCCCC